>NZ_JBSXNT010000022.1:0-137745 GCF_056857775.1 Alterinioella sp. B-7
GCGACCTTCGCCTTGAATGCAGGGCTGTGGTTCCGTCTGGGTCGTTTGGTCATCTTCGCTCCTTCGTCTCGGCAACGCTGCCGGATCAGGAGCGGAAAATCCACCTAACTCAACTGTTCAGATTTGCCGCGCCACCTCTGACAGACCTCAAGGTATCGTCATGATGAACCGTCTCGGCACAGTCACGCAGGGTACGCCGGCGGCAATCTACGCGAACAACGTCATCGAAACTGTCAAGGTCGCAGTTGGCCAGTTTCGTAAATTACACCAAATCGGTGGACGCGGAATCGGAAACGTCGAGCTTGTTTTAGATCGCAACCACCACAACAGCGACCCTGAGTGCCAAAGGATTATCGGTTACGCTGCTGACAATGACGGTCGCTTCAAGGCTGTGGACGCGGTTGTGCAGATTGATTCAGCTGCGTCGCGTCTGCTGCAACTTGCCGATGCCGTAGCTTACTCACGTATGTGGATTCACAGGGGCGAAGAGAATGCGAAGGGACTGCACGAATACTTTGGTATCATGGTGCTATAAATCAGAAAAACCGCCCGATGAGGCGGTTTTTAGGAGCGGCTTGCAACCGAACCTTTTGAGGTTCGGGTCACCGCAACGCTCGTCCTGCACGCGGCATGACGGGTCGCCGACAGTTTCCTGTCTGTAAGTGATGTAACATGGGTGGGGTTAAGATTCAACTACTCCCTCTTAGGATTAGGGTACAAAAGCGTTCCAACCAGGCCCAATCCTCCCCCTCAATACCGGTAATGCTCCGGCTTGAAGGGTCCGTCCACCGGCACGCCGATATAGTCGGCCTGGGCCTGGTCCAGTTGGGTCAGTTTGACGCCGATCTTGGCCAGGTGCAGGCGGGCGACTTTCTCGTCGAGTTTCTTGGGCAGGATGTAGACGCGGTTCTCGTACTGGTCGCCGCGCTGCCAGAGCTCCATTTGCGCCAGCACCTGGTTGGTGAAGCTGGCCGACATGACGAAGCTGGGATGGCCGGTGGCGTTGCCGAGGTTCAGGAGGCGCCCCTCGGAGAGCAGGATCAGGCGGTTGCCCGACGGCATCTCGATCATGTCCACCTGGTCCTTGATATTGGTCCATTTGTGGTTCTTGAGGGCGGCGACCTGGATCTCGTTGTCGAAATGGCCGATATTGCCGACGATGGCCATGTCCTTCATCTGGCGCATATGCTCGATGCGGATCACGTCCTTGTTGCCGGTGGTGGTGATGAAGATGTCCGCTGACGACAGCACGTCTTCCAGCAGCACGACCTCGAAGCCGTCCATCGCCGCTTGCAGCGCGCAGATCGGGTCGGCCTCGGTCACCTTGACGCGGGCACCGGCACCGCGCAGGGACGCCGCCGAGCCCTTGCCGACATCGCCATAGCCGCAGACCACGGCGACCTTGCCGGCCATCATGGTGTCGGTGGCGCGGCGGATGCCATCCACCAGCGATTCCTTGCAGCCATATTTGTTGTCGAACTTGGATTTGGTGACGGAGTCATTCACGTTGATCGCGGGGAAAGGGAGTGTGCCTTTCTTTTGCAGATCATAGAGGCGGTGGACGCCGGTGGTGGTCTCCTCGGAGACGCCCTTGATCGCGTCGCGGGTGCGGGTGAACCAGCCGGGGGATTGCGCCATGCGTTTCCTGATCTGGGCCTGGATGACCTCTTCCTCTTCCGAGGTGGGGACGCCAAATTCCTCGCCCGCCTCGATGCGCGCGCCAAGCAGGACGTAGAGGGTCGCGTCGCCGCCATCGTCCAGGATCATGTTGGCGCCGTCCTCGAACTGGAAGGATTTGTCGAGGTAATCCCAGTGCTCCTCCAGCGTCTGGCCCTTGATGGCGAAGACGGGGATACCGGCCTTGGCGATGGCCGCCGCCGCGTGGTCCTGGGTCGAGAAGATGTTGCACGAGGCCCACCGCACATCGGCGCCGAGATCGACCAGCGTTTCGATCAGAACGGCGGTCTGGATCGTCATGTGCAGGGAACCGACGATGCGGGCGCCCTTGAGGGGCTTCTGATCGCCGTATTCCTCGCGCAGGGCCATGAGGCCCGGCATCTCGGTCTCGGCGATGTCCAGTTCCTTGCGGCCATAGTCGGCCAGTGAAATGTCCTTGACGGTGTAATCGGTCATGTGAGCCTCCATTTGCGCGCGACATAGCAGGCGGGTCGGGGGCGGGCAATGGCGGTCGGGCAGACATGGATCGGGGCGCGCGACCATGGCTGGCGCGCGCCCCGATGCGCTGGTGTGTGGTCAGGTCTACTTGCTGCCGGATTTGCCGCCCTGGGCGGGTCCGGTGGGGCTGCCGCCCTTGTCGGCCATGCTGCCCTGCCGCGCGGCGGGGCCCTTGGCGCTCTGGTCCTTGCGGGCGGGGGCGTTTTCGGGGGTATCCCGGTCTTCCTTGCTCATGAATCCAATCCTTCAAAATGTGTTAACGCCCCGAGCCTAGCCGCGCGACCGGCCTGTCACCAAGCAAAATCTCCCCCGCGCCGGAGCGCGACCCGGAACAAATCCCGCCCGCGCGCCGTTTTCCCTCGCAAGAGAAAAGGAGACGCATCATGGCCCCACCCGACACGAACCTGGAAAAACAGAAACGTCGCCACAAATTCCCCCTGGTTGTCATGGGGGTGGTCGTGCTGCTTGTCGGCGTCATGATGCTCTATTGGCTGGCTGGCCTGTTCAACCCCGAGGATGCGGCCGAAAGCGAAGAAGGGTCGGCCCCGATCGAGCTGCCCGATGCGGGCGTGAGCGCGCCGCAGGGGACGCTTGAGCCGGGCGATCCGGGGGTCGAGATCCAGACCGATTAGGTTGGGCGTTGAAACCCGGGGGCCGAATGCTCTTTAACGGTCCTGCGCAGACTGGCGCGGGATCGTGAGGGACGCATGGCGAAACAGATGGCGAGAGCCTGGCAGAGGATGCTGTCGGGGCGCAGGCTGGACCTGCTGGACCCGACACCGGTGGATATCGAGATCGAGGATATTGCCCATGGCCTCGCCTTTGTCGCGCGCTGGAACGGGCAGACGCGGGGCGACTGGCCCTATTCGGTGGCGGAACATTCGCTGCTGGTCGAGGATATTCACGCCCGCATCGCGCCCGGGGGGCCTGTGAAATGGCGGCTGGCGGCCCTGCTGCATGACGCGCCGGAATATGTGATCGGCGACATGATTAGCCCGGTCAAGGCCGCCGTGGGGCCGGGATACGGCGAGTTGGACGCGCGGTTGAGCGCGGCGATTCACCTGCGTTTCGGCCTGCCCGCCGCCCTGCCAAAGGCGGTCAAGGCGCGGATCAAGCGGGCCGACAAGGTCTCGGCCTGGCTGGAGGCGGTGCAACTGGCGGGGTTCTCGGAGGCCGAGGCGACGCGGTTTTTCGGCCGCCCCGACCCGGAGCTGACGCGCGATCTGAGCCTGCACCTGCGCCCGCCCGCGGAAGCGCGCGCCGAGTTCGTGGCGCGGCACGAGGCGTTGCTGGGGCAGATCTAGGGACACTGAACGGAGACAGCAGAAGGAGCCTTGCCATGACCCACACCCTGACCCTGGAGACCATCTTTCCCGTCACCCACGACACCTACCGGCTGCGCTTTGACAAGCCCGAGGGGTTCGAGTTCGAGCCCGGCCAGGCGACGCTGATGCGGCTGGACCGGGACGGCTGGCGCGAGGACAAGCATCCCTTCACCATGACCAGCCTGCCGGACGCGCCGCATCTGGAGTTTACCATCAAGACCTATCCCGAGCATGAGGGGATGACCGAGCAGATCGCCAAGCTGATCCCCGGCGACCGCGTGATCATCGGCGACGCCTGGGGCGCGATCACCGATAGCGGTCCGGGTGTCTTCATCGCGGGCGGCGCGGGCGTCACGCCCTTCATCGCCATCCTGCGCGACCGCGCGCGGCGGGGCGAATTGCAGGGCTGCCGCCTGATCTTCTCCAACAAGGAGGAACGCGACATCATCCTGCGCGACGAATGGGAGGAGATGACGGGGCTGGAGACGCTCTTTACCCTGACGCAGGAGAAGGTCGAGGGGCTGGAATGCGGCATGATCGACGCGGAATTTCTCGAGACGCATCTGGAGGGGTTCGATCAGCGTTTCTATGTCTGCGGGCCGCCGCCAATGGTCGAAGCGATCCAGGGCATTCTGAAGGATCACGATGTGCCCGAGGACCGGATCACCGTGGAAAACGCCTGACGTGAAAGGCAATGCGCCCGCCGGGTATTGGCGGGCGCTATTTTCTTGGTATCTCGGTAAGAGTCTTTGCCATGTGCTGAAAGTCTGACTTCTAGCGCAGGCGGCTCTCTTCCAGCGTGGCCCGCAGATGGGCGGCACGGTCGCGCGCGACTTCGCGGCGGTTGATCATGGCCTGCGTCTGGCGGCGCTCTTCCTCGGGGATGTCCCAACCGTTGAGGCGGGACGCTGTGGTGAAGCTGCGGGAGAAGATCGAGAACATGGGGGTGGTCCTTTCCGGTTGGCTGATACAATCCAGATAGGTGACTTGCGCCGCCGGGGCGACTCAGCAATAAATTCCATATGTAAGCTGAGGTAACAGATATGGATTGGCGGGATATTCCTTCACTGTCCGCCCTGCGCGCCTTCGAGGCGGCGGCGCGGCTGGAAAGCTTTTCGGGTGCGGCGCGGGCGCTCAATGTGACCCATGCCGCGATTGCGCAGCATGTGCGCGCGCTGGAGGATGAGTTCGGCGAGACCCTGATGGAGCGGCAAGGGCGCAACATGGTGCCGACGCCCGCGGGTCGCCGGTTCGCGCATGACCTGGAGGCCGGGTTCTCGGAGATCGCGGCGGGGGTAAGGGCGCTGAGGCAATCGCGCGGCGAGGGGCCGATCTCGCTGACCACGACGGTGACATTCGCGGAAAACTGGCTGATGCCGCGGATCGCGCGGTTCTGGGTCGAGCGGCCCGATATTCCCATCACCATCGCCGCCGACAACCGGGTGCATGATCTGCGCCGCGAGGGGCATGACCTGGCGATCCGTTACGGGCGCGGCGACTGGCCGGGGCTGGAGGTGACGCTGCTGACGCCCGCCGATACGGTGATCGTGGCGCATCCGGAGGTGGCCGCGCGCCTGCCCGAGGGCTATGACCCCGCCGACCCGGAGGCCCCCGCGATCCTGGCGCGGATGCCCTGGCTGATCGACCGCTCCTATGGCGAGGTCGACAGCTGGCTGGTCGACAAGGGGCTGGACGCGGACGCGCTGCGCCGGACGGAGCTGGAGGGCAACAACCTGGTGCTGGCGGCCAGCCGCGCGGGCGCGGGCGTGTCGATGCACCCGCGCGCGGTGGTGGAACGCGACCTGAAGGCGGGCAACCTGGTGGTGCTGTGGGACGAGGTCGATGACAACCGGGGCCTGGGCTATTACATCCTCACCCCTCGCGGGGCGGATGCGGCCAAGGTCAAGGTGTTCCTGGACTGGCTGGGCACCCAGGATTGAGGCGCGCGCGGATTTGTCAACTGCTTGCCATGACGCGCGGATTTGGGAATACTGCCCGCGTATTGTAAGGACGGTATTGCAGGGGAAGGTTCGTTGTCAGCGCACGAGACAACGCACAGCCGCACCTGGCGGGTGTCGCCCGATTTGCTGGGCATCGTCGATCAGGCGGGGGTTTTCGTGGAAACCAACCCGGCCTGGCAGACCGTCCTCGGCTGGCCCGAGGCGGAGATTCGCAGCATGGTGTTCTCGGATTTCCTGCATCCCGATGATCTGGACCGGACGCGCGCCATCTTCGACAGCCTGAAGGCCGGCAATCCCGCGCTGCATTTCGAGAACCGGTATCGCTGCAAGCAGGGCGGCTATCGCTGGCTGTCCTGGGTCGCGGTGCCCGAGGGCGACATCTTCGTATGCAGCGCGCGCGACATCACCCGCGACAAGGAGCGGGCGCGGCGGCTGAAATCGAGCGAGGACGAGGCGCGGCTGCGCGAGCAGTTCGTCGCGATCCTGAGCCATGACCTGCGCAACCCGCTGGCCTCGATCGGCTCGGCGGTGCGCATCGCGGCGCGCGAGCCGCAGAGCGACAAGGCCGCGCAGATGCTGGCCTCGATCGGGGCCAGTGCGACCCGCATGGCGCATCTGATCGACGTGACGATGGATTTCGCCCGCGCCAGCCTGGGCGGCGGCATCCCGGTGGACAGGAACCCCGTCAGTGATCTGCAGGACCGGTTCGAGCGTGTGATCGACGAGATTCGCCTGGCCCATCCGGGCCGCGAAATCACGCTGGATTATCGCCATGAGGGCGCGGTGACCTGCGATCCGGATCGTCTGGACCAGCTGTTGTCCAACCTGGTGGCGAACGCGGTCACGCATGGGTCGCGCAACAGGCCGATCGTGGTCGGGGCAGGGGCCGTGGATGGCGATTTTGAACTGACGGTGGCGAATGAGGGCAAGCCGATACCGGAGGAGATCCGCGCCCATCTGTTCGAGCCGTTCAACCGCGCGACGCGCAGCGAGTCGTTGCAGGGGCTTGGGCTGGGCCTCTATATCGCCGCCGAAATCGCGCGGGCGCATGACGGCGAGATCAGTGCCGCATCGGATGCGGCGAGGACGGTCTTTCGGCTGCGGATCCCGGTGACGCCGGAGGGGTAAGCCCTCAGCGGAAGAAACAGGTGGTCCCGGACCACAGCGTAGTGACGCGGCCCGCATCCTCGACCAGGCCGAAGACGCCGGCTTGCGAGAATTCCCGCCCGAGCGAGGTGAATTGCAGCGGCAGGTCCGGCGGCATCTGCCCCACCTGCAAGCCGCCCGCGACGGGTTGGCCGGGGGCATCGACGACCCAGCCACGGAAATCGCCCTCCTGGAAATTCAGCGTGAGGCCACCGGGCCAACTTGCCGCGCGCACCGGGCCCGCGCCACATTCGGGTTGGGTCACGATCCGGGACGGGTCGGACCCCAGAAGCCGCGACACGGTGGCGATGACGCCGGGTTCGGCGCGGCCGAAATCTATCCGCAGGTCGGTGCCTGCCGGTTGCAGGCCACGCGCATCCGGCGTCAGGCCGGCCGATTGCGGGATCGGGCCGCCGGGTGCCGTGGTGCAGGCGGCGAGCGCCAGGACCAGCGCCAGCGCCCTCATCGCGGGCTGCGCTTGGCGAGGATGCGTTGCAGGGTGCGCCGGTGCATGTTGAGGCGGCGCGCGGTCTCGCTCACGTTGCGGTCGCAGAGCTCATAGACGCGCTGGATATGCTCCCAGCGGACGCGATCGGCCGACATCGGGTTCTCGGGCGGCGGCGGCATTTCCTGTGGCTCGGCCAGGAGGGCCGCGGTCACGTCATTGGCGTCGGCGGGTTTCGACAGGTAGTCGGTGGCGCCGATCTTGACGGCGGCGACGGCGGTGGCAATGGCCCCATAGCCGGTCAGCACCACGATGCGGGCGTCGGGGCGTTTTTCGCGCAGCACTTCGACCACGTCGAGCCCGTTGCCATCCTCAAGCCGCAGGTCGATCACCGCATAGGCGGGCGGACGGGCGGTGGCGATGGCCTTGCCCGCGGCGACGGAGCCTGCCGCCTCGACCTCGAAGCCGCGCTTTTCCATGGCGCGTTCCAGGCGACGCAGGAAGGGCTCGTCATCATCGACCAGAAGCAGGGACTTGTCGGGGCCGATATCCCTCAGACTGCGTTCAGATGCCATATGCGTTCCCTCTCGCGGTGCGTTTCACCTACTTAGACGGGTTGCGCGGGCGAGGTCAATTCGAGGCGGGCGGCGCTCGGTCGACCGCGCGCAGGTGCGGCCCGAGGGCGGGGCCGCCGCGCGCTGTGGGGATGCGCACAGGCGCTGTTCGGTTCGGCTCCTTTGACGGACCGGTGCGGGGGCCTATTTTCCAGTGCATGGGACATCCATCCGACGCTACAGAAAAAAGGAGCGACCCGATGAGCACGCCAAAGATCGCGATCATCTTCTACACAACCTATGGCACCAATCACGCCATGGCGCTGGAGGCGCAAAAGGCCGCCGAGGCGGCGGGCGCCGAGGTGCGCCTGCGCCGCTTCGCCGAAACCGCCCCCGACGAGGTCGTGCAGGGCCAGGAGGCCTGGGCCGCGCAGCTGGACAAGATGCAGGACATCCAAGAGGTTTCCCATGACGACATGGTCTGGGCCGACGGATATTTCATCTCGGCCCCCACCCGCTATGGCAACATGCCAAGCCAGGTGCGCGCCTTCATCGACACGCTGGGCGGGCTCTGGCAGGAGGGCAAGCTGGTGAACAAGACCATCAGCGCCACGACCAGCGCGCAGACCCTGCATGGCGGGCACGAAACGACGCTGTGGTCCCTCTATGTGAGCGCGATGCACTGGGGCTGCATCATCGTGCCGCCGGGCTATGCCGATCCGCTGAAATTCGAGGATGGCGGCAACCCCTACGGCTATTCGACTCCGGCCGGCGGGTTCGACGAGACCGGCAAGCGCTCGGTGGCCTTCCAGGCGCAGCGGCTGGTCGAGGTGACGGCGAAACTGGCGGGCTGAGCGGGGACGCGCTCGGTCGACCGAGCGCGTGTGCGGCCCGAGGGCGGGCCGCCGCTCGCCCCGGGGGGGGCGCCGATCAGAATTGCAGCGCGGAGACATTGACCCGCCCCCAATCGGACAGCGGCACCCAATGGTCCACCCGTCCATCGCGGACGGCCCAATCCGCGCCGTCGAGTCGCATCGCCGTTGGATGGATCGCGATCTCACCCAATGTCGAAAACCGCAGCCTGACCTTCAGCCGGTTCCGCACCGCGTGCGCCATCGCCTTGATGCGGGGGTCGTGTTGCCTCCCGTCACCGGTTACCGTGAACGTCTCCGACATTCTTTTCGCCGCAGCCCTCGACTTGTCCGGCAGGCTTTCGACAAGCTTTGCGCGCGCCCGCCGCGCCGCGTCCTCGGCGCCAAGGGCAGAGACCAGGGGACTGGGCGCGGCCAGGATAAGACCAAGCGCCTCGGCCTCGTCCTGCGCGAGACCCGTCAATCGCGTTCGGTAGTTGAAGCCAAGCTCGATGCCGCCCTGGTTCCCCTGATACACGATGATCGGCAGGCCGGCCTCCGTCATCGCATCGACATCGCGCAGGATCGTTCGGCTGGACACTTCCAGTTCAGACGCAAGTTGTGCCGATGTCAGGCGGCCCCGGTTCTGGAGGAGGAGCAGGAGTTGCAGCAATCTGGCGGCGCGCATCGAATGTCTCGAACATGACAGGAGATGTCATATTACTCCGGTTAGATGTGTTTTCGTCAACAGGGGGGGTGAGCGTGAAGACATACGAGACAACGATTCGGATCGACGCACCGCGCGAGAGCGTCTGGCGCGTGCTGACGCAAGAGGTTCCACGCGACCCCGCACCGTTCGGCATTCTCAGGCTGGAGGGCGAGATTCGGCCCGGGGCGCGCTTGATGCTCTGGTCGGAGGTGGCCCCCGACAGGGCATTCGCGCTGACCGTCACCGAATTCGATGCCCCCGGACGGATGGTGTGGCGCGGCGGGATGCCGCTCGGGCTTTTCACCGGCACGCGGTCCTTCGACCTGTCGCAAATGACGGGCGGGACGCAATTTGCCATGCGCGAGGTCTTTTCCGGGCCCTTGTCCCCGCTTATCGCGAAATCCATCCCCGATCTCACGCCCAGTTTCGAAAACTTCTCTCAAACACTCAAGGAAAAGGTGGAATCGCAATGAATGATGTAACCTACGGATCGGGCACTGCGGAAGACCCCTGGATTCTGAAGACGCCACCGCAGACGTCGGAATTTCAGGTCTGGAAAGACGAGGACCAGGATCCCCCGGCATTGGTGGTGCAAGTGGGCAAGACACGATTGTCCTATAAGGTCCGGGCATTGCAGGACGCGCATGGGATGCTGAAGGAGCATGGCGATTGGATGCCCCTGGGAAATGCGGATGAGGGCAAACCGGTGACCGAGGGGACGTTGGAAGCCTGGGCGCGATCCCCCGACAATCCGGTCGGGGGCTATTACGGTCTGCGCAAGGGCTACCGGGGGAGATTTGCGAACTATGTCGCACCGACCATGGAGCTTCTGGGTCTGGTCGAGCTTGAGCACAATGCGCGCAACAACCGGATCAGGGCCATCGGACCGTGAGCCGGACCAAGGGCGGTGCTGTTCGCCTATGAGGCCGCGTCGATGAAACAGGCGATGCGGTCGGCCATCTCCTCGGGGCTGGTGTCGCGGCGGAAGAATTCGACGAAGCCGTGTTCGGGCAGCACCAGGTAGGAGAAGGTCGAGTGATCGACGAGGTAGAATTCGTCCCCCTCGGCGTCATGGCGGTTGTAATAGGTGCGATAGGCGCGCGAGGCGGCGGCGACCTGGTCCTCCGATCCTGTCAGCCCGATCATGCGCGGGTGCATGTTGCCGGTGAACTCGGCCACGCGGGCCACGTCGTCGCGGGCGGGGTCCACGGTGATGAAGACCGGCGTGATCATCTGGCCGCGCTCCTCCAATATCTCCGTCGCGATGGCGTTGCGCGAGACGTCGAGGGGGCAGATATCGGGGCAGAAGGTGTAGCCGAAATAGATCAGCACCGGCTCGGTGATCACCTCTGCCTCGGTCACCGTCTCGCCGGTTTCCGAGACCAGTTCGAACGGCCCGCCGATATCGCCCGCCCCGCCCGCCACGCGGGTGGCGCGGCACTGGGCGAAGGGATCGTCCCGGCCATTGAGGTTGCCCCACAGGATATAGGCCCCGATCCCGCCGATGAGGGCGGCGATGAGGGCAAGGGCGCTGATCGCGTAAAGACGGGACATCGGACAGACTTTCGGGCGGACGGCAGGCGCACCGTTGATCCCCCATATTTCCCCGGCTATCAATTCACGTCTGGTATTCCGCGACAAAAAGGCCCCATCCGCGCATGGCCCTCCTGACCGAGTCTTCCCCGCCGCCGGTGACGCAGGATCTGCGCAACGGCTGGGTGCGGCTGCGGACGCTTCTGATGCTGCGCTGGCTGGCGATCCTGGGCCAGACCGTCACCGTGGTGGTGGCCAGTTTCTTCCTGGGGCTGCGGATCGAGCTGGGCCTGTGTTTCCTGGCCATCGGGGCCTCGGTCCTGTCGAACATGATCGCGATGACGGTGTTTCCGCCAAGCCAGCGGCTGCGCGATGTCGATGCCATGCTGACGCTGATCTTCGACATGACGCAGCTGTCTTTCCTGCTGTTCCTGACCGGCGGGCTAAACAACCCCTTCGCGCTTCTGATCCTGGCCCCGGTGACGATCTCGGCCACCGCGCTGACGCTGCGTTCGACCGTGATCCTGGGGGTCATGTCGGTGGCGATGATCACGCTGGTGGCGTTCTACCACATCCCGCTCAGGCAGATGGATGGCACCGTGCTGGCGCAGCCGCGCCAGATCCTGCTGGGGTTCTGGATCTCGATCGTGATCGGCATCGTCTTCCTGTCGGTCTATGCCCGCCGCGTGGCGCAGGAGGTGCAGACCATGAACGAGGCGCTTCTGGCGACGCAGGAGGCGCTGGCGCGCGAACAGAAGCTGACCGATCTGGGGGGCGTCGTGGCCGCCGCCGCGCATGAGCTGGGCACGCCCCTGGCCACGATCAAGCTGGTCTCGACCGAACTGGCCGAGGAGTTGGAGGGCAACCCCGAACTGGCCGAGGATGCCCGCCTGATCCGCCAGCAGGCCGACCGCTGCCGCGATATCCTGCGCGACATGGGGCGGGCCGGGAAGGACGACCTGCACATGCGATCGGCGCCTTTGGGGGCGGTGATGCACGAGGCCGCCGAGCCGCATGAAGATCGCGGCGTCGCGCTGCATTTCGCCTTCGAGCCGGTCGAAGGCGAGGCCGAACAGCCGGTGATCTTCCGCCGCCCCGAGATCATCCACGGGCTGCGCAACCTGGTGCAGAACGCGGTCGATTTCGCGAAATCCGATGTCTGGATCGACGGGGCCTGGGGCGATGGCCATATCCGCCTGAAGATCGTCGATGACGGCGAGGGCTACCCGACCGACCTGATCGGGCGGCTCGGCGATCCGTTCCTGCGGCGGCGGCGGTCGGGGCGCGAGCAGAGCCGCAGGCCGGGCTATGAGGGGATGGGCCTGGGCCTCTTCATCGCCAAGACGCTGCTGGAGCGCTCGGGCGCGACGGTCAGTTTCCGCAACGCCCGCGATCCCTTCCTGCTGGACGAGGAAAGCGGCGCGCGGCGCGGCGCGATGGTCGAGGTGACCTGGCCCGCCGCCGCGATCCAGATCGGGGACGCCGAGGCAAAGGCGCCACTCGGTGTTAATCGGCGGTTTCCCGCTTAACCCCCCCTTAACCATTTGCCTGTTCAATTCATGTCAATTCGTCACGGGTGGGCCTGAATGCTGTTTTCCGATCCTCTTACGCTGATGTTCCTGGCGGGCACCAGCATCGCCGCGGCGGGGTTCGCCGTTTTTGCCGCGAGTTGGATGGCCTCTGCCTCGGGGCGCGGCCATGTGATGCTGCAAGGTGTCGACCTGCCGCGCGATTACCGGTTCCGCGATGGCTACCTCCTGTCCGACATCGAGGAGGAGGACGCCTTTCTGCACGACCCCGACGACCGGGTCGGCGCGTGGAAGGACCTGGCCGATTGCCTTGCGGGGCTGAACGCGGACGCGGTGGCGCGGATGAACCGGCTGCGCGAACGCGGCGAGGGCTTCGTGCTGATCGGCAAGATCGGCGATGACAGCCTGTCGATCACGGGCCGCCGGGAAGAGGATCAATGCGTGATCTCGGTCTCGGCGCTGGATGCCCGCCGCGCCCGCCGCAGCATCGACCAGGCGGGTCTGGACGCGCTGGAGCATGAGGTTGACCTGCTGCGCACCGCGATGGACCATTGCAGCGCGGTGATGTGGCGCGCGGGGCCGGACGGGCAGATCACCTGGGCCAATGCCGCCTATTACACCTTGCTGGAGGAGGTCGATGACAGCGCCGGCGCGCTGGTCTGGCCGATCAAGCCGATCTTCGACCCGCACACCACGCCGCCACCCGAGGAGGGTCGCGTGCGGCGCTGCTCGCTGGAGATCGCGGGCCAACCGCTGCCGCGCTGGTTCGACATCTCGATGACCGACCAGGGGGTGGGCGTGTTGTTCACGGCACGGCCCATCGACCAGCTGGTCGCGGCGGAAACCTCGCTGCGCGAATTCGTGCAGACCCTGTCGCGCACCTTCGCGCATCTGCCCATCGGGCTGGCGATCTTCGATCAGCGGCGCAAGCTGGTGCTGTTCAACCCGGCGCTGGTGACGCTGTCCACCCTCTCGACCGAATGGCTGTCGACGCGGCCCGACCTGTTTTCCTTCCTCGACCAGCTGCGCGAACACCAGCGCATGCCGGAGCCCAAGAATTACCACGCCTGGCGCGCGGAGCTGGCCGAGCTGGAACAGGCCGCGCGCGATGGCACCTACCAGGACATGTGGACCCTGCCCACGGGCCAGACCTACCGCGTGATCGGGCGGCCCCATGCCGATGGCGCGGTGGCCTTCATGTTCCAGGACATCACCTCGGAAGTGTCGCTGACACGCCAGTTTCGCGGCGACCTGGAGACCTACCAGGCGGTCATGGATGAAAGCGAAGAGGCGTTGGCGGTGTTTTCCGCCGATGGCCAGCTGACCCTGCGCAACACCGCCTATGACGCGCTCTGGGGCGCGGCGACGGGCGCGGCCCCGGTCAGCGTCACCGATGCCACCCGCGCCTGGTCCGACCAAAGCGTGCCGACCCCGCTCTGGGGCGAGATCCGCAATTTCGTCGGCGGCTATTCCGATCGCAGCCCGTGGTGCGAGACCCTGACGCTGAGCGATGGACGCATGTTGCGGGCTCGCGTTTCACCGTTGAAGGGTGGCGCGACCCTGGTGGCGTTCGATGCCGTGGAGGCGCAGGATCACCCCGCCCTGGTCGAGGCGCCGGTCAAGGCGGTTTCGGCAGGCTGACCCCTCGCATCCGGTTGCGGCGGCGCGCACCTGCGCTAAAGTCGCCGCCATGAGCGATCCCTCCCCCCTCTTCGATCTTGGCACGATGCGCCTGCCCGATGCCGAGGCGACCAGCGCCCTTGCCCAGCGGCTGGCCCCGCATCTGGGACCGGGCGATTGCCTCTGCCTGATGGGCGATCTGGGCGCGGGCAAGACCCATTTCGCGCGGGCCCTGATCCAGGCGCGGTTGACGGAGCCCGAGGATGTGCCATCGCCCACCTTCACGCTGGTGCAGACCTATCAGGCGGGCGGGCTGGAGATCTGGCACAGCGATCTCTACCGGCTGAGCGATGCGCAGGAGATGGACGAGTTGGGCCTGACCGAGGCGTTCGAGACCGCGCTCTGCCTCATCGAATGGCCCGACCGGTTCGCAGATGAAATGCCCGAGGCGGCGCTCTGGCTGCATTTCACGATGGCGGGCGAGGGGCGCATGGTCACGCTGCGCAGCGCCCGCCCCGATCCGTGGCAGGCGCGGCTGGCCGGGGTTGTGCCGGGATGAGCGTCGAGGCGTTTCTGGCCCGCGCCGGATGGGGCGATGCGCAGCGGGAGCCTCTGGCGGGCGATGCCTCCACGCGCCGGTATGAGCGATTGCACCGGGGCAGGGACAGCGCGGTCCTGATGATCGCCCCGCCGCAGGAGCGCGCGGCGTTCGACGCGTTTCAGAACATCGCGGGGCGGTTGCGCGCGGCGGGATTGTCCGCGCCGGACGTGCTGGAGGCGTCCCCGGACAGCGGGCTGATGTTGCTGGAAGACCTCGGCGCGGAGACCTTCGCGGATCTGCCGGACGCGCAAGGCCCGAACCGGGTGGCGGTGGATGTGCTGGCGCATCTGGCAACCCGTGGGCCCTGGCCGGTCAATCGCCTGACACCGGACGTGATGGCGCGGATGACCGCGATTGCCCTGCCCGAGGGGGCGGAGGCGGCGCTGGCCGCGATGGAGGCGGAATTTGCCCGTATCTTCACCGATCCCCTGGTGCCGGCCTTGCGCGATTTCCATGCGGAAAACCTGATCTGGCTGCCGGAGCGCGCGGGGCTGGCGCGGGTCGGGCTCTTGGACTTTCAGGACGCGGTTATGGCGCCCCCCGGCTATGACCTGACCTCGCTGACGCATGACGCGCGGCGGGATATGGGCCGGGAGGGGCAGGCGGAGCTGACGGCGCGCTATGCGGGTGCCTTGGGCCTGGGTCACGACCGGTTCGCCACCCAATGCGCGGCTCTCGTGTTCCAGCGCAACCTGCGGATCATGGGCGTCTTCCGGCGTCTGGCGCGGGCGCGCGGCAAGCCCGGATACCTCGCGCATCTGCCACGTGTCTACGGCCATGTGACGGGGGCCCTGAGGCATCCGGAACTATCCGACCTGTCCCGCGCGATGGCCCCGCATCTGGAGGCGATCGCGCCATGAGGGGCTGCATGATCCTGGCGGCAGGCTTCGGCACCCGGATGGGCGCGTTGACAAAAGACCGGCCCAAGCCGCTGATCCCGGTGGCGGGCAAACCCCTGATCGACCACGCGCTGGACCAGGCGCGGGCGGCGGCCGACCGGATCGTGGTCAACGGGCATTACCTGGCGGATCAGATGCGGGCGCATCTGGCGGGCATGGAAGACGTGACGTTTCAGGAGGAGATGCCGGAGATCCTCGATTCCGCCGGTGGTATCCGCGCGGCACTGCCCCTGCTTGGCGGAACGGAGGTCTTCACGCTCAACGCCGATGCGGTCTGGACCGGGGCGCGGGCATTGGGTGAACTGGATGCCGCATGGGACGCGCAGAGGATGGACGCACTCCTGCTGATGCTGCCGCAGCCGCGCGCGGTGGGGCGACAGCCGGGGGGCGATTTCGCCATCGGCGCGCAGGGGCGGCTCAGCTGGGACAAGGCGGGCGCGGTCTATACCGGGGCGCAGATCGTCAAGACCTCGCTTTTCGAGGGCTACAAGCCGGGCCCGTTTTCCCTGCACGCGGTCTGGAACGACGCGCTGGCGCGGGGGCGGCTTTTCGGCACGCTGCACGAGGGCGGATGGGCCGATGTGGGCCACCCGGAGGGCATTGCACTGGCCGAGGAAATGGTGAGACAACAAGGCGATGTTTGACCCACAGGACACCCCCCGAGTCTTTGCCACGCCGATCGGGGTCGATTTCTCGCGCGCCGTGGTGGCGGGGATCGCCGAGCGGATGGCGGGCGCGCCGCCCGAGGCGCTGGCCCGCGTCGAGGTCTATGTGAACACCGCCCGCACGCAGCGCCGGTTGCGCGAGATCTACGCCCAGAGCGGGCCGGGTTTCCTGCCGCGCATCCGGCTGATCACCGATCTGGCGGCGCGCGCGGATATGGCGGGGCTGCCCGCCCCCATCCCCGACCTGCGGCTGCGTCTGGAACTGTCGCAACTGGTCGCGGCGCTGCTCGACCGGCAGCCCCAGCTTGCGCCGCGCTCTTCGCTCTATGGTCTGTCCGACGCGCTGGCCGACCTGATGGCCGAGATGCAGGAGGAGCGGGTGACGCCCGACACCGTCGCGGGCCTGGACGTGGAGGGGCATTCGGATCACTGGCAGCGCGCGCAGGAATTCCTCAGGATCGTCGCGCCCTATTTCGCGGAAGGGGATGATGCGGCGCTGTCCATCGAGGCGCGGCAATCGCGGGTGGCCGACATGCTGGCCGCCGATTGGGCCAAGGCCCCGCCGCAACACCCGGTGATCGTGGCGGGCTCCACCGGGTCGCGCGGGCCGACCGCGCGCTTCATGGCCGCCGTCGCGCATCTGCCGCAGGGCGCGGTGATCCTGCCGGGGCTGGATTACGACCAGCCGGGCGCGGTCTGGGACAAGCTGACCGACGGGCTGAGTGCCGAGGATCATCCGCAGTTCCGCTTCATGAAATTCGCCACTGGCCTGGGGCTGCACCCGCTGGATATTGCCCGCTGGAGCTCTGATGCCCCGGCGAACCCGCCCCGCAACCGCTTGATTTCTCTGGCCCTGCGCCCCGCCCCCGTCACCGATCAATGGCTGGCGGAGGGCCCCGGGCTGGAGGGGCTGGCGGAGGCGGCTTCGGGCCTGACGCTGATCGAGGCGCCGACCCCGCAGGCCGAGGCCGCGGCGATTGCCTTGCGCCTGCGCCGTGCCGCCGAGGACGGGATCACCGCGGCCCTGATCAGCCCCGATGTGACGCTGACCAGGCAGGTAACGGCGGCGCTGGACCGCTGGGGGATCGAGCCCGACGATTCCAGCGGGTTGCCGCTGTCGCACACCGCGCCGGGGCGGCTCCTGCGCCACGTCGCCGAGGCGCGGGCCACGCGGGTCAGTGCCGAAGGTTTGCTGGTGCTCCTGAAACATCCGCTGACCCATGCGGGGCGCGCGGACCGGGGCGAGCATCTCAAGCGCACGCGCGACCTGGAATTGCAGCTCCTGCGCCGCGAAGCCCCGTTTCCGTCCCGCGCCGACCTGGCGCGATGGGCAGAGAGGCGCAAAAACGACGCGGGCGCGGTGGCCTGGGCCATGTGGGTCTCGGATACCGTGCTGGACCTGTTCGCGCCGGAACAGCAGCCCTTGCAGGCCCATGTCTCGGCGCATCTTGAGGCGGTCGAGCGGCTCTCGGCGGGGCCGGGGGGCGGCGAACCGGCAGAGCTTTGGGAGAAGGAAGAGGGCCGCAAGACCCGCGCGCAGATGCAGGCATTGACGCGCGCGGCCGAGGCGGGCGGCACGCTGACGGCGGCGGAATACCGCGATTTCCTGACCGCGATCCTGGCCGAGGAGGAAGCGCGCGATCCCGTAAGCCCGCATCCCCGCATCATGATCTGGGGCACGCTGGAGGCGCGGGTGCAGGGCGCCGACCTGGTCATCCTGGGCGGGCTCAACGAAGGCTCCTGGCCCTCTGCGCCGGGGGCCGATCCGTGGCTCAACCGCCGGATGCGGGCCGAGGCGGGGCTGCGCCTGCCGGATCGGGTGATCGGGCTGGCGGCGCATGATTTCCAGCAATCGGTGGGCGGGGCGGAGGTCTGGCTGAGCCGCGCGCGCCGTGATGCCGAGACGGAAACGGTGCCGTCGCGCTGGCTCAACCGGATCACCAACCTGATGGAGGGGGCGAGCGACGAGAGCCGGACGGCGCTGGAGGGGATGCGCGAACGCGGCGCGGACTGGGTGGCGATGGCAACGCGGCTGGATGAGCCGGTCGAGACGGTGCCCGCCGCCAAGCGTCCCGCGCCCTGCCCGCCGGTGGGTCAGCGGCCAAACCAGCTCAGCGTGACCGATATCGAAAAGCTCATCCGAGACCCCTACGCGATCTATGCCCGCAAGGTGCTGGACCTCCACGCGCTGAACCCGCTGCGCCAGATGCCCGATGCGCCGCTGCGGGGCACCATCCTGCACGACATCCTGCGCCGCTTTACCGAGGTCACGAAGGAGGGTCTGCCCGAGGACGCCGAGGCGCTCCTCCTGCGGATCACCGAGGAGATGCTGGAGGACGGCGCGCCCTGGCCCGCCGCGCGGCGGATATGGCTGGCGCGCATCGCCCGCGTCGCGCCCTGGTTCATCGAGACGGAACGCGCGCGGCGCGCATTGGGCCAGCCGGTGCTGCTGGAGGAGAAGCGCCAGACCCGGTTCGAGGCGCTGGATTTCACCCTGACCGCGAAGCCCGACCGGGTGGATGTGACACCGGATGGCCGCGTGATCCTCTATGATTACAAGACCGGCGGCGTGCCCACGAAAGAGCAGGAGGCCCATTACAACAAGCAGCTTTGGCTTGAGGCGCTGATGGCGCGCCAAGGCGCGTTCGGCGATCATCGTGACGTCGCGCGGATCAGCTATATCGGGCTTGGCAGCGGCGGCAAGATCACCGAGGCCGAGGTGTCAACGGCTGAGCTGGACGAGGTCGCGCAGGGCTTCGCGCGGCTGATCACCCATTTCGCGGACCCAGACAGCGGTTACCCCTCGCGCCGGGCGATGGAAAAGCTGGCCTATTCGGGCGATTTCGACCACCTCGCGCGGCATGGCGAATGGGATGAGACGATGGAGCCCGTGAAGGCGAAGGTGGGCGAATGAGGTTCGACGACGCCACGCTTGCCCAGATCGAGGCGGCAGATCCCGGTGCCTCCACCTGGCTTTCGGCCAACGCGGGCAGCGGCAAGACGCGGGTGCTGACCGACCGGGTCGCGCGGCTCCTGCTGCGCGAGGTGCCGCCCGAACGCATCCTGTGCCTGACCTACACCAAGGCCGCCGCCTCCGAGATGCAGAACCGGCTGTTCAGGCGATTGGGCGAATGGGCGATGCTGGCCGAGGGCGAGTTGCGCGGCGCACTCATCGGGCTCGGCGTGCCGCAGGCGGAGGTCACGGAGACGCTGCTGGCGCGTGCAAGGACGCTCTTTGCCCGCGCCATCGAGACGCCGGGCGGGCTGAAGATCCAGACCATCCATTCCTTCTGCGCCGCGATCCTGCGCCGGTTCCCGCTGGAGGCGGGCGTGTCGCCGCGCTTCACGGAAATGGACGAACGCGCGCAGGCGATCCTCTGCGCCGATGTGCTGGACGGGCTGGCCGGTGGCGGCGACGTCGGCGCGGTCGATGCGCTGGCCGAATATCTCTCGGGCGATGACGCGATGCCGTTCCTCAAGGCGCTGCTGGGGCGGCGCGAGGCGATCGGGGCGGGGGCCACGCGCGACGAGGTGTTCGACTGGTTCGGGGTGCCCGCGGGCGAGACCGAGGCGCGCATCGTCGCGGATGTGTTCGAAGGCGGCGAGGCCGACCTGTGCCACGCGGTCAGTGCCTATCTGGACCCGGAAAAGAAGAACCACGCCAGCAATATCGCGCGGTTTCAGCGGGTGGCATGGGACGCGCCGGGGCTGGCGGATGTGGAACTGCTGGAGGAGGCGTTCCTGAGCGGCTCGGACACCAAGACACCGGATACCGCCAAGATCGGCAGCTTCCCGACCAAGCCGATCTGGGCGCAGATGGCCGAGCTTACCCCCGACCTTGAGGCGCTGATGGAACGCGTCGAGGCCGCCCGCCCGCGCCGCCGCGCGTTCCAGGCGGCACAGAAAACCGCCGCGCTGCATCGCTTCGCCGCCGGGTTCCTGCCCGCGTTCGAGGCCGCGAAGGCCGCGCTTGGCTGGCTGGATTTCGACGATCTGATCCTGCGCACGCGGGCGCTGCTGTCGCGCGGCGGTGTCGCGCAATGGGTGCTCTTCCGGCTCGATGGCGGCATCGACCATATCCTCGTCGACGAGGCGCAGGACACCGCCCCCGCCCAATGGGAGATCATCGCCGATCTGGCGGGCGAGTTTGCGTCAGGGGCCGACGCGCGAACGGACGTGGCGCGCACGATCTTCGTCGTCGGCGACAAGAAACAGTCGATCTATTCCTTCCAGGGCGCCGATCCCGGCGGGTTCGACCGGATGCGGGAGCATTTCCGGCAGGGCCTGACCGCGTCTGGCGCCCCGTTCCAGGATTGCGCGCTCCTGCATTCCTTCCGCTCCGCGCCTCCGGTCCTGGCGCTGGTCGATCAGGTGTTCGAGGGCGAGGGCGGCGCGGGCGTCGGCACGGATGTGGAGCACATCGCCCACAAGGCGACGCTGCCGGGCCGCGTCGACATCTGGCCGCATGTCGAGGAGGTCAAGGCGGGCGCGCCCGCGCAATGGGACGACCCCGTCGACCGGCTCTCGGATGACGACCACAAGGTGATCCTCGCCCGCCGCATCGCGCAGGCCATCGACACGATGCTGACGGACGGCACGCCGATTGTCGTGGACGGCCAGCGCCGCCCGGTGCGCGCGGGCGATATCCTGATCCTGGTGCAGCGCCGCTCCGACGTGTTTCACGAGATCATCGCCGCGATCAAGGCCAGGGGGCTGCCCATTGCGGGGGCCGATGTGATGCGGCTGGCCGCCGAGCTTGCGGTGAAGGATCTGACGGCCCTCATGGCGTTCCTGGCCACGCCCGAGGATGACCTGTCGCTGGCCGCGATCCTGCGCTCGCCCCTTTTCGGCTGGTCCGAGGCGGGTTTGCACGACCTGGCTCATGGCCGGGGCAGCTACCTCTGGCGCGCCTTGCAGGACCGGCAGGCCGAGTTCCCCGAAACGGTGAAAATGCTGGTCGACCTGCGCAACCGGGCCGATTTCCTGCGGCCCTACGACCTGCTGGAACGGGTGCTGATCCGCCATGACGGACGGCGCAGGCTGCTGGCGCGGCTCGGGGCCGAGGCCGAGGACGGGATCGACGCGATGCTGGCGCAGGCGCTGGCCTATGAGCGGCTGGAAGTGCCGAGCCTGACCGGCTTTGTCGGCTGGCTGCAAACCGATGACGTCAAGATCAAGCGCGACGCCAGCCGTGCGGGCGACCAGATCCGGGTGATGACGGTGCATGGCGCGAAGGGGCTGGAATCGCCCGTGGTGATCCTGCCCGATACCGGCTACCGGCAGGGCGGCGGCAATCACCAGGTGCTGCTGGCGCCCGAGGATGGCCCGGTGATCTGGGCCGGGGCCAAGGCCGACAGCCCCGACCGCCTGCGCCCCCTTTTCGAGGCGCGCGCCGACCGCGAGGCCGAGGAACGCAACCGCCTGCTCTATGTCGCGATGACGCGGGCGGAAAGCTGGCTGATCGTGGCGGCGGCGGGCAAGATCGAGACCGGGGAAAACGGCAGCTGGTTCACCCAGATCCGCGAGGCCGCGCCGCGTGTGGGCGGGCATGAGCAGCTGTTCTTCGACGCCCCCGGCTGGCGGATCGAGACCGGGGATTGGGGGCGGATCGCCCCTGACGAGGACGCCACGCAGGAGGCCGCGCCGCTGCCCGACTGGGTCCATCTCAGGCCCAGGGCCGAGGCGCGCGACGTCAAGCCGCTCTCGCCCTCTGACCTCGGCGGGGCCAAGGCGCTGCCCGGCGAGGGGCTGGACGAGGAGGAAGCCAAGGCGCGCGGGCGGCGGCTGCATCTGCTGCTGGAGCATCTGCCCGAGATCGCGAAACCCGCCTGGAGCGCTGCCGCACCGGGGATATTGGCAGGCGAGGGCACGGTCGAGGATGCCGAGGCCGGGGCCCTGCTGCAGGAGGCCGTGGCCTGCCTGACCGCGCCGCACCTGACCGCGATCTTCGCCGAAGGTGCCCTGGCCGAAGTGTCCCTGACCGCCGACAGCCCCACGCTTGGCCGCAAGCTGATGGGCCAGATCGACCGGCTGATCCTCACTGATACGAGGCTCCTCGCCGTCGATTTCAAATCCAATGCGGTCTGCCCCGAGGGACCGGAGGAGGTGCCCGAGGGCCTCCTGCGCCAGATGGGGGCCTATGCCGAGATGCTGGCCGCGATCTATCCGGGCAAGACCGTTGAGACCGCGATCCTCTGGACCCGCGAGGCGCGGCTGATGCCCCTGCCGTCAGAACTCACCACCCCGGCCCTGACCCGCGCCCGCGACGCGCTTCCTTGACCCGCGCGGCCCGCGTTTCATCTGCGCAGGGGGTGTACGGGGGGTGCATCGGGGGGTGTACGGGGGGTGCCCCCCTCATTTCGGGCGGAATGTGCCGCCCCGATCACATGATTGCGCAGCCGTGTTTCAGTCGCTTGACCTTGTCCGCCCCCGTGCCTAGGTTTCGCCCCTGACCCGCTCAAAACGCCTCCAGGAGGGCTAGATATGGCCACCATCGCCGTCACCGACGCAACATTTGATAGTGAAGTGAAACAGTCCGACATCCCCGTCGTGGTGGATTTCTGGGCCGAATGGTGCGGCCCCTGCCGCCAGATCGGCCCCGCCCTGGAAGAGATCTCCGAGGAGATGGGCGACAAGATCAAGATCGTGAAGATCAACGTCGACGAAAACCCCAACGCCCCCATGCAACTGGGCGTGCGCGGCATTCCGGCGCTGTTTCTGTTCAAGGGCGGCGAGGTCGTCTCGAACAAGGTCGGCGCGGCCCCCAAGGCGGCGCTGCAAAGCTGGATCGAAGGCGAGATCTGATCTCGTTCGACTGACCGAAAGACATGGGAAACCCCGCGACGGTGTTGGCCGTGGCGGGGTTTTTCATGTGCTGGGGCGCGATGGTGGGCAGAACCGCCCACCCTATGGGGGCCTCGGAACGTGAAGAAGGGCACCCGGCAGGGGTGCCCTTCCATTTGGGTATTCAGGCGTCCGAGAACTCTGGATAGGCCTCCATGCCGAGCTCTGCCATGTCGAGGCCGGTGATCTCGTCCTCCTCATCCACCCGCAGGCCGAAGATGGCGCGGATCACGATGAAGACGGCCAGGCTGACCACGAAGACGAAGGCGCCGATTGCGGCCATGCCCATGATCTGGATGGCGAAGGACGCGGCCGGGTTGGTCCAGGGCACGATCAGGGTGCCCCAGAGGCCCGCCAGAAGGTGCACCGGGATCGCGCCGACCACGTCGTCGATCTTCATCCGGTCAAGGGCCGGAACCGCGAAGACCACGATGGCCCCGCCGACACCGCCGATCAGCAGCGCCTGGAACAGCGACGGCGTCAGCGGCTCGGCGGTGATCGAGACGAGGCCCGCCAGCGCGCCGTTCAGCACCATGGTCAGGTCCGCCTTGCCGAAGATCAGCTGCGTCATGACCAGCGCCACGATCGCCCCCGCGGCCGCCGCCATGTTGGTGTTGGCGAAGATGCGGCTCACGTCGGCCACGTCCGAGATCGTGCCCATGGCAAGCTGCGATGCGCCGTTGAAGCCGAACCAGCCGAGCCACAGGATGAACGTGCCGAGCGTGGCCAGCGCCAGGTTCGAGCCGGGCATCGGGTTGACGCGGCCATCCTTGTACTTGCCAAGCCTCGGCCCGAGCACCAGCACACCGGCCAGCGCCGCGAATCCGCCTGTGGCATGAACCAGGGTCGAGCCCGCGAAATCGGAGAAACCGGCCTCAGCCAACCAGCCGCCGCCCCACTGCCAGGATGCCTCGATCGGGTAGATCAGGCCGGTCAGGACCACGACGAAGGCGAGGAACGGCCAGAGCTTGATGCGCTCGGCCAGGGTGCCGGACACGATCGACGCGGCGGTGGCGGCGAACATCAGCTGAAAGAAGAAGTCCGACCCGGCAGACGCGTAGTCGACCGACGTGCCATCGGCGCCGACGCCCACGGGCTCGAGCGAGGTGACCTGGAAGAGCGGGCCCATGACACCGTCGATCAGCCAGTCGCCGGGATACATGACGCCGTAGCCCACCAGCCAGTACATCACGGCGGCAATGGAGAAGAGGGCGATGTTCTTGGTCAGTTGCATCGCCACGTTCTTGGAGCGGACGAGACCGGCCTCCAGCATGGCAAAGCCCGCCGCCATCCAGAAGACGAGGAAGCCGCCGATCAGGAACAGGAGCGTGGTGAGAATATAGCCCACATCCTCGAAGGAGGACGGTGCTTCATTGGCGAAGGCGGCGACCGGAAACACGGTCAGCGCGGCGGCCAGGGGGAGGGGTTTCAGTATCATATCGAGGGGTTCCTTGCGCATCAGATCGCGTTCTCATTGGTTTCGCCGGTGCGCACCCGCATGGCCTGCGCCACGTCGAGCACGAAGATCTTGCCATCGCCGATCTTGCCGGTTTCGGCGGTCTTGCGGATGGTCTCGACCGCCTGGTCGGCCAGCCCCTCGGGGACGACCAGTTCCAGCTTGGTCTTGGGCACGTAGTTCACGGCATATTCCGCGCCGCGATAGATCTCGGTATGGCCGGACTGGGCCCCGAAGCCCTTGACCTCCGAGACCATCATGCCGCGCACGCCGATCTCGGTCAGCGCCTCGCGGACCTCCTCCAGCTTGAAAGGTTTGATTGCTGCGATGATGAGTTTCACGCCTTTGCACCTTCTTGTGGTTCATGGACCGCCGGGGGTGGCGGAATGAGGCAAGAAAGAGCGCGGGAGACCGGAAATGGGAATGAAACCGGGCATCGGGCCGGGGCGGATTCGCCCTGAATCGCACAATTTTCGCACCTTTGGGGCAGAACGCCCGAAAAACAGGCAGGTTTGAAATTCCGCGCTGCGGCATCGCCTCTCCACAAAGCGGTCGAAACCGCTTATGGTGACCCAAAATGACGAGCAGGTTTAGAGAATGAGCAATTCGGGAAATCGCGGGCGGCGGGGCCAGGGCGGCAGGCGTCTGGTGGCGGATCGGCGCAACAGCACCACGCCCGCCAAGCCGGCGCAAACACGCAGGCGCAAGACAACGCGGCGCAAGGCCCCCGCCCGGCGCCGCGGCATCCTGGGCTTTTTCGGGCGTGTCTTGCGCTTTGTCTTGCGGCTGATCTTCGGCTTTCTGTGGCGCGGGACGCTGGCGGTTCTGCTGATCCTGGGCGTCGCCACGGCCTATATGTACACGACCCTACCCCCACTCGGCGAGGTGATCGACGGTCGACAGCGCGGCTCCGTCACGATGCTGGATCGCGATGGCAATGTCTTTGCCTGGCGCGGCGAGCAGTTCGGCGGCATGGGCGACCCGACCTCGATCTCGCCGCACCTGGTGAATGCCGTGGTGGCGACAGAGGATCGGCGGTTCTATCGCCATTGGGGGATTTCCCCGCGCGGTATCGCGTCCGCCATCCGCATCAACCTGAGCGAAGGGCGCGGGCCGCTGGAGGGGCATGGCGGGTCCACCATCACGCAGCAGGTCGCGAAGCTGATGTGCCTGGGCGTGCAGTACGACTCGGCGGAATGGGAATCCGAGGCCGAGTATGAGGCCGATTGCCGCCGCTCGTCCTTGTGGCGCAAGATCGCCGAGATCCCCTTCTCGCTGGCGATGGAGCTGCGCTATACCAAGGACGAGATCCTGACGATCTATCTCAACCGGGCCTATCTGGGGGCCGGCGCCTACGGGGTCGAGGCCGCGATGCAGCGCTATTTCGGCCGTTCCGCGGCCGAGGCGAATCCGCAGCAAAGCGCCATGCTGGCCGGCTTGCTGACGGCGCCCTCGCGTTTTGCGCCCACGACCAACCTGCAACGCAGCCAGGATCGCGCGGCGGTCGTGTTGGGCCTGATGGCGGCCGAGGGCTATCTGACAGAGGCCGAGGCCGAGGCGGCGCGGAATGATCCGGCGGTCCTCTCCGACGCGGCAGAGGCGCGCGCGGGCGGTTATTTCGCCGATTGGATCATGACGCAGGGCCCCGATTTTCTGACCACGGACACGACCGAAGACGTGATCGTGCGCACGACCTTCGACCCGCGCATGCAGGAGGCCGCCGAGGCCGCGCTGGCCGAGGTCTTCGCCAACCAGGCGAGTGAGGGGTCGGATGCGGAGGCGGCCATCGTGGTAATGTCGGCGGATGGATCGGTGCGCGCCATGGTGGGCGGGCGCGAGTCCGGCACCGGCCTCTTCAACCGCGCGACGATGGCGATGCGGCAGACCGGATCGGCCTTCAAGCCCTTTGTCTACGCCACCGCGCTGGACCTGGGCTGGCGCTTCGACGACATGATCATGGATGAGCCGCTGACGATCAACGTGCCGGGCTCCGGCCCCTATTCACCGGTCAATTACGACCGGCGATTCCGGGGGGAGGTGACATTGACCGCGGCGTTGCAGCATTCGCTGAACATCCCCGCCGTCCGCCTGTCCGAGGCCGTGGGCCGCGATCTCGTGCGCACGGTGGCCTCGCAATTCGGCATCGAAAGCGACCTGGCCGCCGGTCCCGCGCTGGCGCTTGGCGCGTCGGAAAGCACCCTGATCGAGATGACGGGGGCCTATGCGGGGATCCTCAACGGCGGCTCGGCGGTGACGCCCTACGGTCTCATCGACCTGCGCCTGCTTGGCGACAGCGAGCCGATGATCGGGCAGGGCGGCGGTATCCGCGAGCGTGTGATCTCGGAGGCGGCGGCGCGGCAGCTGACCTACATGATGGCGCAGGTCGTGGCCAATGGCACCGGTCGGCGCGCGGCGCTGGAAGATCGGCCCGTGGCGGGCAAGACCGGCACCACGTCGGCCTTGCGGGATGCCTGGTTCGTCGGGTTCACGGCGGATTACGTCGCCGGTGTCTGGATCGGATATGACGACAACCGGTCCCTCTCCGGCATCACGGGCGGCGGTTTGCCCGCCGAGATCTGGCGCCAGACGATGGAGCGCGTCCATGACGGGTTGCCACCGCGCCCCCTGCCGATGATCGACCCCGTGGCCGAGGCACGCCCGCCCGAGGAGCCGCAGGGCATCCGCCTGCCCGGCAACGAGCCCGGTGAGCCGGACCAGGGCCTTGGCGGTTTCTTGCGGCAGTTGTTGGGCGGCAACTAGGACGGGGAAGGGGACGTCCCGTCGACGGGCCGCTCTCGCGCTCGGTCGACCGAGCGCCTGTCCCGCTAACGTTCGAGGAAGGCGCTCAACTCCGTGTCCTCCAGCATCGCGGCGAACCATGCCAGCCCCGCGGGGCTGAGATGTTGTTCGTCGAAATAGAGGATCGGGCCGGTGGCACCATCGAAGACCGGGCAAGCGCCCGCTGTGCAGACCATCGCGTAGCGGTCGAGGAACTCCGCGCCGTGAGAGGCCGCGCGCGCGGCCAGATCGGCGGAGGTCGCGGCGATGTCGAAGGCGAAACTCTCGGGCCCGAGCGGCGCCAGGGCGCGCAGGGTGGTGCCCGCGAACCCGGCCTCGGTGGCGTGGGTCTCCATCGGGCTGGCGAAGGTCGGGCCGGGGCCGATCACGAGGGTATCGGCATCGACCGCGTCCAGCGTCGCCAGGGTGGCCGAGACGTTTTCATGCTCGCCCTGCCACCAGCGCGCGGCGAGGATCACCGGCGGCAGGGCGCCGCGCTCGGCCAGTGTCTCGATGATCCGATCCAGCGCGTCGAAGCACAGCGACCGGCCCCGGATATAGGTGGCGGGCACGCAGGAGGATTGATGCAGCATCGTGACGTGCCGGCCCGGATAGGCCATGAGCATGGCGGCCAGCACGTCGCGCCCGTGGCTGTCGCCGATCAGCAGCACGGTGTCCTCGGGGATCGCGGGGTCGGTGAGGCAGGCAAGCATTGCGTCGGTGCTGGCAATGTCGTCGAAACTGCAATAGCGGGCATTGGGCATGTCGCCCGCGCTGATCCGGTCTTGCAGATCGAGGTAATCCGCGCGGGCCCGGTCGATCTGGGTGATTGTCGCGCGGGTCGTGGACAGCGGCAGGGCCTCGCGCAAGGCCAGCACCGCGGCGGTTGGCAGGGCGAGGCCGATGGCCGCGATCACGGCCAGGGTGAGCGTGCCATGGCGCAGGATCGCGCGGCTTTCGCGGAACCCTGACCCGGTGCGCACCGGCGTCTCGGCAAAGCGGTAGATCAGGTGGCCAAGCAGGATCGAGACCGGGATCGCGACGGTCAGGATGCCTTCGGATTGGTTCATCTCGGAGGGCGTGATCGCCACCATCAGCGGCCAGTGAATGAGGTAGATCGCGTAGGAGCGCTGCCCGACCCATTGCATCCAGCGCCACGACAGCATCCGGCGCAACGGGTCGCGCGGGGATTCGGGTGCGGTCAGGATGATCAGCGTGCCCAGGACGGGCAGCCCCGCGCCAAGGCCCGGAAACGGCCCGCCGGCATAGGCGAGGATCATCCAGAAGATCAGCGCGAGGCCCGCGCCGCGCAGGAGCGGGCCGGAGAAGGGAAGCGCAAGCCGGGGCAGCAGGGCGACAACACCGCCCGCCGCGAATTCCCAGAATCGGGGCGGAGTGGCATAGAAGGCCCAGTTGGCGTTGCCCGCGCGGATCAGGATCTCGGAATAGGCCAGCGATGCTGCGGAAATCGCGATGAGCCCGAGGATGGTGGCGCCGCGCCCGAACCGGTGAAGGATCATCAGCACTGGCGGCATGATCAGGTAGAACTGCCATTCCAGCGACAGCGACCAGGTGTGCAAGAGCAGGTTGGTATCGCTGGCGCGGGCGAAATAGCCGGCCTCGGAGGCGAACTGGTAGTTGGAATAGAAGAACCCGGCGCTCAGGAAATGACCCGCGAAATCGGCGAAGGCCCCGTCGCCCTTGAGGATCAGCGCGGCGATCAGGGCGAAGGCCAGCACCGGCACCATCGCGGGCAGGAGGCGGCGGGCGCGGCGCAGCCAGAAGCGCAGCGGCGCAAACCCGCCCGCATCCAGCCCGATCATGATCTGTTGCGTGATCAGGTAGCCCGAGAGGACAAGGAACACGTCGACGCCGATGAACCCGCCCGCGACATCGTTATAGCCCGCGTGGTAGCCAAGCACCGCCAGCACCGCGATGGCGCGCAGCCCGTCGAGCTCATGACGATAGGCGATCGGGGCGGCGCTCATCTTTGGGCGGGTCCGGGACAGGGGAGGGCATGGCCCGCGACGGGATGCGCGGGCCGAAGGGTCAGCTTGCGTTGCGCAGATCGGCGATCATGGCGTCGATATTGCCGCCGTTGCGGTCCAGCATCGCGCCGATCTCCTCATGCTCAACGGTGCTCAGATTTATGCCTTCAATGATAAGATTATAGAAACGGTTCTGTCCGGAGGCGTTGGAAACGAGCCAGATAACTTGAAATGGGGCTTCGTTGCGAAGATTGGCTGTTGTCGTGACCTCAACCCCGGAACGAATCTCGCGGGTGCCGGTGATTTCAAACGTGCCCCCGATCAACTCGCGGAAACGGCTGCCATACTTGCGGGCGATGTAGCCCCGGAAGGCGGTGATAAAAGCGCTGCGCTGCGCATTGCTGGCGCGCCGCCAATCAACACGCATAACTGAAATCGCCACCGCGTTCATGTCCGCGTAGCGGTTCAAAAGGGCTTCAAAATCAGCATAAAGGCGGCTCGTGGAGCTGCCCGAATTGATCAGCGCATAGAGATCGACCAGCAGTGCATCGACCAGCGCGCGCGCGGCATTCACGGATTGCGCGATGAGTTGCGTGGGCATCGCGGCCAGCGCCGCGGCACCGCCCATCAGGCCCAGGAAGGCACGGCGGGTCGGGGTGAACTTATTGAGCATAGGGATCCTCATACGTATCGGTATAGGGGTCGAAATAATCGTCCTGCGCCTCGCCGCGCAGCTCGAACCGGCGGTTGGACAGATACAGGATGCGCGCGGCGGCATAGCCATCGGCGCTTTCATAGTAGAGCTCGTCGATGGTGTCGGAAAAGCGGTAGCGCGTGTTGAGCGCGCCGCCAATGCCCGCGGCCGTGGCATAATAGCTTTCGGGCGGCTCGACGAAGAAGCGCACCGGGTTCATGGCGCGATCGACGACAAAGCCCACCGTGTCGCGGCTGGTGGAGGGGCCCAGGACCGGCAGCACCACATAGGCCCCTTCGGGCGCGCCCCAGACATGCAGCGTCTCGCCGAAATCGGTGGCCTCTGCGTGCAGGCCGATCCCCGAGGCCGGATCCAGCAAACCGCCGAGACCAACGGTGGAGTTGATCGCGAAGCGGAACGTGTTGGCCAGCGCGTCGTCAATGCGCAGTTGCAACAGGTTGTTCAGCACGTAGCGCGGCTGATCAAGGTTGTCGGCGAAATTGCCGATGCCCTGGCGCACCGGTTCCGGCACCGCATTGCCCGCCCCCACCGACAGGGGCCGCACGATGGCGCGGTCAACGGCGACGTTGAAGGCATGAACCTCGCGGTTCTGTACCTCGGAGGGGTCGTTGATGACACCCTCGCCGGGCAGCGTGGCGGGGCCGCAGGCCGCAAGACCTGCCAGAAACGTCGCGGCAAGGGCCGTCTTCATGTGTCGAACTGGACCGGAATGAAACAATGGAGTATCCGTCAATGCTTTCGTAGGTTAATCGGGTTAGGCCGTTACACCGTAGGATGCGGGGACAACGCCAGAGCCGAATCCACCCGGCCCGCATTTCACGTATAGTGTGTGGCAGGGCTGTCAACAACCGGCGGGGAATGGCCCGCCACAAGGGGCGGGAGACCGCCCTTGGGGGAATGAGCGGGACGATGACGTCAATCGGTGTGACGCCTTCACAGGAGCTGCGCGAGGTGCGGCGCAGGAACTCCGGGCTGCTTTGGGCGGTCTTCGTCTTCAGCATGTTCACCAACCTGCTGATGCTGACCGGCCCGCTGTTCATGTTGCAGGTCTATGACCGGGTGCTCGGGTCCGGCTCCGAGGAGACGTTGTTGGCGCTGTCGCTCCTGGTGACGTTCCTGTTCCTGATGATGGGCCTGCTGGATTACGCGCGGGGCCGCGTTGCGGCGCGCGTCGGGGCGCGGTTCCAGGACCAGATGGACAGCCGGGTGTTCCGGGCCGCGCTGACGCAGGCCGCGCGCCGCGGGGGCGCGCAGACCGGGCTGGCGGATCTGGAGTCGATCCAGAAACTGATGGCCTCGCCCATCTTCCTGGCGATCTTCGACATGCCGTGGACGCCCGTTTTCCTGGCCGCGATCTTCATCTTCCACCCCTGGCTCGGCTGGCTGGCGATGGGGGGCGGCGTGCTCCTGGTTCTGATTGCGCTGCTCAACCAGGCGCGGTCGGCGCAACCGCTGGCCGAGGCGCAGGGTGCGGCGCTGCATGCCGACCGGATGGCCACGCGGCTGCAATCGGACAGTGAGCTTCTGCGCTCGCTCGGGATGCAGGGCGCGGCGCTGTCAAGGTGGCAGAAACTGCGCGCGCGCGCCCTCGGGCAGGGCATGGAGGCGGCGGATCGGGTCGGCGGTTACACCACCCTGACCAAGACGCTGCGGCTGTTCCTGCAATCGGCGATGCTCGGCCTCGGGGCGTGGCTGGTGCTGCGCGGCGAATTGTCGGCGGGCGCGATGATCGCGGGCTCGATCCTTCTGGGTCGCGCGCTGGCCCCGATCGAGATGGTGATCGGCCAATGGCAGAGCGTCGCGCGCGCCCGCACCGGGTGGCGCAGGTTGCAGGAGCTTCTGACCTTTGTGCGCCCCGAACCTGTCCGCCTGCCGCTGCCGCGCCCGAACGCGCTGTTGGAGGTCAACCAGTTGTCGGTGGTGCCGCCGGGCGCGCAACAGGCCACGCTGCGCGGGGTGACGTTCAAGGTGCTGCCGGGGCAGGCCGTGGGCGTGATCGGCACATCGGGGGCGGGGAAATCCACGCTGGCCCGTGCGCTCACCGGGGTCTGGCCGCCCGCCGGGGGGCAGGTGCGGCTGGATGGCGCGACGCTGGACCAGTATGACCCCGATATCCTGGGCCGCCTGATCGGCTACCTGCCGCAGAGCGTGACTCTGTTCGATGGCACCCTGGCCGAAAATATCGCCCGGCTGGACGAGGATCCGGACCCCGAAAACGTCGTCGCCGCCGCGCGCAAGGCCGCCGCCGACCGGATGATCCGCGAACAGGTCAATGGCTACGACACGCGCATGTCCTCCGATGGCGGGCGGCTCTCGGGCGGGCAGATCCAGCGGGTCGGCCTGGCCCGCGCGCTTTATGGCGATCCGGTCCTGCTGGTGCTGGATGAGCCGAACTCGAACCTCGACCATGAGGGCAGCGAGGCCCTGAACACCGCGATCCGCACCATGAAGGCCGAGGGCAAATCGGTCCTGATCATGGCCCACCGTCCCGCCGCGATTGCCGAATGCGACATGCTTCTGGTGCTGGATGGCGGCCTGCCCAAGGCGTTCGGGCCGCGTGACGAGGTGCTGCGCAAGGTGCTGTCCAATCATGATCAGGTGACCGGCCCGAATGGTGAGGGACCAAGACCGGGGGGGATAAGCTGATGGCAGGGGATACGCCGCAAAAGGCCTGGTCGGTGCGCTGGCCGATGCTTCTGGGGATGGCGACGCTCTTGCTGCTGGTCGGTGGCTTCGGGGCCTGGGCCATGTTCTCGAACATCGCGGGCGCGATCGTGGCACCGGGCCAGATCGAGGTCGACCAGAACCGGCAGGCGGTGCAACACCCCGAGGGGGGCGTCGTCGCCGCGCTGATGGTCGATGAGGGGCAGTTGGTGGCCGAGGGCGATATCATGCTGCGCCTCGACGGCTCGGTCATCCAGTCCAACCTGGCCGTGGTCAACGCGCAATATGCCGAATGGCGCGCCCGCCGTGCCCGGCTTGTGGCCGAACGCGACGGGCTGGAGGAGGTGGTGTTCCCCGCCGATGTCGTGGAGGCCGCCGAGGGCAATGACGACCTGCGCGAGGTGCTGGAGGGGCAGCGCAACCTCTTCGAGGCGCGTCGTGAGACATTGGCGCAGGAGATCGACCAGTTGGGCCGCCGCGCCGATCAGATCCGGGCGCAGATCGGCGGGATCGCCGCACAGCGTGTCGCATTGGAGGAACAGCAGGGCCTGGTCACCGAGGAACTTGTCAACGTGCAGAACTTGGTCGATCGCGGCCTCACCGAGGCCACCCGCGCGCTGTCCCTGCGGCGCGAGAATGCGCGGCTTCTGGGCACTCTCGGAGAGCTTGAGGCCAGCGCCGCCGAGTCCGAGGGGCGGATCACCGAGATCGAGCTGGCGATCTTGCAATTGCAGACCACCCGCCGCGAGGAAGCCATCGCCGAGCTGCGCGAGGTCCGGGTGCAGGAGGCCGAACTGGCCGAACGCCAGCGCGCGCTGTCGCGGCAATTGTCCGAGATGGAGGTCCGCGCGCCCGTGGGCGGCATCGTCTACGGCCTCCGCGTCTTCGGCACGCGCTCGGTGGTGCAGGCCGCCGAACCGGTGCTGTTCCTGGTGCCGCAGGACCGCCCGCTGGTGATCTCGGCGCGCATCAGCCCGACCAATGTCGATGAGGTCTATGTCGGCCAGACCGTCGTGCTGCGCTTTCCGGTCTTCGACGCCCGCACCACGCCGGAACTGGCGGGCCGTGTCAGCCAGGTTTCGGCCGATGCCTTCACCGACGAGACCACCGGCGTCAGCTATTTCGAGGTCGAGATCGTCTTGAGCGACGGCGAGATCGACCGGCTGGAGGGTGAGACCCTGCTGCCCGGTATGCCGGTCGAGGCCTATATCCGCACCCAGGACCGCACCCCGATGGCCTATCTGCTGCGCCCGCTGACGGATTATTTCAACCGCGCCTTCCGGGAAAGCTGATCGGCGCTTTTCAGCACCGGGCCCGCGGGGTAACGTGGCCGCAACTTTCGCAACGCAGCCGAGGTGTCTGAGAAATGAGCCAGTTTGAATCCCGTCTCGCCGATATGGGTGTGACCCTGCCCGACGCCCCCGCGCCCGCCGCCAATTACGTGCCCTCGGTACGGGTGGGCGACATGCTCTATGTCTCGGGCCAGGTCTCGATGGGGCCGGACGGGTTCATCACCGGCAAGCTCGGGGCCGATATGGAAACCAACGAGGGCGCGCAGGCCGCGCGGACCTGCGCGATCAGCCTGCTGGCGCAGGTCAAGGCCGCCTGCGACGGCGACCTGGACCGGTTGCAACGGGTCGTGAAGCTGACCGGCTTCGTCAACTCGACGCCCGAGTTCGGCGAACAGCCCGCCGTCATCAATGGCGCCTCGGATTTCCTGGCCGAGGCCCTGGGCGATGCCGGGCGGCACAGCCGATCCGCCGTGTCCGCCGCGTCGCTGCCCTTCGGCGTTGCCGTCGAAATCGAAGGCATTTTCCAGATCTCATGACATTGCGCCAGCGCTTCCTCGAACGGCCGATCGCGCATCGCGGTCTGCATGATGCCGGCGCGGGACGCCCGGAAAACGGCCTGAGCGCGATCCAGGTTGCGGTCGATGCGGGCTATGGCGTCGAGATCGACCTGCAACTGTCCTCGGACGGGGTGCCGATGGTGTTCCACGACCATGAGCTTGAGCGCATGACCGGCATGCGGGGTGAAATCTCGGATTTGCCTGCCGAGGACCTGGTGCAAATCCCGCTGCGCGGCACCGACCGGCCGATCCCGACGCTGCACGCCGCCTTGCAGGTCGTCGAGGGGCGGGTGCCGCTGCTGATCGAGATCAAGGACCAGTCCCGCGTCATGGGCGAGGTCGATGGCGTGCTGGAACGCGCCGTGGCCGAGATGCTGGACCATTATGCCGGCCCCGTCGCGGTGATGAGCTTCAACCCCCATTCCATCGCTGCGATGGCCGAGGCCGCCCCCGACGTGACCCGTGGCCTTGTCACCGGCGGCTACGATCACCCGGCCTGGGCGCCCCTGGGTGAGGCACGCCTGGAGCAGCTGCGCGCGATTGCCGATTTCGACCGGGTCGGGGCCAGCTTCATCAGCCATGACAAGGACGACCTGGACGATCAGGCGGTGCAGGAGCTGCGCGGGCGCGGCGTGCCGGTCCTATGCTGGACCGTGACCTCGCCCGAGGAAGCGGATGACGTGCGCGGCAAGGCCGATAACATCACCTTCGAGGGCTTTCGCCCCTGACGCGCCGTGCGATCGCTGCGCATTGATCCTGCCGCGATCCGCCCCATCTGTTTCCTGACCAGCCCTTGCACAGGACCGCAGCCGAGATGGATGGCGAAACACAACTTGAGGTGACGGCCCATGCCAGCCTGGCCGATATCGACCCGGTCGATTGGGATGCCTGCGCCTGCCCCGAGGCGGCGGATGGCCCTCCGACCGACCCGTTTACCACCTATCGGTTTCTCTTCGCGCTGGAGCAATCCGGTTCCGTCGGACCCGGCACCGGCTGGCAGCCGCATTACCTGCTGGTGCGGGCGGGGGGCGAGGTCATTGCCGCGGCCCCGCTTTACGCCAAGGGGCACAGCCAGGGCGAATACATCTTCGACCACAACTGGGCCCATGCGTTCGAGCGCGCGGGCGGGCAATATTACCCCAAGCTGCAAGTCGCGGTCCCCTTCACTCCTGCCACCGGGCGCCGGTTCCTGACCCGTCCGGGATGGGAGGATGCGGGCCGTGCGGGGCTGGTTCAGGGCGCTGTGCAGGTGGCGGAGAATGGCGGGCTCTCTTCGGTTCATGTCACCTTCTGCACCGAGGAAGAGGCCGAGCGCGGCGCGCAGATGGGCCTCCTGCATCGCATCACGCAGCAGTTTCACTGGATGAACCGGGGCTATGCCGATTTCGACGGGTTCCTGGCCAGCCTCGCCTCGCGCAAGCGCAAGGCGATCCGGCGCGAGAGGCGGCAGGCGCAGGCGTTCGGAGGCGAGATCGTCAACCTGACCGGCGATGACCTGCGGCCAGAGCACTGGGATGCGTTCTGGACCTTCTACCAGGATACCGGCGCGCGCAAATGGGGGCAGCCTTACCTGACGCGCAGATTCTTCGACATCGTTCAGGAGACGATGCGCGACGATGTGCTTCTGGTGCTGGCGTTGCGCGACGGGCATCCGATCGCGGGCGCGCTCAACTTCATCGGGCGCGACGCGCTTTTCGGCCGCTACTGGGGCTGCATCGAGCATCACCCCTGCCTGCATTTCGAGCTGTGCTATTATCAGGCCATCGACGCCGCCATCGCGTGCGGTCTGTCCCGTGTCGAGGCCGGTGCGCAGGGCGATCACAAGCTGGCGCGCGGCTATCTGCCGGTGGCCACCCATTCGCTGCACTGGCTGGCCGATCCCGGCTTCTCGGAGGCGGTGGCGAATTACCTTGAGGCGGAACGCGACGCGATGGAGGACGAGATCGAGGTGCTCACCTCCTACGGGCCGTTTCGCAAACCGGATGTGGAGGAACAGGAATGAGCGACAAGTTGAGCGACGAGGAGCGCAAGGAGGATCTGGCCCCGCTGCTGCAAAACGGATGGGATATGGTCGACGGGCGCGATGCCATCACCAAGCGGTTCACCTTCCGCAATTTCGTCGATGCGTTCGGCTGGATGACCCGCGCGGCGATCTGGTCCGAGAAGTGGAACCACCATCCCGAATGGTCCAATATCTACAAACATGTGGACGTCACCCTTGCCAGCCATGACGTGGACGGGTTAAGCGCCCGCGACGTAAAGCTGGCGCGCAAGATGGACGCGCTGGCCGAAAAATAGGCCAACAGGAGACGCGACCCATGGATCAGGAGTTCTTCATCGCGCTGGCGATCAACGCGATCACGGCCCTTGTCATCGCCATCGTGGCGCTGTGGTTCAGCGGGTGGGTGCGCACGCGCATCGTCAAGCTGTCGGAGCGCAACGCGCGCTTTGACCGGACGCTGGCGCATTTCCTGGGCTCGGTCGCGCGCTACGCGATCCTGGCGCTGGCGGTTGTCTTCATCCTGGGCCGGTTCGGCATCCAGACAACCTCGCTGGCCGCGATCATCGGTGCCGCGGGCCTCGCCATCGGGCTGGCGCTGCAAGGCTCGCTGTCGAACCTCGCCGCCGGGGTGCTGCTGGTGGCGCTGCGGCCCTTCAAGGCGGGCGACTACATCAGCGCGGGCGGCGAAAGCGGCACGGTCGATGAGATCACGCTGTTCAATACCGAGATGACGACGCCCGACAACGTCAAGATCATCGTGCCAAATGGCGATATCTTCTCGTCCGCGATCACCAACTATTCGCATTACGACAAACGCCGTTGCGACCTGGTTTTCGGCGTGTCCTATGACACCGACCTGAAACAGGCCGAAACCGCGATCCTGTCCTGCATCACCGCCGACCCGCGCGCCCATCAGGAGCCGGAGCCCTTCGTCAAGGTCTCGAATCTCGGCGACAGCTCGGTCGATTTCACCGTGCGCGTGTGGTGCGATGCCAGCGATTACTGGGGCCTCAAGTTCGACCTTACCCGCGCCGTGAAAGAGGCCTTCGACGCGGGCGGCATCGACATTCCGTTCCCGACCCAGACCCAGATCAACGTCGAGGCGTAGGGGCGAAACAGCCTCGTTGTAGGTTCCAATGCCGGACCCTCAATTGGTCGGGTATTGCGGTAACGACAAGAAAATGGCACCTGTTCTGGTGCCATTTTCGTTCAAGACTTAACTCACATCTGTTCGGCCAGCGCCTCGCCGCCCGAGCGGTCGCAGACGCCGGGGCCGTCCTCGATGTTCAGCACTGTCACCTCGCCGTCTTCCACCAGCATGGAAAACCGTTGCGACCGGTCATAGAGGCCAGCAGGCGGGGCGGTGAAGTCGAGGCCGAGCGCCTTGATGAAGCCCGCGCCGGGATCGGCCAGCATGGTGATGCCCGCATCCGCCGCCCCCGTCGCCTCGCCCCAGGCCTTCATCACGAAGGGGTCGTTGACCGAGACGCAGATCACCTCCTCGACGCCCTTGGCGGCAAGGGCCGCCTGCGCGCGCATGAAACTGGGAACATGCGCGGTGGAACAGACGCCGGTATAGGCGCCGGGCAGGCCAAAGATGACAACCTTGCGGCCCTTCACAAGCGGCCCGAGCGCGACCTCTTCCGGGCCGTCCGCGCCCATGCGCATCAGGGTGGCGTCGGGCAGGGTGGAGCCTTTGGCAACTGTCATGTTTTATCCTTTCGGGAAATGGTGCATATGGTCATCAACTTAGGGCTGAAGCCATCATAGGCACGGGGTCGGGGAAAGCTATGTCTCATATTGTGGTTATCGGGGCCGGGCAGGCCGGATCGTCGCTGGTCGCGAAACTGCGCAGCGAAGGGTTCGAGGGGAAGATTACGCTGATCGGCGAGGAAGCCAGCCCGCCCTATCAGCGCCCGCCGCTGTCGAAGAAATACCTGACCGGCGAGATGGAGCTTGAGCGGCTCTTCCTGCGCCCCACGGCCTATTACGCCGACAACAATATCGAGCTTCTGCTGAGCAGTGCCGCCAAATCCATCGACGCCCTGGCCAAGACCGTGACCGTGGGCGACCGCAAGATCCCCTATGATCAGTTGGCCTTGACCACGGGGTCGGTCCCGCGCCGTCTGCCCGATGCGATCGGCGGCGGGCTGAAGGGTGTTCATGTAGTGCGCGGGCTGGCGGATGTCGATGCGATGGCGCCCGGTGTCGCGACGGGCAAGCGCGTGCTGATCGTCGGCGGTGGCTATATCGGGCTGGAGGCGGCCTCGGTCTGCGCCAAGATGGGCATGACGGTCACCCTGGTCGAGATGGCCGAGCGTATCCTGCAACGCGTGGCCTGCCCCGAAACCTCGGCCTATTTCCGCGACCTGCACCGCGCCCACGGCGTCGATATCCGCGAGGGCGTCGGTCTGGACCGGCTGGTGGGTGAGGATCACGTCACCGGCGCGGTGCTGTCGGACGGCACCAAGCTGGCGCTCGACATGGTCATCGTCGGCGTCGGCATCGCGCCCGCGACGGAGCTGGCGGAGGAGGCAGGCTTGGTAGTTGAGAACGGTATCCGCACCGATGCGCAGGGGCGCACCTCCGACCCGTCGATCTGGGCCGCGGGCGATTGCGCCTCGCTGATTTACAAGGGCAACCGGATCCGGCTGGAATCGGTGCAGAACGCGATTGATCAGGCGGAATGCGTGGCCAGCAACATGTTGGGGGCAGGGAAGGATTATGCGCCCCACCCGTGGTTCTGGTCCGATCAGTATGATGTGAAATTGCAGATTGCCGGGCTGAACACAGGCTATGATCGCGTCGTGGTCCGGCCCGGTGAGGGCCAGACAGTGTCGCATTGGTATTACGCGGGCGACACGCTGCTGGCGGTCGACGCGATGAACGATCCGCGCGCCTACATGGTGGGCAAGCGGCTGCTGGAGGCCGGGAAAAGCCCCGCGGCAGAGGTCGTGGCGGACCCGGAGACCGAGCTCAAGGCGCTGCTGCGGCCGTGAGGATCATCGCGGGCCGCAACCGGGGCAAGGCGCTGGCCTCGGTCGGCAAGGGCGATGCCAGGGCGCATCTGAGGCCGACCAGCGACCGGGTGCGCGAGAGCCTTTTCAACCTGCTTCTGAATGGCGGCTACGGCGATCCGGTAACGGGCGCGCGGGTGCTGGATCTTTTCGCAGGCACCGGCGCGTTGGGGCTGGAGGCGCTGTCGCGTGGCGCAGGTTTTGCCTGTTTCGTCGATGACGGCATGGCCGCGCGGGCGCTCTTGCGCGAGAATATCGGGCTGTGTCAGGCGCAAGGCGTGTCCAAGGTTTTCCGCCGCGATGCAACCCGGTTGGGCGAGGCGCAGCAACCGGCCTTCGACCTGATCTTCCTCGACCCGCCCTATGGCAAGGGCCTGGGGGAAAAGGCGCTGGCCTCGGCGCTGGCGGGGGGCTGGATCGCGCCCGATGCGTTGATCGTCTGGGAAGAAAACGGCCCGCCGATCGTGCCTGAAGGGTGCGACTTGCTGGACCAGCGCCGCTATGGCGACACGGTGATCACGATCGCGGGGCTGTCGGATGGGTAGGCCGGCGCTGGTGATCTTCGATTGCGACGGCGTGCTGGTCGATAGCGAGGTGATCGCGGTGCGGGTTCTGGTCGCCAACCTGGCGCGGCACGGCCTGGCGCTGACGGAGGCAGACGCGCACGCGATGTTCGTTGGCGGCACGATGGCCGGTAATGCCGAGGTGGCGCGCGCGGCGGGGGCCGACCTGGGGCCGGATTGGGTGGCGGGCATCTATGCCGAGATTTACGCCGCCCTGCGTGACGGGACGCTGGTGACAAAGGGCGTGCCGGAGGTGCTCGACCTGCTGGACGCGGCCCGCGTGCCTTATTGCGTCGCGTCCAATGGCAGCGAAGAAAAGATGCAGATCACGCTTGGCCAGACGGGTCTTTGGCATCGGTTTCAGGGCGCGGTGTTCTCGGCCCATACGCTTGGCGTGGCCAAGCCCGACCCACGATTGTTCCTGACCGCGGCGGGCGATGTCCCGCCCGAAACCTGCGTCGTGATCGAGGACAGCCCGACCGGCGTGCGCGCCGCGATTGCCGCTGGAATGCGCTGCCTGGCTTACGCACCCGAGGGCGATGGCGTCGCGTTGGCGGGGCTTGGGGCGGAGGTCTTCACGTCAATGACGGATCTGCCGGAAATGCTGCACCTGACACGGGCCTGAGCTTGCCCCTTTCGGCCCGATATGCGACCGTCCGCGCAACCAGAAAAACCGCAGATACAGGCCCCATGTCGGATCCTTCCGCCCTTCTTTCGACCGTCTTCGGATTCGACCGCTTCCGCCCCGGCCAGGAGGAGATCGTGGAGGCCGTGATCGCGGGCGAAAACGTGCTGGCGATCATGCCGACGGGGGGCGGGAAATCGCTGTGCTTCCAACTGCCCGCGCTGTGCCGAGAGGGCGTCACGGTGGTGATCTCGCCGCTGATTGCGCTGATGCGCGACCAGGTGCGCGCCCTGCGTGAGGCAGGGGTTGCGGCGGGGGCGTTGACCTCGGGCAACACGGAAGAGGAGACCGACGCCGTCTGGCGCGGGCTGGAGGAGGGAAGCCTCAAGCTGCTTTACATGGCGCCGGAGCGCCTGGCCTCGGGCGGCACGGAACGGATGCTCAAGCGGGCGGGTGTGAGCCTCATCGCGGTCGATGAGGCGCATTGCGTCAGCCAGTGGGGCCATGATTTCCGTCCGGATTATCTGCGCATCGGGGCGTTGCGCCGCGCGCTCGACGTGCCGCTGGCGGCCTTCACCGCGACGGCGGATGCAGAAACGCAGGTCGAGATTGTCGAGCGCCTCTTTGATGGCCAGCCCCCCGCCAGCTTTCTGCGCGGGTTCGATCGGCCCAACCTGTCCCTCGCTTTCGAGGTCAAGAACCAGCCGCGCCAGCAGATCCTGGCTTTCGCCGCCGCCCGCAAGGGGCAGTCGGGCATCGTCTATTGCGGCACGCGGGCCAAGACCGAGACGCTGGCGCAGGGCCTGCGCGAGGCGGGGCATAACGCCTGTTTCTATCACGGCGGCATGGAGGCCGAGGACCGCCGCATCGTCGAGAGCCGCTTTGCCGTGGAGGACGGGCTGATCGTCGTCGCCACGGTGGCCTTCGGCATGGGGGTGGACAAGCCCGACATAAGATGGGTGGCCCATGCCGACCTGCCCAAGTCGATCGAGGCCTATTACCAGGAGATCGGCCGCGCCGGGCGCGATGGCGCGCCTGCCGATACCCTGACGCTCTATGGTCCCGACGATATCCGCCTGCGCCGGTCCCAGATCGACGAGGGGCTGGCCCCGCCGGACCGCAAATCCGCCGATCACGCGCGGCTGAACGCACTGCTTGGGCTGGCCGAGGCGCTGGAGTGCCGCCGCAAGGGCTTGCTTGGCTATTTTGGCGAGGAGGCCGGGAATTGCGGCAATTGCGACCTCTGCGCCACCCCGCCGGACACCTTCGACGCGGGCGTCGCGGTGCAAAAGGCGTTGAGTGCGATCCTGCGCACGGGAGAATATTTTGGCGCGGGGCACCTGATCGACATCCTTCTGGGCAATGTGACCGACAAGATCCGCCAGCGCGGCCATGACGATCTGCCCACCTTCGGCGTCGGCACCGAGTTCGACAAGCGCGGCTGGCAGGCCGTGTTTCGCCAGATGGCCGCGCATGACCTCGTGCGCCCCGATCCCGACCGTTTCGGCGCGCTGCGGATGACCGAGGCCGCGCGCCCCATCCTGCGCGGCGAGGCAGGCATCACCCTGCGCCGCGACACCATCGCCAAGGCGCCGCGCCGCCCCGCGATCAAGATGCTGGTCAGTGAGGAGGACGCGCCGCTTCTCTCCGCGCTCAAGGCCAAGCGGCGCGGGCTGGCCGAGGCGGCGGGGGTGCCGGCCTATGTGATCTTCACCGACAAGACCCTGATCGAGATGGCCGAGACCCGGCCCGAGAGCATGGACGCGATGGCGCGCGTCAGTGGTGTCGGCGCGGTCAAGCTGGAACGCTACGGCGCGGCCTTTCTGGAGGTGATCACCGGCGACGCGCCCGCCCCCGACCACCCTGCACGGCGCAAGCTGGCGGGCCGCGCGGCGGGGCCGGTGTTCGACCGGCTGATGGAGGCGCAGGTGGAGCTGTCGCGCGGCGAGATGGGAACCGAGAAATACCTCTCCTGCACCCATGCGACGCTGCGCCAGATCGCCGAGCGGCGGCCCGGATCGCTGGAGGATCTGGCCCGCATTTCGGGCATGGGCGCGCAGAAGGCGGACCGTTTCGGCCCCGCCTTCCTCGATATCCTGCACGATGCTTGACCTTGGATGGGAGGTGCTGGCGCTGCTTGTCGCGGCGGGCTTCGTCGCGGGGTTCATCGACTCGATTGCGGGCGGTGGCGGGCTGATCGGGGTGCCGGTGCTGCTGCTGGCGGGCGCCGATCCGGTGACCGCGTTGGCGACGAACAAGATCCAGGGGCTGTTCGGCTCGGCCTCGGCGGCGATCAGCTATGCGCGGGCCGGGCTGGTCAATCCGCGCCGCCAACTGGCACCCGCGGCGATGGCCTTCGCGGCCTCGGTCCTGGGCGCGCTCGCGGTCAGCGTGTTGCCCACGGACCTGTTGCGCGCGGCACTGCCCGTCCTGCTGATCGCCATCGCGCTTTTCTTCGCGCTGAAACCGGGGCTGGATGACCTGGACCGGGCCGAGCGCATCTCGCCGCGCCTCTTCATGCTGACGCTGGCGCCTGCCATCGGGTTCTATGACGGATTGCTTGGCCCCGGCGCGGGATCGTTCTACATGCTTGGCTTCGTGATGCTGGCGGGCTACGGCGTGTTGCGGGCGACGGCGCATACCAAACTGCTCAACCTCGCGTCGAATTGCGGCGGGTTGCTGGCCTTCGCCTTCGTGGCCTCCCCCTGGTGGGGTGTTGGCTTGCTGATGGGGGCGGCGCAATTCGCGGGCGCACAGGTGGGCGCGCGGCTGGCCGCGCGGATCGGCGCGCGGTTGATCAAGCCGCTTCTGGTGGTGATGACCACGGCAATGGCGCTGCGCCTGATGTGGGACTGGATTTGAAGGGGAAGGCTGAATGCTGATCGTGATTTCACCGGCCAAGCGGCTGGATTGGGCCGCGCGCGATGTCGAGATGACCGAGCCGATGTTCCAGGCCGATGCCAACCGGCTGGCCACCACGGCCAGGCAGCTGAGCGGCAAGAAGCTGCAGGAGTTGATGGATATCAGCCCCGACCTGGCCAAGCTGAACCGCGAGAGGTTCCAGCGCTTCGCGAAAGGCGCGGACAAGCGCCCGGCGGTGCTGGCCTTCGCGGGCGATACCTATCAGGGGCTGGAGGCGGCCTCGCTCGACCCCGAGGAACTGGCCTTTGCGCAGGATCATCTGCGCATCCTGTCGGGGCTCTACGGTCTGCTGCGACCGATGGATGCGATGCAGGAATACCGGCTGGAGATGGGCAGCCGGCTCAAGACGCGGCGGGGCGAGTCGCTCTATGACTATTGGGGCGACCAGATCACCAAGGCGCTGAATGTGCAGGCCGAGCGGCTTGGCACGGACACGCTGATCAACTGCGCCTCGGTCGAGTATTTCACCGCCGCCAACCGCAAGGCGCTGAAACCGCGCGTGATCACGCCGCAATTCCTGGAAGAAAAACCGGGCGGGCCGAAGATTGTCAGCTTCTTCGCCAAGAAGGCCCGCGGCGCGATGGCGCGCTTCATCATCACGCGGCGGCTGACCGATCCCGAGGGTATCCTGGAGTTCGATACCGGCGGATATGAATACGCGCCGGGGTTGAGCGATGAGGGGAAACCGGCGTTTCTGCGGCCCGCGAGCGCGGCCTGAGATCGGGGCGGGGACGCGATATCGACAACGCGTGACCGTTCCCGGTCGACCGGGAATATAGCCTCATTTACCGGTTCTGGTCGCCCACATTCTCCTCGAAGGCCTTGTTGAACGCTTCCACCTTTTCGGGGCTGGCATCGGTCTGATACTTCGCCTTCCAGTCAGACATCGGCATTCCGTAGAAGGTCTCGCGCGCCTCTTCCTTGTCCATCTCGATGCCGCGCTCGGCGGCGGCCTCCTGATACCAGCGGGCCAGGCAGTTGCGGCAGAACCCGGCCCGGTTCATCATGTCGATATTCTGCACATCCGGGCGGTCCTGCATCAGGTGTTTCTGCAGGCGGCGAAAGGCGGCGGCTTCGATCTCGGTGCGGGTCTGGTCGTCCATGGCATGTGTCTCCTTCTGCCTCTCAAACCTGTGCGTCGGCCAGCGCGCCGTCAAGGATGGGGGCCAGCCGGTGCGCCCATTGCCGCTGTTGGTCAGGCGTTGTGATCAGGTCGTTGCGCAGCTCGATCAGCACATGCGGACGGCCCGTCTGCACGCCGTGGCGGTCCAGCGTGTCGCCGGGCAAGTGGCCGGAATAGGGCTCGTTATCGCCCACGAATATCCCTGCCTCGGCGCGCAGCCGCTCCAGCAGCGGCAGGGCCAGGCGGTTATCTTCGGCATAGAGCACGCCGACATGCCAGGGCCGCATCTCGCGCCCCTTGAATTGCGGCGTGAAGCTGTGGACCGACAGGATCACCCGGTCGTCACGCTGCGCCGCAAGCCCCGCCAGCGCGTCGTGATAGGGGCGGTGGAAGGCGGCGAGGCGGCGCTCGGTTTCCGCGGCATCCGCATTTCGGTTGGCCGGGATGATCGAGCCGTCATAGAGCCGCATCAGAACGGTCGGGTCATGCTCGCCCCGGTTCGGGTCGATGACCAGCCGGGAAAAGCGCGACAGGATCAGCGGCGCGTCGAGATCGCGGGCCAGGTGGCGCGACAGCCCCTCGGCCCCGACATCATAGGCGATGTGGCGGGTCATATCGGCCTCAGGCAGCCCAAGGTCGCCGCCGTTCACGCAATCCGGCACGAGGTTGGTCGCATGGTCGCAGGTGACCAGCCAGCGGGCCGGGCGGTCGGCGCCGTCGATCTCATAGGGTTGGGTTGTCCGGGGCTCGTCTCTCATCGCAGAATGTCACATACGCCAGGTTGCGCCCAAGGACCAGTTGTCCTGTAATGGGATTTGAGAGATAAGGGCGCCAGCTGATATGTGAGCGCTAACATCCTACCAGAGAGGCAGGTCCGCATGAAACGCCAACGCAATGTGAAGATCGTGGCAACCCTAGGGCCCGCGTCCAACGATTACGAGATGATCCGGGCCCTGTTCGAGGCCGGGGCCAACGTGTTCCGCCTCAACATGAGCCATGGCGACCACGAGGAGATTCGTGCCCGTCACGCGATCATTCGCAAGGTCGAGCAGGATCTGGGCCAGCCGATCTGTATCCTGGCCGACCTGCAGGGGCCGAAACTGCGCTGCGGCGTGTTCGCCGATGGCCCCTATGAGTTGCAGGACGGCGCGTCGTTCCGGTTCGATCTGGACGAGGCCGAGGGCGATGCCACCCGCGTGCAACTGCCCCACCCCGAGATCTTCGCGGCGCTGGAGGTGGGCTCCACCCTTCTGGTCAATGACGGAAAGATCAAGTTGCAGGTGCAGGGGTGCGGCGCCGATTTCGCCGATTGCACGGTAATCGCGGGGGGTGAGATTTCCAACCGCAAGGGCGTGAACGTACCCGACGTCGTGCTGCCGCTGGCCGCGCTTTCCGACAAGGACCGGGCCGATCTGGAGTTTGTCTGCGGCCTCGGCGTCGACTGGCTGGCGCTCAGCTTCGTGCAGCGTGCGGCGGATGTCTCCGAGGCGCGCGCGCTGGCCAAGGGGCGTGCCGCGATCCTGTCGAAGATCGAGAAACCCGCCGCCGTCGAGGCGTTCGAGGAGATCCTCGCGGCTTCGGACGGCATCATGGTGGCGCGCGGCGATCTGGGGGTGGAACTGCCTGTCCAGAACGTGCCGCCGATCCAGAAACGCCTGGTGCGCCGCTGCCGGGCCAGCGCCAAGCCGGTGATCGTGGCGACCCAGATGCTGGAATCGATGATCGAAAGCCCGGTGCCGACGCGGGCCGAGGTCTCGGACGTGGCAACCGCGATCTACGAGGGGGCCGATGCCGTCATGCTGAGCGCCGAAAGTGCCGCGGGCGATTACCCGGTCGAGGCGGTGACGACGATGCACAATGTCGCGTTGGAGGTCGAGGCGGACCCCACCTATCGCGAGATCATGGTCAACACCCGCAGCGTCAAGCGCTCGACCGTGGCCGACGGCATCGTCGCCTCGGCGCGCGAGATCGCCGAGACCACGGATATCAAGGCGATCTGCTGCTTCACCCAATCGGGCACCACGGGGGCGCTGGTCGCGCGCGAACGGCCCACGGTGCCGATCATCGTGATGACGCCGCTGGTCGATGTGGCACGCCGGATGAGCCTGACCTGGGGCACCAATTGCGTCGTGACGGAAGAGTTCTCGCGCTTCAAGCTGGCCGTCATCGCCGCCGCCCGCGCCGCGCGCAGCACCGGATTCGCGACCTCCGCCGATCAGATCGTGGTGACAGCGGGCGTGCCCTTCAACGTGCAGGGCACCACGAACATCATCCGCGTCGCGCCTTGCGCCGAGCATCTGATCCTCTCGACCGACCTGGAATGATCCCCGACGCGGATATCCTGCTGGCGGTGTCCACGCTGGTCTGCGGGTTCGCGATCGCCGGGTCGCTGGCGGCCTGGGTGGATAAGCGGTTTCCGGTCGTGGCGCTGGCGGTGCTGGCCGTGGCCGCGGGCGTCTTTGTCTATGCCTATGCGCAGATCCCCGACCCGAACGGCTGGCGCGAGGTGCCCGACGCCTTCATCTCGGTCGCGGCGCGTTTGCTCAACTGAGGTCTTGCCCCTGCGCGGGTTTGCTTGTAGCAAGCGCGCTCTAACCGATGCGTGCGGCCGATGTGGCATGCCGAATCGCATCCGATCCGACCCAAACAAGATGGAGACGGAAATGCCCAAGATGAAGACGAAGTCGAGCGCCAAGAAGCGCTTCAAGGTCACGGCCTCGGGCCGTGTGAAGGCCGGACAGGCGGGCAAGCGCCACGGCATGATCAAACGCAGCAACAAATTCATCCGCGACGCCCGCGGCATGACCGTTCTGTCCGCCCCTGACGAGAAGATCGTCAAGGCATTCATGCCCTACGCACGCTAAGGAGGCCCCGATATGTCCCGAGTCAAAGGTGGGGTTGTCACCCACGCACGTCACAAGAAGATCGTCAAAGCCGCGAAGGGCTATTATGGCCGTCGCTCCACGACCTTCCGCACCGCCACGCAAGCCGTGGACAAGGCGAACCAATACGCAACCCGCGACCGCAAGAACCGCAAGCGCCAGTTCCGCGCGCTGTGGATCCAGCGCATCAACGCCGCCGTGCGCAGCCATGACGAATCGCTGACCTATTCGCGCTTCATCAACGGCCTGTCGCTGGCCGGGATCGAGGTGGACCGCAAGGTTCTGGCCGATCTCGCCGTGCATGAGCCCGAAGCCTTCGGCGCCATCGTCGACCAGGCCAAAGGCGCGCTGGCGTAAAAGCATTGCGCAACCCGTTGCAGAAAGGCCGCCCCCGGCAATGAGGGCGGCCTTTTTCATTGTCCGGATGAATCAGGCCGGGTGTCGCGGCGCGATCATGACCGGCGCATAGCGCAGCGCGAAGAGGGCAAAACCGACAATCCACAGCGTTGCCGACAAATGCAGTGTCCACAGGGGCGCGGCGGGGAAGGTCGAGGCGATGCGGGATAGCGCGGCCAGCGGCAGCGCGGCCAGGAACGCGGTCTCGACCCATCCGGCTTTCAGCGGGCGGCCCGAATGGCCAAGCGTCGCGCGGCTCATCACTGTCAGGGTCATCGCGCCGATCGCGCCGACCGTCCAGCTGTGGATCGTGGACATCGCGGGGACCAGCCCGAAGGCAGCGAGCCCCGCCAGCAGGAAGCCGAGGCCGACGAAGCCATAGGCGATGTGCAACGTGAAGAGCAGCGGCTCGGTCCGCGTCGCCCACCCGCACCAGCGCGCAAGGCGAAGGATGTGCAGCGCGCCAAGCGCAAGCCCCGCGATGCCGGTCAGCGGGTGGGCGGGCAGCGCCACCCATAGCGCGAGGGCCGGGACGGTCAGGGCCAGTGTCGCCTTGTCGAACCCGTTCATCTCGGCGGGCAGGGCGCTGGCCCCTTGCGCCTTCAGCCAGTTGCGGGTGAAGGCGGGGATGATGCGGCCGCCGATCAGGCAGATCAGGCCAACAAGCACCGCGATGCCGATCCGCCCGCCGTAATATCCGGACCCTGCCAGCGTCTCCCAGTGAAAGAGCGCGTCGCCGATCAGGAACAGCACGCAAATCGCCAGAACCGGCAGGTTGCGCCTGTTGCCGCCCGCGATGATCTCGCGCCCCGCGAAGGCGCTGAAGAGGGCGGGAAAGGCGAGGTCGAGGGCAATCAGCGAGGGCGAGACTTCCTCTGGTCCGATCAGGAACCCGATCCGCGCCGCCAGCCAGATCAGTGCCAGCGCCGCCAGCGGCAGTCCCGAAAGCGGCGGGCGCCGGGTCCAGTTCGGGATCGCCGTCAGCAGGAAGCCGCACAGCACCGCGCCGCCATAGCCGAAGACCAGCTCATGCACATGCCAGTCGAGCGGCAGGAGCGGGCCGGTCAAGGCCATGCCGCCCGCCCAATAGGTGATCCATATCCCCATCGAGATCGCGGCCCAAAGGGCGGCCATGAGGAAGAAGGGGCGGAAACCTTGGCTGAAGAACGGCATGGGCGGGGACTTTCTGACCGATTTGGTCGGATATGAACCCTGCGGGCTGTGGGATGCAATGCGGCGAAATGGTGCGGGCCGATTTGCTTTCGCGTCAAGTTCTGCTAGCAGGTCGGCAACACCCCAAGAGGAAGTGAAGATGGACGATCTGCGCGACAAGTACCTGACGGCGATTGCCGATGTGACGGATGAGGCGGGCCTCGAGGCATTGCGCGTGCAGGCCGTGGGCAAGAAGGGTGAGATCAGCCTCAAGATGCGCGAGTTGGGCAAGATGACGCCCGAGGAACGCCAGGTCGCGGGTCCGGCGTTGAATGCGCTCAAGAACGAGGTCAACTCGGCGATTGCGGCGAAGAAGGCCGCACTTGGCGATGCCGCCCTGGACGAGAGGCTGCGCGCCGAATGGCTGGACGTGACCCTGCCGGGCCGCCCGCGCCGGATGGGGACGATCCACCCCGTCAGCCAGGTGATGGAAGAGGTCACCGCGATCTTCGCCGATATGGGATTTGCCGTTGCAGAAGGTCCGCAGATCGAGACCGACTGGTACAATTTCGACGCGCTCAACATTCCCGGCCACCACCCCGCACGGGCCGAGATGGACACGTTCTACACGCATCGCGCGCCGGGGGATAACCGCCCGCCGCATGTGCTGCGCACCCATACCAGCCCGGTCCAGATCCGGCATATGGAGAAATACGGCGCCCCCTGCCGCATCATCGCGCCGGGCCGCGTCTACCGCGCCGATTACGACCAGACGCATACCCCGATGTTCAACCAGGTCGAGGGGCTGGCACTGGATCGCGATATTTCCATGGCGAACCTGAAATGGGTGCTGGAGGAGTTCTTCTCGGCCTATTTCGGCGAGAAAGTCAAAACCCGCTTCCGCGCCTCGCATTTCCCGTTCACGGAGCCCTCGGCAGAGGTCGATATCCAGTGTTCCTTCGAAGGCGGCACCGTCAAGGTGGGCGAGGGCGACGGCTGGCTGGAGGTTCTGGGATCCGGCATGGTGCATCCCAATGTGCTGAAGGCGGGCGGGATTGATCCGGCGGAATGGCAGGGCTTTGCCTTCGGCATGGGGATCGACCGGATCGCGATGCTGAAATACGGGATCCCCGATTTGCGGGCGTTCTTCGATTCAGATCTGCGCTGGCTGCGGCATTACGGGTTCAGCGCGTTGGATGTGCCGGCGGTGCATTCGGGGGTCTAGGCTTGTCGAACACTGGGCGTGTCGATCACGCTACAATGAAGAGTGTGGCAACACTTCGGTTCAAGGAGGCGAGCAAGAGGGCTCACCGCTTGTTTGCAATGAGCTCAGCAGTCTGGGCCAAGGAATGGGCGGAGAATGCTAGAGACGATTTCATCTCTGATCTTTTTGAGTTTGCTTCTTACGCTTACGATCTGGCTGACTTGATTGATCTTCGTGATGGCGACGTGGACATATCGAAAGGCGGAGCCATTCATCTTTCAAAGGCACCTTGGCCATACGAGACGGACTATCGTCGCTGTTTGAATGCAATTCGCCATGCAACGAGTCTTAATTTTCTCAACGCAAACGCTCCAAGCGGACGCCGTCTGTTTGTTGAAAATGAGAATGTGATGTTGGCAGCTGTAGTTGTTTCAACCAGTCGGCACCGGGGATTCAGAGTCGTACCGATTTTCGCACTGTCTTTCGCGTTCTTACAGCATGTCAGACCTCGGGCACTGTCGTGGATAGCAAGCGGTGACGTCCAGCCAGCCAAGCCCAAGTCATAGATTAGCAGTCCCCGGCCGTCATGCCCAACGCGCGGAATCAAGGCCGTAGGCCGCCGCGCGATCGCCAGCATTGACCCGGCAGGCGATTTCCAACGGAAATCTGCCGAGAGGGGGCCGCCCCCCGGGCTGGCGATATGGTGAGGCAAACGCTCCGTTCTGGAGCCGGAATGACTTGGCCAGCATAAAGTGCAATCCACCACCGTCGCATCGCCATCCCGCGGTCTGGCCATCGCGCGGCTTCGCACTAGGATACTATGCGGACACCCGTCGCCGCGCTACGCTCCCCGAATTCTCAACGCGGAGCGCAGATATGCTTAAGTCCTTTTCCACCACCCTCTGAACCGCCCCGGCTTTACCGGAGACCCAGAAGTAAGGATACTGGGTTATGGGAAAGACGAAGAACGGAGCCTCCCGACCTCCTTCACGCTGCTGCTTGGCACCTGTTTCGATGCGTCGACCGATGCGATCCGGGCCGAGGCACGGTAGGCCGGACGGATTGCGGGCGCGGCGATCCGGTCAGGGACGCCGCGCCCGTTGGTCTTGAGGGGGCAGGTCTTACTCGGTTTCGGCGCTGAAACGCACCAGCGGTTCGCCGTCGATGCTGAGGAACACCAGCCGGTCACGGCCATGAGCGAAGAGTGCTGCCTCCGACAGGCTGCGGGTGAGCGCCCGCTCCATGCCCTGCACCGGCTCGGAACAGGCCATGAGGGTCGCCATGATCTCACCGGTTTCCACGGTGCCGGCGTCTTCCTCGAGATGGCCGAAGATCGAGTTGCAGCCGACCGAGGCGTTGAAATTGCCCTCGACATCGACGCTGAACTCGGCCCGCGCCAGAAGCTCGTCCGAGAAGACGAGCGGCACGGAGCCCGCGCCGTAAATCTCCAGCAAGTCCCAGTCACCGGCGAAGGAAACCGGCACCGGCGGCTCGATGATCGGGGCGGCCTCGATGGCGCCGTCGATGTCGAAACCGGGCATCCGGTCGGCCATCATGTCACGGATGAAGGCCGAGGCGATTCCGAACCCGTCGCCAAGCGGCTGGATATGGCCGGGCATCCGCATATTCGGCATCGCGGGCATCTGGATATCGGGCATCGCCCCGGAGGGGCCGGATTGAATGATCGTAATATCTGCATGGGCAACAGTGCCAAGCAGGGTGGCGGCGATAGTGGCCGCGGTCAGGGTCTTCAGGGTCATGTCATGTCCTTTCAAAGCATGAATGTCCCCGCAACATCACCCCCAACATAGCCGAAAACGCCTGCCAGTTCAATGAAAAAGTGTATTAGCCACACCAATCATGTTGCCTTCCCGGATACCTGGCCCGACGCGCCCCGGCTTTTCAATGGCGGGCACATGCGCTAAGCGGTCCCCTGCAAAGACGCAGAGGGACGCGCGACATGAAATTCACCCTTTCCTGGCTGAAGGATCACCTCGAGACCGAGGCCACGCTGGACGAGATCTGCTATGCCCTGAACGATCTGGGCCTCGAGGTCGAGGAGGTCACCGACCGGGGCGCGAAACTGGCCGATTTCACCATCGGCAAGGTCCTGAGCGCCGGGAAACACCCCGATGCGGACCGTCTGCGCGTCTGCCAGGTCGAGACCGACGAGGGTGTGCAGCAGATCATCTGCGGCGCGCCCAATGCGCGGGAGGGCATCACCGTGGTGATTGCCAAGCCCGGCGTCTACGTGCCCGGCATCGACACCACCATCGGGGTCGGCAAGATCCGCGGCATCGAGAGCTACGGCATGATGGCCTCCGAGCGCGAGATGGAGCTTTCGGACGAGCATGACGGCATCATCGAGCTGCCTTCGGGCGAGGTCGGCGACCGTTTCGTCGACTGGCTGGCCGTCAATGACCCGGCCAAGGTCGATCCGGTGATCGAGATCGCCATCACGCCGAACCGGCAGGACGCGCTTGGCGTGCGCGGCGTGGCGCGGGATCTCGCGGCGCGGGGCCTCGGGCGGTTGAAACCGCAAGACGAGGTCGAGGTGCCGGGCAGCTTCGCAAGCCCGATCGGGGTGAGTATCGACGCCGACACGCTGGAGGAGGCACCGCATTTCACCGGGCGGGTGATCAGGGGCGTCAGAAACGGGCCGTCGCCTGCGTGGTTGCAGGACCGTCTGCGCGCCATCGGGCTGCGCCCGATCTCGGCCCTGGTCGATATCACCAACTTCTTCACCTATGACCAGAACCGCCCCCTGCACGTCTTCGATGCCGACAAGGTCAAGGGCGATCTTCGGGTGCATCGCGCGGCAGGCGGCGAGAGCCTGCGCGCGCTGGATGACAAGGATTACACGCTGTCCACGGGCCATATCGCGATCTCCGATGAGGCGGGCGTCGAGAGCATTGCGGGCATCGTCGGTGGCGAGCCCACGGGCTGCACTGGCGAGACGGTCAATGTCTTCCTGGAAAGCGCCTGGTGGGATCCGATCCGGGTGGCCTATACGGGCCGCGATCTGAAGGTCAATTCCGATGCCCGCTACCGGTTCGAGCGCGGCGTCGACCCGGATTACACAAGACCCGGGCTTGAGGCGGCGACGCGGATGATCCTGGAAATCTGCGGCGGTGAGCCCTCCGAAGTGGTCGAGGCCGGGGCCGCGCCGAAGGTCGCGCGCAGCTACCCGTTGGATACCGCGCGGGTGATCAGCCTGGTCGGCATGGAAATCCCCAAGGCCGAACAGGTGCGCATTCTGACCGCGCTCGGGTTTTCCGCGACGGGATCGGGCGACGTGCTGGAGGTCTGGGTGCCAAGCTGGCGGAGCGATGTGCAGGGCGAGGCCGACCTGGTCGAGGAGGTGGCGCGGGTGGCGTCGCTTACCAAGCTGGAAGGCCGCCCCCTGACGCGCCCGACGGCGGGCGTGCCGAAACCGGTGCTGACACCGATGCAGCTGCGTGAAGGCGCCGCGCGGCGGACGCTGGCCGCGCTCGGCTACAATGAATGCGTCACCTACAGCTTCATCGACCGTGCCAGCGCCGAGATGTTCGGCGGCGGTGATGACGCGACGATGCTGGAGAACCCGATCTCCAGCGAGATGAGCCATATGCGCCCCGCGCTGCTGCCCGGCCTCTTGCAGGCGGCGGCGCGCAACCAGGCCCGCGGGATGATGGACCTGGCATTGTTCGAGGTCGGCACCGCGTTCCAGGGCGGCGAGCCGGGCGAGCAGCACCTGCAAGCCGCCGCGCTCCTGGTGGGGCACTCCGCCGGACGCGATCCGCACGGATCGCGGCGGACGGTGGATGTTTTCGACGTGAAGGCCGATGCCGAGGCCGTGCTGGCCGCGATGGGGGCGCCCGCCAAGGTGCAGATCCTGCGCGGGGCCCCCGGTTGGTGGCATCCGGGCCGTCACGGCATGATCTGCCTGGGGCCCAAGAAAATCCTCGGCGTCTTCGGCGAGTTGCATCCACGGGTGCTGGCGGCGATGGACGTGAAGGGACCGGCGATGGCGCTGACGCTCTTCCCCGAGGAAATTCCGATGGCGCGGGCCAAGAGCGCGTCACGCGGGGCGCTGGATATCAGCGATCTGCAGGCGGTGGAGCGGGATTTCGCCTTTGTCGTCGATGCGCAGGTCGAGGCGATCAACCTGGCCAATGCCGCCGCCGGGGCCGACAAGAAGCTGATCGAGGATGTCCGCGTCTTCGACGAGTTCTCGGGTGAGAAGGCCGAGGCGCAGATGGGGGCGGGCAAGAAATCCATCGCGCTGTCGGTGCGGATGCAGCCGCGTGACAAGACTCTGACCGAGGAGGAGATCGAGGCGGTCGGTGCGAAGATCGTCGAGAAGGTGCAGAAAGCGACGGGCGGCGTGCTGCGCGGCTGAGGGTTTCGCCGCCTGACGGCGACGACTCGCCGGGGCTCTGCCCCGGACCCCGAGGTATTTTCGGCAAAATGAAAGAGCGGCGCCAAGGTTTAAAAGGAGAGCGAGATGAAGGTTTACCTGTCGGGCGAGATTCACACCGATTGGCGGGAACAGATCATAGCCGGGGCCGAGGGGCTGGATGTGGAGTTCTCCGCGCCGGTGACCGATCACGATGCCAGCGACGATTGCGGCGTGGCGATCCTGGGGGCCGAGGACAGCAAGTTCTGGCACGACCACAAGGGCGCCAAGCTGAACGCGATCCGCACCCGCAACGAGATCGAAAGCGCCGACCTGGTCGTGGTGCGCTTTGGCGACAAGTACAAGCAATGGAACGCGGCCTTCGATGCGGGCTATGCGGCGGCGCTCGGCACGCCCCTGGTCGTCATGCATGGGCCCGAGCATCAGCACCCGCTGAAAGAGGTCGATGCCGCGGCGCTGGCCGTCACCGAGACGCCGGAGCAGGTGGTGCAGATCCTGCGCTACGTGCTGACCGGGGATTTGCCGGGCTGAAACACCGGTTTTTCGGGTGTGGAGCGCGGGAATGTGCTGACATCGCGCCCGTCTCCGTGTCTAGTTTCCGTTAACCCTCTTTCTGCGGAAATGGGGGCGAACAGGATAACGGAAGCGGAACCCATGCTCAAAGAATTCAAGGATTTCATCGCGCGCGGCAATGTCATGGACATGGCCGTCGGCATCATCATCGGGGCGGCCTTCACCGCCATCGTCAGCAGCCTTGTGGCGGACCTGATCAACCCTTTCATCGGCCTCTTCACCGGCGGGCTGGATTTCACCAACCAATATGTCGTGCTGTCGGGCGAGGTCGCGGCCGGGGCCAGCCTGGAGGCCGCGCGGGAGGCTGGTGCGGCGGTCTTCGCTTATGGTGCCTTCCTGATGGCGGTGCTCAATTTCCTGATCATCGCCTTCGTGGTCTTCATGCTGGTCCGGTCCGTGAACAAGCTCAAGGATGCCGCCGCGCGGGAGCAGGTCGAGGCGGCACAGGCGCCCGCAGAGGATCCGGCGCCGACCGAGCTGGAGATCCTGGTCGAGATCCGCGACAGCCTCAAGGCGCGCCAGGCCTAGAAGCCCGCGAACTGCACCAGGTAGAGCGTGGCCATCCCTCCGACGATGGCCACGATCGCATTGCGGGTCACGTAGCCGCCGATCAGGGCAACGGCGGCGGCGGCCAGGCGGGCGGGGTCGGTCTGGCCTCCGGTGGCCTCGGGCCAGAGCACCGCGGGCGTGATCAGCGCGGGCAGGATGGTGACCGCGGTATAGCGCAGGTGGCGCAGCGCCCATTCCGGGATCGCGCGGCCCCCCAGAAGGCCCAGGAAGGACAGGCGCAGCGTGTAGGTGCCAAGCCCGAGCGCGGCCATGATGCCCCAGATCGCGGGGTCGGACCAGGCGGTCATTGCGCGGTGCCTCTGCGTTCGACCTCGGCCCCGACGATCATGCCGCCGATGCCTGCCGCGAGGATCCAAAGGTTATGCGGGATCCAGCCAAGCGCCAGCGCCAGCATGACCGAAGTGGCCGCCGCCGCGACATGGGCCAGCGTGCGCAGGCCCGGGGCGACCAGCGCGATGAAGGTGATGGGCACCGCGAAATCGAGCGCAAACTCCGGCGGGATGGCGGCGCCCGCGACGGCCCCCACATAGGTGGCCACGACCCACATCGGCAGGATCGGCGTGGCGCAACCGAAGAAGAAGGCGACGCGTGCGGGAAGGGGCATCTGGGGCTCCGCCTCGAATTGCTGATGCGACATGGCATAGGTCTGATCGACATTGAGATAGGCGATGATCGCCCGCTGCCAGAACGGGGCCGGTCCGAGATAGGGGGCCAGTGCCGCCGCATACATCGCCATGCGCAGGTTGACCGCGAGGGCCGAGACGATGACGACGATGGTGGGGGCCTCATCCACCATCAGCTGCACGGCGGTGAACTGCGCCGCGCCCGCGATGACGAGGGTCGAGAACCCCATCACCTGCGCCAGGTTCAACCCGGCCTCGGTTCCGACCACGCCGAAGAGCATCCCGAAGGGAACGACCACCAGCAAAAACGGAAGCGCGCCGGTCGCGCCCTTCAGATAGGCGCTTTTGGGTGTGGAGATTGCCATGCCGGACCCCTAGTTTGGGACATGACCCCTCGCTTATGCGCTTGCGGCAGGAGATGCAAATGGCTGTTCGTGATGACTTTCTGGCGCGCTACCTGATCGCCCCCGACCCCAAGGCGGCGGCCCTGTCGCGGGCGGTCGAGGGGCATGACGAGAGCGGCGCGCAGGTGACGCTGAACGTGGTCGAGGAGCGGCCCCTGACGATCTACCTGAACGCGCGCGAGATCGTGACGGCGATGACCATCGGCGACCACCCCGAATACCTGGCGCTCGGGTTCCTGCGCAACCAGGGGATGTTGTCAAAGGCGGATCGCGTGACAGGTGTGGACCATGACGCGGAGCTCGGGGTCGTCGTCGTGCGCACCGAGGCCGAGACCGATCACGAGACCAAGCTGGCGCGCAAGACCCGGACCAGCGGCTGCGCGGTCGGCACCGTCTTCGGCGACATGATGGAGGGGCTGGAGGGGCTGACCCTGCCGCGCGCCGAGTTGCGGGCATCTTGGCTTTATGCGTTGAGCCACCAGATCAACCGCACGCCGAGCCTCTACCTGGAGGCCGGTGCCATTCACGGCACGGTGCTGTGTCAGGGCGACCGCCCGCTGGTCTATATGGAGGATGTCGGGCGGCATAACGCGGTCGATAAGGTGGCGGGGTGGATGTATGACACCGGGGCGGAGGCGGCGGACAAGATCCTCTACACCACAGGGCGGCTGACCTCGGAGATGGTGATCAAGACGGCGCTGATGGGCATTCCGGTGCTGGTCTCGCGCTCGGGCTTCACCGCCTGGGGGGTGGAGATCGCGCGCCAGGTCGGGTTGACCCTGATCGGGCGGCTGAAGGGGCGGCGCTTTGTCTGTCTGGCGGGGGAGGCGCGGTTGGTGCGCGAGGTCGATCCGGCGGGCGTGGGCGAGGAACCGCGCAAACACGGGCGCAAGGGGGCGCGCGGATGAGGGGCATTTTGTTTCGAAACAAGATCCGGGAATTTTCGAAAATTCCCGAACGCGCGGGCGGGGAGGGTTGGTCATGAAACAGCCTCTCGGCGTGATCCTTGCAGGTGGCCTCGCCAGCCGCATGGGCGGCGGTGACAAGGGCCGGTTGATGCTCGGCGGGCAATCGTTGATTTCCCGCGTGATCGACCGGCTGGAGCCGCAGGTCGCGGGCCTTGCGCTCAACGCCAATGGCGATCCGGCCCGGTTCGCCGATCTGGGGCTGACGGTGCTGCCCGACAGCGTGGGGCGGCATCCGGGGCCTCTGGCCGGGGTGCTGGCGGGGATGGATTGGGCCGCCGGTGATGGCGCGAGCCACATCGTCACCGCCGCCGCCGATACGCCGTTCTTCCCCGCCGACCTGGTGCCGCAATTGTTGCTGGCGGCAGAGGCGCAGGGGAAACCCATTGCGCTGGCCGCAACGCATGACCCGGAGAAAGGCGCGCTCAGGCAACCCACATTCGGCCTCTGGCCCGTCGATCTGCGCGACGATCTGCGGGGCGCGCTGGACGAGGGCATCCGCAAGGTCGTGGCCTGGACCGACCGGCACGGCACGGCCTTGGCGGTCTTTCCCGGCACGCCCTTCGATCCGTTCTTCAACGTCAACACGCCCGAGGATCTGACCCTGGCCGAGGGGCTGCTGGCATGAGGCTTTTCGGTGTCGTGGGCTGGAAGAACTCCGGCAAGACCGGGCTGGTGGAACGGCTGGTGACTGAGTTTGCGGGCCGGGGTCTCACGGTTTCCACCATCAAGCACGCCCATCACGCCGTCGATGTCGATCAGTCCGGCACCGACAGTTTTCGTCACCGCGTGGCAGGGGCGAGCCAGGTGTTGCTGGCCTCGAGCACCAGATGGGCGCTGATGACCGAACTGCGCGGCGCGGAGGAGCCGGGGCTTGAGGCGCTGCTGGCACAGCTCTCCCCCGTCGATCTGGTGCTGGTCGAGGGGTTCAAGCGCGCGGGGCACCCGAAGATCGAGGCGCATCGGGGCGTGACCGGGCAGGGGTTGCTGGCCGATAGCGACCCGACGATCCGGGCCGTTGCTTCGGACAGCGTGCCCGCTACGGATCGGCCCGTTCTGCATCTGGATGACACCCAGGCCATCGCCGATTTCATCGCAACGGAGATCGGGCCATGAGCCGCTTCGACACCATCGTCATGGTCGATTGGTCCGGCGGCAACGATCGCGGCGCGGTGCCCAAGCCGGACGCGATCTGGGCCGGGGTCGTGCGGAATGGCGTCGAGGAGGAGCCGGTCTACCTGCGCAACCGGCAGGTGGCCGAGGCGTGGCTTGCGGGTCTTTTTCGTGAGGAGATCGCCGCCGGACGCCGGGTGCTGGCCGGGTTCGATTTTCCCTTCGGCTATCCGCAAGGCGTGGCGCGCGCGGTGACGGGCAAGGCCGATCCGTTTGCGCTTTGGGACTGGCTGGAGGCGCGGATCGAGGATGGGCCGCAGCGCAACAACCGCTGGCAGGTGGCAGCAGGGATCAACGCGCTTTTCCCCGGTGTCGGGCCGTTCTGGGGCAACGGGACCAGGCGCGACCTGGAGCATCTGCCGCGCAAGGGGCGGGACCGGCGGGGCCATGGCTGCGCGGAGTTGCGGCAGGTGGAGACGCTGGCGAAAGGCACGTTTTCCGTCTGGCAACTGGCGGGCGCCGGCGCGGTCGGGTCGCAGGTTCTGATGGGCCTGCCGGTTCTGGCGCGCCTGCGGCGGCGGTTTGACACGGCGGTCACGGTCTGGCCGTTCGAGGCGGCATCAGGCCAGGTCGTGCTGGCCGAGATCTGGCCCTCGCTGATCCGGGACGCGGTGAAGGCCGAGGGCGACGACATCCGCGACCGGGCGCAGGTGCGGCTGCTTGCGCGGGCCATCGCCGGACTGCCCGAGGCGGAACTGAACGCGATGCTGGCCATCCGCTCGGAGGAGGAGGGCTGGATTTTGGGTCTCGGCCATGAGGATGCCCTGAATGCGGCGCTTGCCCCGACGCTGCACCCGCCCGCGTTGAAGGACGACTGTTTCGCCCTGCCGCCGGGGGTGGACTGGACGCCGGTGCCCGAGGCGCTGGCGCGGTTGCGCGACATCCTGCACCCGGTGGTCGGCACCGAGACCGTGCCGCTCCACGCCGCCTCGGGCCGTGTTCTGGCCGAGGATACCCGCGCCCTGCGCGCCAACCCGCCCAACCCCAACGCGGCAGTGGATGGCTACGGGTTCGCCCATGCCGCAACCGGGGACGGCCCGCAGGTTCTGCCGCTGGTCCGGGGCCGCGCGGCGGCGGGGTTGCGCTACGATGGCACCGTGCCCCCGGGCCACGCGATCCGGATCCTGACGGGGGCCGCGCTGCCCGAGGGTGTGGATACGGTGGTGCTGGAGGAGGATTGCCGCAGCGATGCGCGCCACGTTGCCTTTAACGGCCCGGTCAAGCCCGGCGCGAACACCCGCAAGGCGGGCGAGGATGTGGCCGAAGGCGACGTGATGCTGCCCGCCGGGCACCGTTTGCGCGCGCCCGATCTGGCGCTTCTGGCCGCCACCGGGCATGGCGCGGTGCCGGTCCATCGGCGGCTGAAGGTTGCGGTGATCTCGACCGGGGATGAGTTGCGTGAGGCAGGCGACAGCGCCGATGCAGGCCAGATCTATGACGCCAACCGCCCGATGCTGACCGCGATCCTGCGCGGGTGGGGCCATGAGGTGATCGACCTTGGCCGCCAGACCGATGATGCGGAGGCGATCCGCGAGGCTTTGAACAAGGGGGCGAAGGCCGATGCGATCCTGACCTCGGGCGGCGCGTCGGCGGGGGATGAGGATCACATCTCGCGGCTATTGCGCGAGGAGGGGCGGCTGTCCAACTGGCGCATCGCGCTGAAACCGGGGCGGCCCTTGGCGCTGGCGCAATGGCGGGGCGTGCCGGTCTTCGGCCTGCCGGGCAATCCGGTCGCGGCGCTGGTCTGCACCCTGATCTTCGCGCGCCCCGCCCTCAGCCTGCTGTCGGGCGCAGGCTGGCAGGAGCCGTTGAGGATGCAGGTGCCCGCGGGCTTCGCAAAATCCAAGAAACACGGCCGCGCCGAATACCCGCGCGCCCGGATCGGGGCGGATGGCCGGGTGGAGCTGTTCAAATCCGAAGGCTCGGTCCGGATATCGGGCCTGTCCTGGGCCGGGGGGCTGCTGGAACTGCCCTTTGAGGCGCAGGAGATCGCACCGGGCGACCCCGTGACATTCCTGCCCTATGCGGGGTTCGGCCTCTGACCCGGGAACACTCGCCGCGCCCCGGCGTTGAGGTGTTTTCCCGAACAAGAACCGGAGACCCGACATGCCGACGATCTATGACGCCATCAAGAAGGACCACGACCAGCACCGCGCGTGGCTGGCGACGCTGGCCGACGACGCCAGCGACAAGAGCGCCAGGAAACAGGCGTGGGACAGCTTCTATCGTGACGTGAAGGCCCATGCCGCCGCCGAGGAGGAGACGTTCTATTCCAAGCTCATCTCGAAGACATGGGGCCAGGATGCCGCGCGCCATTCGGTGCATGAACATCAGCAGCTCGATGACCTTCTGGAGGAGCTGAACGGGATGGAGATCGGGGCCGATGGCTGGTCGGACAGGTTCGACAAGCTCAAGCATGATTACGAGCATCACATCGACGAGGAGGAAGACGAGGTCTTTGCCCGCGCGAAGGAAGAGATCGACGCCTCGGAGATCGACGGCTACGGCGACCGGTTCCTCAAGCGCAAGGCGCAGGAGGGCGAGTTGATCGACGACAAGCGCGAGGACAGCCTGGAGGATTGAGGCGGCGCGCGCCGGGTGTGGTAGACTGGGACTGAGTCCAGTTATGCACGAGGAGGGCCCCGATCATGAGCATTCCGAAAAACCGCATCTGCCTCTGGTTCGACAAAGACGCCGAGGCCGCGGCCCGGTTCTACGCCGAAACCTTTCCAGATAGTGCCGTCACCGCCGTCAGCCGCGCCCCGAGCGATTTTCCGGGCGGCAAGGTGGGGGAGGTGCTGACGGTCGAATTTACCGTTCTGGGGCTGCCCTGCCTGGGCCTGAACGGTGGTCCGCACTTTCCGCAAACGCAGGCGTTTTCCTTCCAGGTCGCGACCGCGGATCAGGCCGAGACCGACCGCTACTGGGAGGCGATCATTGGCAATGGCGGGCAGGCCAGCCAATGCGGCTGGTGCAAGGACCGGTGGGGCGTCAACTGGCAGATCACGCCGCGCGTGCTGAGCGAGGGCATGGCGGCGGGCGGCGACGAGGCAGAGCGCGTTTTCGCCGCGATGATGGAGATGGGCAAGATCGACGTGGCCCGGATCGAGGCGGCGCGGCGGGGGTGACCCTCATGGGGTGGGTGATGCGCTCGGTCGACCGAGCGCAGTTGCGGCCCGCCGACGGGCCGCAGCCGTCGCGCTCAGTCAAAGGTTCCCGTCACCCGGCCAAGCAGCATGAAGGCGCGCGAGGTGCGGGTTTCGGCCATCTGGATAATTTCCTCATCCGTGGCGTTCTGCTCGAAATCCACCAGCGTCTTGTCGAACTGGCGCAGGAAGTGGTGCACCGCGTCGCGGAATACGGGATCCTGCTTCATCCGCCCCGAGGACAGCGCCAGCGAAGACCGGTCGCGGATACCGCCAAGCCCCGCGATGGCCTTGCCACGCTCACCCTTGGCGAATTTCCGCCACAGCTCGGGCTTGGCGCGGTCGGGGCGCAGGTCGTCCATGTAGATGCCGTCCTGGCTGAGCAGGGTCAGCACGTCCTGGCTGGCGCGGATCAGGCGCTTGGTAAAGGGATCGCCCAGGGCGCGGCGCAGGGTGCGGAAACCTTCCTTGTCGTTCTCGTTCTCCGGGAAGTTCAGCGCCTTGATGAAATCGGCGACCGAGATCGGCTCCTGCAATGCCTCCGCCGGGGTGCCCAGGCCCAGGGTCGGCTGCGGGGTCTCTGCCGTTGGGGGGGCATGGGCGACGGCGGCGCGGGCATCGGCGCTTTCTGCGGCCTTGCGGATCGAGGTGAAGGTGGCCAGCGCGTTTTCCGCCTGGCGCTGCGCCTCGGCGATCTCTTCCAGTTTCAGCGCCACATCGGATTTCGAGCCCAATCCGCCAGCCTGCTGTTGCACGACATAGGCCGCGCGCATCGCGTCGATGGCGCTTTGCAGGCGGGCCGATTCCTCACGCAATATGCGCGCCGTCTTGGCCGCCGAGGCCGCGACCCAGATCAGCGCCACCGGCACGAAGATGCCGAGCATGATCATCACCGCCTCAAGCGTCGAGGCTTCGCCCAGGCCGGACATGTCGGTGCCATAGAAGAAGTAGATCACGCCGATGAGCCAGACCACCGTCAGCCCGAGCGCCACGACCTCGATCATGGTGATGCGCGAGGTCGCGGGATCAGACGCGAAGGCGCCCAGTTCTATCGTCGAAAAGTGCTTCTCGTCTGCCATGCCCACCAGGTTCCGCGTTGCGGCATGAGTATGATACTAGATATAGGAGACCTTGACGATCTCGTAATCCTTGCTGCCGCCGGGGGTCTTCACCTCGACACTGTCACCTTCCTCCTTGCCGATCAAGGCACGCGCGAGGGGCGAGTTGATGTTGAGCAGACCGGCCTCGATCTTGGCCTCGGCCTCGCCCACGATCTGGTAGGTCTTTTCTTCCTCGGTCTCTTCATCGACCAGTTCGACCGTGGCCCCGAACTTGATCGGGCCGGACAGCTTCTTGGGGTCGATCACCTGCGCCAGGCCGATCAGCCCCTCGATCTCCTTGATGCGGCCCTCGATGAAGGACTGCTTTTCGCGGGCGGAATGGTATTCGGCGTTTTCCGACAGGTCGCCATGCTCACGCGCCTCGGCGATGGCCTTGATGATGGCCGGACGCTCGACCGATTTCAGGGTCTTCAGCTCTGCGTCCAGGGCGTTGTAGCCCGTCGGGGTCATGGGGATCTTGTCCATAGGGGTCACCGTCTCACTGGTTGGGCCATATTGCCGCTCGAAACATGGACGATAGGGGGCCTGAAAGGCTAGTTCAACGCCCTTTTCCGGGTTGCCACGGGAACCGGCGAAAATAGCCGGAACCACAGGCAATCCGCCGCGATCGGGGTGGATCCGCCGCAGTCGGGGTCAGCTTCCGCCGACAATCCCCATCTCGGCGGTGCCGGTGACGCTGATGCCGGTTGTCGGGCGCGGCTCGGGCGGGGTGGGGCGGCCATCGACACCGCAGGCGGAAAGCCCCATCAGCAGCGCCACGATCAGGGTTGCACGGATCATTCCAACCTCTCCTTCCAGCGCGCGACCTGCGCGCGCACCAGCGCAGGCGCGGTCCCGCCATAGGACATGCGCGAGGCGACCGAGTTATGAACGCCGAGCACGTCGAACACGTCCGCGGTGATCGCGCCATGCACGCCCTGCATCTGATCGAGTGTCAGATCGGGCAGGTCGCAGCCCGCATCCTCGGCCAGCTTGACCAGCGCGCCGGTGACATGATGCGCCTCGCGGAACGGCATGTCCAGCGTGCGCACCAGCCAGTCGGCCAGATCGGTGGCGGTGGAAAACCCGCTGGCCGCCGCCGCCTCCAGGCTCTCGCGGTTGGCGGTCATGTCCGACACCATCCCCGTCATCGCGGCGAGCGCCAGCATCAGGTTGTCGGCGGCGTCAAAGACCTGCTCCTTGTCCTCCTGCATGTCCTTGGAATAGGCCAAGGGCAGGCCCTTCATCACCGTCAGCAGCGCCACATTCGCCCCCAGGATGCGCCCGATCTTGGCGCGGATCAGCTCGGCCGCGTCGGGGTTCTTCTTCTGCGGCATGATCGAGGAGCCGGTGGAGAAGCGATCCGACAGCGTGACGAAACGGAACTGCGCCGAGGACCAGATCACAAGCTCTTCCGCGAACCGGCTGAGATGCATGGCGCAGATCGTGGCCGACGACAGGAACTCCAGCGCGAAATCGCGGTCGCTGACGGCATCGAGCGAATTGGCCATGGGCCGGTCAAAGCCGAGCGCGCGGGCCGTCGCCTCGCGGTCGATGGGGAAGGACGTGCCGGCCAGCGCGGCGGCCCCGAGGGGACATTCGTTCATCCGCGCCCGCGCATCGTGCATCCTGGCGCGGTCGCGGGCGAACATCTCGACATAGGCCAGCATGTGATGGCCCCAGGTCACCGGCTGCGCGGTTTGCAGATGGGTGAAACCGGGCATGACCCAGGTCGCCCCCGCCTCGGCCTGCGCCACAAGCGCGCGCATCAGGGCGCTCAAGCCCTCCATGGCCGCATCCGCCTGGTCCCGCACCCAGAGCCTGAAATCCGTCGCCACCTGGTCATTGCGCGAGCGCCCGGTATGAAGCCGCCCTGCCGGGTCGCCGATCACCTCTTTCAGCCGTGCCTCCACGTTCATGTGGATGTCCTCCAGCGCGGTGGAGAACGCGAATGTCCCGCCCTCGATTTCTGACAAGACCGTGAGCAGCCCTTCCTTGATCGCCGCCGCATCGCTATCGGTAATGATACCCGCCTGCGCCAGCATCGCCGCATGGGCCAGCGAGCCGTCGATATCCTGCCGCGCCAGGCGCTTGTCGAAGCCGATCGAGGCGTTGATGGCTTCCATGATCGCATCTGGCCCGGCGGCGAAGCGACCGCCCCACATGGCGTTGGAACTGGAATTGGACATGAGCGTTCTCGACCTCGGAAAGGATAGTGGATGACCCACGGATTGCGTCTTGCCGTGCTCTACCTTGCCTTGGGGATGGGTGCAAATGCCGCCGCCGCCGAGGGGCACGAGGATCTGTTGCAGGGTGACATGCGCGCGATGCTGCTGCACGAGGAGGCGGTCGACCCCGGCGCGGTCCGTTTCACCGATGCGGAGGGCAACGAGATGGGGCTGGACGCCTTCGCGGGCCAATATGTCGTGCTGAATTTCTGGGCCACCTGGTGCGCGCCCTGCCGGGTGGAAATGCCATCGCTGAACAGGTTGCAGCAGACGCTTGGCGGCGAGGGGTTCCGCGTCGTCACAATCGCCACAGGCCGCAATCCGATCCCCGCGATCAACCGGTTTTTCGAGGCGGGGGGGATTACCGATCTGCCGATCTATCTCGATCCGCGCCAGACCATGTCGCGCCAGATGGGGGTGCTGAGCTTGCCTGTCACGGTGTTGCTGGACCCCGAGGGGCAGGAGGTCGGGCGCCTGCGCGGCGATGCCGATTGGGCGAGCGACGAGACGCTGGCCTTCCTGCGCGCCTGGTCAGGGCAGTCAGGGCAGTCAGGGCAGGACGATTAGGCCAGCGCCGCGCATTCCGCATGGCGCGGGCAGGTGGTGATATGGTCGTTCACCATGCCCACGGCCTGCATGAAGGCATAGACGATGGTGGGGCCGCAAAACCTGAATCCGGCCTTCTTCAGATCCTTCGAGATTCGCGTCGAGAGCGGCGTGAAGGCGGGCACATCGGCCATGGTGGCCCAGGCATTCTGGATCGGCGTGCCGCCGACATAATCCCACAGGAAGCGGTCAAAGCCCTGATCTGCCTCGATCTTCTGCCAGGCGCGGGCATTGCCGATCGTGGCCTCGATCTTGCCGCGATGGCGGATGATGCCGGGGTTCTGCAAAAGCTGCGTTACCTCGGCCTCGCCCCAGGTGGCGATGATATCGGGGTCGAACCCGGCAAAGGCCGCGCGGAAATTCTCGCGCTTGCGCAGGATGGTGATCCAGCTGAGGCCCGCCTGGAACCCGTCGAGAATCAGCTTCTCAAAGAGGGCGCGGCTGTCGCGCTCGGGAACGCCCCATTCCTCGTCGTGATAGGCGCGGTAGAACGGGTCATCGCCCGGCCATGTGCAGCCTGCATCGCTCACCATATTGATTTCCTTCCACAATCCCGATTCCCGACCAGTTGAGGCAAAATAGAACAAAATGCGCACATTCACCATGCCTTAACGCGCGGCGGGGCAGGGTGGCCTGCGATGCGATCAAGGAGGCAGGCATGCGGGGGCGCAAACACGAGGAACTGGTCGATGCGGGTGTGGAAAGCCCCTTGGCCGTGGCCGTGGACCACCGCGACCGGGGCACGCTGGCCATGGTGCGCGCAGCATTGGAACGCGGCGACACGGCGCTGGCCTATCAACCGGTGGTGCAGGCGGGAAACGGCAAATCCGTCGCCTTCTATGAGGGGCTGATCCGTATTCTGGATGAAACCGGGCGGGTGATCCCGGCGCGCGACTTCATGGGCGCGGTGGAAAACCAGGATCTCGGGCGGCTGATCGATTGCGCCGCGCTGCGGGCGGGGCTGCGCGCCCTGAAGCAGGTGCCGGGGCTGCGGCTGTCGATCAACATGTCGGCCCGTTCCATCGGCTATCCGCAATGGAAACAGATCCTGACCCGCACCATTGCCCACGATCCGCAAGTGGCCGAACGGCTGATCCTGGAGATCACCGAAAGCTCGGCCATGCAGATGCCGGAGCTTGTGACCGCCTTCATGGGCGAATTGCAGGACAAGGGGATCACCTTCGCGCTGGACGATTTCGGGGCCGGGCACACCGCCTTCCGCTATCTCAAGGATTTCTATTTCGACATCGTCAAGATCGACGGGCAGTTCATTCGCGCCGTGCAGGAAGACCCGAACAACCAGGTTCTGATGCAGGCGCTGATCTCGATCGCCGGGCATTTCGACATGTTCACGGTCGCCGAATCGGTTGAACGGCCCGAGGAAGCCGCCTGGCTTGCCGCCAATGGCATCGACTGCCTGCAAGGATACCTCTTCGGCGCACCGAGCCTGTCGCCGCCCTGGCTGGCCCCCAAACACCTGAAATCCGCCCGGCGATAGCCCCCCGCATCCCGCTCGGACAGGCCGGTATCCGCCGCCCGTCAGTGACCCCATCCCCATTATCGGTTGAGACCGCCCCGCTTCTGAGACACCGTGTCAGTTGAGAAGCCTTCCCCGACGTCCTATGACGGTCGGGACAACTTGTTTACGCTGATCCGACAGGCCCCGCGCCGCATGGACAGCACCGACCAACCGAAAAGGATCTGACATGACGAATGTCGTTATCGCCTCTGCCGCCCGCACCGCCGTGGGGAGCTTCCTTGGCTCCTTCGCCAACACCCCCGCCCATGATCTGGGCACCACCGTCCTCAACGCGCTGGTGGAGCGTGCGGGCGTCGATAAGTCCGAGGTCTCCGAGACCATCCTGGGCCAGGTCCTGACCGCCGCGCAGGGCCAGAACCCCGCCCGCCAGGCCCATATCAACGCCGGTTTCCCCAAGGAATCCGCCGCTTGGGGCATCAACCAGGTCTGCGGGTCCGGCCTGCGGGCCGTGGCGCTTGGTGCGCAGCACATCATGTTGGGCGATGCCTCGATCATCGCCGCGGGCGGGCAGGAGAACATGTCGATGTCGCCCCATGCGGCCCCGCTGCGCCAGGGTCAGAAGATGGGCGACATGAAATATATCGACACCATGATCAAGGACGGCCTGTGGGACGCGTTCAACGGCTATCACATGGGTCAAACCGCCGAGAACGTCGCCGAGAAGTGGCAGATTTCCCGCGACCAGCAGGACGAATTCGCCGTCGCCTCCCAGAACAAGGCCGAAGCCGCGCAGAAGGCAGGCAGGTTCCAGGATGAGATCGTCCCCTTCACCATCAAGGGCCGCAAGGGCGATGTCACCGTCGATAGCGACGAATACATCCGCCACGGTGCCACGATGGAGGCGATGCAGAAACTGCGCCCCGCCTTCACCAAGGACGGCTCGGTCACCGCCGCCAACGCCTCGGGCCTGAACGACGGCGCCGCTGGCGTCCTGTTGATGAGCGCCGATGAGGCCGAGAAGCGGGGGATCAACCCGCTGGCGCGCATCGCCTCCTATGCCACCGCCGGTCTGGACCCGTCGATCATGGGTGTCGGCCCGATCTATGCCAGCCGCAAGGCGCTGGAAAAGGCCGGTTGGTCGGTCGACGATCTGGACCTCGTCGAGGCCAACGAGGCCTTCGCCGCGCAGGCCTGCGCCGTGAACAAGGACATGGGATGGGATCCGTCCATCGTGAACGTCAATGGCGGCGCGATTGCCATCGGGCACCCGATCGGGGCATCGGGCGCGCGCGTCCTCAACACGCTGCTTTTCGAAATGCAGCGCCGCGACGCAAAGAAGGGCCTCGCCACGCTGTGCATCGGCGGCGGCATGGGTGTCGCGCTCTGTGTCGAACGCCCGTAACATATCGGCAAGTTCCGCGCCGGGGTGCAGATACGCCCCCCGGCACCGGGCTTCACCGAGATTTTGGCATTGCGGCGCGGTAACTTTGTTGCGCTCGGATTGCCCGTCGCGTAACAGAGTTACTGGACCAACAGGGATGAATGGAGAAATTTCATGGCAAGAGTAGCACTCGTCACAGGCGGCAGCCGCGGTATCGGCGAAGCCATTTCCAAGAAACTTCAGGCCGAGGGCTATACCGTCGCCGCGACCTATGCCGGCAATGACGAGGCCGCCAGGAAGTTCACCGATGAAACCGGTATCAAGACCTACAAGTGGAATGTCGCCGATTACGACAGTTCAAAGGCGGGCATCGAACAGGTCGAGGCCGATCTCGGCCCGATCGAGATCGTCGTCGCCAATGCGGGCATCACCCGCGATGCGCCGTTTCACAAGATGTCGCCGGAGCAGTGGAAAGAGGTGATCGACACCAACCTGACCGGTGTCTTCAACACCATCCATCCGGTCTGGCCCGGAATGCGCGAACGCAAGTTCGGGCGCGTGGTCGTGATCTCCTCGGTCAACGGCCAGAAGGGGCAGTTCGCGCAGGTCAACTATGCCGCGACCAAGGCCGGCGATATCGGCATCGTGCGCAGTCTGGCGCAGGAAGGCGCGCGCGCGGGCATCACGGCCAACGTGGTGGCCCCCGGCTATATCGCGACCGAAATGGTGATGGCGGTGCCGGAAAAGGTGCGCGAATCCATCATCGGCCAGATCCCGGCGGGTCGGCTTGGCGAACCTGAAGAGATCGCGCGCTGCGTGGCCTTCCTGGTCTCGGACGAGGCCGGGTTCGTCAATGGCTCGACCATCTCGGCCAACGGGGCGCAGTTCTTCAGCTGAGCGGCCATAGGCGATCAAGAAAATTCGGCCGGGCGATCACATCGCTCGGCCGTTTTTGCGTTTCAGTGTCTATGGTTATCGGCCATTCAAGGCATGTCCTCAGCTGTCGAGGCGCGTGATTTCTTCCTTCAGCCGGAGCTTCTGTTTCTTGAGGTTCTGGATCTTGATGTCGTCCGTTCCCGGACTGCGTTGCGCTTCCTCGACCTGTTTCGAGAGGGTCTCATGTTTCTTCTTCAGTTCCTGAAGATGAGCACCTACGGACATTCAATTCTCCTCTCTGTTTGTGAAACCTGGGCCCCACCAGCGAAGCACAGCTTGGCGCTTCTGTCACGCATTAGCTTCATAGAACTGTCACAAACCGGCAATCCTGTGCCGGTCAGGACCAGGTCAGGGGGGCGGCGTCGCGCAGGATCGCGCGGGCGATGGCGCTGTGATCGTCCCCGTCCGAGACATGCACCGCGCCCTCATGCAGGACCAGCGGGGCCAGCAGCGTGGCGGGGGTGCGGGCGTCCTTGCGGGCCCGGATCAGGACGCGGTTCGCGGGCCGGTTCCGGCGCGGCGCAAGGGGGCGGATGGCGATGGCCCCGAAGCCGTGAGCAAGTGCCGCCAGGGTCTCCGGCAGCCGGTCCGCCGCATGGATCAGCGTCAGCCAGCCCCTGGGCCGCAACCTGCGCCGCGCAACCGCGATCCAGTCGGCCAGCGCGGTCTCCTCGCGCAGCGCGGCCTCGCGCCCCGGATCGCGTGCCCCGGTGCCGCCACCGGATGCGTAATAGGGCGGGTTGGCGATGACGTGGTCGAATGTCAGCTGGCGCAGATCGGCGGGCAGGTCGGTCAGGTCGGCGGTCACCACCTGCATCGCATCGCCCGCATTGCGCCGGGCCAGGTCGGCATAGTCTGCCTGCCGCTCCACCCCCGTCAGCCTCAGCCCCGGCACCCGCGCGGCAAGGCAGAGCGAGGCGACCCCGACGCCACAGCCAAGCTCCAGCACGCTGTCCCCGGCCCGCGCCTCGATGCTGGCCGCCAGCAGCACCGGGTCCATCGCGGCGCGATACCCGTGCCTGGGTTGCCACGCCAAGACCCGCCCGCCCAGGAAGGCGTCCCGCGTCAGGTCGGCTTCAGCCACGGCCAAGGGGGATGTCATTGTCCAGAAGCACGCGCTCGGCGGCGGCGTGATCCTCGGCCCGCACCATCATCCGGCGCGGCAAAATGCCGATGGAGCCTTCCAGCACGCTCATATGGACGTCCAACACGAAGACCTCTATATCCTCGCCCGACAGGAGCGCCGTGGCAAAGGCAATCAAGGTCGGGTCCGTGCTGCGCATAAGCTCTTTCATGGAAAGGCAGATAGGCGGAACGGCCCCGCTTGTCGAGAGAAGGATGAACGGGACATGAGCTTGGCGGATGCTGCAACCCGGCCCCATGACCGGCTGAGGGACTACCTGGCCGAGGATATGGAGGCGGTGAATGCGCTGATCCGCACGCGCATGGCCTCGGAGCACGCGCCGCGCATTCCCGAAGTGACCGCCCATCTGGTCGAGGCGGGCGGCAAGCGCATCCGCCCGATGATGACGCTGGCCGCCGCGCGCATCTGCGGCTACACAGGCGAGGATCACCGCAAGCTGGCCGCGACGGTCGAGTTCATCCACACGGCAACGCTTCTGCATGACGACGTGGTCGATGAAAGCGGCCAGCGGCGCGGGCGGCCGACGGCGAACCTGCTATGGGACAACAAGTCCAGCGTGCTGGTCGGCGACTACCTGTTTGCGCGCTCGTTCCAGTTGATGGTCGAAACCGGGTCGCTGCGGGTGCTGGATATCCTCGCCAATGCCTCGGCCACGATTGCCGAGGGCGAGGTGCTGCAATTGACGGCGGCGCAGAACCTCGGCACCACCGAGGCGGTCTATGCCCAGGTGATCCGGGGCAAGACGGCGGCGCTGTTCGAGGCGGCAACGCAAGTGGGCGGCGTCATCGCGGGCGCGCCCGAGGCGCAGGTCACGGCGCTGGCGCGCTATGGCGATGCGCTTGGCATGAGCTTTCAGATTGTCGATGACCTGCTGGATTACGGTGGCGCATCGGGGGCTATGGGCAAGAATACCGGCGACGATTTCCGCGAACGCAAGCTGACCCTGCCGGTGATCAAGGCGGTGGCGAAGGCGGGCGCGGAGGAACGTGCCTTCTGGTCCCGCGTGATCGAGAAGGGCGACCAGCGCGCGGGCGATCTGGAACAGGCCCTGCGGTTGATGCAGTCCCATGGCACGTTGGAAGAAACCCGCGATGAGGCGCTGCGCCATGCCAATGATGCCAAGGCCGCGCTGGCGCAGGTGCCGGAACATCCCTTGTGCGACATGCTGTCGGAACTGGCGGATTTCGTGGTGGCGCGGGTCAGCTGAGGATCGGCGCGGAGCGAACCCACCAACCAGGGTTTTGCGCCGCGATACGACCGGCGGTGGCATCGGCCTGTGCCTGTGTTTCGCACAGCCCGAAACAGGTGGCGCCCGAGCCGCTCATCCGCGCCAGGGGCACGTCTTCGCCTGTCAGCGCGTCCAGCGCCTGACCGATCGCGGGCGCAAATGCGCGGGCGGGCGACTCCAGATCGTTGCGTTGCCGGGCCAGCCACGTGACAAACCCGGTGAAACCCTGCCAATCCGGTGCTTCCAATGGCGCGTTCTCCTTGCGCGCCAATCCGGCAAAGACCGGCCCCGTGGGCACCGCAACGCGCGGGTTGACCAGGACCGCGTGACATGCGGGCAGGGCGGGGGCGGGGGTCAGGCGTTCACCGATGCCGGACATGATCTGCGGCGCCGGGGACAGGCAGACCGGCACATCGGCGCCGAGAGAGAGGAGCGCCTCCGGCGCAGGCAATGGCAGGCCCCAGAGTCGCGACAGGCCGCGCAGGGCCGCCGCGGCGTCCGCCGACCCGCCGCCCATCCCCGCCGCATGGGGCAGGTGTTTCTCCAGGGTGATCCGCGCGCCCTTGTCCGTTCCGAACAAGGCCGCCGCCCGCAAGATCAGGTTCGCCGCCCCCGTCGGCACGCCCTTGGCCATCGGGCCGGTCACCTCCAGCGTCAGCCTCTGCGCCGGTTCAAACCGCAACACATCCCCGCAATCGGCAAACACCACCAGCGATGAGAGCAGGTGATACCCGTCCGTCCGCAGGCCGGTCACATGCAGCGCCAGGTTGATCTTGGCGGGCGCCCTTTCGACGATCACTGGCCGCCGCTCTCCTCTTCCTCGGCCAGCACGGCGTCGAGCCCCACATCCAGCTTGCGGCGGATGCGGGCGGCCTCGGCGGGTTCCGGACCGAACGAGAGGGCGCGGCTCCACTGGAACCGTGCTTCGCGCTCGCGCCCGACCATCCAGTAGACATCGCCGAGATGGTCGTTGACGATGGAATCGTTGGGCAGAAGCTCCACCGCGCGTTCCATCGGGTCCACGGCCTCCTCGTAACGGCCAAGCCGGTAGAATACCCAGCCGAGCGAATCGACGATATAGCCGCTGGTCGGCCGGGCCGTTACGGCGCGTTCGATCATGTCCAGCGCCTCGTCAAGGTTGCGGCGCTGTTCCACAAGGGAATAGCCGAGGTAATTCAGCACGTTGGGTTGACCGGGCGACAGCTCAAGCGCGGCGCGGAAATCGGCCTCGGCCTCTTCCCATTGCTCCAGGTTGTCATAGCTGATGCCGCGCGCGTAGTAGAGGAACCAGGTCCGTTCGCGGCTGCGATCGACAAGGTCCAGCGCGTCGGAATAGGCGGTGACGGCCCCTGCGTAGCGTTCGAGACGCCGCAGCACATCGCCAAGCGCGGTGTGGACCGAGGCAATCGCGGGGTAGTCGCGCACCAGCGCGCTCAAGACCTCGACGGCGGCATCGGTGCGGTCCATCTGGAACAGCGCCTCGGAGCGGCCCAGTTCGGCATCGACGAAAAGCGGGTTCTCGCGCGGGACCTGGGCGTAGGTCTCCTCGGCCAGCACGTATTGCCCGGTCTCGGCCAGGATATCGGCGGCCAGCAGCAGGGAATGGACATGCTCGGGGTCGATGACATGGGCCGCGCGGGCGTAGATCAGGGGCAGGGTCGTGCCCGCCTCGGTGCCGAGCGCGCGGGAGAGGTTGAACAGAACCTCGGCCATCCCCTCCTGCGGGGTGGTGATGAAATCATAGGGCCGGGTCGGGTTCTCGGCGATGGATGCGCGCAGCACGACAAGGCTCTGGTCGCCATTGCGTTCAAGCGCGGTGTCCAGAAGCTCCAGCGCGTCCTCGTGCCGGTCCAGTTGCACCAGAACCTGCGCATGGGCGCGCAGGCCCCGGCTGCTGACCTGAAGCGGCCCGTATTCCTCGCCCGAGAAGATCCGATCCGCGCCCTCGAAATCGCCGACCGAGGCGCGCGCCAGGGCCAGTTGGTAGGGCACGAGGCCCGCAATCGGGCTGTTGCTTTCGATGATGCTTACGAAGGTTTCGGTGGCGCGGCTCATGTCGCCCTCGCCCAGGAACAGCCACCCGGCCAGCATCGGATCGACCAGCGGACCGGCGCCGCGCTGTTCGGCGATGGCCTCGGAGGCCCCGGCCAGGTCGCCATCGCGGATGCGGGCGATCTGCAAGATCAGGTCGGCAAACTCGCGCCCCTCCATCTCGGCGGGCAGTTCTGCCGCCAAAGCGCTGGCGCGGTCCCAGTCGCCCACGGCGGCCAGCGCCAGCATCGCATCGCCGCGCAGCACGTGATTCTCGGGATCGCCTGACAGCACCTCGAGGAAATATTCCGCCGCGACGCGGTGATCGCCCTGCAGGGCGGCATGGCGCGCGGCCAGGTAGGGACCGGCGAAGTCCAGTTGCACGGTCACCTGACCGATGGCCGGGGTGCTCAGGCCGATACCGGCGATCAAGGCCAGACGGGTGAAGATGCGCATCAAACTCTCCTGCTCAGACACAGCCGCGAGTCTAGGGGGCCGCGCGGGGCGAGGCAATGCGGGCGACGCCCCGGCAGGCCCGATTTCCGCGCTGCTGATGGGGAAGTGATGACAGGCGCCCCCGACCGGGCCGCGCGCGGGTCACATATTGGGATAGTTCGGCCCGTCGCCCCCCTGCGGCGTGACCCAGTTGATGTTCTGGCTCGGATCCTTGATGTCGCAGGTCTTGCAATGCACGCAGTTCTGGAAGTTGATGACGAAATTGCCGTCCACGACCTCATAGACCCCCGCCGGGCAGTAACGCTGCGCCGGTTCGGCGTATTTCGGCAGGTTGACCTCGATCGGCACCGACGGATCCTTGAGGGTCAGGTGGCAGGGCTGGCTCTCCTCGTGATTGGTCATCGAGAACGAGACATTGGTCAGCCGGTCAAAGCTGATCTTGCCATCGGGGCGCGGGTAGTCGATGGGCTGGTGCTTGTCGGCCAGTTCGGTGGCCTCGGCATCCGTCTTGCCGTGTTTCATGGTGCCGAAGATCGACAGGCCAAGCAGGTTGTTGGTCCACATGTCGAAGCCGCCAAGGATCAGCGACGGCGTCAGCCCCCATTTCGACCACATCGGCTTGACGTTGCGCACCTTTTTCAGGTCCTTGCCGATGGCGCCCTGGCGCACCTCGGTCTCGTAGCTGGTCAGCTCATCCGACGACCGGCCCGCGCTGATCGCCTCAAAGGCCGCTTCCGCCGCCGCCTTGCCCGACAGCATCGCGTTGTGGTTGCCCTTGATGCGCGGCACGTTGACCATGCCGACGGAACAGCCAAGCAGCGCGCCGCCCGGGAACACCATTTTCGGCATTGACTGATAGCCGCCCTCGGTGATCGCCCGCGCGCCGTAAGCCACGCGTTTGCCGCCCTCCAGCAGCTCCGCCACCATCGGGTGATGCTTGAAGCGCTGGAATTCCATGTAGGGGTAGAGATGCGGGTTCCGGTAGTTCAGGTGAACGACGAATCCGACATAGACCTGGTTGTTGTCGAGATGGTAGATGAACGACCCGCCGCCCGCGTTCTTGCCAAGCGGCCAGCCCATCGTGTGGGTGACGCGCCCCTCGCGGTGCTTGTCGGGGTCGATCTCCCAGATTTCCTTCATGCCGAGGCCGAATTTCTGCGGCTCATGGCCCGAGGACAGGTCGTATCTGGCGATCAGCTCCTTGGCCAGCGATCCGCGCACGCCCTCGGAGATGAAGACGTATTTGCCATGCAGTTCCATCCCCGGCTCATAGGCGTCCGACGGTGTGCCATCGGGGTTCTTGCCGAACTCGCCCGCGACAACGCCCTTCACTTCGCCATTGTCCCCATAGATCAGCTCGGAACAGGCCATGCCGGGGAAGACCTCGACGCCCAGTTCCTCGGCCTGTTCGGCCATCCAGCGGCAAACATTGCCCATCGAGACGATGTAATTGCCGTGGTTCGACATCAGCGGCGGCATCGGCCAGTTCGGCACCCGGATCCTGCCCGCCTCGCCCAGGACATAGAACTGATCCTCGCGCACCGGCACGGTGATCGGGGCGCCACGCTCGCGCCAGTCGGGGATCAGCGCGTCCAATCCGCAAGGGTCCAGCACCGCGCCCGACAGGATATGTGCGCCGACCTCCGAGCCCTTTTCCAGCACCACGACCTGCAAATCGGCATCGAGCTGCTTCAACCGGATCGCGGCAGACAGGCCCGCAGGCCCCGCGCCGACGATCACAACGTCATATTCCATCGATTCGCGTGTCGTCTCGGACATCCTGCGTTCCCCCTGGCTCGACGTGGCCCTGCCCGCCGGTATCGCTGAAAAAAGGTTCGGGAAGGCGTAGCGCGCCGTGCGGGACAGGTCAATCACGGGCGCAGCGTCACATTGCCGGATCGGCGGTCCGGGCTAGGTTGTTTCGCAACGTCATGTCCCCTGCGGAGGTCTGCCCGATGCGCCTGATCTACCTGGCCCTTGCCCTTATCGGCACGATCTGGCCGATGTATTACTTCGTCAGTTGGTTTCGCGAAAACGGCTGGTCACTGTCCGGCATGGTCGAGGCCTGGCACGCCAATGCCGCCACCAGCGGGCTGGTCTGGGATCTGACCATCGCCGCCGCGGCGCTGACGATCTGGGTGCTGGTCGAGGCCCTGCGGCAGCGCCACTACTGGTCGCTTGTCGCCATTCCCGCCACCTTCTTCATCGGGGTCAGTTGCGGCTTGCCGCTCTACCTGGCCATTCGGCGCCCGGGGTGATCGGGGCGGGGTTTGCGCGGCGTCGACGCCGCGCGTGCGCGACCGGTCGACCGGCTGCATCCCCCTCTCTATGATTCCGCCTCGCCAGATGCTACCTGCGCGACGCGCATCCCCGAAAGAGCCCAAGCCCCATGGACCATTTCCTCTACCGCAACGGCCACCTGCACGCCGAAGACGTCGCCATCGCCGAGATCGCCGAGGCCGTCGGCACGCCCTTCTACGTCTATTCCACCGCCACGCTGGAACGGCATTACCGCCTCTTCAAGGACGCGCTGGAGGGGATCGACAACACCGTCTGCTACGCGATGAAGGCCAATTCCAACCAGGCCGTGCTCACGCTGCTGGCCGGGCTTGGCGCGGGCATGGATGTGGTTTCGGGCGGCGAATATGCCCGCGCGATCGCCGCCGGATGCCCGCCGGAAAAGATCGTCTTTTCGGGGGTCGGCAAGACCCGCGCGGAAATGGAAATGGCGCTGAGGGGCGGTGTGCGGCAGTTCAATATCGAGAGCGAGCCGGAGATGCGGGCCCTTTCACAGGTGGCCAGCGACTTGGGGCTGACCGCGCCCATCACCATCCGCGTGAATCCCGATGTGGACGCCCGCACGCATGAAAAGATCGCCACCGGCAAATCCGAGAACAAGTTTGGCATCCCCATCGCCCGCGCGGTCGAGGTCTATGCCGAGGCCGCCCGCCTGCCGGGGCTGGAGGTGGTCGGCATCGACGTGCATATCGGCAGCCAGTTGGTAGAGCTGGAGCCGTTCGAGCAGGCTTACCGCAAGGTCGCGGACCTCACCCGCACGCTGCGTGCCGAAGGCCATGATATTCGCCGTCTTGACCTTGGCGGCGGGCTTGGCATTCCCTATGCGCGGTCGAACTCGGCCCCGCCCCTGCCCACCGAATACGGCGCGCTGATCAAGGCTTGCGTCGGTGATCTTGACGTTGAGGTCGAGATCGAGCCGGGACGCCTTATCGCGGGCAATGCGGGGCTCCTGGTGACGCAGGTGATCTATGTGAAGGAGGGCGAGGGGCGCGATTTCCTGATCCTGGACGCGGCGATGAACGACCTCATCCGCCCCGCCATGTATGGCGCCTATCACGATATCGACCCTGTGGTCGAACCTAGCCCCGGCACCGATCAGCGGCCCTATGACATCGTCGGCCCGGTCTGCGAAAGCGGCGACACTTTCGCCAGGGCGAGGGATATGCCGCCCCTTGCGGCGGGCGACCTCGTGGCCTTCCGCTCGGCGGGGGCTTACGGCGCCGTGATGGCCTCGGAATACAACACGAGGCCGCTGATCCCCGAGATTTTGGTCAAAGACGATCAATTCGCCGTCATTCGGGCCCGCCCGACATTTGACGAGATGATAAACCGCGATATTCTGCCAGAGTGGCTATGAACCCACCCCGCCTCTCGCAGGGCGCAACCCGAAAGGTCGCATGACCGACACACATCCCACCAAGCGCGCCGCGTTGGATCGGCTGGTCTGGCCGCTGCGCCTGACCCGCACCGGCATGATCGCCGAGCGATTCGTGCGCGCCTATTGGCCGATCTGGACGATCCTGATCGCCGGTTTGGCGGGGGTTGCCTTCGGTCTGGCCGAGGCTCTCGCGCAGCAGGTTCTGTGGGCTCTGCTGGCGGTCATCGTCCTGGCGCTCCTCTGGGCCTGTGTCTCGGGCTACCGCCGCTTTCGGATGCCGACGCGGGCCGAAGCGCTGGAAAGGCTGGACGCGACCCTGCCGGGACGGCCCATTTCGGCGCTGATCGACCATCCCGCGATCGGCGCGGGCGACCCCCAGGCGATGACCGTGTGGGAGGTTCATATCGCCCGCATGGCCGCACGCACGAGTTCGGCCCGCGCGCCGCTGCCGGACCTGCGTGTCAATGACCGTGACCCCTACGGCCTGCGCTTCCTTGCCATTACCGCCTTCGCCATGGCGCTCTTGTTCGGCACGATCTGGAAGGTGGCCGAAGTGGGCGAGGCCATCGCGGGTGTCGAGACCCAGCCGACAGACGGCCCCAGCTGGGAAGGTTGGGTCGAACCGCCGCTTTATACCGGGCTGCCGTCGCTCTACCTCAACAATATCGAAGCTGCCGCGTTCGAGGCCCCCGCAGGCTCGCGCATCACGTTGCGGCTCTATGGCGATCCCGGCCAGATCGACGTGTCGCAATCCCTGCATCCCGGCGTGGTGCCCCCCGGCGAGGACGTGCTGTCGCGCCAGTTCACCCTGCAACAAAGCGGTGATCTCAGCATCGCGGGCGTCAATCCGCGCAGTTGGCAGATCACCATGATCGAGGACCAGCCGCCAAGCGTCACCATGGCCGAGCCGCTGTCGGGCGTGCCGCCGGGATCGGTGCAGATGACCTATGACGCGCGGGACGATTACGGCATCGCGGGTGGCCATGTCCTGATCGCGCTGGCCCCGGACCGCGCCGACCGGCGCTATGGGCTCAGCGTCGATCCCGAACCGCGCGAACCGCTGTCGCTGGAGCTGCCGCTGCCGTTTTCCGGCGACCGCGCCGAGTTTACCGAAATCCTGGTCGAGGACCTGTCGGAACATCCCTTCGCCAACCTGCCCGTGCGCCTGACCCTGACCGTCGAGGATGACGCAGGCCAGTTGGGCCAGGAGGAGATCACCGTCGACCGCCTTCCGGGCCGCCGTTTCTTTGATCCGCTGGCCAATGCGCTGGTGGAAATGCGCCGCGATCTGCTTTGGTCGCGCGAAAACGCGCCGCGCGTGGCGCAGCTTTTGCGCGCGATCACGTATCGGGGCGAAGATTTGTTCGATGACGAGAACGCCTATCGCATGGTGCGCGTGGCGATCCGGCGGCTTGAGGCGGGCGATTCCGTCTCGCTGGAGACCCGCGACCAGGTGGCCGAGATGCTCTGGGAAGTGGCGCTGGTGATCGAGGAGGGCGACCTGGCCGATGCGCTGGAACGCCTGCGCCGCGCCCAGGACCGGCTGGAGGAGGCGATGCGGCAAGGGGCGAGCGACGAGGAAATCGCCCAACTCATGCAGGAACTGCGTGAGGCGATGGACGACTACATGCAGGAACTGGCCGACAACATGGAGCCCGGAGACGGCACCGATGAGCCGGATCGCGAAGGCGAAAGCATGGAGATCAGCCGCGCCGACCTCGAAGAGATGATGGAACGCATCGAGGAGTTGATGCAGCAAGGCCGCATGGCCGAGGCGCAGGAGCTTCTGGATGCGCTGCGCGAGATGATGGAAAACATGCAGATGTCGCAAAACGGCAGCGATCCGAACGGGCCGCAATCGCCGGGGCAGGAGGCGATGGAAGGTTTGCAGAACTCGCTCCGCGATCAGCAGGGGCTGGCCGACGAGACCTTCCGCGATCTGCAGGAACGCTTCAACCCGAACGCCCCCGCACCCGATGGTCAGACGCCAGAAGGCGGCCAGCAGGGCAATGCCGAGGGCGGCGAGGCCGATCAGGGCACGTTGGCCGAACGTCAGCGCCAGTTGCGTGAGCAACTGCGCGAGCAGGCGCAGAACCTACCCGGACGCGGCACACCGGGCGGCGAAGAGGCTTTGCGCCGTCTGGAGGAAGCCAACCGCGCCATGCGCGACGCCATCGAGGAACTGGAGCGCGGCGACCTCGCCGAGGCGCTGGACAGCCAGTCCGAGGCGATGGAGGGCCTGCGCGAGGGCATGGAAGAACTGGGCCGGGCGCTGGCCGAGATCGAGGAAGGCGAAGACCCCGGACAGGGCCAGGCCGAGGGCAACATGCAGGGCGAACGCCCGCTGGAGGATCCGCTCGGGCGGCAGGCGGGCAACAATGGCTCGATGGGCACCGATCAGAGCTACGAGGAACGCGAGGAAGCCTTCCGCCGGGCGCGCGACCTGCTGGATGAAATCCGCCGCCGCTCGGCCGATCAGACCCGGCCCGATGTGGAGCTGGAATATCTGCGCCGCCTGCTGGACCGCTTCGCCACCGGCCCGCGATAAGCGAGGAGAGCGCGTCAGCGGTCGAGGAGCAGCCGGTCAGCCTTCCCCGGCGGTGCTGCTCAGCCGCTCGGCCAGCCCCTGCATCACGTCATCCAGCCATAAGCGCGCCGCGTCCACCTGCGCGACATAGGCCGTCATCATCGGTTCGGCCTGCGGCACGGCCTCTGCGATATCGGGCGCATAGGCATAGGCGGCAACCGCCGCCGCCCCGATCAGCAGCATCAACAGCAGACCGATCCGGAACCCCCGCCTGCGGCGCGGCAATTCCTCCATCGTCTCGATATCCGAGGCGTCCTGATCCTGGGCGTTGCGATCCGTGGTCGCACGCAGGGTCGAGTTGATTTCCTCGATATCGGGCAGCAGATCGCGCCCGGACGGGGCCGCGCTGGCCGTTCCGACCGCCGTTGCCGCCCTGAGGGCTGCCAGCGTTTCGGTGTCCTCGTCCTCGTCCTCGGGGGCTGCGGGTTCCGAGGCGGGCTCGGGCGCGTCCGGGTCTTCCAGCGCCATCTCCTCTTGCGATTCCATCGCCGACGCGCCCCGGCGCAGCTGTTCCTCGCGCTCGCGCTCCTCGTTCAGGACGTCACGGATCGCGGGGTCCAACTCGCGGCGCGTCGGGCCGTCACGCACCGGGCGGGCAGGCTCGGACGCGACAATCTCCGTCTCGCCGCTGTCCGCCTCAACCTCCTCCATCCGGGACCGGTTGCCGGGCTGGAACCACGTCGTGGCGCAGTTGGAGCATTGCACGTCGCGCCCTTCGGGCGGGACCAGGCTGTCGTCGACCTCGTAGCGGGCGCTGCAATTGGGACATGTCAGGCGCATCAAAAAAACCCCGTCTTGACCGCCACATGCACGGTCGCTCTACCTCTGGTTGGCGCGAACAGTAGCAACCGGTCCCGCCTATTCCAAGTCATTGCTTGGCAGGGCGATTGCAAGACCGTCCCGACTGAGGCATGACGGTCCCAGAAATGCGGATCGGGGGCGACGCGTGATTGACTTGGCCGAAGTTGCCTATGGCTATGGCAACACAACCTTACTGAGCGAACTGACCTTGCGGCTGGCGCCGGGGTCGTTCCACTTTCTGACCGGCCCGTCGGGGTCGGGCAAGACCACGCTTCTGAAGCTGTGCTATGCCGACCTGACCGCAAGCGCGGGCAAGGTCAGCCTCTTTGGCCAGGACACCGCGACAATGACCCGCGACCAGATCGCGCGCGCCCGCCAGCGTATGGGTGTCGTGCATCAGGATTGCGAGTTTCTGGACCATCTGCCGCTCTACGAAAACGTCGCCCTGCCGCTGACCGTCGCGGGCCGCAGCGGTGATGACGAGGCCGGCAACCTTGAGGAATTGATGGGATGGGTCGGTCTCGCCGCCCGCCGCGAGGCGCTGCCGCCGGAATTGTCGGGGGGCGAACGGCAACGCGCCGCCCTGGCCCGCGCCGTCATCACCGACCCCGAGGTTGTTCTGGCCGATGAACCCACAGGCAATGTCGATTGGGAGATGTCGCTGCGCCTGCTGCAACTGCTGGTGGAGTTGAACCGCATGGGCAAGACCATCCTCGTCGCCACGCATGACCTGGCCCTGATCCGCGCCGCCAAGACCCATGTTTCCGCGCGTGTGCTGCGCATCGCCAAGGGGCGGCTGCAACTGGCGGGGTCCGATCTATGACCCGGCTGCGGCAGATCCTGGCCCTGATCCAGGGCGACGCGCAGGCCGACCGGGTGGTGCCGCGGCGCGGCCATTCGGTGCGGCTGACCCTGTTCACCTCTGGGGCGATGGCGTTCCTCGCGGTCTTCGCGCTGGCCCTGTCGCTGGCCGCGGGCCGCTTGGCCGACCGCTGGTCCGAGGCGCTGGCGCGTTCCTCGACCATCCGCATATCGGCCCCCATGGCGGAACTCGAGCCGCAGACATGGGCGGTGCTGGAGGTGCTGGAGCAGACCCCCGGCGTCGAATCCGCCCGTGCCCTGACCGACGAGGAACAGCGCGCCCTGCTGGAGCCCTGGTTCGGCCCCGACCTGCCGCTGGAGGATCTGCCGATCCCGCGCCTCGTCGAGGTGATCGAAACGCCCGAGGGCTATGACAGCGAGGGCTTGCGCCAGCGTCTGGCCGCCGAGGCCCCCGGGGCGGTGCTGGACGATCACACCCGCTGGCGCAGGCCGCTGGTGCGCGCGGCGGGGCGGTTACGGATGCTTGGCTGGGTCTCGCTCGGGCTGATCCTGGCCTCGACCGGGGCGATGATCACGCTGGCGGCGCAATCGGCGCTGGCCTCGAACACGCGGGTGATCCGGGTGTTGCGGCTGGTCGGCGCGCGCGATGTCTATATCGCCCGCGCCTTCGTGCGGCGCTTTACCATCAGGGCCCTGTCGGGCGCGGCGCTTGGGGCGGGGCTTGGCATGATCGCCATCGCCTTCCTGCCGCGCGCCTCGGAACAGGGCGCGTTCCTCACCGGGCTCGGATTTGCGGGCTGGCACTGGCTCTGGCCTCTTGTCGTGCCGCCGCTGGCCGCCTTCACTGCCTTCTGGGCCACCCGAGCCGCCGCGTTCCGGACCCTCAGGAGGATGCCGTGATGCAATGGCTCCGCTCGCTGGTCTTCATCATCCAGATGTATCTGATGATGGCGCTGATGGCCGTGTTTTTCACGCCCTGGGCGCTGATCGACCGGCGCGGGGCCTTTGCCGCGGTCCACACCTATTGCCGGTGGGTGCGCTGGACGGCCTCCTGGATGGTGGGCCTGCGCTCCGAGATACGCGGCGAGGTGCCGACGGGCGAGGTCCTGATCGCCGCCAAGCACCAGAGTTTCTTCGACATCATCATGATCGTCTCGGTCGTGCCGCGCCCGCGCTTCATCATGAAGGCATCGCTGAAATGGGCCCCGATCCTGGGCTGGTACGCGACGCGCATCGGCTGTGTCCCCGTTGATCGCGGCAAGCGCGCCAAGGCGATCACGCAGATGGTCGAGGGCGTCAACAACAGCGCCCATGGCGGCGGGCAGCTGATCATCTACCCGCAGGGCACGCGCGTGGCACCGGGGGTCAGGACGGCCTACAAGATCGGCACCGGCATCCTCTACGAGAAGACCGGCCAGGCCTGCGTGCCTGCCGCCACCAATGTCGGCGTCTTCTGGCCGCGCCACGGCATCCTGCGCAAGCCGGGGCTGGCGGTGGTCGAGTTCCTGCCCGTGATCGAGCCGGGGCGGCGGACCGCGCAATTCATGATCGACCTTGAGGAGATGGTCGAGACGGCGTCCAATCGGCTCATGGCCGAGGCGGGGTTCGAGGGGGAGGACTAGATGGAGTATATTGACGATATCGCGACGCTGGAGGCGCTGTTCGACGATCCAGTGCCCGCCTCGCTGACCAAGGTGACGCCGGTGATCACGCCGCTCTACCGGTCCTGGATCGCGGCCTCGCGCTTCTGCATTCTCAGCACGGTCGGCCCCGAAGGCACCGATGGCAGCCCGCGCGGCGATAACGGCCCGGTGGTCCATATCGCGGATGAGCGCACGCTGTGGCTGCCCGACTGGCGCGGCAATAACCGCATCGACACGCTGCGAAACATCGTGCGCGACGGGCGGGTGTCGGTGATGTTCCTGGTGCCGGGCAGCAACAACGTGATCCGGGTCAATGGCCGGGCGCGGCTGACCACGGATGCGGGCGTCACGGGGCAGTTCGAGCAGGGCGGCAAGCATCCCAAGCTGGTGATCGTGATCACCGCGCAGGAGCTTTATTACCAATGCGCCAAGGCGGTGATCCGCTCGGGGCTCTGGTCACGTGACGATGCGGAAGGTTTGCCGACAGCGGGGCAGTTCGCCAAGGAGATGGTGCCGGAATTCGACGCCGAGGGCTATGATTCCGGATACGCGGAATATGCCAGGGGGCGGCTCTGGTAGCGTCTACGCGGCCAGCCCTCTGGAGCCCATGTCAAGATATTTCTTGCGCCGCGCGGCGATCAGGTCCGTGCCGCTTTGCCCGTCCATCTTCGACAGCAGCTTTTCCACCGCTTCGCCCACGGCGGCGATGGCGGCAGTCCTGTCGCGCTGTGCACCGCCGAGCGGTTCCTTGATGATGTGATCGACGACGCCCAGTTTTTCCAGGTCCTGCGCAGTGAGGCGGAGCGCCTCGGCGGCTTCGCGCATCTTGGCCCCGTCCTTCCAAAGGATCGAGGCGCAGCCCTCGGGGCTGATCACCGAATAGATCGAGTGCTCCAGCATCGCGAGGCGATCGGCGGTGGCAAAGGCCACGGCCCCGCCCGATCCGCCTTCGCCGATGATGACCGAGACCAGCGGCACACCGATCTGCAGGCATTTTTCGGTCGAGCGGGCGATGGCCTCGGATTGGCCGCGTTCCTCGGCGCCCTTGCCGGGATAGGCGCCGGGCGTGTCGACGAGCGTGATGACGGGCAGGCCGAAGCGGTCGGCAAGCTCCATCAGGCGGACGGCCTTGCGGTAGCCCTCGGGCCGGGCCATGCCGAAATTCCGTTCGATCCGGGTCTTGGTGTCATGGCCCTTCTCATGGCCGATCACCACCACGGGGCGGTCGTTGAAGCGACCGATGCCGCCCATCACGGCGTGATCGTCGGCGAAGTTCCGGTCGCCCGCCAGCGGCGTGTATTCGGTGAAGAGTGCGTTGATGTAGTCGCGGCAATGGGGCCGGTCGGGATGGCGCGCGACCTGGCATTTCCGCCACGGAGTCAGGGTGTTATAAAGCTCCTTGAGGAGGTCCGCGGCCTTCTTGTCCAGCGCCTTGGCCTCTTCCTCGACATTCATCTCGGCATTGCCGCGCGCCATGGCGCGAAGCTCCTCGGCCTTGCCTTCGATCTCGGCAAGCGGCTTTTCAAAGTCGAGGTAATTGGTCATCGCGGACGGCTCCGAAGGACGTGTCAGGGCCGGTTCTATATGGCTTTCTCCACCGCCAATTGCAATGCGATAGGTCGCATGTCGCACGACCGTGCGAACGGGGGCCTTTGGCGGCGCAGTCTCGACCGGTCCCGGCCTCAGCCGTGGATCGCGCGGGCCAGCCTTTCGGACTTGGCAAAGAGGGCGTGATGTATGCCGGACGCGCCGCGATTGGGTCGGGCCGGGGCCTGCGCGCGCGCGCTTGCGGGTCGTGGCCGGGGCAGCTTTGCCAACTGTTTCCGGATGTCGCGGCTGCCATAGCCTTCGGACAGCGTGTGAAGCTGGACCGACGCGGTCGGGCGGGCGGACTCGCCGCCCGGTAACGCGATGGCACAATTGGTAAGGCCCCGGCGCAGGGCGGTTTCGATCTCGGCCCGGTCAGTCATTTCATCGGCCAAGAGCGGGACCAGGATGTCCCCGTTGTCGGACTGGCCGAGCAATTCGCAATGCGTGATCATGGATTTCAGGCGGTGGCGCAACGCGCCCGAGACCTGTGCCAGTCCCTCAGATCCATGGAGCTGCGCCAGATCCTTGCGATTGCCGATGCCGACGATCAGGATGCCGGCAACCGGGCTGGTCCGGCCCGCCGAGGACGCAAGCGAGACTTCGCGCGCGAAGGCGGCCTGCGTCAGCAACCCGGTATCGGGATCCGTGCTGGCCGAGGCTTTCAGCCGCGTTTCACCCGCCATCAATTGCCGCTCGCGTTCCAGCAACGCGCCGACCAGCGGCACCGAGACGAGGTTGAGGGCGACGATGGGCGGAGCCGCGACGGTGAGGAACCAGATCGCGATATCGACAGGCAGCAGGACGGCGGCGACCAGGTGGCTGCACATCACGACGCCAAGGGCCATCAGGGGGCGCGCGCCCCGCACGCTGCGCTGCCGCGTCAGCCGATCCCAGGCCAGCCCGGCCCCGCCCGCGACGATCATGCCCGCAACGCCCGATATCCAGCCGACGCCGCCAATGCCGTAGCGCGTGGCCATCGCCATGATCAGACACACCGCCAGTCCGCGCAGGCCCAGGAACGCGCCCGCCAGCGCGATCGGCACGTTGCGCATGTCGATGATCAACCCCTCCATCGGGGTGAGCGGCGTGTGCATCTGGATGATGGTCACGGTGCCGAACAGGAACCCCAGGAGGACCGGGGCCATCGTCGGCCCGGAAAACCGCCGCCGCAGCGTGCCATAGGCCAGCGCCAGGATCGCGACCAGGGCCAGCGAACTGACGAAATCCAGCAAGATATCTATATCGTATGTCATTCCCGTCCCCTCGCTAACCCGGAGAGGACATTACCGCGCGAACCCTAACCCGGGCTTAACATCTCGGATTTTAGGCAGTTCACCCGGCGGAGGCCGCGATCAGGTCGGATTGGGCGACGATCACCTCGGCCTGCTTGATCGAGGCGATATCGACCAGCCGGCCCTTGTAAACCGTTGCACCTTCGCCGTTTTTCTTGGCGTCTTCCATCGCGGCGAGGATCTCGCGCGCCTCGGTCACGGCCTCGTCCGAGGGGGTGAAGACCTCGTTGGCCAGGGCGATCTGTTTCGGGTGAATCGCCCATTTTCCGACCATGCCGAGCGTGGCCGAACGCCGCGCCTGCGCGCGGTAGCCCTCGTCATCCGAGAAATCCCCGAAAGGGCCGTCCACGGGCAATAAACCATGGGTGCGGCAGGCGGCGACGATGGCGGTCTGGGCCCAGTGCCAGGGGTCGGCGTAATGCCGGTTTTGCCCGTGCAGCATGTAATAGTTTTCCTGCGTGCCGCCGATCCCCGTCGTCTGCATCCCCATCGAGGCGGCGAAATCGGCCGCACCAAGGCTCATGGCCTGGAGGCGGGGCGAGGCGGCCGCGATGGCCTCGACATGGGCCAGACCGGCGGCGGATTCGATGATCACTTCCAGGCTCACGGGCCTGGTCCGCGACTTGGCGCTCTCGACCGCCGTGATCAGCGCATCGACGGCATAGACATCCTCGGCGCAGCCCACCTTCGGGATCATGATCTGATCCAGCCGGTCCGAGGATCGTTCCAGCAAATCAACCACATCGCGATACCAATAGGGGGTATCGAGGCTGTTGATCCGCACCGCCAGCGTCTTGGCGCCCCAGTCGAAATCATGCGTCGCCCGGATGATGTTCTCGCGCGCCTGATCCTTGTCGGACGGCGCGACGCTGTCCTCCAGATCGAGGTTGATCACATCCGCCGCCGAGGCCGCCATCTTGGGGAAGAGCCTGGGGTTCGAGCCGGGGCCGAAAAGCTGGCAGCGGTTCGGACGGGCGGGGGGCGTGGGTTGCAGGCGGAAGGACATGAATGCGCGACCTTTGGGTAAGGATATGTCGTATCGGTTCCGTAACTGGTTAGGATATTGCGTGTCGGGGTGCAAGTGCTGCGCTGCGGCAAGGCAGGTTTCGCGGAAAATCGGCGTACACCCCCCGATGCGCCCCCCGATGCGCCCCCTGTGCAGACGCGGCGGCGTCTCGGGGCGCCGGGGGCGCGCGCGTGGCGGGGTGAAGCCCGCCCTACTGGAGGTCGGCGAAGGCGCGCTGCAGGCGTTCCACCGCCTCCTGGACGCGGGCGGTCTGGGTGGCGAAGTTGATGCGCTGGAAGCCGTCGCCGCCCGCGCCGAAACCGGGCCCCGGACTGACCGCGATCTTCGCATCATCGCGGATGCGGGCGATCACCTCGTCATGGGTCATGCCGGTGCCGGTGAAATCGACCCAGGCGAGGTAGGTGGATTGCAGCGGCATGGAACGGACGCCGGGGATCGCGTTCAACCCGTCATCCATAAGCCGCCGGTTCTTGTCCAGATGCGCCATCTGCGCATCGACCCAGGCCGCGCCTTCCGGGCCGTAGGCGGCACGGATCATCTCGACCCCCAGCATCGAGGGCGTGTAATCCAGCGTGTAGAGGCGGCGGGTCATGGCGTTGCGCAGGTCGGGGTCGGGGATGATCATGTTGCCGGTGCGCTGGCCCGCGATGTTGAAGGTCTTGGAGGGGGCGGTCAGCGTCACCGTGCGGCTCCGGAAACCGGGCGCGGCGACATCCATCGGCACGAAGGTTTCGCCCTTGTAGACGAGATCGTGATGGATTTCGTCCGAGATCAGGACCAGGTCGTTGCGCTCGGCAAATTCGGCCACGGCGCGCAGGTCTTCTGGCGTCCAGATCCGGCCCGAGGGGTTCTGCGGCGAACACCAGATCAGTATCTTTTCCTTGCCCGTCAGCCGGGCCTGGGCGTCGTCGAGGTCCAGCTCATAGCGGCCGTCCCTGAGGCGCAGCGGACATTCGGTCACGCGGCGGCTGAGCTTTTCGATCTTGTGGGCAAATTCATGATAGACGGGCGGGAAGATCGCGACGTGATCGCCGGGATCGCTCCAGACATGGATCGACAGGGCGACGGCATTGCCGAGCCCCTGGCTGGTCAGGATCCAGTCGGGATCGACCTCCCAGCCGTGGCGGGTCTTCATCCACCAGGCGATGGCGGCAAGGTAGTCGGGATGTTCCCACGAATAGCCGAACACGCCGAAATCGGCGGCCTTGCGCAGGGCGTCGCGCACACAGGGCGCGGTCGGGTAATCGGAATCGGCGGTCCACATCGACAGGCCGTCCTCGGGCGAGACGCCGAAGAGCTTTTCCATCTTGTCCCATTTGGAGGAGTTGGTGCCGCGGCGATCTATGAGCGTGTTGAAATCCATGGGGCCTTCCTGGGGCGTTACCGTTACGGGGCGGCAAGCTAGCGGATCGCGGCGCGGGTGCAAGAGGCGTTGCGGGAGCGCGCCCGATCGCTTATCTCAACGGCCATGTTACGCCCGATCCTGATCCATCCCGACCCGCGCCTGAAGAAACCGGCCTCGCCCGTCGTCGATCTGTCCGACGAATTGCGGGTGCTGGCCTCGGACATGCTGGAAACCATGTATGACGCGCCGGGCATCGGTCTGGCCGCGCCGCAGGTGGGCGTGCTGGACCGGCTGATCGTGCTGGATTGCGAGAAGGAGGAGGGGGCCACGCCGCGCCCCCTGGCGATGTTCAACCCCGAGGTGATCGCCACCTCGGACGAGACCAGCGTTTACGAGGAAGGGTGCCTGTCGATTCCCGATATCTACGCCGAGGTGACGCGCCCCGCCGAGGTCGAGGTGGCCTGGATGGACGCGGACGGCCGCGCGCAGCGGGAGGTCTTCACCGGCCTCTGGGCGACCTGCGTGCAGCATGAGATCGACCACCTGGCGGGCAAGCTCTTCATCGACTACCTCAAGCCGCTCAAGCGCCAGATGATCACCCGCAAGATGGTCAAGCTGAAGCGTGAGCGCGCGCGGGAGAAGGCATGAGCGTGCTGGAGATCCTGCGCTGGCCCGATCCGCGCCTGAGCCAGGACTGCGCACCGGTCGAGGGCGAGGTGGGCGAGTTGGCGCAGGACATGCTGGACACGATGTATGACGCCAGGGGCCGTGGGCTGGCGGCGCCGCAGGTGGGCCGGATGATCCGCATGTTCGTGATGGATGTGACCTGGAAAGAGGCCGCGCCAAACCCGATGGTGGCGATCAACCCGCGCATCTCGGTGGAGTATAACCGCTTTGTCCTGGGCGAGGAGGCCTGCCTGTCGATCCCCGGTGTCAGCGCCGAGATCGCCCGACCGCCGCGCGCGACGATGCAATGGACCGATCTGGATGGCGCGCGCCAGTCCGAGGTTCTGACCGGCGCCGCCGCGCGGGTGGCGCTGCACGAGATGGACCACCTGAACGGAATCGTCATCTTCGACCGGCTGGATGCCGACCGCCGCGCTGGAGGCGGAATATGCCGGTTAGGCCCTTCGTGATGTGGCCGGACAGGCGATTGCGCATGCCCGCCGCGAAGGTGGAGGAGATCACCGACGAGACCCGCGCGATCTGGGCCGACATGGTCGAGACGATGGACGCGATGCCGGGTGTGGGGCTTGCCGCGCCGCAGATCGGCGTGATGCAGGCGCTGGCCGTGGTCGATGCCTCGGACGCGCGCGGCAAGGCGGTGAAACTGGCCAATCCGCGCGTGCTGCACGCCTCGGTCGAGTTCCGACCGCATGAGGAGGCGAGCCCGAACCTGCCCGGATTGTCCGCGCTCATTGCCCGCCCCCGCGCGGTGACGGTGGCCTATCTGGACGAGGAGGGGGCAGAGGTGGAGAAGGATTTCGTCGGGCTTTGGGCCACGTCGGTGCAGCACCAGATCGACCATCTGGCGGGGCGGATGTATTTCGACCGCCTCAGCAAGACCCGCCGCGACATGCTGCTGAAGAAGGCGCGGAAGCGGGGCTGATTACCGCCGTTGAAATCCGCGCGGAGTCTGGCAAGCTGGCCTGTGAATGACGGAGGGTGGCCAGGTGTCGGAAACACAGCTTCAATGCGCCTGCGGGGCGATGCGGGCCGAGGTGACGGGCCGCCCGATCGCGGTCACGGAATGTCTGTGCGACAGTTGCCGCGAGGCGGCCGAGCGGATGGCGCGGTTGCCCGGCGCGCGCTCGATCCTGACGGAGATCGGTGGCACGATCTGCGTCGAATACCGCAAGGACAGGGTGGAGTTCCTGTCGGGGCATGAGAACCTCAAGGCGTTCCGGCTGACGCCCAAATCCGGCACGCGCCGGGTGATTGCCACCTGCTGCAACACGCCCGTCTTCATCGAGGCGAAAGGCGGTCATTGGCTGAGCCTCTATGGCGGTCTGTGGCCGGAGGGCGCGCACCCGCCGGTTCAGTTGCGCACCATGGTCGGCGACCTGCCGAAGGGGACGGAACTGCCCGATGACGTGCCGAACCGGAAACGGCATTCGGCGGGGTTCATGGGCCGGCTGTTCCTCGCCTGGGCCGCGATGGGGTTCCGCAATCCGAAGCTGACCGTGAACGAGGGGCTGGATGTCTGAGGGTCAGCGATTGAGGCCCTGCGCATAGGCCTCCAACTGATCCGCGACCGTGCCCCATCCGTCGTGAAACCCCATATCCTCATGGCTCCGGCGGGCGTCAGCGGAGCGGTGGCGCGCGATGGCGGTGTAGGAGGTGGCCCCGTCGCCCGCATCCTCCAGCAGCAGGATCGCGGTCATGAACGGGTCGGGGGCGGGTTTCCAGCCTTCCGAATAGGCATCGGTGAAGACCAGCTTTTGCTGCGGCACGATCTCGAGGTAGACGCCCGTGTTGTCCATCACGTTGCCATCGACATCGAAGGTGGTGTTGAACCGTCCGCCGACGCGCAGGTCGATCTCGCAGCCCGTGACCTTGTGCGGGCGGGGGACGAAGAAATGCGGGATATGGTCGGGGCTGGTCCAGCACTCCCAGATCAGGGCGCGGGGGGCCTTGAGGGTGCGGGTCAGTTTCAGGTCAGTCTTGGGATCGAGGTCCATCTGTTCGCTCCTGCATCAGGTTGGTGACGTAATCGTCGAACTGGTCCAGCCGGGTCTCCCACAGGGCGCGCTGTTCGCTGAGCCAGTCCTGCGCGGGGCGCAGGGCATCTGGCGTCAGGCTGTAGCTGCGCACGCGACCCTGTTTGTCGCTGCTGACCAGCCCCGCGGCCTCCAGCTTGCGCAGATGCGCGAGGAAGGAGGGCAGCGCCATGTCATGCGGTGCCGCCAATTCGCTGGTGCTGGCCGGGCCTCGGGCCAGCCGCGACAGGATAGCGCGTCTCGTCGGGTCACCGAGGGCGGTGAAATACCGGTCCAGTTGCTCGTCATACTTAGCCATATGGCTAGGTAACATGAGCGATATGGGCTGTGCAAGAGAAAACCTAGCCATGTGGCTAAATATTGCCGAGAGGACCGCGCGGTGCGAGGGACGCCGCGTCGACGCGGCGTTTGCGACGCGCCGTCGACGGCGCGTGTTCGCGTCCGGCCCGAAATCCGATGGTCCCGGCGCACGCGCTGCGGTAGATCGGGGCAGGCACAGCGACAAGGACAGGTTTCGATGCGGATCACATTCATGGGCAGCCCCGATTTCTCGGTCCCCGTGCTGGATGCGCTGGTCGGGGCGGGGCACGAGATCGCCGCCGTCTATTGCCAGCCGCCGCGCCCCGCAGGACGGGGCAAGCAGGAAAGGCCCACCCCGGTGCAGGCGCGGGCCGAGGCGCTTGGGCTTGCGGTGCGCCACCCCGCCAGCCTGAAAACGGCCGAGGCGCAGGCGGCCTTCGCCGCGCTGGAGGCCGATGTCGCGGTGGTGGTGGCCTATGGCCTGATCCTGCCGCAAGCCGTGCTGGACGCGCCTGCGCGGGGCTGCCTCAATATCCACGCCAGCCTGCTTCCCCGCTGGCGCGGAGCCGCGCCCATTCATCGCGCGATCATGGCGGGGGACGAAAAAACCGGGGTGTGCATCATGGCGATGGAGGCGGGGCTGGATACCGGGCCGGTGCTGCTGTGCCGGGAAACCGATATCGGGCCGGAGGAGACCACCGCGCGCCTGCATGACCGGTTGAGCGCGATGGGGGCCGAGGCGATTGTCGCAGCGCTGGCGCGGCTGGATGAATTGGTGCCGGTGCCGCAACCGGAAAAGGGCGTCACCTATGCCGCCAAGATCGACAAGGCCGAGGCGCGGATCGACTGGACGCGGCCCGCGCTGGAGGTCGACCGCCAGATCCGGGGGCTCTCGCCCTTTCCGGGGGCCTGGACGACATTGAACGGCAAGCGCCTCAAGCTGCTGGCCAGCCGCGTCGTGGCGGGCGAAGGGCGCCCTGGCGAGGTTCTGCACGGGCTGACCCTTGCCTGCGGCGGCGGCGCGGTGCAGGTTGACGAGGTGCAGGTCGAGGGGCGCGGGCGGCAGGATGCGCAGAGCTTCCTGCGCGGGACGACCCTGCCGCGGGGCACCATATTGGGAGAGACCAGATGGGATTTTTCGCCTTTTTCGGATCGCTGATGATCGGCGGTATCATCGGCGTTCTGTTCGAGAGGTGGGGGATTACCCGCAACGGCATCCTCCCCTCGGTGATCATCGCGCTCGGGGCGGTGATCCTCCTCTTCATGATCCGGGTGATGTTCCGCCTGTCCTTCGGCTCGCCGGGGCTGGATGCGATCATCGGGGCCTCGGCGGCGCTGGTGCTGATCCCGGTGGGCAACCTGCGCCTGGGGCGGCGGCGCGGGCGGCGGCGCTGATCCGATGGTGGTGCTCTATCTCATCATCGTGGGCGCGGCGGCGGGCTACCTGGCAACGCGCGTGATGCGGCTGGAGGCGAATGTGCTGACCACGGTGGCCATCGGCATCCTCGGCGCGATCATCGGCGGGCTGGTCCTGCGATTCCTGCTGTCCGTCTTCGGCATGTTCGCGGGCTTCCTTGGCGCCTTCCTGGGCGCGGTGTTCCTGATCTGGGCCTGGCGAACCTATATCCAGCGGCGCTGATCACTGACGTGGCGGGCGCGCGCGGTAGACCGGCAGGCACCAGCCGAAATGGATCGAGCCTGCGCGCAAGGTGAAACAGGCCGCGATACTGGCCAGCGCCGGGGCCAGCGGATAGGTTGTGACGCTTGCCGCGATGAGCGCCGCACCCGCCCCCGCGAAGGCGGCGGTGACGTAGAGCTCGCCCTGTTTCAGGACCAGCGGCACCTCGTTGCAGACCACGTCGCGCATGAGACCGCCAAACGTGCCGGTCGCGACCCCCATGACCAGGACGACAGGCGCGGAATGATCGAGCGCCATGGCCGCGCTGGCCCCGGCGGCGACCGCGACCGAAAGCGCGGCTGCGTCGAGCCACAGCAGCACCCGGTAGCGGCTTTCGAAGCGATGCGCGGTGAAAAACACCACCAGCGCCGCGCCGCAGGCGATGGCCAGGTGGGTCGGATCGGCGATCCAGAAGACCGGGTTGCGGTCCAGCAGCACGTCGCGGATGGTGCCGCCGCCCACGGCGGTCAGGCAGGCGATGAAGAAGAACCCGACGATATCGAGCTGCGCGCGGCTTGCCACCAGCGCGCCGGAGAGGGCGAAGATCAGGACGGAGGCATAGTCGAGGATCGGTGGGGTCATATTTGTCCTGTGCCAGGTTCGAAACCGCGTGGACGCGCCGTCGACGGCGCGGATCTGCGCTGCGTCGCCGCAGCGCTGCCCCGGTCACCCCGGTTTGAACGGGGCCATGCCGGCGCGGGCCAGTTCGTCGGCGCGTTCGTTCTCGGGGTGTCCGGCATGACCCTTGACCCATTCCCAGGTCACGTCATGGCGGGCCTGCGCCGCTTCCAGCCGCTGCCACAGGTCGACATTCTTGACCGGCTTCTTCGCCGAGGTCTTCCAGCCGTTGCGCTTCCAGCCGTGGATCCATTGCGTCACGCCGTTCTTCACATAGGCGCTGTCGGTGACGATGGTGATGGCGGAGGGCCGGGTCAGGCTTTCGAGCGCCGAGATCGCCGCCAGCAGCTCCATCCGGTTGTTGGTGGTCTCGGCCTCGCCGCCCTTGAGGTCGCGCTCTTTCACCACACGGTCGCCCTCGCGCGCGATCAGCAGCGCGCCCCACCCGCCGGGGCCGGGATTTCCGGAACAGGCCCCGTCCGTATAGGCGAAAAGCTCGGCCATCAGAGCACCAGATCGACCGAGAGCGCGAGGCCGACGATCACCGTCAGAGCCACCCGCAGATGCATCCACCAAGGCGGCGCCAGCCCCTTGCGCCAGAACTGCCAGTCGAGCGCCAGCAGCCCAAGGAAACCCACGATTAGCGCCGCGCCCGCGCGTTCGGCGCCGCCGCCGGTGGTGAAGAAGGCCCAGAGGGCAGGCAGAACCGAGAGGGCGTAGCCGCTCCAGCCGGTTCCCCGCGTTGCAAAGCCCCAGAGGACGCCGGACATGAAGGCCAGGATGATCGCGCCGTAGAAGACCTGGATATAGGGTCCGATGAAGCGGGGCCCGAACGTATTCCAGCCCCAGGCGGCCAGATCGGGCAAGGCCACTGTCAGCGCGCCCCAGAGGAAGGGGATCAGCCCGGCAAGGCCGAGCAGGAGGGCGGGGCGGGGAATGGTCTGCATCGGGGACCTCATATGGCGGGGTCCGGCCCTTTTGGCGTCCGCGCGCGCGAAGGGCAACCCGGCTTACGACCTGCGCGCGGTGATCAGGACAAAAGCATCGACGGTTCCGGCCAGCCCCGCGCCTTCACCGGTGACAGCCTCGGTCACGCTGAAGCCCGCATCGGCGAGGGCGGCGCGCAGCTCGGCCTCGGAATAGAGGCTGTAGAAGCGGCCCAGGTCGTCGCGGATCTCGCCCTGTCCCAGTTTCATGCCGAGGAAGAAGATGCCGCCGGGACGCAACGCGCGGTGGCAGGCAGCCAGGTGCCGGGGGAAATCGGCTTTCGCGGCGTGGAGCAGGCTGAAGCTGGCCCAGATGGCATCAAACGCGGCGGCGGCGTCGAGATCGTCGAACCGGGCGAGATGCGCATCGACGCCGCGCGCCCGTGCGGCCTCGACAAAGGCGGGCGTGGCGTCATGGGCGGTGACGGTGAAGCCCTCGGCCATCATCTGGCCTGCGTGCAGCCCCGGCCCGCAGCCGAGATCGAGGATATGGGCACCGGGGGCAAGTCGGGCGAGAAAGCCCGCCAGCGCCGCGTCCTGCGTATTCGAGGGCGGGATCTTGTCATATTCCGCCGCGCGGGCGGCATAGACGTCGAGCGTTTCGCGATCGGACATGTCAGGCGCGCTCCATCGCGGAGCGGGTTGCGATGCGGGGGCCGGGATCACGGGTCTTGCGCAGGGTGACGGCGGTCGCGCCGCCCGGGCGCAAGGCTCCGGTGGCCGACCCGGGCAGGTGGGCCATGCCGGTCCGTTTCGCCAGGTCGCGCGCCGGGATCAGGGCGGAGATCATGGGGCAGGGGCCTTTGCCGCGTGTGACAGGCAAAGCATCGTGGACTTTGCCGCCCGAGGCAAGCGCCAGCGTCCCCGACGCAACATGGCGGCGGTCCGGCTCGGGCCCCCTGCCGGGAGCCGTCGTCGGGCCGCATTGCCATGGGCTGGACGCAGGCGGCGGTGCCACGATGAGGGCTACCCTGCGCCGTCGCGGCGGAGACAGGTACTTGGACGAAAAAGAGGGGGGGGTGATCTGTCAGGTGATCCGGCGGATCGGCTGGAAGGCAGGCCGCGGCGGTTGGGTCGCGGTGTGCGGCCCCGCGCTCAGGCCGGTTCGCGCAGCACGCGGGGCACCTTGAATTCCACGTTCTCGACCGCCGTTTCGACATATTCAAGGGTCACATCGAACCGGGCGCGGCAGGCCTCGATGACTTCATTGACCAACACTTCGGGGGCTGAGGCTCCGGCGGTGACACCAAGCGCCGTGATCCCCTCAAGCGCGCGCCAGTCGATGTTTTCGGCCCGCTGCACCAGTTGGGAATAACCGCAGCCTGCCTTGGCCCCGACCTCGACTAGGCGGCGCGAATTGGACGAGTTGGGCGCGCCCACGACCAGGATCGCATCGGCCTTGGGGGCAATGGCCTTCACTGCCGCCTGCCGGTTGGTGGTGGCGTAGCAGATGTCTTCCTTGTGCGGGCCGATGATGGTGGGGAATTTCGCCTGCAGGGCGGCCACGATTTCCGCCGTGTCATCGACGCTGAGGGTGGTCTGGGTGATGAAGGCCAGTTTCCCGGGGTCGCGCGGGGTGAGGCGGGCCACATCCTCGGCGGTTTCGACCAGCAGCACCTCGCCTTCGGGCAATTGGCCCATGGTCCCGACGGTCTCGGGGTGGCCGGCATGGCCGATCATCACCATTTGCAGGCCGTTCGCGTGGTGGCGTTCGGCCTCGATATGGACCTTGGAGACCAGCGGGCAGGTGGCATCGACATAGACCATGTTGCGCGCCTCGGCCGCGGCCGGGACCGATTTGGCCACGCCATGCGCCGAGAAGATGACGGGCCGGTCATCGGGGCAATCGGCGAGCCGTTCGACAAAGACGGCACCCTTGCCGCGCAGGTCGTCGACGACGAACTTGTTATGCACGATCTCGTGGCGCACATAGACCGGCGCGCCCCATTTCGCGAGCGCCATTTCGACGATCTTGATGGCGCGGTCGACACCGGCGCAGAAGCCGCGCGGGGCGGCGAGGTAGAGGGTGAGGGGCGGTTTCATGGGGTCTCTCCTGTCTGCCCCCGAGTTATGCGAGCGATGGCCCCACGTCCAGAGGCGGCGATCACGAAGCTGTCAGGTGAGCCACCCGTGCCCGGGGGGCCGGGACGGGACAGGAATTGCAAGAGGAGCCCGAGATGCGAATTTGGGATTGGGCGCGTTCCATCCTATATCGAGAGCATCTGGCCCGAGGAGGTGATCGAGGTTCTCGGTCAGACCGACGCGGACGATCTGGCCTGATGGGAAGAGAAGGAAGAGTTGCATGGCGGGACATGGCAAGACTGGCGGGCAGACGCATTGGGAGGACCGCTATGACGGCACCCGCCCCGAGGAGTTGAGCTGGTTCGAGGCCCGCCCCGACCTGTCGCTTGACCTGATCACGGACCGGGTCGGCCCGGAGGCGGGTGTGATCGACATCGGCGGCGGGGCGTCCCGGCTGGCCGATTGCCTGCTGGCGCGAGGCTATGTCGATGTCAGCGTGCTTGATATATCGACAACGGCACTGGCCAAGGCACAGGAGCGGATGGGCGGGCAGGCGGCGCAGGTCGCGTGGATTGCCGCCGATATCACCGCCTGGACCCCACCGCGCCGCTTTGACCTGTGGCACGACCGGGCGGTGTTTCATTTCCTGACCGACGCGGGCGGGCAACGGGCCTACCTGGCGGCGATGGCCGAGGCGTTGCGCCCCGGCGGCCATGCGATCGTGATGAGTTTTGCCGAGGACGGGCCGGAAAGCTGTTCCGGCCTGCCGGTGCGCCGCTATGCGCCCGAGGAGATGGCCGAGACCGTGGCGGACCTCGTGCCGGGGGCGTTCCGGCCCGACGGGGCGGGCCGGTTCACCCATGTCACTCCGACCGGGGCCGAGCAACGGTTTCAATACAGCCTGTTCCGCCGTGAGCCGTCGGGCTGAGCGAGGCTCAGTTGTCCTCGGTCTCGTAATCGGCGCGGTCGGTGACGCGCGGTTCGCGGGGGGGCCTGCCCACCACGTCCTTCAACTCGTCCAGCTCGATGAAATTGTCGGCCTGGCGGCGCAGGTCGTCGGCGATCATCGGCGGCTGGCTGCGGATGGTTGAGACCACCGAGACGCGCACGCCCTTGCGTTGCAGCGCCTCGACCAGCGGCCGGAAATCGCCGTCGCCCGAGAACAGCACGATATGGTCGACATGCGGCGCGATCTCCATCGCGTCGACGGCCAGCTCGATATCCATGTTGCCCTTGACCTTGCGGCGGCCCTGGCTGTCGATGAATTCCTTGGCCGGTTTGGTGACCATGGTGAAGCCGTTATAGTGCAGCCAGTCGACCAGCGGGCGAATCGGCGAATAGTCGTCATTCTCCAGCAGGGCCGTGTAGTAGAAGGCGCGCAGCAGCTTGCCGCGCTGCATGAACTCCTTGCGCAGAAGCTTGTAGTCGATGTCGAAGGCCAGCGCCTTGGCGGCCGCGTAGAGGTTGGAGCCGTCGATGAACAACGCCAGCCTTTCGTCGCGATAAAACATGATGTCCGTCCCGTGAGTGTAATGGCGTCAGCCGCAATTCCCGTGAATCTGAAATCAAATGGCAAAATAACCACGACCGACAATGCCCATGATAATAAGGTCTCGAAGTCAGTTTGCAACGCCCCGCCCCGGAGAAATCTGATCAAAATCCGCTGATTGCCGTGGGGTCAAATTCGGCTGCGATGGCAAGATTTCCGGAAAACCCCGCCACAGGCATGACTTAAGCGACGACAAGGCCGGGCGACGGCGCCGGTGCACGCCCCGCAATCGCGGCGGATTTTCGCGGATCGCCGCGCCGCTTGCGGGGCAGGAAGGGCCTTGTCAATCCCCTTTGCGGTGGATAGATACAGGGCTTGCGTTTCTGGAAGCATCCAAACCTCGGAGATATCATATGGCCCGCGTGACGGTTGAAGATTGCGTTGACAAGGTTCCGAACCGGTTCGAACTGGTGATGCTCGCCGCCCATCGCGCGCGCGAGATCTCGGCAGGTTCGCCCCTGACCGTGGACCGCGACAACGACAAGAATCCCGTCGTGTCCCTGCGCGAGATCGCCGAGGAAACGCAGCAGGCCGATGACCTGCGCGAACGCCTGATCGAATCGAACCAGACCCAGATCGAGGTCGATGAGCCGGAAGAGGACGCGATGGCGCTTTTGCAGGGCGTCGAGGCCGACCGTCCGGGCAAGGACGACATGTCCGAAGAGCAGATGCTGCGCCAGCTGATGGAAGCGCAAGGCCAGCGTTGAGCCTCTGAACCGGGGGCAGGCCCGTCATGATTGATGTCGACGACCTGCTGAGCCTGGTGCGCAACTACAACCCGAAATGCAACGAGTCCCTGCTGCGCGGGGCCTATGCCTATGCCGACAGGATGCATGAGGGCCAGACCCGCGCCTCGGGCGAGCCCTATTTCACGCATCCCGTCGCGGTGGCCGCGATCCTGACCGAACAGCGGCTGGATGACGCGACCATTGCCACGGCCCTGCTGCATGACACGATCGAGGATACCAAGGGCACCTATTCCGAGGTGGAAAAGCTCTTTGGCCATGACGTGGCGGAACTGGTCGATGGCGTCACCAAGCTGACCAACCTGGAACTCAGCAGCCGCGAGACCAAGCAGGCCGAGAATTTCCGCAAGCTCTTCATGGCGATGTCTAAGGATCTGCGGGTGATCCTGGTCAAGCTGGCCGACCGGCTGCACAACATGCGCACCATCCGGCACATGCGCCAGGACAAGCAGGCCCAGAAGGCGCATGAGACGATGGATATCTATGCGCCGCTGGCGGGCCGCATGGGGATGCAGTGGATGCGGGACGAGCTGGAGGACCTGGCGTTTTCCGTGCTCAACCCCGATGCGCGCAAGTCGATCATGCGCCGGTTCGTGGTGCTGCAGAAGGAATCGGGCGATGTGATCCCCAAGATCACCGACGATATCGAGGCGGTGATGGAGAAACACGGCGTCACCGGCCAGGTCTTTGGCCGCGCGAAAAAGCCGTTCTCGATCTGGCGCAAGATGCAGCAGAAGGAGATGGCGTTCTCGCGCCTTTCGGACATCTACGGCTTCCGCGTCATCACCGATACCGAGGATGATTGCTACCGCGTGCTTGGCGCGATCCACCAGCGCTGGCGCTCGGTGCCGGGGCGGTTCAAGGACTATATCAGCCAGCCCAAGACCAACGGCTACCGCTCGATCCACACCACGGTGTCGGGGCGCGACGGCAAGCGGGTCGAGGTGCAGATCCGGACCCGCCAGATGCACGAGGTCGCCGAAAGCGGCGTCGCGGCGCATTGGTCCTACAAGGATGGCGTGCGGGCGGTGAACCCGTTTGCGGTCGATCCGGCGAAATGGCTGGCCAGCCTCAGCGAACGCTTCGAGATGGCCGAGGATCACGACGAGTTCCTCGAACACGTCAAGATGGAGATGTATGCCGACCAGGTGTTCTGCTTCACCCCCAAGGGCGATGTGGTCAAGCTGCCCAAGGGCGCGACGCCGCTGGATTTCGCCTATGCGATCCACACCCGCATCGGCCATAGCTGCGTGGGTGCCAAGGTCGATGGCATCCGCGTGCCGCTCTGGACCCGGCTGAAGAACGGCCAGTCGGTCGAGATCATCACCGCCGAGGGGCAGAGCCCACAGGCCACCTGGATCGACATTGTCGCCACAGGCCGAGCCAAGGCCGCGATCCGGCGCCTGCTGCGCGAAGAGGACCGGGGGCGCTATATTCGCCTGGGGCAGGAACTGGCGCGCGTGGCGTTCGAGCATGTCGGCAAGAAGGCCACCGAAAAGGCGCTGAAGACCGCGGCCCGGACGATGAGCCTGCCCGATGGCGACGAGCTTCTGGCCCGGATCGGGGCCACCGAGATTTCCGCGCGCGAGGTTGTCGCCACGCTCTACCCCGAACTGGTGCGCGCCCGCGACGAGGAGGAGGGCGTGAAACGCGCCGTCATCGGCCTGCCGGGCGGGGCCGAAGTCAACCGTGCGCAATGCTGCCAGCCGGTGCCCGGCGAACGCATCGTCGGCGTTCCCTACAAGGGGCGCGGGCCGATCCTGCATGCCATCGACTGCCCCGCGCTGGCCGATCTGGACGCGATGGCCGATGACTGGATCGACGTGCACTGGACCGAAGGCCGCCATGCCGCAGTGCATAATGTCACGATCAATATCACCATGAGCAATGACAAGGGTGTGCTGGGACGTATCTGCACATTGATCGGCGAGCAGAACGCCAATATCTCGGACCTGCACTTCATTGACAGAAAACCGGACTTTTTCCGCCTGCTTGTCGATATAGAGGTGCGGGACGCCGAACACCTGTTCGCCGTGATGATGGCCGTCGAGGCCGATAGTGATGTTGCCACGCTGGAGCGGTTCCGGGATCTGGACCGGCGCCCCTGACAGGCGGGCCAAGAGGATTTGGAGGGCGGACACCCCATGGTGTTCAAACGCCGAGACGCACGCCCCTTGCCGGAGGTGCTCAAGCATTGGGTCTACCCGCGCGGCGGGTGGGGACGGGCGATCCGCTATATCCGCCACCGGCTGCACCGCCTGCCGGGCACGCCCGAAAGCATCGCGCGCGGGGTCTTTGCCGGGGCCTTCGTCGTGTTCACGCCCTTCTACGGCCTGCATTTCGTCCTGGCCGCGATCCTGGCCCGCCTGATGCGCGGCAATATCCTGGCGGCCCTCCTGTCCACCTTCATCGGCAACCCGCTGACCTATGTGCCGATCGCGCTGATCTCGCTCGAAACGGGGCATTTCCTGCTGGGGGGGCCGGGCACCGGGGGGCGGATCGGGCAGGGTTTGGGCCAGGCCTTTGCGGGCGCGTGGAGCGATCTGCAACGCAACGTCCTGACGATCTTTGTCGGCGGCGAGGCGAATTGGGACGAATTATACGCCTTCTACGACGCAGTGTTCTTCCCCTTCATGATCGGCTCGATCATCCCCGGCATCATCAGCGGGCTGATCTGCTACTACCTGTCGGTGCCGGTGATCCGGGCCTATCAGCAGCGCCGTATTGCCAAGCTGCGCGCGAAGGTAGAGAAACTCAAGGCGCAGGCGCAGGCGCAGGCGCAGGCGGAACGGGCGGGCGACGCGCGCCCCCCGTCATGAAAAGGGAGCGTGCTTCATGACCCATCTTCCCCGGCTCGGGGTGAATATCGACCATGTCGCCACGGTGCGCAACGCGCGTGGCGGGGACACGCCCGACCCGGTGCGCGCCGCGCTGCTGGCCGAGGAGGCCGGGGCCGACGGCATCACCGCGCATCTGCGCGAGGACCGGCGCCATATCTCGGACGAGGATATCGACCGGCTGATCTCGGCGCTGCGGGTGCCGCTGAATTTCGAGATGGCCGCCACCGACGAGATGCAGGCGATTGCCCTGCGCCACAGGCCGCACGCCGTCTGCATCGTGCCGGAAAAGCGCGAGGAGCGGACGACCGAGGGGGGGTTGGAGGTCGCGCGCGAGGAAAACAGGCTGGCGCATTTCATCGCGCCCCTGCGCGAGGCCGGTTGCCGGGTGTCCATCTTCATCGCCGCCGCGCGCGCCCAGATCGAGGCCGCCCACCGGATCGGCGCGGAGGTGATCGAACTGCATACTGGCGCCTATTGCGACGCCCATCACGAGGGGCGGCTGGACGACCGGGACCGCGAATTGCAGGCCCTGCGCGAGATGTCCGCGTTTGCGCATTCCCTGGGGCTCGAGGTCCATGCCGGTCACGGGCTGACCTATGACACGGTCGCGCCGGTCGCGGCGTTTCCCGAGGTGCGGGAGCTCAATATCGGGCATTTCCTGATCGGCGAGGCGATCTTCCGGGGGCTTGCCCCCGCGATGACGGAAATGCAGCGCATCATCGCAGAGGCGCGGGCGTGAAGGCGGCGCTGCTCCTCGCGGTGCTCCTCGCCGCCGGTCCGGCGGCGGCGCAGGTGGTGGGCGATTGCGATGGCCCTGCGGCGGGGGCGCAGCATGTCTATTCGCCGTTCGAGGCGACGATCCGCGATTTTGCAGGCGGCGCGATCCGTGTCACGGCGCTGGACGAAGGGCCGGACGCGCGCGGCTCGGGCATGATGAACCGGGGCGCCTATCACCTGATGGTCACGATCCGGCGCGAGGATGGCGCGGTGACGGACTGCGCCCTGGTCTCGGCGCGCGAGGGCGAGGGGTTCTTCGGGATGCGGACGGGCGAGATCGCGGCGTCGGAAGATGCAGGGATCACGGTGATCAACCTGCCGGTCGACGAGGTTCTTGGCGGCGATATGCTGGTCGCACGCACGCTTTACCTGGGCGTCGATCCGGGCGCGGGCACGGTTCAGGCCGCCTATGAGGCCCCTGTGGATCCGGCAGCGCCGGACAGGGAAGAGACGAAATAGGCCGCGCCGGGACGCGTGGCACGATGGAAGGTGGTCGAATGAAAAACCTTGCCCTGGTTCTTGGCCTTTGCACGGCCCTCACGGCAGCGCCCGCCAGCGCGCAATCCACCCGTGATTGCGACACCTTCGAGGCCAATGCCCGCAACATCTACCCGCCCTATGAGGAAACCATCCGCCATTTTGCCAACGGCGATATCCGGCTGATCGCGCTGGATGTGGGGGAACCGGCGGCGGCGGCGTTTCACCTGATGGTGACGCATCCGGCAGGCGATGAGCCTTTCCCCGCCTGCACGCTGATCTCGTCGCGGGGCAGTCTCGGCTATGCGGGGCTGTGGATGGACCGGGTCACGGCGGAGTATGATGCCTCGGTCGGGTTGGTCGTTACGCTTCCGGCACAGGTGCTCGACGGGACGGATTTTCGTCTGGTGGAGCTGAGCCTGACCGTCAATCAGGCGGCGGGCACTGTCACGGCAAGCGCGGTCGTGACCGATACGCTCGAACCGCTTCTTGCTCCGGCGGGAACGAAATGATCCTGGGCATCGGCACCGACCTGGCCAATATCGAGCGCATCGAGGGCACTCTGGCGCGTTTCGGCGACCGCTTTCGCAACCGCGTCTTTACCGACCGCGAACAGGCCCGCGCCGCGCGCACGCAGGCCCCCGCCGCCAGCTACGCCAAGCGATGGGCGGCGAAGGAGGCGTGCTCCAAGGCGCTTGGCACCGGGCTGCGGATGGGAATCGCTTGGAAGGACATGGCCGTGACCAATCTGCGCACCGGCCAGCCGGTCATGAATGTGACGGGGTGGGCGCGCGAGAGGCTGGCCGAGATGACGCCCGAGGGGATGGAGGCCGTGATCCATGTCAGCCTGACCGATGACCACCCCTGGGCGCAGGCCTTCGTGGTGATCTACGCCATGCCCGAGGGGACGGGGTGGCAGCCGCTGCCGCCGACGCCTCCGGGCCGGTCGCTCGCTTGACTCCGCGCGCGGCAGGTAGCATGTCGAACCCCTCAAGGCGCATGATAAAGGCAGGATGACATGGCAGCAGCAGCCAAGAAGAAGGACGGCATCTGGGAAACCGTGAAAACGGTGGTCTATGCGCTTCTGATCGCGGGGGTGTTCCGCACGCTTTTCTTTCAACCCTTCTGGATCCCGTCGGGCTCGATGAAGGACACGCTGCTGATTGGCGATTTCCTCTTCGTCAACAAGATGGCCTATGGCTATTCGCGCTATTCCTGCCCCTTCGCGATGTGCCCCTTCTCGGGCCGCATCTGGGGCGCCGAGCCCGAACGCGGCGACGTGATCGTGTTCCGCCACCCCACCCAGAACACCGACTTCATCAAGCGCGTCGTGGGCCTGCCGGGCGATTCCATCCAGATGCGCAACGGCGTGCTCTACGTCAATGGCCAGGCGGCGACGCTGGAGCCTGAGGAACCCTTCGTCGAGGTCTACGATTACCAGGGTCCGCAGCGCAATCTGCCGCTTTGTTCCAACCGGCCCGTGGGGCTTGGCGGCGAATGTGAGCATGAGCGCTTTACCGAGACCCTGCCCGGCGGAGTGGAGCATTCGGTGCTGAATGCGGGCGATGGCCTGCAGAACGACAACACCGCCGTCTTTGTCGTGCCCGAGGGCCAGTATTTCGTGATGGGCGACAATCGCGACAATTCCTCCGACAGCCGGGTGCCGCGCACGCGGGGCGGGGTGGGTTTCGTGCCTTACGAGAACATCATCGGGCGCGCCGACCGGATTATGTTCTCCTCGGCGGGCGAACGCATGGTCTATTTCTGGACCTGGCGCGGCGATCGGTTCTTCCGGGCGGTGGAGTGAAGCTTTCCGCCGATATCCGCGCCTTTTGCGACCGGTTGGGATACGGGTTCAAAGACCCTGAATTGCTGATCCGGGCGCTGACGCATGGCTCGCTGTCGTCCGAGACGCGGCCCGACAATCAGCGGCTGGAGTTCCTGGGCGACCGGGTGTTGGGCCTGGTGATGGCCGAGGCCGTGCTGGCGCATGACCCCACCGCGCCCGAGGGGCGGCTGGCGCCGCGCTTCAACGCGCTGGTGCGCAAGGAGACCTGCGCCGATGTCGCCCGCCAGATCGACCTGGGCGCGGTGCTGAAGCTGGGCAAATCCGAGATGAAGACAGGCGGGCGGCGCAAGGAGGCACTGCTTGGCGACGCGATGGAGGCGGTGATTGCCGCCGTCTATCGCGATGGGGGATATGAGGACGCGCGCGGGGTGATCCTGCGCCTCTGGGGCGAGCGCATCGCCAAGGTCGAGGACGACGCGCGCGACGCCAAGACAGCCTTGCAGGAATGGGCGCAGGCGCGCGGCGAGAGCCCGCCGGTCTATGCCGAGCTGGGCCGCTCGGGCCCCGATCACGCGCCGGTCTTCACGGTCGAGGCACGGATGCAATCGGGCGCGGCGGCACGGTCCGAGGCGCGGTCCAAGCGGCAGGCGGAACAGGCGGCGGCGCGGGCGCTGCTGGACCGGCTCGCGGCCGAAAAATCTTCTTGAAGATATTTGCCGCTGACGGGGCTTGCAGGAAGCTGGTTATTAGGTCGCGTCCGCGAGGGCCTGGAGTGCGTCGCGCAGGATGACGAACTGGCCCAGGCTGGTATACTGCTCGGCGGCGGTCAGGGCGGCCGACAAGGTTGCCAGCGCTTCGGACGGTCGGCCGGCCTGGAACTGGGCGCGCGCAATGTAGACCAGTGACGAACCGTCGCCGAGGGGGTGGCGGGACTGCTGTGCCAGACTCAGAGCGTTTGCTAGGAATTCATCGGCGGTGATGTCTCGCCCGGCGCGCCGCAGTCCGCGTGAGATCGTGACCAATGCTTGCGACTGCAAGGCCAGCGTGTCGCTTTCGGCGGCCAGCCGCAGGGCCGTGCTGAAAGTGGCAAGCGCCAGCCGTTCCCGACCCAACAGGTCCATTTCGGCGGCGATATCGGCCAGCAACCCGGCATGTTTCATGTCCGTGGACAGAACCGCGATGGCCTGTAACCCGTCCATTGCGGCCTCCAGCCCGAGATGGGGCAGGACATCGACCAGCCAGAGCAGTCTTGCGATCGTATCCACCGTGATCTCGGCGGTTTCCATCTCGGCGATAATGCCCTCCGCCAGCTGCGCGGCGCGATCGCCTTCGCCTGCCTCGGCCAGTGCGGGCAGCAGGCGCAGCGTGGCGATATCGCGCAGATACGCGGTGCCGAGACGCTGCCGCAGGTCCAGGGCGGCATCTGTCTGGCCGCGTTCGATGAGTGCCTCGGCCAGCGCGATGACGGTATTCAGGCTCGGCTCGCTGTTGCCGGGTGGTCCCAGCAGGTCAATCGCCGCGTCGACCTGACCGGCCTGCACCAGCGTCACCACGAACCCTTCGACGGACAGGGGCGCGGTGAGAGTCGGGTCGTCGCGCAGTTGCAGCAACGCGGCCAGGGCGGCCCTGAACCGGTCCGGATCGGCCAGGTAGGGGGCCATGTCGTTCAGGGTCTCAACGCGAGCCTCGGCGCCGGGGATCGCGAGTGCCATGTTCAGCGCCCGATCGGATGCTCCGATTTGTGCAAACACCGTGGCGAGAGCGGCGCGGAGCGGAGCATGTGCGACGGGGTCGCCTGTGCTGTCCAACTGACCCGCCACTTCGTTGGCGAGACGCGTTGCGAGTGTGACGTCACCGGTCCCCGCCGCCGACCCGGCCAGTTCCGTCAGCATCCGGGCCCGGACCTCCGGATCGGGTTGCAACCGGGCGAGGGCTTCGGCCTCGGTTTGGGCCCCCGCACGAGGCAGGGAGTGCATGAAGGCAAGCAGGAGCCGCTGCCTGTAGTCGTCATGCTGAATGGCGATCGCCATTTCGGTTGCGCGCGCAATCAGCGCCCGGCGCGCGGGGTCGTCGGCGGATTGGGCGCTGGCCGTCAGCGTTGAGCCGAGGGCCATGAACGCGACCAGGGCGGCGCTGGTGAATAGGTGGCGAAGGGCGTGTGGCATGGGATAACCTGGGTTCGAGGGTGCCGGGACCTGCGGCATCCATGGGTCGGCCGACGGGCCGGTGTCGTTCAAAGATACCACGCCTAGCCAGCGGACCCGAAATAGGCTATGGCCGCGGACGCCTTGAAAGACTGGATGATCGGATGACCACACGCGCGGGCTTTGTCGCCCTGATCGGTGAGCCCAATGCGGGCAAATCCACGCTTCTCAACAAGATGGTGGGGGCCAAGGTCTCGATCGTCACCCACAAGGTGCAGACCACCCGCGCCCGCATTCGCGGCGTTGCGATCGAGGGCGAGAGCCAGATCGTCTTTGTCGACACGCCGGGCCTCTTCCGGCCGCGCCGCAGGCTGGACCGGGCGATGGTGGCGGCGGCCTGGTCGGGGGCGGCGGATGCCGATGTGGTCGTGCTTCTGATCGAGGCGCATCGCGGTGTGACCGAAGGGGTCGAGGCCATCCTGGAGGGGCTGAAGGAGCGCGCGCAAGGATCGCGCGTGGCGCTGGCCATCAACAAGATCGACCGGGTGCAGGCCGAAGTGCTGCTGAAGCTGACGCAAGCGATGAACGAGCGTTTCACCTTCGAGGAGACCTTCCTGATCTCGGCCGAGAAGGGGCATGGAGTGGACGATTTGCGGGCCTGGCTGGCGGGGGCGGTGCCGCAGGGGCCCTGGCTCTACCCCGAGGACCAGATCGCCGACCTGCCGATGCGCATGATCGCCGCCGAGATCACCCGCGAAAAGCTGCTCTTGCGGCTGCACCAGGAGCTTCCCTACCAGTTGACGGTCGAGACGGAAGGCTGGGAAGAACGCAAGGACGGGTCGGTGAAGATCGACCAGATCGTCTATGTCATGCGCGACGGCCACAAGGGCATCCTGCTTGGCCGCAAGGGCGAGACGATCAAGGCCGTGGGCCGCGCCGCGCGCGAGGAGCTGGAGGGGTTCCTGGGCCACAAGGTGCATCTCTTCCTGCAGGTGAAGGTCCGCCCCGGCTGGCTGGACGAGGCCGAGCGCTATTCCGAGATGGGCCTCGACATCCGCGACGGTGGCTGAGCCATGCGCCTGACCGCCGAGTTCTGGGTCAAGGCCTACCTGACGCGGCTGCGGCTGGCCGATATTCCGGGCTTCGTGGTGGCGCATGGCGATGACACCGGCGGCGCGGTTCTGATCAAGGTCAGCACGCTGGACGGGCAGGCGCGGCTGATGCAGCGCAGCTTCGACCTGATGAGCGGCGAACGGGCCTGGGTGGAACTGGCGGCGGGCGATGAGGCGGAGGTGGATGCCTCGGTGGCGCGGCAGCGGGCCTTCGATCCCGACCTCTGGGTGATCGAGGTCGAGGACCGGGCCGGGCGGGATCTGCTGGATGAGCCGGGGTTGAGTTGAGAGCGGTTTCGCCGCTGACGCGTCGACCCGCGCGCCCTGGCGGGCGCGATGACTGTGATCATTCTGGTCCGTATCGCTGTTCCAATTGGTCGGGTTGGAGTATTTGGACCAAGAAGATGGGCAGGGCGCAGGAGTTGGCAGGTCATGGAATGGCGTGAAAACGGCGTCTTGCTGGCGGTGCGGCGGCACGGCGAGAACGCCGCGATCATCGAGGTATTCACCCGCGCCCATGGCCGTCACGCGGGCGTCGTGCGCGGCGGGGCGGGGCGGCGGATGGGGCCCGTTCTGCAACCCGGCGCGCAACTGGACCTGACCTGGCGGGCGCGGCTGGAGGATCACCTCGGCGCGTTCGGCGTGGAGCCCGTGGCGGCGCGGGCGGCAAGTGTCCTGGAGGATCGGCTTGCGCTGGCGGGATTGAGCGCGGTCTGCGCCCTGTTGAGCTTTACCTTGCCCGAGCGCGAGGCCCATGCGGCGCTCTATGACCGGTCGGTCGCGTTGCTGGATGCGCTTGGGGCCGACGGGTGGGCAAGGGCCTATCTGCGGTGGGAACTGGCCCTGCTCGATGAGATGGGCTTTGGCCTCGACCTTTCCCGATGCGCCCTGACCGGGCGGCGCGACGGGCTGGCCTATATCTCGCCGCGCACGGGTCGGGCGGTGCACCCGGAGGCGGCGGGCGAGTGGGCCGACCGGCTGCTGCCCTTGCCCGACAGCCTGCGGCCGGGCGGTGGCGAGGGCGGGGATGTCCTGGGCGGGTTGCAGGTTACCGGGCATTTCCTGGCGGATCACCTGGCTCCGGCCCTGGGCGATCGCAGTTTGCCCGCCGCGCGCGCCCGGTTCGTGGACCTGCTGGCGCGTCAGCGCGGGGTGTGAGCGCAGGCCGGCAGGAGGGGGCCCGGAGACCTCGGCCAGGGTCATCCGTTTCGGGAGCGCGAGGCTGGTGGCGTCCCCGATGCGGCAAGGTCCCGCCGCGCTGACGGGGGACGGGAACAATTCAGGACATATGGGCGTTGGCTGTCAGACTGACCTCGTGACCCGAAGAAACCTGTCCGTCATGGGAAGGAGTTTGACATGAAGAAATATCTGGCAATTTCTGCCTGCGTCATTGCGCTGGCCGGTGCGTCCTGCACCACCAGCGAGCAACAGATCTACACGGGCGCGGGTGTCGGCGCGGCGGGCGGCTTCCTGCTGTCCGAACTGCTCGACACCAATGCCGGGTGGGCCATTGGCCTGTCGCTGGCCGGTGCCGCCATTGGTGCAGAGGTCGCGCGCAACAGCCAGACCGGCGAATGCGCCTACAAGCGGGCCGATGGCGGGGTGGACATCCGCCCCTGCTGAAGCGGGCCTGACAGGCTGAACACGAAAACGCCCGGGCCGATGGCGCCGGGCGTTTTCACGGTTGGGGGTCAGGGAGGCAGCCTCCGCGCGATCACCCGGGGCCTGGATCTCGGCGTGCCGCCGGTCCGAAACCCTCCACTGGAGGCTTTCGCGCGTGGCTCAGCCCAATAGCCTTCTCGCGATCACTTGGGCCTGGATCTCGGCGGCACCCTCGAAGATGTTGAGGATACGGGCGTCGCAGAGCACGCGGGAGATCTTGTATTCCAGCGCGAATCCGTTGCCGCCATGGATCTGCAACCCGTTATCGGCGGCGGCCCAGGCCACGCGCGCGCCAAGCAGCTTGGCCATCCCGGCCTCGAGATCGCAGCGCTTGTCATGGTCCTTCTGCCAGGCCGAGAAATAGGTCAGCTGGCGGGCCACCATGATCTCGACCGCCATCATCGCAAGCTTGCCCGAGACACGGGGGAAGGCGATCAGCGGTTTGCCGAATTGCTTGCGGTCCAGCGCGTATTGCATGGCGATGTCCAGCGCGCATTGGGCGACGCCGATGGCGCGGGCGGCGGTCTGGATGCGGGCGGACTCGAAGGTCTGCATCAATTGCTTGAAGCCCTGTCCGGTCTCGCCGCCCAGAAGGTTGTCCTCGGCGACCTTGAAACCGTCGAAGCCAAGCTCGTATTCCTTCATGCCGCGATAGCCGAGAACCTCGATTTCGCCGCCGGTCATGCCGGGGGTCGGGAAGGGGTCGGCGTCACTGCCGGGGGTTTTTTCGGCGAGGAACATCGAGAGGCCGCGATGGTCGGTCGTGTCGGGATCGGTGCGCGCCAGAAGCGTCATCACATGGGTGCGCGCGGCATGAGTGATCCAGGTCTTGTTGCCGGTCACCTCCCATCCGTCATCGGTCTTGACGGCGCGGGTGCGCAGGCTGCCGAGGTCCGAGCCCGTGTTGGGTTCGGTGAAGACGGCCGTGGGCAGGATCTCGGCGCTGGCGATCTTGGGAAGCCACTGATTTTTCTGTTCTTCTGTGCCGCCGCAGAGGATCAGTTCCGCCGCGATCTCGGAGCGGGTGCCGAGGGAACCGACGCCGATATAGCCGCGGCTGAGCTCTTCCGACACCACGACCATTGACGCCTTGGACAGGCCGAAGCCGCCAAACTCCTCGGGGATGGTCAGGCCGAAGACGCCCATATCGGCCAGTTCCTCGATGATCTCCATCGGGATGAGCTCATCCTTGAGGTGCCAGTCATGGGCGTGGGGGTCCACTTTCTCGCGGGAGAAACGCAGGAACTGGTCGCGGATCATCTCAAGCTCGTCGTCCAGGCCGGTCGCGCCGTAGGTGGCGGCACCGGGTTGATTTTGCATGAGATTTACCAGTTCTGTGCGCGCTGCTTGCGTGTTCCCGGCCTGGGTCAGCGTCATGATCTCGGGCGTCATCATCGCGCGCTGGTCGTCCTGGGTCAGGCCGATATCTTGCAGGCGCAGAATTTCGCCCTGGCTCATCGGGATGCCGCCATAGATCTGCCACAGATACTCGCCGAAGGCGATCTGGTGCAGCAGGGCCTCCATCTCGCCGAACTGGTCCTCGGCGGTCAATTTCCCGGCCCAGGCCTGCATCTGGCGCAGCGCCTCTACGTAAGTGGCAAACCAGGCCAGACCATGCGCGGCGCATTGGTTTTCCTCAAGTTTTGCGGCGGAAACGCGGCCCTCTGCGCTGACCGCCTCACGCACACGGGCGGTGGCGAGGGTCAGCAGATCCTCGAGAGGGCGGATCGCGGCGCCGGTGAGGCGCAGCAGGTCATCCAGAAGGGCGGCGGGGGCGGTTTCGGGCATGGGGGCTCCGTCATGGGGCATCGGGCAACTCCGTCTTTCGGGCTTTGGGCCGGGATAATCCTTTCGCAGGTGCAGCGCAAGATTAATTCGAAAGAGGGCCTGTTTCGGATCAAAAATGTCGCGTTGTGATCTGCGTCATGACCGCCAATTGCCCATGTCACCCCCCGTACACCCCCCGATGCACCCCCTGTACACCCCCCGCGGCACATTCGCCCGAATCCGCACCAGTCTTGCCCCCCGCGAAAAGGGGGTGCGGGCGCGGGGCGGACACGGTAGGGCTGGAGCGGTATCAGCGGCAAATTCCGGAGAGTTGCGCAATGTTCGATCTGGTCCCGGTCCCGGTCTTCGCGCTGGCGCTGGCCATCACCTTCCTGGGCGGTTTCGTCAAGGGCGCGGTCGGCTTTGCGCTGCCGCTGATCATGATGTCGGGGCTGGGCGCGATCCTGCCGCCCGAGGTCGCGCTGGCCGGGTTGATCCTGCCCGCCGTGGTGGCCAATTGCTGGCAGGCGTTCCGGCAGGGGCTTGGCGGGGCGCTGAACTCGATCCGGGGGCATTGGCCGTTCATCGTGATCGGCATGTCGGTGATGATGGTCAGCGCGCAGGTCGTGCTGGACCTGCCGCAATGGCTGTTCTTTGCGCTGATCGGGGTGCCGATCTCACTTTACTCGGCGCTGCAACTGATGGGCGTGCCGCTGCGCGTGGCCCCGCATCGCCGCCGTCTGGCCACCGTCCTTTTCGGGGCGGTCGGCGGGGTGATGGGCGGGTTCTCCGCGATCTGGGGGCCGCCGACCGTGGCCTACCTGACCTCGCTCGACGTGGAAAAGCGCGAGCATGTGCGGGTGCAGGGCATGGTCTATTTCCTGGGCGGCCTCGTGCTGTTGGCGGCGCATCTGCGGTCGGGCGTGCTGAACGCCGGGACGGTGCCGCTTTCGGCGACCCTGGTGATCCCCGCCATGCTGGGCATGTGGGTCGGGCAGAGGATGAATGACCGCATGGACCGCGCGCAATTCCTGCGCATGACGCTGGTGGTGCTGCTGATCGCGGGGCTCAACCTTGTGCGGCGCGCGTTTTTCGCATGAGATGCGCGCATGAGCATTGACCTGAGCGAATTGCCAGACCGCATCACCGGCCCCGGCGCGTGGGCGGGCCCCGAGATGGCCGCCGATCCCGAGCGCTGGCTGGCGACGCTTGCGCCTGAAGACATCGCGGAGCTTGAGGGCGCCGCCATGCACTATCTTTCGCTGGGCCGCGATGTGGGAGAGATCACGGCGGAGGCGTTTCCGCTGCCCCGGTTCGGCGCGCATCTGGCGGTATTGCGGGAGAAGCTCCTGCATGGTGTCGGCGTCGAGGTTCTGCGCGGGTTGCCTGTCGCGGGCTACGATCAGCGCATGGCCGCCACGATCTTTTGCGGCATCGGAGCGCATCTGGGCTCGGCAAGATCACAGAATGCGGCGGGGCATATCCTGGGCCATGTCCGCGATACCGGCGCGAAAGCCGATCATCCGAAGACGCGCATCTACCAGACCTCGGCGCGGCAGAGCTTTCACACCGACAGCGCCGATGTGGTCGGGCTCTTGTGCCTGAAGACGGCGCGGGAGGGGGGGACATCCCTGCTGGTCAGCGCCGAGAGCATATATAATGTCATGCGCGCGCGCCGCCCGGACCTGCTGGTGCGGCTCTTCGATCCCATCGCGACCGACCGGCGCGGCGAGGTGCCGGAGGGGGCGAAGCCCTATATGGAGATCCCGCCGCTGAGTTGGCATGGGGGCAAGCTGACCGTGTTCTACCAGCGGCAATATATCGACAGCGCGCAGCGCTTCGAGGGGGCGATGCGGCTGACGCCGGATCATGTCGCGGCGCTGGACATGTTCGATGCGCTGGCCAACGATCCGGCGCTGCATTTCGAAATGCAGTTGCAGCCGGGCGACATGCAATTCGTCTACAACCACGCGCAACTGCATGACCGGACCGGGTTCACGGACTGGCCCGACCCGAAGGATCGGCGACACCTGCTTCGGCTGTGGCTGTCGCTGCCGGGCGATCGGGCATTGCCGCCGGTTTTTGCCGAACGCTACGGATCGTTGGAGGTGGGCCAGCGCGGCGGCATCATCACGCCCGAGACGCGGTTGCACGCGCCGTTGGATTAGGAAGGCAGCGTGTCCACGCGATTTCGATATCGCGTCAGAGCCTTCGAAGGCTCTGGCGAGACTTTTGGAAAAGTCTCGCCCCCCTTGGGTCAGCTGATCGCGGCGGCCTTCACGTCATCGTCGATGAAGGGCACGTATTGGGCGAAGTTCTCGGCGAACATCGCAACCAGTTTCGCGGCCTGCCGGTCGTAGGAATCCGGCCTGTCCCAGGTCCGGCGCGGGTCCAGCAGCAGGTCGGCCACGCCGGGGCAGGCGGTGGGCACGTCGAAGCCGAAATTCTCGTCGCGGCGGAACGCGCCCTCGTTCAGCGTGCCATCCAGCGCCGCCGTCAGCAGCGACCGGGTCGCATGGATCGGCATCCGGCTGCCGGTGCCATAGGCCCCGCCCGTCCAGCCGGTATTGACCAGCCAGCAGGTCGCGCCATGCGCCGCGATCTTCTCGCGCAGGAGGTTGCCATAGACCTCGGGGCGGCGCGGCATGAAGGGGGCGCCGAAACAGGTCGAGAAGGTGGGCTCTGGCTCGGTCACGCCGCGTTCGGTGCCAGCGACCTTGGAGGTGAAGCCCGACAGGAAGTGATACATCGCCTGCGCGGGCGTCAGCCGGGCGATGGGGGGCAGCACGCCGAACGCGTCGCAGGTCAGCATGATGATGTTGCGGGGGTGCCCGCCAAGCGCAGTCTCGGAGGCGTTGGAGATATATTCCAGCGGATAGGCGCAGCGCATGTTGGCGGTCAGGCTGTCATCGTCGAAATCCAGCGCCTTCGTGTGCGGATCGTGGATCATGTTCTCGATCACGGTGCCGAATTTGGATGTCGTGGCGAAGATCTCGGGCTCGGCCTCCTCGCGCAGGTTGATGGTCTTGGCGTAGCAGCCGCCCTCGAAATTGAAGATGCCGTCATCCGACCAGCCATGTTCGTCATCGCCGATCAGCACGCGGGCCGGATCGGCCGAGAGCGTGGTCTTGCCGGTGCCCGAGAGGCCGAAGAACACCGCCGCGTCCTCGGGGTCGCCCTCGGCATGGTTGGCCGAGCAATGCATCGCCATCACGCCCTTGCCGGGCAGGATGTAGTTGAGGAGGGTGAAGACCGATTTCTTGTTCTCGCCCGCGTAAGCCGTGCCGCCGATCAGGATCAGCTTACGCTCGAAATTGAGCGCGATCACCGTTTCCGAGCGGCAGCCGTGGCGGGCGGGATCGGCCAGGAAGCTGGGGCAGTTGATGATGGTGTATTCAGGCTCGAAGCTGTCCAGCTCCTCGACCGCGGGGCGGCGCAGCAGGTGGCGGATGAAGAGACCGTGCCAGGCCATCTCCGTCACCATGCGCACATCCAGCCGATGCGCGGGATCGGCGCCGCCATAGAGGTCCTGCACGAAATATTCGCCGCCCTTCATATGGGCCAGCATGTCGGCGTGCAGCCGGTCGAAGGCCTCGGGCTCCATCGGGGCGTTGTTGTCCCACCAGATCGTATCCTCGACACAGGCGCTGCGGACCACGAACTTGTCCCGCGGCGAGCGCCCGGTATGCTTGCCGGTGGTGGCCAGGAACGCACCGCCCTGGCCGAGCGTGCCTTCGCCCGCCTTCAGCGCGGCCTCGATCAGCGCGGGCTCCAGCAGGTTGTAGTGAACGGCCCCGAGGTCCGAAATGCCCTGGGTGTCCAGCGTCCGGGCCGGGTTCACGCGTCCTGAGATCATATGGCAAGCTCCTGCGCCAAGATGCGGCGTCTGGTGGGTTAATCCTGATGCGCAACCGGGGCGGACCGGCCCGCGACAGCCTTCCTATAACATGGCGATTTCGGCGGTGAACAGGACGCAAACGCACAGTTAGCGCAACCAAGTGTGACCTATTTCACGCTGTTAGGACCCCTTTAAGCCGGTTTGGGGAAAAATCGACCACACCCAATGAGGTGATTCGCAACTTAGAGATTGATTCTAAAGCCCGAAAACGGGACAATGGCCGAAACAAGTCAAAAATAAGACTAATCGGGCAGCATAAGGACACATCACAATGTCGAGGATCGCGCTTGTCGACGATGACAGGAATATCCTGACTTCCGTCTCCATGACACTGGAGGCCGAAGGCTTTGAAGTTGAAACCTACAATGACGGACAATCGGCGCTTGAGGCGTTCACCCGGCGGATGCCGGAACTGGCCGTTCTGGACATCAAGATGCCGCGCATGGACGGCATGGACCTGCTCCAGCGGTTGCGCCAGAAAAGCGCGGTGCCGGTCATTTTCCTGACCTCCAAGGATGATGAGATCGACGAGTTGATGGGCCTGCGCATGGGCGCCGACGATTACGTGCGCAAGCCGTTTTCGCAGCGCCTGCTGGTCGAACGCATCCGGTCCATCCTGCGGCGGCAGGAGGCGATCGCCTCGGATTCGGGCGACGCGCCCGAGGAAAGCCAGATCATGAGCCGCGGCCAGCTGACCATGGACCCGCTGCGCCACGCGGTGAAGTGGAAGGACAGGGATGTGTCGCTGACCGTCACGGAATTCCTGCTGTTGCAGGCTCTGGCGCAGCGCCCCGGTTTCGTCAAAAGCCGCGATCAGCTGATGGATGTGGCCTATGACGAGCAGGTCTATGTCGATGACCGCACCATCGACAGCCACATCAAGCGGCTGCGCAAGAAGATGCGCGAGGTTGACGGCGATTTCTCGGCGATCGAGACGCTCTATGGTATCGGCTACAGATATAACGAAGAGTAGATGACACTGGCCTCGGATATCGGCATGCAACCGACCAGACGCAGCGATCAGGGCTCCGAGATCGTGCTGGGCGAGGATTGGGACCGGCCCGCGGGGGCAGTCGAGTCCGAGCTGCGCGATGCCCGTGCCAAGCGCGGCTTCGTGGCGCTGCGTGGCTCGCCGCTGGCGCGCAAGATCCTGGTCTTCAACACCATCGCCCTTGTGGTGCTGGTGGGCGGCGTCCTCTTCGTCAATTCCTTCCGCGACAGCCTGGTGCTGCAACGCGAACGCGCGCTGGCGGTCGAGGCGCAGCTTGTCGCCGACATCTTCGAGGCCAGCCTGCCGCGCACGGCACCCGCCAACCTGGTCACCGGCGACGGCATCGACCCCGAGGAGGTTCTGGGCCGGATCGGTCTGGACCGGGGCCTGGATGTCTATGTCTACGCGCCCGATGCCAGCCTTGTGGCCTCCACCGACAGCATCGAGACCGCACAGGCCCCCCCCATCGAGGGCATTACCGACCCGAATTTCACCACCCAGCCGATCACGGATTTCCTGAACTGGTTCTGGGATGTCATCGCGGGCGCGCTGTCCTCGTCCGACACCTCGCGTCAGCCTGTGTCGGTCCCGGACATGGCCGAGGCGATGATCGGCGAGGCGCTGGAGGGTGTCACCGTGCTGCGCGGCAGTGCCAGTCATCCCGGCGCGGTCTTTATCGCGGCAACCCCGATCGAGGGGCCGAATGGCATCGTCGGTGTCGTCACTGTCGCAACCGCGGCGGGTGAGATCGACCAGCTTGTGCGCGCCGAACGCGAACAGGTGTTGCAGATCTTCTTCGTGGCGCTTCTGGTCGCCATCGGGCTCAGCCTGCTGCTGGCCGCCAATATCGCCAATCCGCTGGCCGACCTGGCCGCCGCCGCCGAACTGGGCCGCGACAAGAACGCCCGAAAGATGAGCCCGACCCGCGTGCGCATTCCCGACCTGACGGGGCGCCCCGATGAGATCGGGCGTCTTTCGGGGGCGTTACGCGGCATGGTGGCGGCACTCTATGACCGGATCGACGGCAATGAACAGTTTGCCGCCGATGTCGCGCATGAAATCAAGAACCCGCTCGCCTCGCTGCGATCGGCCGTCGGCACCATGCATGTCGCGCGCACCGACGATCAGCGCAAGCGCCTGCTGGAAGTCATCGAACATGACGTGCGGCGGCTGGACCGGCTGGTTTCGGACATCTCCAACGCCTCGCGGCTCGACAGTGAGCTGGTGAAGGAGGAGGAGGAAGAGTTCGACCTGGTCCGGATGCTGACCAACCTGGCCGAATACAATGCCGAGGATGCGCGCGGGCGCGGGATCGAGTTCATCTCGGACCTGCCCGCTGAACCGATCCGAGTGCAGGGGCTTGAGGGGCGGCTGGCACAGGTCTTCGTCAACCTGATCACCAACGCGATCTCTTTCTGCGATACCGGCGATGCCGTGCGCATCTGGGCGCGGCAGCGCGACAACCGGGTGCTGGTCGTGGTCGAGGATACCGGGCCGGGCATTCCGGAAACCGCCCTGACAAAGGTGTTCAACCGTTTCTATTCGGAACGCCCGGTGCAGCAGTTCGGCGACCATTCCGGCCTCGGGCTGGCGATTTCCAAGCAGATCGTCGAGGCGCATGGCGGCGTCATCTGGGCCGAGAACATCCGCCCGACCGAGGCCGACATGACCTCGGACCCGCTGGGCGCGCGTTTCGTCGTCGGCCTGCCGCTTTAGGCCGGGTGTCTGACGCCGACTGGACCCGGCTTGCGGCCTTTCTTCACCGCAGCGAAGAGGGCGATTACCTGCGCGCCACCGGGGTGGCGATGGGGGATCGCGGGCTGGCGATCATCGGCGCCTCGGGCAGCGGCAAGTCCAGCCTCGCGCTGGAGATGATGGCGCGGGGGGCGCGGCTCATTTCGGATGACGGGCTGTGGCTGGACGGGGCGAACCGGATGCACCGGCCCCGGACCGCGCCCGCGATGATCGAGGCGCGGGGCATCGGGCTGCTGCAGGCCGAGCCGGTCGCCGGTGCCGCGCTGATCGCCGTGGTCGATCTGGACCGGGAGGAGCCCGAGCGCCTGCCGCCCTGGCGCGTGACGGATGCCCCCGGCGGTCCCGTCGCGTTGATCCGTGGCAGGGCGCACCCTTGTCTGGGGCCCGCGCTCTGCCAATATCTGGCCCAGGGACGCGCGGAGTAGGCGATGACACAATCCAGCCAAGATGAAGAGGCGATGCGCATCGTCTTCGTCTCCGGGCCTTCGGGCGCGGGACGCTCGACCGCGATCCGGGCGCTGGAGGATCTGGGCTATGAGGCGATCGACAACCTGCCCCTGACCCTGCTGCCGCGCCTTCTGGACGGCCCGCCGCTGGCCCGGCCACTGGCGCTGGGCACCGATACGCGCAACCGGGACTATTCGGCGCAGGCGCTGATCGGGGCGGTGGACCGGCTGGCGGAAAACCCCACCTACCTGACCGACCTGGTCTACCTCGATTGTGACCCCGAGGTGCTGGTGCGGCGCTATTCCGAGACCCGGCGCCGTCATCCGCTGGCGCCCGAGGACCGCCCGATCCTGGGGATCGAACTGGAGCGCGACCTGCTGGCCCCGGTAAGGGCGCGGGCGGGGCTGTTGATCGACACCTCGACCATGAGCCCGCATGACCTGCGCGCCGAGATCCATCGCTGGTTCGCACCGGGCGGGCAACAGGCGCTGGCGCTGTCGATCCAGTCCTTCTCCTACAAGCGGGGGCTGCCCTCGGGGGCCGACCTCGTGCTGGATTGCCGGTTCCTGCGCAACCCCTATTGGGAACCCGCCCTGCGCGGCCTCGACGGGCGCGACCCGGCCGTGGTCGCCCATATCGCCGAGGATGCGCGCTTTGCGCCCTTCCTGACCCAGGTGACCGCGCTGGTTGAAACGCTGCTGCCCGCCTATCGCGATGAGGGAAAGGCGCATCTCTCCATCGCCTTCGGGTGTACCGGAGGGCAACACCGATCCGTCGCGATGGCCGAAAAGCTGGCCGCCCACCTTGCACAAGACGGTTGGCAGGTGTCTAAACGACATCGGGAGATCGAACGACGGGGGGCCGCGGGCCCCTTGTGAAACTTGGGATAAATCCAATTGATCGGTATCGTGATCGTGGCACATGGGGGCCTGGCGCGGGAGCTGCACAAGGCTGTCGAACATGTCGTCGGCCGCCAGGCGGGCATGTTGTCGATCTCGATCGGGGCCGATGACGACCGGAGCCGCCGCCAGCGTGAGATCTGCGACGCGGCGGATGCGGTGGACGAGGGCGACGGCGTGGTGGTGGTGACGGACATGTTCGGCGGCTCGCCCTCGAACCTGTCGCTGCGCGCCTGCCGGCCCTCCAATCGCAAGATCCTGACGGGGGTGAACCTGCCGATGCTGATCAAGCTGGCAAAATCGCGCAACCAGCCCGTGGGCCGCGCCGTCGAGATGGCCGCCGAGGCCGGGCGCCGCTACATCAACAGCTTCGACGGCAGCCCGGAATGAGCGGCCCCATTCGCCAGGAGTTGAAGATCGTCAACGTCAAGGGCCTGCATGCCCGCGCCTCGGCCAAATTCGTCGAGGCGGTCGAGGAACATGACGCTACGGCAACCGTCTACAAGGATGGGCTGAGTGCCGCCGGGGATTCGATCATGGGCCTTTTGATGTTGGCAGCATCGGTCGGAACCACTATTGAGGTCGAGATCAGCGGGCCGGAGGCGGCTGCGCTGGCCGATGCCCTGGCCGCCCTTGTGGCAGACAAGTTCGGCGAAGGGATGTAGGGCGGCTCTCGGCAAAGGAATGAGGGGTTTCGTGGGATTGACGGATACCACAACGCCAAATGACCGGACCCAGGGCCCGGCGCAGGATCAGGGCTCGCCGGTTGTCTATGACCGCCGGTCGCTGACCTATGCCAACAGCTTCGACACGCCCCTGGTCCGCTTCGTGATCAACGCGATCGAGTGGATGACCGGCAAGATCACCATCATCCGCCGGGTCCGCGCCTTCGAGAACCTGGGCACCTTCAAGGGGCAGGCCTTCTGGCCCGCGACGATGCAGGTGATGGGGATCGAGTTGCAGACGCCGCAGCACCAATTGGACCGTATCCCCGCCACCGGGCCGGTGGTCTTCGTGGCCAACCATCCGCACGGTCTGGTCGATGGCATGATCCTGGCCGACCTGATCGGGCGGCGGCGCAACGATTACCGGATCCTGACCCGCTCGATCCTGACCGGCATCGACGAGAGTGCCGCCAGCTACATGATCCCGGTGCCCTTCCCGCACCAGCCCGACGCGCAGCGCGAGATGATCCGGATGCGCGGGCAATGTATGGAACACCTGGGCGAGGGCGGGTTGATCGCGCTGTTTCCCTCGGGCGTGGTGGCGACCTCGGAGACCATGTTCGGCCCCGTGATCGAGGCGGAATGGAATGTCTTCACCGCCAAGATGATCCGCAAATCGGGTGCCACCATCGTGCCGTGCTATTTCCAGGGCACCAATTCGCGCGCCTACCAGATCGCCAACCGCGTCTCGCCCGCGATCCGGCAGGGGCTGCTGTTGCACGAGGTGGTCAAGAGCTTCGACAAGCCGCAAGCCCCGATCATCGGCAAGCCGATCGGGCCGGAGGAATGGGAAGACCGCATCACCCATCCGCGCCAGTTCATGGCCTGGCTGCGCGAGCGCACGCTGTCCTTGAAGAGCGATCCCGATCGGGGGTGAGCGCGGTTCAGCTTCGAATTGCCTTCGGCAATCCGACCAACCGGGGCTCTGCCCGTCGCCATTGTCGCTCGGACCAATGGCGCAACAATGACGACCCCGAGGTATTTTCGGCAAAATGAAAGGGATCAGCGCGTCGGGACGGGCGTTTCGCCGCGATAGTCGTAGAAGCCGCGTTGCGTCTTGCGACCGAGCCAGCCGGCCTCGACATATTTGGTGAGCAGCGGGCAGGGGCGATACTTGGTGTCGGCCAGCCCGTCATGCAGAACGTTCATGATCGCAAGGCAGGTGTCCAGCCCGATGAAATCGGCCAGTTCCAGCGGCCCCATCGGGTGGTTTGCGCCCAGTTTCAGCGATTCGTCGATGGATTTGACGTTCCCGACCCCTTCATAGAGCGTGTAGACCGCCTCGTTGATCATCGGCATCAGGATGCGGTTGACGATGAAGGCGGGGAAGTCTTCCGCCGTGGCGGCGGTCTTGCCGAGGCGGTCGACGACCTCCTGGCAGGCCTTGAAGGTGGGCTCGTCGGTGGCGATGCCGCGGATCAGTTCGACCAGCTGCATCACGGGCACCGGGTTCATGAAGTGGAAGCCCATGAATTTCTCGGGCCGGTCGGTGCGGCTGGCGAGCCGGGTGATCGAGATCGAGGAGGTGTTCGAGGTCAGGATCGTGTTGGGCTTGAGATGCGGCAGAAGGTCTTCGAAAATCGCCTGCTTGACGGTTTCGCGTTCGGTCGCGGCCTCGATGATCAGGTCGCAGCGCCCCAGGTCGGTCAGCGTCAGCGTGGTCGTGATGCGGTCCAGGGCGGCGTCGCGGTCTGCCTGGCTGACCTTCTCGCGGCTGACCTGGCGATCCAGGTTACGCCCGATCAGGGCCATGGCGGCATCCAGGCTTTCCTGGGAAATGTCAGTCATCACAACGTCATAGCCCGCAAGCGCGCAAACATGCGCGATGCCGTTGCCCATCTGGCCCGCGCCGACGATACCGATTGATTGAATGCTCATGTCCTGCTGCCTCCGGGCGCGTTTCTGGGCCGTGATCTGCGCGCACTCTAGGCGCGGGGGGCGGGGCCATACAAGGCGAAAGACCCGAGCGGATTGTGCGAAAAAACCGCACAACTTGTCGCTTTAGCCAATTGGCAACCGGGGCTTTGCAATCTGGGTCCGGGTGAGTCGAAACATGGTGGGTGAACCATATGAGCTATGCACAACTGGGCAGGGATGCCCTGGACTATCAGCCGTGCCAGTATCCGGGGTCGCCGATGACCTTCCGGGGGCCGAAATGCGATCTGGAGGAGCCCTATATCCTCTGTCTTGGCGGGTCCGAGACCTTTGGCAAGTTCTCAACCGACCCGTTTCCGGACCGGTTGGGGGACCGGTTGGGGCGGCGGGTCGTGAACATGGGGGCGATGAATGCGGGCGTCGATCTGTTCCTGCACGATGCGGCGGTGAAGGCGGCGATGGGCCGGGCGCAGGCCGTGGTGCTGCAGGTGCCGGGTGCCGCCAACATGTCGAACCGGTTCTTCACGGTGCATCCGCGCCGCAACGACCGGTTCCTGAAGGCTTCGACCATGATGCGCACGATCTTCCGCGAGGTCGATTTCACCGAGTTCCATTTCACGCGCCACATGCTGAGCGCGCTCAAGGCGCGGTCCGCCGACCGGTTCGGTGTCGTGGTCGAGGAGTTGCGCGCGGCCTGGGTCGCCCGCATGGCGCAACTGATCGAGCGGAGCCCGGTGCCGGTGCATCTGCTGTGGCTGTCGCATCGCGCGCCCTCGGATGAGGTGATGGCGGAGTTGGGATATGACCCCCTCTTCGTCACCGCGACCATGCTGGACGAGGTGGCCCCGCTGGCCGACAGCCTCAGCGTGGCGGTCTGGGAGGATGACGGCCGCGCGCCCGAAGACCGCGGGCTGTCCTTCGGCAGGGGCGAGGAGGCGGCGGCCAGCGTGATGCCGGGGCCCGCCGATCATGAGCGGGTCAGCCAGGTGTTGGCGGAGCTTCTGGGATAAAGAAAAAAGGCCCGTCCGTTAGCCGGGCGGGCCTTCGTTTCATGCGGTAGGGCGGGGTCCCTTCCCGCCACGCCGGTTACAGTTTCTCGGTCAGTTCCGGCACCGCGGTGAAGAGGTCGGCGACCAGTCCGTAATCGGCGACCTGGAAGATCGGTGCCTCTTCGTCCTTGTTGATCGCGACGATCACCTTGCTGTCCTTCATGCCCGCGAGGTGCTGGATCGCGCCGGAGATGCCGACCGCGACGTAGAGATCGGGGGCGACGACCTTGCCGGTCTGCCCGACCTGCCAGTCGTTCGGCGCGTAGCCGGAATCGACCGCCGCGCGGGAGGCCCCGACAGCGGCGCCGAGCTTGTCGGCCAGCTTCTCGATCAGAGCGAAGTCTTCCTCCGAGCCGACACCGCGCCCGCCCGAGACCACCACACCGGCGGAGGTCAGTTCGGGGCGGTCGCTTGCCGCCACCTTGTCCTCGACCCATTCGGAGAGGCCGGGGTTTTCCGCCGCGCCGATGGTCTCGATCGTGGCCGAGCCGCCATCGCCTGCGGCATCAAAGGTGGAGGTCCGGATCGTGATGACCTTTTTCGCATCCGAGGATTTCACCGTCTGGATCGCGTTGCCGGCATAGATCGGGCGTTCGAACGTGTCGGCGTCGACAACGCCGGAGGCATCCGAGATCACCATCACATCCAGAAGCGCCGCGACACGCGGCATCACGTTCTTCGCATCCGTGGTGGCGGGCGCGACGATGTGGTCGTAATCGCCCGCGAGGCTCACGATCAGGGCGGCGGTGGATTCGGCCAGGCGGTGGCCGAGCGAGGCATCCTCGGCGACCAGCACCTTGGAAATACCGTCGATCTTGGCCGCGGCCTCACCTGCCGCGGCGGCAGACGCCCCGCAGCAGAGCGCGGTCACATCGCCCAGTTTCACCGCCGCGGTGACGGCCTTGGCGGTGGCGTCCAGCGCCAGTTCGCCATTGGTAACTTCTGCCAGAAGAAGAACAGACATTCAGACAACCCCCGCTTCTTTGAGTTTCGCAACCAGTTCATCGACCGATCCGACGATTTCCCCGGCCTTGCGCGCCTCGGGCTCGGCGGTCTTGACCACCTCTAGGCGCGGCGTGACATCGACGCCGTAATCGGCGGCGGTTTTCTCGTCCAGCGGCTTCTTCTTCGCCTTCATGATGTTGGGCAGGGACGCATAGCGCGGCTCGTTCAGGCGCAAATCGACGGTGACGATGGTGGGCATCTTGACCTTGATGGTCTGCAGGCCCCCATCCACTTCGCGCGTGACCTTGGCGTGGTCGCCCTCGATGTCAAGTTCAGAGGCGAAGGTGCCCTGGGACCAGCCCAGAAGGGCCGCCAGCATCTGGCCGGTCGCGTTCATGTCATTGTCGATGGCCTGCTTGCCGCAAAGGACCAGGCCGGGCTGTTCCTCATCCACGATGGCCTTGAGGATCTTGGCAACCGCCAGCGGCTCGATATCCTGATGCACATCGTCGGCGGCGATGACCAGGATGGCGCGGTCCGCGCCCATGGCCAGCGCGGTGCGCAGGGTTTCCTGGCTCTGCTTGACGCCGATGGAGACGGCGACGACCTCTTCCGCGGCGCCTTTTTCGCGCAGGCGGATGGCCTCTTCGACGGCAATCTCGTCAAACGGGTTCATCGACATCTTCACATTGGCAAGATCGACCCCGCTGCCATCCGCCTTGACGCGAACCTTCACGTTGTAGTCGATCACGCGTTTGACGGGCACAAGCACCTTCATCGCAACGTCTCTCCTCTTGTGTATCTTCGCCGCGGGGGGTGGCCCCAGGGCGATCTCATCCCTTGCGTGTTATCGTTTCCGCGGCCCCCGCAACAGGGCAAAATCGACGCGTCCCGGCGAAAGGACGCCGCGTTTTTTTCATTTTCGGGCGACAGAGCCGGGAAATCGCCCCGGCCATGTTAGGATGGTGCCGGATTTCAGGGAAGGAAACGGCATGGAGAAAGTGCTTGGATTCGGCGGGTTCTTCTTTCGGGCGGAGGATCCGGGGGCGCTGGCGGGCTGGTATCGCGATCACCTGGGGGTGGACCCTGTGCCGGGCGATGAAACCGGCAGCCCCTGGATGACCGAGGCCGGGGCGACCGTGTTCGCGCCCTTTGCCGCCGACACGGACTATTTCGCCCCAGACAAGTCCTTCATGCTGAATTTCCGGGTCCGCGATCTGGATGCGATGATCGAGCAGTTGGAACGGGCGGGCATCGATATCTACAACCGTCAGGAGATGGAGGGCATCGGCCGGTTTGCGCATCTGCGCGACCCCGAGGGCAATCCGATCGAGGTGTGGGAGCCCGCGTGACGCGCAAGAACGGTCAGGCGGGCGCGCCGCGCGTTGCGTAACCTGGGGCTCATGACTGGAATGACGCATAGGGATATCGTGGTGGAGACGCTCTGGCGGGTGGAAATCACCCGTGCCGAGCGGCCCGATCTGGACCGGCTGGCCAGGGCCGCCGGGGTCAGCCGCTTTCACCTGACCCGAGCGTTCAGCCTGCGCACCGGGTGGTCGCTCATGGCCTATGTCCGCGCACGACGGCTGAGCGAGGCCGCATTGCAGATGCGGGCGGGCGCGAGCGTGACCGAGGCGGCATTGGACGCAGGGTATGACAGTGTCGAGGCGTTCTCCCGCGCCTTCCGGTCCTTCTTTGGCGGCCCGCCAAGCGTGCTTGGCCCCGCCCTGACAGACGACCAGCTACAGGAGGCCATCGACATGACGACCAGCAGCAAGACATTGCCCGAACCGCGCATCGTGGACATGCCCGCGCGCAAGGTCCACGGGCTCTCGGGGCGCTACAGCCCCGCCGACCGCGCCCGCATCCCCGCGCAATGGCAACGCTTCGCCGATGGATGGGGCGAGCAGATTGAACGGCAGGAGAGTTTTGGCATCTGCTACGAATTCGACGAGGAGGGTGGCTTTGCCTATTTCTGCGGCGTCGCGGATGTGGCCGACGAGACCGGCCTTGAGACGCTGCACCTGCCTGCCGGACGCTATGCCTGTTTCGATCATGCGGGCCATGTCTCGACCATCTCGGACACCTGGGCCGCGATCTTCGAAAGTTGGGCGCCGCAGGCCGGAAACGAGATCGGCGGGGGGCCGGAGATCGAGCATTACAGCGCCGATTTCGAGCCCGAGAAGCCGGGGAACGTGGCGGTGTGCATTCCCCTTAAACCTGCGTGAACGGCCCTACGCGGCGCGGCTGATCAGTTCCACGATGACCGCGCCGTAACACAGCCCTGTTGCGGCCAGCACGAAGACATGCCAGATCGTGTTGTGATGCGGCAGGCGCTGCCACAGTAGGAACGGCACCCCGATCGTGTAGAGCAGCCCGCCGATGAGCAGCAGCAGGAAGCTGGCGCCGCTGACGAGGCTGACCAGCGGCCCGCCCCAGATCGCCCCCGCCCATCCAAGCGCCAGATAGAGCCCGGTGCTGAGCGGTTTCAGCCAGAGCGGCCCGAACAGGATCAGCGACGCGCCGGCCAGCGCCACGCCCCAGATGCCCGCCAGAAGCAGCCAGGCCTGTGACCCGGTCAGGGCCACCAGCGGCGTGTAGGTGCCCGCGATCTTGAGGTAGATCGCGGATTGGTCGAGGCGGCGCAGCCGGTCCTTCCAGGCGGGTTTCGGGATCATGTTGTAAAGTGCCGAGCAGGTCAGCATCGCCAGCAGGCAGGCCCCGTAAATGGCAATCGCGGTCAGCGTGCCCGCATCGCCCGCCCAGATCGCGGCCAGAACGATCAGCACCGGCACCGCGACCACGGCAATGGCGATACCCGAGACATGGATCGCCGCATCCGAGAAATACTCGGCGCGGGAATAGACGGGGGGATGACGCTGCAAGACCATGGGGCCGCCTTTCATGAGTGGGCTCCAAGCCTAGGGTGCCTTGGTTAAGAAACCTATATGCCGCCGAGGGTTACGTTACGGAAGCACACGGAATGCTTACCGGTTCGCGCCCGGAACCCACAACACATCCGCCCGGCCCTGGTCATTCGCCACCCGCGCCGCGACGAAGAACCAGTCCGACAGCCGGTTGAGGAACTTGACCGCCGCCGGGTTGACCTCCTCGATGCCGCTCAACTCCACCGCCAGCCGCTCGGCCCGCCGTGCGACGGTGCGGCACAGATGCAGATGCGCGCTGGCCGGTGTTCCGCCAGGCAGGATGAAGCTGCGCAGCGGCTCAAGCCCCCCATTCATCGCGTCGATCTCGCGCTCCAACCGGTCGATCTGGGCCGGGTCCAGCCGCAAGGGCGGATATTCGGCCTCGGCATCCTTCTCCATCTCGGGGCGGCAGAGATCCGCGCCGAGATCGAAGAGGTCGTTCTGGATCGCGGCCAGTTGACCGGCCATCTTGCCCTCGGCATGAAGACGGGCCAGCCCGACGGTCGCGTTCAGCTCATCCACCGTGCCATAGGCGGTGACGCGGGGGGAATGTTTCGCGACCCGATCGCCATTGCCGAGCGCGGTGTCGCCGCCGTCGCCGGTGCGGGTGTAGATCTTGTTCAGGACAACCATGGCTTACCCTCCCGAGTTGCGGATATAGACAAAGGCGGCAATCAGCATCACAGCCACGAATTGCGCGGCGATGCGCCAGCGCATGATCTTGTTGGCGTTGCGCCTGTTGAATTCGCCGCCGCGCCGGAAGGTGCCGATCCCGAAGAGCAGGATGATCGCGACGGCGACGGTGGCGATCAGCGCCAGGGTGAAGAAGAGCGTTTCCATATCGGTTCCTTTCGGGCCTGATGTCACCCGTGGGCGATGACCCAATCCATCAGACGGGTGGGCAGGATGCGCTTGAGCGCGCCCAGGGCATAGGTCGGCGTGGTCACGTGGTAATGCGCGCGGGGGCGGCGGGCCTCCAGGGCGTGGATCAGTTTTACGACGACCGCATTGGCGGGCAGCTCGAACGGGGCTTTTTTGTCGCTTTCACCCTCGAAGCGCGGGATCAGCCAGTCGCGGTATTGATCGGCGCGGGCCGAGTTTTCCCAGTCGATCCAGGCCTCGAACTGCTTTTGCGAGTTGGCGCGGAACCGCGAGGTGACGGGGCCGGGCTGGATCGTGCTGACATGGATGGGCGTGCCGCGCATCTCGATGCGCAGCGTGTCGGTCAGCCCCTCCAGCGCGTGTTTCGTGGCCACATAGGCCCCGCGCCAGCGCAGGGGCACGAAGCCGAGGGCCGAGGAATTCTGCACGATGCGCCCGTGCCCCTGCGCCCGCATGACCGGGATGACGCGGCGGGTGAGGTCGTGCCAGCCGAAGAAATTGCTCTCGAAGATCGCGCGCAGCCCGTCCATCGGCAGGTCTTCCACCGCCGCGGGCATGCCGTAGGCGCCGTTGTTGAACAGCGCATCCAGCCTGCCGCCGGTCTGCTCCAACGCCCAGGCAAGTCCGGCCTCGATGCTGGCGGAATCGGTGTAATCCAGCACCCCCGCCGTCAGCCCTTCGCTGCGCAGGCGGCCGGTATCTTCCGCCTTGCGGCAGGTGGCCAGCACCTGCCAGCCGCGCGCCTGCATGGCGTGGGCACAGGCATAGCCGATGCCAGACGAACATCCGGTGATGAGAACGCTGCGTGTCACGTGCCTGGCCCTTCTTTCCCGCCCGCCGCCATCAGTTAGGGCAGGGCAGGGGCGAGGGCAAGCGGCCTCAGGGCGCGGCGGCCCGCAGGAAGCGCGTGGCCATGAAACCCGTCTGCCCCGTCTCGACGATCTCGATCCGGCTCCAGCCATTGCCCATATCCTCGATCCGGCGGGCTTGCGCGCCGTGCAGGGCGGTGCCCAGAACGACGGCCTCCGCCGAGGGGCGGGCGCGCAGGTTCACGGCATTGCCCGCAACCTCGAAGAGGGACGCGTCGGGCCTGGGCTGTTCTGCGGATGCGGCCAAACGGCTGCGGATCAGGGCGTTGCGGGCGGCGATCTCGACGGCCAGCGCGGCGGGGTCGGGCGCGGCCACGCGGATGACGCCTGCGCCCAGGTCGCCGGGACTGAGGCGCATCGCGATGGGGATGACCTCGCCCGAGGCGGTGGTGATCGACATTTGCGGGTCAGGCGAGGGGCGGGCGATCGGCGCGGCGGCCTCAAGGGCCGGGGATGGCGCGGCGATGGCGGGCGCGGGCGCATGGCGCGCGGCGGCGGCAGTCTCGTCATCATTCGGATCGCCCGGAATGGTGGCACCGAGGCCGACGATCATGGAAGCGGCGATCGTGATGCGTATCATGGCGGGGTCCTCCGGGTCTGTTATGTAAACAAAACCGATGTGACCCCTTTGGGTTCCCGATTATTATTGCTCAGGGCGCGCGGGTGGTCAGGAAAGCCGAGGACATGTAGCCCTCCTGCCCGGTTTCCAGGATGCGGATACGGGTCCAGCCGGTGGCCAGCGCCTCCAGCCGTTCGGCGGCCATTCCGTAGTTCATGTACCCGACCGCCGGGTAATAGGTCGAGGGGCCGGAGCGCAGGTTGATATAGGCCCCGGTCGCATAGACGACATCTGGCGGCAGCTCCGGGCCGACGGCGGCGCGGGTGACGGCGGCGACGGCGTCCCGAGCGCGGGCATTGGCCTCTTCCAAGCGGCGGGCCTCGGCGTGGCGGTCATCGGCCTCGATCCGGATCAGGCTGTCGCGGATCATGCCGGGGGGCACCTCGGCCGCGATGCGGATCACCTCGCCGTCGGCGGTGGTGATGGTCAGCAGGTCGTCATTGGCGTCGCTTTCCTCCCGGCGCATCGTCTCGGACAGGAACGCGCCAAGGGCGGCGGTGGGTCGGACCGGCGGTCTGGCCCGGGCCTGGGGCTGCGGAGCGGGCGGCGCCTGCGCCCCATAGACCAGCGCGCTGCTTGTGTCCGCGGGCAGGGTGGCGCGCGGGCTGGTATCGGGCAGCGCGACCAACGCGCCGAATCCGGCGAGCGCAATCAGGAACAGGGACAGGCGCAGCATCGTCTTGGGCGGCCCCTCATGGCGATGGCAAATGGTTAACGGATGGTAGTGTTACCGCACCTTGCCGTGCGCACGAAATTTTGCCTGCGATTTCCGACGTCTCGACAACAATCATGCGAATCTGCCCGGATTGTTGCCACACTTTCGCAAAATCCGGGCCAAGCCCCGCGAATCACTTTTTCCACGCCGACCGCCAGAGGCCGCTTTACCCTCCCGCGAAATGTGCAGTATCACCATGGCCATAATGAACGAGCAGTCAGACCAACACGACCCCCGCGAGACATCGGAGCCGCTGAGCCGCGCCATTGGCGCGCGCTATCTGCAATATGCGCTGTCCACGATCATGCACCGCGCGCTGCCCGATGCCCGCGACGGGATGAAGCCAGTGCATCGGCGCATCCTCTACGCGATGCGGGAATTGCGCCTGTCCTCGACGGGGGGCTTCCGCAAATCGGCCAAGATTTCCGGCGACGTGATGGGCAACTATCACCCGCATGGCGACGCCGCGATCTATGATGCCATGGCGCGGCTGGCGCAGGATTTCACCATCCGCTACCCGCTGGTCGACGGGCAGGGCAATTTCGGCAATATCGACGGCGACAACCCGGCGGCTTCGCGCTACACCGAGGCCCGCATGACCGCAATCTCCGAGGCCCTGATGGAGGGGCTGGCCGAGAACGCCGTCGATTTCCGCGATAATTACGACGGCACCCTGCGCGAACCCGAGGTTCTGCCCGCCGCCCTGCCGAACCTCTTGGCCAACGGGTCGAGCGGTATCGCGGTTGGCATGGCCACCAACATCCCGCCGCATAACCTGGACGAACTCATTGCCGCCTCGCTGCACCTGATCAAGACGCCGGATGCGCGCGACGACACGCTGCTGAACTATATCGAAGGCCCCGATTTCCCCACCGGCGGCGTCATCGTCGAGCCGCCCGAGAGCATGGCCCAGACCTACCGCACGGGACGCGGCGCCTTCCGCCTGCGCGCGAAATGGGAGGTCGAGGAGCTTGGCCGCGGCCAATGGCAGATCGTGGTGACGGAAATTCCCTATCAGGTCGCCAAGTCCAAGCTGATCGAGAAGATCGCCGAACTGATCCAGACCAAGAAGATCCCCATCCTCGCCGATGTGCGGGATGAAAGCGCCGATGACATCCGCATCGTGCTTGAGCCGCGATCGAAGACCGTGGACAAGGATCTGCTGATGGGGATGCTCTACCGCAATTCCGATCTGGAGACGCGGTTTTCGCTCAACATGAACGTGCTCATCGACGGGCGCACGCCCAAGGTGTGTTCGCTGAAAGAGGTTCTTCGCGCCTTCCTCGACCATCGCCGCGACGTGCTGTTGCGCCGCTCGCAGCACCGGATGGACAAGATCGACCACCGGCTGGAGGTGCTGGAAGGCTTCATCATCACCTTCCTCAACCTTGACCGCGTGATCGACATCATCCGCTATGATGACGACCCCAAGGCCGCGCTGATGCGCGAGGAATGGGGGCGGGAACATATCCGCGCCACCTCCGAGGCCGATTATGTCACGCCGCCCCCCGGCGAGGGCGAATTGACCGAGGTGCAGACCGAGGCGATCCTCAACATGCGCCTGCGCAGCTTGCGGCGGCTGGAGGAGATGGAGCTGCTGAAAGAGCAGGCCGCGCTGATGGAGGAACGCGCGGGGCTGGAGGATCTGCTGGCCAGCGAGGCCGTGCAATGGGACAGGATTTCCAGCGAATTGCGCGAGGTCCGCAAGCAGTTCGGCAAGGGCACCGAATTCGGGCGTCGCCGCACGCAGTTCGCCATCGCGGGCGAGGTAGAGGATGTGCCGCTGGAGGCCATGATCGAGCGCGAGCCGATCACCGTCGTCTGCTCGAAAATGGGCTGGATCCGGGCCATGAAGGGCCATGTCGACCTGTCCCAGCCGCTGAAATTCAAGGATGGCGACGAAGGCCGCTTCCAGTTCCACGCCGAGACGACCGACAAACTGCTCATGTTCGGCAATAATGGCAGGTTTTATACCATTGCCGCCACAAATTTGCCCGGAGGCCGCGGTATGGGTGAGCCTGTCCGCCTGATGGTGGACATGCCCAACGAGGTCGAGATCGTGGATTTGCAGATTTATTCACCCGGCACGAAACTGATGGTGGCCTCGACGGCCGGCGACGGTTTCATCGTGGCCGAGGATGATGTCGTCGCGCAGACCCGCGCAGGCAAACAGGTGCTGAATGTGAAGGGCGATGTGAAGGCGTCGGTCTGCACGAAAATCCGCCCCGGCGACGATCATGTCGCCTGTGTCGGCGAAAACCGCAAGGTTCTCGTCTTTCCCTTGTCCGAGATGCCGGAACTGGCACGCGGCAAGGGGGTGCGCCTGCAAAAATACAAGGATGGGGGCCTGTCAGACGCCCGCAGCTTTGCTCTGTCCGAAGGCCTCAGCTGGCACGATCCAGCGGGCCGGACCCGGACCGAGGCCGATTTGACCGAGTGGATGGGCAAGAGAGCCGCCACGGGGCGCATGGCGCCTCGGGGTTTCCCACGCGACAATCGGTTTACATGAAGGTCTGAATGAGCACTGTAAAAACGGATTTCGGCGGCGACAGGGGCGATCTCTTCGCCCTCATGCTGCGCACCTCTTTCCTGACCGTCATCACGCTCGGGATTTACCGGTTCTGGCGCACCACCAAGCTGCGCCGTTGGTACTGGTCCTCGATCCGGCCGGGGGGGATTCCGCTGGAATACACCGGCACGCCGCAGGAAAAGCTGATGGGCTTCTTCGTCGCGGTGATCGTGCTGGCGCTCTATATCTCACTGTTCAATCTTGCCGGTCTTTTCGTCGCCTTCAACATGGCCGACAACGACATCTCCTACATGACCTACGCGATCGGGGCCGCCCCCCTGGCGCTGGTCCCCGTGATCTTCGCGGCGCGCTATCGCGCCCGGCGCTATATCCTGTCGCGCTCCACCTGGCTCGGCATTCGTTTCGGCATGGATCCCGGTGCCTGGGGCTATGCCTGGCGGGCCTGCATGTACTGGCTCCTGGCCATCGTGACGCTCGGCCTGCTCTGGCCGCTGATGACCTTCCAGATGGAGCGCTACCTGACCGACCGCAGCTATTACGGCACCGCGAAATTCCGCCAGCACGGCAATCCCTTCATGCTCTACCCGCTGGCGATCCCCTTCTACGTGCTCGGCGCGGCCATCGTCGGCGTGCTGGTGCTGATCGCGGGTGAGACCGACGAGGCCACGATCGGCTGGTATATCATCCTGATCGTCGTTCTGTCGGTGCTGCTGGTTCTGTCGGGCTTCTATTTCCGCATCGCCTCGCTGCGCGCCATGGCCGGGTTGAAGGAACTTGGCGACGGCATGGAATTCGGGATCGAGCCGCGCACCGGCAAACTGCTGCGTATCCATATCTTCGGCAACCTGATCTCGGGTTTCCTGATCAGCTTTGTCTCGCCGGTGATCCTGGGCCTCGTGGTGGGCTTCCTCTACCTGATCGGGCGCGTCGATGCGGGCGCGATCACCAACCCGCCCCCAAACCTGGCGGCCTTTCTCGGCGCGCTGACCTGGCTGACGGTCTTCATTCTCTACGGCGTCTTCCGGCAGGTTTTCGTGACCTACCCCACGGTCCGCCACGTCGCCGCGACCCTTGAGCTTGAAGAACCCGCGGTGTTGCAGGGCATCCGCCAGCGCGACGTGGACAGAAACCGGGAGGCCGGCGGCTTTGCCGAGGCCCTCGATGTAGGAGCGGCATTCTGATGGCGACCATGACCCCCCAACGCGACGCGAAATTCGCCGCCAAGCTGGCCCTGGCCTATGGCGAGATCCTCGACGGCATCCGCCCCGCCCTGCAACGGGTGTCGCTGCGCCTGTCGGGCGATGGCGGCACGCTGGAGCTGCGCAACACCGCCACGAACACCACCGAGATCTGGCAGCTGGACGGCCTGCGTCTGGTGCCCGACCAGGCCCGGACCGACGCGCTGGTGCTGGCCCATCAGGGCTCGGGCGATGCGCGGCTGATCCTTCGCGACCACGAGGCGATCCGCGCCTTGCTGGCGGCCTGCCCGAACCTGCCCGATCTGGGAAGCGGGCGAGGCAGCCTGGGCAAGCTCCTGGCGCTCGGCACCGCGGCGGTCGCTTCCATCGCGCTCATTCTCTTCGTTCTCATCCCCTACATGGCCGATCGTGGCACCGACCTGATCCCGCCCGAGGCCGAGGTTGCCTTTGGCCGCACCACATTCGAAAGCCTGTCCGAGACGATGGAGTTCCGCGAATGCAAATCGCTGGAGGGCGACGCCGCGCTGGCGCAGATGCAGGCGCGGATCACGGATGGCCTGGATCTGGCCTGGCCCTTGCAGATTCGCGTTATCGACAACCCCGCCATCAACGCCTTCGCCCTTCCGGGCGGCCAGGTCGCCATCTATCGCGGGCTGATCGACGCCGCCGAGACGCCCGAGGAAGTGGCCGCCGTGCTGGCGCATGAGATCGGCCATGTCGTCAATCGCGACGGCACCCGCAGCATGATCCGCTCGATGGGGTCTTTCGGGATCGTCGGGCTGCTTTTCGGCGATGCGGTCGGCATGTCGGCGGCGGCGGGCGTCAGCCAGCGCCTGATCTCCTCGGCGCATAGCCGCGAGGCCGAGATCGCCGCCGATGCCTTTGCCCACCGGCAACTGACCCGCGCGGGCCTGCCGCCCTCGGCGATGGGCGACATGTTCGCCCGCATGCAGGCGCAGGGCCTGGGCGAGGATATGGGAGTCTTCCGGCACATCTCCTCGCATCCCGAACTGCGGGACCGGATCGAGGCGGCGATGCAGGCCGATACCGGCGCCGCGAATGGCGCGCCGGTGATCAGCAGCGCAGGGTGGGCCGCGTTACAGGCGATCTGCATCTAGGCCACGGGTTTTCGCCGATCATCCACCCGTGACCCGCACCGCAATTGCGCCCCGGCCCCGGCTTTGTTAACGAAGACGGGCTGCCAACCTCCGGAGGAGCTTCATGCGCGCCCTGACCCGTCTTGCCACCCTTGGTCTTGTCCTGATTCTGGGGGCCTGTGCCGCAAGCGACCCGCTTGAGGAAGACCTGCCCGACATGGGCGATTTCCGCCTCGCCTACAACATTGTCGTGGCCGACAACATGCAGCAGGTGCCGCCCTCGCGCAACGCCACCGGCGAGGAATGGATCGAGGTGCTGACCGCCGAGATCGACCGCCGCTTCGGCGGGTATGAGGGGGAGCGGCTCTATCACATCGCGATCCATGTCGATGCCTATTCGCTGGCCGTGCCGGGTATCCCCGTGGTGCTGTCGCCCAAGTCGATCCTGGTGATCTCGGCCAATGTCTGGGACGATGAATTGCAGGCCAAGCTGCATGAGGAGCCGCGCCAGTTGACCATCTTCGAAGGCGCATCGGCGCAATCCATCATCGGCTCGGGCCTGACCCGCTCGCGCGAGGAACAGATGCAGGTGCTGGCCCGCAATGCCGCGCGCCGGGTGCAGCTGTGGATGCTGGAAAATCCCGAATGGTTCTCGATCGACGAGGACACTGCAGCCGCCAATGCCGCGGCGCTCGCCGCCGAGGTCGAGGCCATTGAACAGCCGCCCGAGGACCTGCCGCCGGAATTGCAGTAAAGCGGGTGTTTTGGCCCATCTTGCCCTTGATTTTCCCAAGCCTTCTCGTGTAACGAGCGCGCGATATTGTAACCGGGCTCGGCACGGGCCCCTCGGAAGACAAGGCACCAGAATCCATGGGCAAGGAAAAGTTTGACCGTAGTAAACCGCATGTGAACATCGGCACGATCGGCCATGTTGACCACGGCAAGACGACCCTGACGGCTGCGATCACGAAGTATTTCGGCGATTTTCAGGCCTATGACCAGATCGACGGCGCGCCCGAGGAGAAGGCCCGCGGGATCACCATCTCGACCGCGCATGTCGAGTATGAGACCGACGCGCGCCACTACGCGCATGTCGACTGCCCCGGCCACGCCGACTACGTCAAGAACATGATCACCGGTGCCGCCCAGATGGACGGCGCGATCCTGGTGGTGAACGCCGCCGACGGGCCGATGCCGCAGACGCGCGAGCACATCTTGCTCGGTCGCCAGGTCGGCATCCCCTACATGGTCGTCTACATGAACAAGGTCGATCAGGTCGATGACGAGGAGCTGCTGGAACTGGTCGAGATGGAGATCCGCGAGCTGCTGAGCTCCTACGAGTATCCCGGCGACGACATCCCGATCATTCCGGGCTCGGCGCTGGCCGCCCTTGAGGGCCGTGACGAGGAGATCGGCGAGAAGTCGATCCGCGCCCTGATGGCGGCTGTCGATGAGTATATCCCGACGCCCGAGCGCGCCGTGGACCAGCCCTTCCTGATGCCGATCGAGGACGTGTTCTCGATCTCGGGCCGCGGCACCGTGGTCACGGGCCGTGTCGAGCGGGGCGTGATCAATGTGGGCGACGAGATCGAGATCGTCGGCATCCGCGACACCAAGAAGACGACCTGCACCGGCGTGGAAATGTTCCGCAAGCTGCTGGATCGTGGGGAAGCGGGCGACAATATCGGCGCGCTCCTGCGCGGTATCGACCGTGAGGG
>NZ_JBSXNT010000023.1:0-191722 GCF_056857775.1 Alterinioella sp. B-7
CTGGACCGGACCCGACTACCGGAACGACTTCATCGCTGTCTCCGGCAGCGACGATCCAACCGGCTATGAGAACTACACCTATACGCGCGAGGGAACGCCCCTCAGCCTGACCATGCCGACCGAACCGGGGACCTATGAGATCCGCTATTACGTCAACCAGGATCGCACCATCATCGCGCGGCGCCTGATCGAGGTTACCGAATTGGGCGCGACCTTGGACGCGGCTGCCACAGTCGAGCCCGGATCGACGGTCGACGTTGCGTGGTCCGCCCCCGATTACCGCAACGACTTTGTCGCCGTCTCCGCCACCGACGATCCGACCGGGTACGAGAACTACACCTACACCCGCGATGGCAGTCCGGCAGCGGTGCAGATGCCGACCGAACCGGGCGAGTACGAGCTGCGCTATTACGTCAACCAGGACCGCACCATCATCGCCCGCCAGCCGATCCAGGTCACCGCCGTTGCTGCAACACTGGACGCGCCTGCCTCAGCCGAGGCCGGATCGACGGTGCAGGTTGCGTGGTCCGGGCCGGATTACCGGAACGACTTTGTCGCCGTCTCCGCCACCGACGATCCGACCGGGTACGAGAACTACACCTATACCCGCGATGGCACTCCGGCAGCGGTCGAGATGCCGACCGAACCCGGCACCTATGAGCTGCGCTATTACGTCAACCAGGACCGGACCATCATCACCCGACGTGAAATCGTGGTAACGGAAGTCTTCGCCTCTCTCGACGCGCCCGCCACCGCCTCGGTCGATGAAACGATCCAGGTCGGCTGGCAGGGTCCGGCCTATCAAAACGACTTTGTCGCCATCGGTGAGCCTGGCGACGACTCGCGCTACCAGGACTACGCCTATGCCCGCAATGGCAGCCCCTCGTCGATCCAGATGCCGAGCGAGCCCGGCACTTACGAGCTGCGCTATTACCTGGGGCAGGATCGCCGCATCCTGACGCGGGTGGCGATCACGGTGACGGCGGAGTAGAGGGCAAAGCACAAGGCCGGTCCGCATGTTGCGACCGGCCCTGTTCCTGGGTCAGCGGATGCCGGTCACATGTGGATGACGCGCCCGTAGGCATCCAGCACGGCCTCGTGCATCATCTCGGACAGCGTGGGGTGCGGGAAGACGGTGTTCATCAGGTCTTCCTCGGTGGTCTCCAGCGTCTGGCCGACGACATAGCCCTGGATCAGCTCGGTCACTTCCGCACCGATCATGTGGGCACCCAGAAGCTCTCCGGTCTTCTCGTCGAAGACGGTCTTGACCAGCCCCTCGGCCTCACCCAGGGCAATCGCCTTGCCGTTGCCGATGAAGGGGAACCGCCCGATCTTGACCTTGTATCCCGCCTCTTTCGCCTTGGCCTCGGTCAGGCCGACGCTGGCGACCTGCGGGTGGCAATAGGTGCAGCCCGCGATGGAGTTGGGCTTGATCGGATGCGGGTGCCCGCCCGAGATCAGTTCGGCCACCATCACGCCCTCATGGCTTGCCTTATGCGCCAGCCACGGCGCGCCCGCGATATCGCCGATGGCGTAGATGCCGTCGACGCCGGTGCGGCAATATTCATCCGTCACGATATGGGTGCGGTCGACCTTGATGCCGAGCGCTTCCAGCCCCAGGCCTTCCGTGTTGCCGACGATGCCGACAGCGGAGATCACGGTGTCGAACTCGTGCTTCTCCAGTTTGCCACCCATCTCGATATGGGCGGTCACCTTGTCCTTGTCGCGGTCAAGCTGCTTGACCATGCCCTTTTGCAGGATCTTCATCCCCTGCTTCTCGAACGCCTTCTTGGCGAATTTCGAGATTTCCTCATCCTCGACCGGCAGCACCCGGTCCATCACCTCGACCACCGTCGTGTCGGCCCCGAGCGTGTTGTAGAAGCTGGCGAATTCGATGCCGATCGCGCCAGAGCCGATGACAAGCAGTTTCTTGGGCATATGCGGCGGTTGCAGGGCGGCCTTGTAGGTCCAGACACGCTTGCCATCGGCCTCCAGCCCCGGCAATTCGCGGGCGCGGGCACCGGTCGCGATGATGATGTTCTTGGCCGCAAGCTCCTCCTTGCCATTGTCGGTCTCAACCGAGACCTTGCCCTTGGCGGGGATCGTGGCCGAGCCCATCACGGTGGTGATCTTGTTCTTCTTCATCAGGTGACCGATGCCCGAGGAAAGCTGTTTCGCCACCCCGCGCGAACGTTTGATCACGGCGTCGAGATCAAAGCCGATATTGTCGGCCTTGAGGCCGAATTCCTTGGCGCGGTGCATGAGGTGGAAGACCTCGGAGGAGCGCAGCAGCGCCTTGGTCGGGATACAGCCCCAGTTGAGGCAGATGCCCCCCATATGTTCGCGCTCGACGATGCAGACCTTCTGACCCAGTTGGGCGGCGCGGATCGCCGCGACATAGCCACCCGGACCTGCGCCGATTACGATGGTATCGAAAGATTGTGCCGCCATGAGTCCAGTCCCTCCGCCAGAATTAGTTTAGCCCTAAACCATTCTACAGCGCGGCGCAAGGAAGTTTGGCGCGGTCGGCCGTGACTATAGTTTAGTCATTAAACCACCGCGAGTCTCACGCCGCCTTCTGCATCTCGTTCAGTATCTTGGCATAGCCGCCATCCGTGAGAAAGGACTTTTCCTGCGACGTGCTTTTCCGACCGAGCGCATCATTCCTATAGGGAAACCGCCCGTATTTGCGGATGATCTCGCGGTGAACGCGGGCGTGCAGCAGGCTGCCCTCGCGGCCCTCCTCCATCTTCTGGCACATCAGGCGCACGGAATGGTCCTGGTCGGTCAGCGACTCGGAATGCATGAAGGGCATGTAGAAGAACTGCCGCGCGGGTTCGTCGAACCGCATGTCCCACCCGTGTTTGAGCGCCGAGCAAGCCACCGATTTGGCGCGCTGGTCGGTGGCGAAGGCGCGAGCGTCGCCACGGAACATGTTGCGCGGAAACTGGTCCAGCAAGATGATCAGCGCCAGCGCCTTGCGCGGATGTCCGGCCCAATCGGCCAGCTTGCCGTCGCGCGCGTCGCGCCACAGCTCAAGGAAGCGGTCGCGGATCAGGGCGTCGAACGCCTCGTCGCTGGAATACCATTTCTGCGGGCCGGTCTCGTCCAGCCAGAATCGCAAGATGTCTTCGGAAATATGTGACATGGGCCTTTTGCCTCCTTCTTATGTCTCCTGCCCCTCGGTGCCGGTTCAGCCCGGCGGGTTGTCGTCGGCCTGCGCCTCGGCCATGTCCTCGGCGGCCTCGGCGTAAAGCTCCTGCGCGGTCACGACAGCATAGGGCGTCGCGGTCGGCAAGACCTGTGCATAGGGAACGGCGTCGTAATCCCCGGCTTCAACTGCATAGGCCGAGGGCCGAACCGTCATGCGATAGAGACAATACAGGGCAATTGCGGCCAAAACGAGGGCCAGGAACAGCCAGAAGCCCGCGGGCCCCACCGCCCCCATCAGCCAGGCCACCAGGGGCGGGCCCGAAATCGCGCCAAGCCCGTTGATGAAGATCAGCCCGCCCGAGGCCGCCGCCATCTCGTCGGGGTCCAGGTAATCGTTGGTATAGGCGATCAGCAGCGCATAGAGCGGCTGCGCCAGCCCGCCGGCCAGAAGCGCCGAGAGGATCAGGATCTCGAAGACCTCGCCGAACAGATAGCCAAGCCCCGAGGCCAGCGCCGCGACCGCGGCCACGCCGGTGATCAGCCTGCGACGGTCCATCCGGTCGGACAGCCAGCCGATGGGGTATTGCAGCGCGATCGCGCCCACGAAGAAGGCCGATACCAGGATCGCGATGTCGCGCACGCTCAGTCCCACCTCGGAGCCGTAGACAGCCGTCATGCCGAACTGCGCCGAAAAGACGAAGCCAAGCAGGAACATGCCAACGAAGCCGGTGGGCGAGCGGGTGTAGAGCGCGGCAAGGCTCATCGGCTTGACGGTCTCGAAGGCCGGTGTGGGGGCCACCGCCAGCAAGATTGGCGCGAAGGAGAGCGAGACCAGCACCGAAGGGATGATGAAGAGGATATACCCGCCGGGATCGCCGAAATTCAGCATCCCCTGCCCCAGGACAAGGCCGATCATCTGGCACAGCATATAGGCCGACAATGCCTGACCACGGGTCTCGTTGGTGGCCGAGTTGTTGAGCCAGCTCTCGGCGGTCACATAGACGCCCGAGAGCGAAAAGCCGATGATCACCCGCAGCGCCATCCAGAAGTAGGGGTCGGGGACCACGGGATAGAGGATCAGGGCCGCCGAGATGAACGAGCCGAGGGCGGCGAAGACACGCACATGGCCCACCCGCTGGATCATCAGGGGGGCCATGCGCGACCCGCCCAGGAAGCCCAGGAAATAGGCCGAGGCGATCAGCGACAGCTGGAAGGTCGAGAACCCCTCGATGCCGCCGCGAATACCCATCAGCGAGCCCTGCAACGAGTTGCCGACCTGGAGCAGCATCAGGCCCAACAAAATGGCCCATGCGCTGGCGATGACCTGTTTCATGGCGTGGCTCCCGCCTTTCCCGTCCGCATGTTCACTATGACAGCCCCGTACCGCGAATCTTGCCCCATTGCGACCCGATACCGCCCGGTTTTCAATCGTTTGCGGCAGATTGCGGAATAAGCAGCGAGGCATCGCCATAGGAGAAAAAGCGATAGCCCCCGGCCACGGCATGGGCATAGAGGGCGCGGATGCGCTCCACCCCCATCAGTGCCGAGACCAGCATCATCAGCGTCGATTTAGGCAGGTGAAAGTTGGTCATCAGCGCGTCGGTGACGTTGAAGCGGAAGCCGGGATAGATGAAGATGTCGGTCTCACCCTGCCAGGGCGTGATCTGGCCCGTTTCCCGCGCCGCCGTCTCGATCAGCCGCAATGCCGTGGTGCCGACGGGGATGATGCGCCCGCCAGCGGCTTTCGTGGCGGCAATCTCCTGCGCCGCCTGCTCGCTGATCTCGCCCCATTCCGCGTGCATCTTGTGTGTCGTCACGTCCTCGACCGTGACCGGCAGGAAGGTGCCCGCGCCGACATGCAGCGTGACATGGGTGAAACTGATGCCACGGGCGAGGAGCATAGCGAGGAGCGCGTCGTCGAAATGCAGCGATGCGGTCGGGGCCGCGACCGCACCCTTGTTGCGTGCCCAGACGGTCTGGTAATCCTCGCGGTCGCGCTCGTCGGCGGGGCGGCGCGCGGCGATATAGGGTGGCAACGGCATGGCCCCCGCCGCGTTCAAGGCCGCGTCGAAATCGTCGCCCGCAAGGTTGAAGCGCAGGCGCAGGCCACCCTCCAGCGCGACGACTTCCGCCGACAAGCCGCCGGGAAAGCCGACGCTCTCGCCAGGTCTCAGCTTGCGCATCGGCTTGGCCAGCGCGGACCAGGTGCCGTCCGGCCCCGGCTCCAGCAGCGTCACCTCGATCTTCGCGGCCACGCGGCCTTGCGCACTGTCACGCCAGCGCTGTCCGGTCAGGCGCGCGGGGATCACCTTGGTGTCGTTCAGGATCAGCCGGTCGCCCGCGCGCAACAGATCGGGCAGGTCGCGCACATGAAGGTCGCGGGTCGTGTCGCCATCCGCCACCAGCAGGCGCGCCGAGGAGCGCGGGCGCGCGGGCCGCGTCGCGATCAGGTGCTCGGGCAGGTCGAAATCGAAATCGGAGAGGTTCATGGCGCGGCTACTGTGCGGTTTGGGGCGGCGGGCTGCGAAAGATCTCGCGGAAGATGCCGGGCGTGAAAACAGAGAGCGGATTGACGGTGACGGTGCTGTTATCAGCCGGTCCTGTCATGCGATAGGTGAAACCGAAAAGCCCCTCGCGCCGCGTCGCAAAGAGCGCGCCGACCAGCCCGTTGACCACGTAGAAGGGCGACACCACGCCCTGGAAATCGACCCGGTTGGTGGCGGTGTCATAGACGCCGTCCAGCGACAGGCCCATCGACGGGCCGACGGCGGTGCCCTCGACGACCGTGATCGCGCGGGGGCTGATGCGGAAATCGGCGCGCACCTCGCCAAGCGCGATGCCCTCGCCCGAGGCCATCTGCTCCAGCAGGCCCACGACCGAGACGAGGTTCAGAAGCTCCGCAATCGCGGGCGCATCGCGCAGGCGCGGGTTGTCGATGGTCAGCAGGCCCGCATAGTTGCCCTGCCCCGGATGCGGGCGCAGGATCAGGTCCAGCGCGCCGCCATAGGCATTGGAGTAGATCCCCGCCGCGCGCAGCACCGCGCCGCCATCCTCGGCGCGCAGGCGCAGCGACATGCCGTTGGTCTCGGCCAGGATCGAGCCGACGACGCCCGCCTGCCCCCCGACCCGGCCCCGGAAATCCCCGCTGACCGGGCTGCCGCCGATGCTGGCGCTGAGATCGGTCAGGTAGATGCTGTCGGTCACCGTCAGGCGGTCCAGCAGCATCTCGATCGGCAGGCTTGTGGTCGCGCCTCCGCCCGAGCTTTGCGGCAGGCCGCGCAGGTCGACCGTTCCGCCGGTGATGCGCACCAGGGGGCGGTTGTCGCGCAGGGTCAGCCCGCCGGTCACATCCATCCAGTCCCCGATGTGAAACTCGTCGAGGCTGAGCTGCGAGAACTGCGTGCCCTGCAATGTGACCGCGCCGCGCATCTCAAGCCCCGCGCCGCTGATCGCCAGAACCGGCACCTCCGGTTCGGGACCAAGCGTCATCTCGGCGCGCAATTGCCCGGTCGCCGCTTCGGGCAGTTGCCAGCCAAGCGCCGGAATGGCCAGGCCGATCCCGGCAAGGTCGGACCGCAGCGACAGGGCGGGCGGCGCATCGGGGCTGAGGTCCAGCGTGAACTCGGCCGTGCCCTGCCCGCGCAGCATGCCGTCCGGCAGGATCACCCCGAAATCGGCCAGCGCGGCGGGGGACAGCGTCGCCCTGCCCTGCACCCGGCTGGCGGTCGTCGTATTGGCCCCGAGCGCGCGCGACCAGGTGGCGTCGGTGCGCAGATTGTCCAGCCGCGCGGGGCCGCCGATCTCCAATCGCGTGTTCCCCGCCTCGATCTCCAGACGCTCGGCCCGCAGCACCCGCCCCTCGACCAGTTGATCCGATCGGACATCCGTCAGGCTGCCGCCAATGCGGAAATTGACATCGGCGGGGGTGATCCTTTGCTGCATCCGGAAATTCAGTGCCACCTCAAGCGCGACATCGCCGGTCGCGACGGTGGCGGGATCATAGTCGAACCGGTCCAGCAGGGTCAGGGGCTCTGCCGCGATAAGGGTCAGGGCGGACGGCACGCTGCCCGCGACCGACAGGTCGAAATGCGTATCGGCCTGGGCCACGCGGGTATCGGCGATGCGCATGGTCGAGCCCGCAAGGTCCAGCCGCCCGCCATCGGGGGCGGTGACATGGCCGCCATGCAGCGCCAGCGTCATCGCGTTATCCGACATCTCCACATAGCCGCGCCCGTCCTCGACCGGGGCCATCGCGCGCAGGGCGCGCACGCGGGCATCTTCGAAATCGAAAGTCACGGCATAGCGCGGCTCGGTCCCGGGCGCGAGGCGCAGACCGGCATTGAGGTTCGAGATGGTGCCGCCCAGAAGGTTCTGTTCCAGCCAGTCGCGCGTGTTCGGGATCGACACGAGCGGCCAGAGCGGCAGGATCTGGCGTGCCTCGACCCGCGGGCTGGACGCATCCAGCCGGATCGCGACACCGCCCTCCTCGACCGCGACCTGCCCGCGCGCACTCAGATGCAGACCGTCATCGAAGAGCACCGCCTGCCCCAGATCGACGCGCAGAGCGGGCAGAAGCTGCACCCGCATATCCAGCGCGCCGCCCTCGAACCGGATCGGGTTTTCCAGCAGGCCGGGGGCCGCGGAGCGGATATCCTCCAGCTGGAACTGCGCCACGTAGACCGGCCCGTCCAGCAGATCGGCATGGCCGGCGATGCGCGCGCTGAAAAGCCGCGAGGCGACGTCCAGCTCCTCGACCTGCAACCGGCGCGTGGCGGCGTCGTAGTCAAAGGACAGGTCCAGACCCTCCAGCGCGATCGGCGTCACATCCGGGCCGGGGCGCAGAAGGCCCGCGCCGACCTGCAAGCTGCCGGTCAGGCGATCCAGCGTGGTATCATCGCGGATCACGGTCGACATCTGGCCGCTCAGCCCCGCCTCGATCAAGTCGAGCCAGGCCAGCGCATCGCTCACCGAGGCCACATCGCGGGCTTGCAGGTTCTCGAAAAAGGCGACGATCTCGGTCTCACCGCGCGCGGCCCATCGTGTAAAGCTGAGATCCAGCCGCCCGGCGCGCCCGCCCTCGATCGTGCCGCCAACGGCCAGCGTCAGCGCATCTTGCATCGGGATCAGCGTCAGGTCCGCCCCCGCCACCTCCAGCCGGTCGCCGGTGCCCGCGTTCTCGATCACTAGGTCGGCATCCTCGGCCGTCACCGTCTCAAGCCGCGAAAAGACGGGCTGCGAGAACATCGCGTCGATTCCCCTCAGCGTCTCGGCCAAATCGCGCGCGGTATCGCTGCCGCCCCCCGCAAAGGCCAGGTCGAGCGAGCCATCATTGCTGCGCACCAGCCGCAGGCCGGCGCCCGCCACCCGGACATGGCGCGGGCGGACCGTGCCCGACAGAACGGCGCGCGGATCGACCGAGATGCTGAGCTGCGGCAACACGATGCGCTGCTGGCCATCGCTGGTCAGCGCGACATCACGGAACCGGATCTGGGGCAGCATCCTCTCGCGCGAGAGGCGGATCCCGACCGCGCCGACGGTGACATTGCCGCCGGGCATCGCCGCATCCATGCGCGCCTCGATCCGGGCGCGGGCCCAATCGGGCAGCGAAATGTCGCGCCCGCCCGGCGGATAGGCCAGCACCGCCAGCGAGGCGATGGCGAGGATCACCAGCAGGTAGACGCCCCTCAGAGGCCAGCGCAAGGCACGCCAGCGCCGTTTCGGCTGCGGGTCGGTGGAGGGCTCTGTCATCGGGGTGCGCCGGGGCTCGTGTGCCTTTGGTTTTTCGGGCTTTATTCTGGCGGCATTTGCCCTAGCTTGCAAACGCCGGGACGTAAAGACCCGGTGATCAGAGCGCAAAGGAGCCGACACAGATGATCGAGACCGGAGACATCGCCCCCGATTTCACCCTGCCGCGCGAGGATGGCAGCCCCGTCACCCTGTCCGGCTTTCGCCCCGGCAAGGTGGTGCTCTATTTCTACCCGCGCGACGACACGCCGGGCTGCACCACCGAGGCGCAGGATTTCACCGCCCTCAAGGACGATTTCGAAACTGCCGGGATCGCCGTCCTTGGCGTCTCGAAGGATACTGTCGCCAAACACGCGAAATTCATCGACAAGCGCAACCTCGGCGTGGCGCTCCTGTCGGATGCCGAAGGCTCGGTCTGCGAGGAGTATGGCACCTGGGTCGAGAAGAACATGTATGGCAAGACCTCGATGGGCATTCAGCGCGCGACATTCCTGATCGACGGCGAGGGGCGGGTTGCCCGCGTCTGGCCCAAGGTCAAGGTGGCGGGACATGCGGCCGAGGTGCTGGAGGCGGCGCGGGCGCTGTGACGACGCTGACCGAAATGGCCTGTGCGGTGCTGGAAACGGCGGATGCGCGCGAGAAGACCACGCTCAGCCGCCGTCTGGCCGCCGACTGGTTCGCCGCGCGCCGGGGCGAGGCCGCGCCGATCGAGATCGGCACCGCCACCCCGCCCGACATCCCTGCCCGCCCCGCGAAACCGGACCTCCTGTCGCCGCGCGACGTGCCGCGCCGCAAACCGGGAACGCCCGAGGGGCGCAAGGCGCTGCTCCATGCTGTCGGCCATATCGAGCTGAACGCGGTCGACCTGCATTGGGACATCATCGCGCGCTTCGGACATATCCCGATGCCGATGGGCTTCTACGACGACTGGGTCAAATCCGCCGATGAGGAGGCCAGGCATTTCCAGCTGATCGAGGACTGCCTGGCCGAGATGGGCAGCTTCTACGGCGACCTGCCCGCCCATCTGGGCATGTGGCGCGCGGCGCAGGACACGGGCCGGGACGTCTTGGGGCGGCTGGCCGTGGTGCCGATGGTGCTGGAGGCGCGCGGCCTCGACGTGACGCCCGGCATGATCGAGATCTTCCGCGAGGCCCCCGATCCTGCCGCGCAGAAGGCGGTGGCGGCGCTGGAGGTGATCTATGCGGAGGAGGTTCACCATGTCGCCTACGGCTCCAAGTGGTTCCATTTCCTGTGCGGACGCGAAGATATCGACCCGAAAGAGGCGTTCCACGCCCTCGTCAAACGCTACTTCCACGGTGCCCTGAAACCGCCCTTCAACGAGGAGAAACGCGCCGAGGCAGGTATCCCGCCGGACTTCTATTGGCCGTTGACGCTAGGGAACCCAGCCGGATAGGCAGCGAATCGCCGGTGAATTTGGGCGGAAATTTGCCCAATTCTGGACAAAATCGCGATTTACCGTGGGTGTGGCATAAAAAGGTTTGAGACCGGCGGCCCTTTTGGCCTAAGCGGTTGACGTCGATACCTTGTGTGGGGACAGGAAGGTTTCGGCGATGGAGAGGGTAACGGGGCAACCAGACGTGAAATTGAGCCTGACCAGTCGCATGGGCGCGGCAATCGAAAAATTCCTGCCGGAACAGCGGCTGTTTCTGAAATCCGATCAGGGGATGCGCTATGTCCGGCTGCGGCCGATGACACAGGCGATCATGATCGGGGGATCCTCGCTGTTCGTCGGCTGGACCGTGATCGTCACCGCGATCTTCCTTATCGACGCGATCAGCGCGGGCGGCGTCCGCGACCAGGCGGATCGCGCGCAGGAGGCCTATCAGGCCCGCCTGAACCAGATGTCCGAGGAACGCGACATCCGCGCCGCCGAGGCGCGCGCCAGCCAGACCCGGTTCTCGGTCGCCATGTCCGAAGTGTCCGACATGCAGTCGCGCCTGCTGGCCTCGGAGGAACGTCGCCGCGAGCTGGAAACGGCGGTCGAGGTCATCCAGACCACGCTGCGCCGGGTGATGGTCGAACGCGACGAGGCGCGCACGCAGGCCGCCGAGATCCTGGCCGAGATCGAGGCCGAGACAGGATCGAGCCAGACCACCGCCGGACGCCTGCGCGACATGGAGCAGACGCTGGACTACCTTGCCGCCGCCCTGCGCGACGCCGCCGATGAGCGCGACGAAGCCTTCGAGATCGCCGAGGCCGCCCGCGAGGAGGTCGATGAGCTGCAATTCGCCGCCGCCCTCGCCGAGGAACGCAACGAACGCATCTTCACCCAGCTGGAGGAGGCCGTGCAGGTCTCGATGGAGCCGCTGGACGCCATGTTCAGCGCGGCCGGCCTCTCGACCGACGAACTGGTCAACCGCGTGCGTGCCGGCTACCAGGGCCAGGGCGGGCCGCTGATGCCGATCACCATGTCCTCGCGCGGCGAGGAGCCTGACCCAGTGTCCTTGCGCGCCAACGAGCTTCTGGCGGAGCTCGACACGATCAACCTGCGCCGGATGGCGGCAGAACAACTGCCCTTCTCGATGCCGGTTCTGGCCCGTTACACCCAGACTTCGAACTTTGGCTTGCGCAATGGTCGGCAACATACCGGCGTCGATATGGCCGGTCCGCTCGGCACGCCGCTATACGCCACCGGCGATGGCGTCGTCACCCATGCGGGCCGGATGGGCGGTTACGGCTTGCTGGTCACCATCGAACACCCGATGGGGTTCGAGACCCGATATGCCCATATGTCGCGCATCGGGGTGTCCGCGGGGCAAAGGGTCTCGCGCGGGGACAGAATCGGTGATATGGGCAATACAGGACGGTCGACCGGATCTCATGTGCATTATGAGATCCGCCGCAATGACACACCACTCAACCCGATGAACTTCCTCACGGCAGGTAGAGATGTTTTCTAAATCAAAGATCAACGAGCCGGGGCCGAAACAGGCCGGCGGTTCCTCGGATCAGGCGTCAGACGCGTCTGCATCCTCTGACAAATCCTCCAAAGAACGGAGCTCGATGCCCTTGACCAGCAATAACAAACCCAAGCCCGCAGTTTCCACGCTCAGCACCGATCTGACCATCGTGGGCAACCTGCGCACCACCGGCGACATCCAGGTCGAGGGTCACGTGCAAGGCGACATCCGCGCCCATCTTCTGACCGTGGGCGAAGGTGCCACGATCGAGGGGGAGATCGTCGCCGATGACGTCGTCGTCAATGGCCGCGTGATCGGCCGGGTGCGGGGCCTCAAGGTCCGCCTGACGGCCACCGCCAAGGTCGAGGGCGATATCGTCCACAAGACCATCGCGATTGAAAGCGGCGCGCATTTCGAAGGCTCGGTTCAGCGGCAGGAAGACCCGCTTGCCGGCGGCAGCGGCGCACAGCCCGCCGCGTCGCGCCCCGCCGGTGCGGCGACTGGCGGCAATGCCGGCCAGCAGAGTGGCCAGGCTCAGGCCAACAAGCCCGCCTTCGGCGCGCAGCAGAACAAGCCCGCCGACGCCAACAGCTAGGCGGCCCGCGATACCGCGGCACAGACACCCCCGGCCTCAACCGCCGGGGGTTTTTTCTTGCGCGGCGATCAGGGCGTGTCGCGCAAGGCCCGCCGGTAGATATGCCATGACGCATGGCCCAGAACCGGCAGCACCACGAAAAGACCCAGGAAGCCGGGCAGAAGCGCCGCGAAGGTCAGGCCCGCGATCACCACGCCCCAGACCAGCATCACGCGCGGGTTTCGCCGCACGGTGGCAAAGCTGGTCAGCATCGCGGTGACGAAATCAAGCTCCTTGTCCAGAAGCAGCGGCAGCGAGATCACCGTCAGGCAAAACAGGACCAGCGCGAAGACCGCGCCGAACCCCGTGCCCACCAGCAGCATCATCAGACCTTCGGGCTGGAACAGGTAGGCATAGGAGGTCGAGACATTCATCAGCACCGATGGCCCCATGAAGAGCGCGAACAGCATATGGGCGAAGAAGGACCAGAACAGGAAATAGACGATGATCACCCAGGACATCAGCGGCAATTGGCGCAAGCGCTGTTGCCAGACCACCCCCAATATGTCGCGTATCGTGTAGGTCCGGTCCTGCTCCAGCCGGTGCGAGACCTCGTAGAGCCCCACCGCCAGGAACGGGGCCGCCAGCGGAAAGCCCACCGTGAGCGGGATCGCCCACCAGATCTGATCGGTCACCACGAGGAAGAAGTAGAGCGCCCACCCGCCAAGCACGTAGATCAGCGCGAAGAACAGGCCCATGGCGGGCGCGCGGCGAAAATCATGCCAGCCCGCACGCAGGGCCGCGCCGATGTCGCCCATGTCCATATCATTGATCTCGGGAACCTGTGAGGCCGCGGGCAATGATGTGGTGCTGTCTGGCATGGTGATCCTTCCCCTGGCTTGCCGGGAAGAGTCTAGGCAGCGACAGGGCCGGGTTCAAAGGGTTTCTGCCGCTTCGGGGCGGGCTGGGGCGCGGAGAGTCTTGCAAGACTCTCGCCAATTTCTCAGCAGAAATTGGCCGCGCTCAATCCTCCGCCCGCGCGTCGGCCCGGCTCTTGCCCGCGACATCCATCGCCAGCGTCGCCGCCATCAGCCCATCGAGGTCGCCATCCAGCACGCCGGACGTGTCCGAGGTCTCATAGCCCGTGCGCAGATCCTTCACCATCTGATAGGGCTGCAACACGTAGGAGCGGATCTGGTTGCCCCACCCCGCGTCACCCGCGCTTTCATGCGCCTCGTTGACCAGCGCGGATCGCTTGTCCAACTCCATCTGGTAGAGCTTCGATTTCAGCGCCTTCATGGCAATGTCGCGGTTCTGGTGCTGCGATTTCTCCGACGAGGTGACGACAATGCCCGTCGGGGCGTGGGTGATGCGCACGGCGGAATCGGTCGTGTTCACATGCTGCCCGCCCGCGCCCGAGGAGCGGTAGGTGTCGATGCGGATATCGGACGGGTTGACCTCGATCTCGATATTGTCGTCCACCACCGGGTAGACCTTGACCGAGGTGAACGAGGTGTGGCGCTTCGCGGCGGAATCGAAGGGCGAGATGCGGACCAGCCGATGCACGCCGCTTTCCGATTTCATCCAGCCATAGGCGTTGTGGCCGCTGATCTTGTAGGTGGCCGATTTGATCCCGGCCTCCTCGCCCGCGCTCTCGGCCTGGAGCTCGACCTCGTAGCCCTTCTTCTCGGCCCACCGGACATACATCCGCGCCAGCATCGCGGCCCAATCGCAGCTTTCCGTGCCACCCGCGCCCGAGTTGATTTCGAGGAAGGTGTCGTTGCTGTCGGCCTCGCCGTCCAGCAGCGCCTCAAGCTCCTTCTTGGCGGCGGTCTTCTCCAGGGCTGCCAGGGCGGCCTCGGCCTCGGCAACGACCTCGGCGTCGCCCTCCATCTCGCCCAGTTCGATCAGTTCGGCATTGTCGTTGAGGCCGGTCTCGATCGCCTTGTAGGTGCCCATCTGATCGACCAGCATCTGCCGGTCGCGCATCAGTTTCTGCGCCTTTTCGGGGTCGTTCCACAGGTCCGGATCTTCGACGCGGGCGTTGAATTCCTCCAGCCGGTGCGGCGCGGTCTCCAGGTCCATCCGCTGGCCCAGAAGCTCCAGAGATTTCCGGATTTTCTCGATATGGCTTTGGGTTTCGGCCCGCATGGTCTGCTCACTCGGCTGGTTGGTTCGCGATGATAGGGATGTAGTCCAGCCCCTGCTCCGCTGCAAGCAGGCAGGAACGGGCTAGTAGAGCCCGCCCGAAGTCAACTCGCCAAAGCCGGTGCCAAGCGGAACCCGTGCCGTGCCGCCCGTCGAGGTCGTGACCGTGCCGCCATCGCTCGGGACCGGATCGCCATCGACAACCTCGCCATTCGCATTGGGATCGCCGGGGCTGAACATCGGCAGGTTCGACCCCATGCCGAAGCCGCCATCGACGATGGACAGCATCCCGAAAAACGGTTCCTCGCCCTCGCGGAAATACTCGGCCACCACATGCGGGCCGCTTTCGCCATCGGGCAGGCGCTGGCCGGAAAAGCGGTCGATATTGTAGAACTGGCCGCCCGGCGGCACCCGGAACGGACCGCCACCATATTCCTCGACCGCCTGCTGCATGAACTCCTGGAACACGGGGGCGCAGGTGCCGCCGCCCGAGGCCCCGTGCAGGCTGCGCGGGTTGTCATAGCCGATATAGCAGCCCGCCGCGATGGTCGAGGTGAAGCCCACGAACCAGACATCGCGCGAATCGTTGGTAGTGCCGGTCTTGCCCGCCGTGGGCACGCCCAGGTTGACCCGGCCCGCAGCGGTGCCACGTTCGACCACGCCGCGCATCATCGAGGTCAGCTGATAGGCCGTGATCGCATCCATCACCTGTTCGCGGTTCGACACGATGGTCGGCGCCTGACCGGGATCGAGCGAGGCCAGCTCGCAATCGCGGCAGATGCGTTGGTCATGGCGGTAGACGGTGCCACCGAAGCGGTCCTGGATGCGGTCCACCAGCGTCGGTTCAACCCGCTCGCCGCCATTGGCGAACATCGAATAGGCCGCGACCATGCGGAAAAGCGTGGTCTCCTGGCTGCCAAGCGCATTGGCGAGATAGGGCTGCATCTCGTCATAGACGCCGAAGCGCTCGGCGTAATTGGCGACAACCTCCATGCCGACATCCTGCGCCAGCCGAACCGTCATCAGGTTGCGCGACCGTTCAATGCCCGTGCGCAATGGCGCGGGGCCATAGAACTGGTTCGAGGCGTTGGTGGGCCGCCAGATACCCTCGCCCGTATCGACCTCGATGGGCGCGTCGATGATGATGGTGTTGGGGCTGTAGCCGCTGTCGAGGGCCGCGGCATAGACGAAGGGCTTGAAGCTGGAGCCCGGCTGCCGCGTCGCCTGCGTGGCGCGGTTGAAGCTGGAATACTGGTAGGAGAAGCCCCCCTGCATCGCCAGCACCCGGCCCGAATTCACGTCCATCGCCATGAAACCGCCCTGCACCTCGGGGATCTGGCGCAGGGTCCAGCGGATGAAACTGCCATCGCTGTCGCTGGTCATGGCGCGCACATGGATCACGTCACCCACCTCAAGCAGGTCGCCGGCATTCTGCGCGCGGTTGCCGGTGTTGCCATCCGCATCGACGGGGCGGGCCCAGGTCACATCCTCGGGCGGGATCCAGTGGCCGTCCTCGTCCTCCTCGACGCCCTCGATGCCGATCCGCGCATGTGTGGCGCCGACCTCCAGCACCACCGCCGCGTACCAGCCCTCGACGTCGCGGGGGAACTCCACCTCCTCCAGCGCGGCGCGCCAGACCTCCTCGCCGCCCTCAAGCTCGGACGGGTCGATGGTGGCCAGCGGATCGCGCCACAGGCCCTGATCGCGGTCATAGCGCTCCAGGGCGCGGCGCAGCGCGACCTCGGCGGCGGCCTGAAGGCTTTCGTCCATCGTCGCGCGCACGGCGAAACCGCCGGTAAAGAACTCATCCTGCCCGTAATCGCGGCTCAACTGGCGGCGGATCTCGTCGGTGAAATAGCTGCGCGGCGGCAATTGGCTGCGGAAGGGCTCGATATGACCGCCCTGCACGGTCTCCAGCGGGGCGGCCTGGGCCACTTCCATCTCTTCACGCGACAGGTAGCCGTTCTGGAACATCTCGCGCAGCACGTAGTTCCGGCGGATGATCGCGTCCTCGTAATTGCGCACCGGGTGCAGCGCGGTGCCGCCCGATTGCGGCAAGGCCGCCAGATAGGCCGCCTGTTCGGCGCGCAATTCACTGAGGTCGGCGTTGAAATAGGTCTGCGCGGCGGCTGCCACGCCAAAGCTGCGCTGCCCCAACTCGATCTCGTTGAGGTACAGCTCCATGATCCGCTCCTTGCTGAGCGTCTGTTCGATGCGCGCGGCCAGGATGATCTCGCGGATCTTGCGCTCGACCCGGCGCGAGCCGTCCAGCAGGAAGTTCTTGACCACCTGTTGCGTGATGGTCGAGGCCCCGCGCACGTCCTGTCCGCGCGATCGCACCGCGTCGATGATCGCAACAGCAATGGCGCGGGGATCATAGCCGGGATGTTCGAAGAAATTGCGGTCCTCGGCGCTGACGAAGGCGTGAACGACGACGTCCGGTATTTCCTCGTAGGGCGCGAAAATGCGGCGTTCGGCGGCAAATTCATCCATGATCTGGCCCTCACCCGAATAGATGCGGCTGATCGTGGCGGGCGAATATTGCGCCAGCGTGTCGTGATCGGGCAGGTCGCGGGCATAGGTGAATATGACGCCGCCGATGATCAGGGCACCCATCACCAGACCATTGGTGATGAGGCTGAAAATCGCTCCGAGAAAGGAGAGGATAAATCGGATCATGAACGCGCGACTCGAAAGGGCTTGGGCGTCCTATATAGGGGGGAAGCACGGGGCGGTCAAAAGCCCTGATCGCCCCAAGGCGGGTTTCCGCGACGCGGGACGCGCGCGCGCCCTAGCCCTGCGGCGGAATCGCGTAGGTCAGCGAGGCGCGGGCCACTGGCGCATCGCTGCCTTCCGACCGGATCAGGCAATCGCCAACGGCCAGCAGGCGGCCCAGTTTCAACAGGCGTGTATCGCCGATCAGGTCCGTCCCCGCCGCCGGTTTGCGCATGAAATCCATCGAGATATTCGTCGTCACGGCCAGCGCCACCGGCCCGATCATGGCGAGAATCGCCAGGTAGACCCCGACATCGGCCAGCGCGAACATCGACGGGCCCGAGATCGTGCCGCCGGGGCGCAGGTGTCGGTCCGAAACCCTAAGCCTGACGCTGAGCGCCATCTCCTCGACGCGCTCGATGCTGTAGTCGTCCGAGACCTGAGGAAATTCCGAGACCAGAAACGCCTCAAGCGCCGCTTTGTCCATCACCACTGCCATTGCCCTGCCCCCTTCTTTGGCCATAGGGTTTGCCCGAAACCGCGCTGATGACAAGAGGAAGGCACAAGATATGGCCGAGGATATTCTGATCCGCGAGGACATGGGCGCGATCACGCGGCTGACGCTGAACGCACCGGGCAGCCTGAATGCGCTGTCGGACGCGATGCTGGCGCGGCTATCCGAAGAGTTTGGCAAACTGATGCTCGATGCCGGACAGCGCGTGGTGATCCTGCGCGGCAATGGCAAGGCGTTCTGCGCGGGCCATGACCTCAAGGAAATGATGCAGAAACGTCAGGCCGAGGATGGCGGCGCGGCAAGCCTCGCCAACCTCTTCACGCGCTGCTCCGAGGTGATGCAGACGATCCGCCGCCTGCCGCAGCCCGTCATCGCGCAGGTCCACGGGATCGCCACGGCGGCGGGATGTCAGCTTGTCGCCTCCTGCGATCTGGCCGTCGCCGCCGATGACACGCGGTTCGGCGTCAATGGCGTCAATATCGGGCTCTTCTGCTCGACCCCCATGGTGGCGCTGTCGCGCAACATCCCGCGCAAGCAAGCCTTCGAGATGCTGACCACGGGCCGGTTCTTCTACGCCACCCGCGCGGTCGAGCTTGGCCTGATCAACAAGGCCGTCGCCGCCGAGGCGCTGGAGGCCGAGACGCTGGACCTGGCCGAGACCATCGCGGGCAAACTGGGATCGGCCGTGCGCATCGGCAAGCGCGCCTTCTATGACCAGATGCAGATGACCCAGGACCAGGCCTATCACTATACCGGCGCGGTGATGGTCGAGAACATGCTGGAGGACGACACCGCCGAGGGCATCACCGCCTTCATCGAGAAGCGCCCCCCGAACTGGCCGCAAGACTGAGCACAACCCGCGCAAGCCCCCCCGACCCCGCCACCAGCACCAAAGACAACACCAGCAGCCCCGGCACCCCCGGCCCGGCCAGCATCACCGCGCCGACCAGCGGGGCGGCGGCCCCCGCCAGCAGCGCGGGCATCTGGATCGCGCCCGCAATCGCGCCGTATCCCCCCGGCCCCATGACGGTGGCGATCAGCACCGGGCGCAGGATCGTCATCACGCCGATCGCCCCGCCCTGCACAGCGGTGAACACGAAGATCAGCCAGGGCGCCAGCCCCGCCAGCCACAGCGCGCCGGTGCCAATGATCATCCCCGCAAGGCAGATCAGCGTCGTCCGGCCCGTGCCAAGACGCGCCTCGAAGCGGAAGAGGATGAGCCGCCCGGCCACCTGCGCGGGCCCCACGGTGGAGGCCGCCAGAACCGCCACCCCCTGCCCCGCGCCCCGGTCCAGGAAGATCGGCACCGCGAAATTGACCACCATCCAGTGATTGAGGCTGACGGCGGCGAAGATCGCCGCCAGCAGGTAGAACTGTGGCCGGGTCAGCGCGCGGGCCAGCGCGCCCCGGTCGGCCTCCGGCGTAGTGATGACCGGCAATCCGGCAGATCGGATCACCCGCCCCGCCGCGACATAGAGCGGCAGGAGGATCAAGGCCGCCACCCCCGCCGCGACCATGACCGCGCCGCGCCAGCCGATGCCCTCCGACATCGCGGCACCCGCCGGAAAGGCGATGGTGCCCGCAAACCCCGCGACCAGCGTCACCCGCGTGATCGCGGGGCGGGCATGGTCGCCCAAACGGCGAATGAGGAAGGCGAAACAGACCTCGTAAAGGCAGGCCGCCTGCGCCAGCCCGATCACCCCCCAGGCGATCAGGTAGCTGCGCGGGGTCTCCGAGACGGCCAGCAGCACCAGCGCCCCCGCCCCGATCAAGGCCCCGCCCGCCATCACCTCGGGGCCCCGTCCGGCATCGACCAGGCGTCCCATGACCGGGGCCAGCGCCGCCGCGATGATGATCGAGAGGGTCGGCCCCGCCGCCAGCACCGTGCGCGCCCATCCAAGATCGGCCTGCCAGGCCACGATCAGGGCCGCGAAGATGTAGTAGAAACAGGCATAGGCCAGCGTCTCCGCCAGCGCCAGCATCCAGATGGCAGGCCCGCGCGCGACATCCCTGACCCGCGCGGACATTGGGTCAGACCCCGTAGACCGCGCCGAACTTGGCGTCGAGATAATCCAGCAACGGGCCTTCGCTGACCTGCATCCGCGCGGCGCGCTCGACCACATCGCGCGGCTCGTAAAGCCCGCCATGGGTTTGCACGTTGGCCGCCATCCAGGACGTGGCAGGCGACGGGTCGCCCATGGCCAGGGCCACGTCAAGCTCCGGCACATCGCCGCGCAGGGTCTGGAACAGGCACCCGGCATAGGCATTGCCAAGCGTGTAGGTCGGGAAATAGCCGAAAAGGCCGACCGACCAATGCACATCCTGAAGCATGCCGTTGGAAGGTTTATCGACAGCAACCCCGAAATCGGCCTTGAACCGGTCATTCCAGGCCGCCTCCAGATCCGCCACCGCCAGGTCACCCGAGATCAGCGCGCGCTCAAGGTCAAAGCGCAGCAGCACGTGCAGGTTGTAGTGCACTTCGTCGGCCTCGGTGCGGATATAGCCCGATTGCACCCGGTTGACGGTGGCGTGAAATGCCTCCGGCCCGTCCAGCCCCAGATCGCCGAACTGGTCCGTCATCGCGCCGTAAAGCCAGCCGGTAAAGGCGCGGCTGCGGCCCATCTGGTTCTCATAGGAGCGGCTCTGGCTCTCATGCACCCCCATCGAGACCCCCTGCCCGAGCGCACTCAGATGATAGGCCGGGTCGATACCCAACTCATAGCAGGCGTGGCCAACCTCGTGGATGGTCGAATAGAGGCAATTGAACGGATCGGTTTCCACCACCCGCGTGGTGATGCGCACATCGCGGCCCGAGCCGGAGCTGAACGGATGCACCGCCTTGTCGATGCGGCCATGGCGGAAATCATAACCAAACCGCATCGCCAGATCATGGGCCAGCGCCATCTGTGCCTTGTCGTCAAAGCGCCCTTGCAACGGCGCCGGGGTCACGCCGCTTTCCATGATGCGCGCGCGCAGATCGACCAGCCGGGGCCGCATCCGGCCAAAAAGCGCGGCGATCTCCGCGCCCGTGATCCCCGGCTCGTAATCCTGCAACAGCGCGTCATAGGCATCGCCCCCTTCGGCAATCGCCGCCGCCTCCTCGCGTTTCAGCCGCAGCACCTCGGCCAGTGTCGGCAGGAAATCGGAGACCGACTCAGCGGCGCGCGCCTCGGCCCAGATGCCCTGCGCCCGCGACGTGACCCGCGCGATCTGGCTGGCGAGCTTTTCGGGCACCTTGGTCGTGCGCCTGTAGACCCGCTCGATCAGGCGCAGCGTGGCGCGCTCGACATCGTCCGCCGCCTCGGCCTTCGCCAGCCACTCGCCCACGCGCGGATCGGTCCGGCGCGCGTGCAGCACGGCCTCCATCGCCGCCATCTCGTCGGAACGCTGATCGGCCGCCCCGCGCGGCATCACGGTTTCCTGGTCCCACCCGAGCCGGCCCATCACCTGCGCCAGCGCCTGGGTTTCGCGATCGAACGCGATCAGATCGTCATAGGCGCTCATGTCGCGCGCCCCCGGACCGATTGCGCCAACGGATGAATGGCCAGGAACCGCGCCCGCAGGATCAGCACGACCGTCAACACCGCGCCAAGCTGGTGCACGATCGCCAGTTCCAGCGGCGAGGAATAGATCACCGTGACAATCCCCAGAACGGCCTGCAGCAGCACCATCGCGCCCGCCACCTGAAGCGCCCCGCGCGAGGCGATCCTGCCCGAGCGCCGCGCCGCGATCATCGCGCCAAGGGCGACCAGCGCCAGGCCATAGCCCAGAAGACGGTGGAAGAATTGCACCGTGCCCGCATTCTCGAACAGGTTGCGCCAGGCGGGCTCATAGAGGGACCACATATAGGGCGGGAAGAACTCACCGGCCATCAGCGGCCAATCGGGGAACAGGCGACCTGCGTCGATGCCCGCGACCAGCGCGCCAAGGATGATCTGCAGGAAGGCCAGGATCAGCAGATCGTCGCACCAGCCCTGCAGCCTCGTATCACGATCACGCCGCGCGCCCATCAACTCGGCCTCCTCGCGGCCAAGGCGGAAGGCATACCAGGCGATGAAGGCCAGGATCAGGAAGGCCAGCCCCAGATGCACCGCCAGACGGTAGGAGGCGACATCGACCATGCCCTCTTGCAGGCCCGAATACACCATCCACCAGCCGATCGCGCCCTGCAATCCGCCAAGCGCCCCGATAAAGAGGAACCGCCCCGACCAGCCGCGCGGCATGCGCGCGGTCAGCGCCATGAAGGCGAACCCCGCAAACCAGACCAGCCCGACGACCCGGCCCAATTGCCGATGACCCCATTCCCACCAGAAGATGGTCTTGAACGCCTCAAGCGTCATGGCGCTGTTTTGCAGCTGAAATTCGGGCGTCTCCTGGTAGGCGGCGAACTCCGCCTGCCAATCGGCCGCGCTCAACGGCGGCAAGGCGCCGCTGAAGGGGGCCCATTCGGTGATCGACAGACCGCTATCGGTCAGCCGCGTCAAACCGCCCACGACGATCATCCCCACGACGAGCGCGAAGAGCACCATCAGCCAGCCGCGCGCGAAAGCCCGGCCCCGCCCCGCGCGTCCCGCGCTCATCGCGCCGGGCGTTGCCGCCCGCTTCTCTGTGCTCTCGACCTCTTCGAAAATGCTGCGCTTCCCAGCCATCACATCCCTCACGATACAATCCGCCGTCAGACCTAGCCCCCAAGGCAGTCCGCTTCAAGCGCGCCCTTGCTTCATCTTCTTGGCCAAAATACTCAAAATCCGCCGGTCGGTCCCGGTCCCGACGCCGCCGATCACCCGCAGCGGACGATCCGGCCGAGGAGGGCCGCAAGGCCCGAGGAGGCGCCTCACCCCCGCTCCTTCCAGCGTACCATCTGGCGCAGCACCCCGTGCAGCGTTTGCACATCGGCGCGCGTCAGCGCCAGCCGCGCCCACATGTTGCGCAGGCTCACGCGCATATGGCCTGCCTTGGTCTCGGGAAAGAAGAACCCGGCCGCCTCCAGCCGCTCCTCGAAATGATCGCCGAGCTTCTCGACCTCCAGCCCGGATGCGAAATCGGTGCGGGCCAGTTCCATCACCTCCGGCGGCACCTCCACGCCCGCGCGCCGCCATTCATAGGCTGTCAGCAGCACGCATTGCGCCAGGTTGATCGACGGAAAATCCGGGTTCACGGGAACCGAGATGATCGCATTGGCCAACGCCACATCCTCGTTCTCCAACCCCGCGCGCTCCGGCCCGAACAGCACCGCCACCTTGCCGCCTTCGGCATGGATCGCGCGGGCCTGCGCCATCGCGCGTTCCGGGCTGACGATGGGTTTGGTCAGGCCCCGGCTCCGACCCGTCGTGGCAAAGACGTAAGTGCAATCGCGGATCGCCTCGGCCACCGAGCCCACCACGCCCGCCCGGTCCAGCACCCGGCCCGCACCGCTGGCCAGCGCCACCGCGCGTTCATTGGGCCAGCCGTCGCGGGGGGCCACCACCCGCATATGCGAGAGGCCGAAATTGAACATCGCGCGGGCGGAAGCCCCGATATTCTCGCCCATCTGCGGGCGCACGAGGACAAATGCGGGCTCGGGTGTGTCATGTGTCATGGCGCGTCTCGTAGCCCCGCGCGCGGCCCCGCGCAAGCTGCCCATTGTTCTGGCGGCGCGAGGGCGGTATCAGGCGCGGTGACACTGGCCAAGGACGAGAGAGAGATGAGTGACGACACACGCGATGCGCCCCGGATCTACCTGGTCAGCCCGCCCGCCTTCGACCCCGAAAGCTTTGGCGCCACGCTTGCCCGCGTGCTGGACGCCCATGACATCGCCTGCCTGCGCCTCGCCCATGCCTCCACTGACGCCGATGAAGTCGCCCGTGCCGCCGATGCCCTGCGCCTCATTGCCCATGAGCGCGACGTGCCGCTGGTGATCGAGCGTCATATCGGTCTGGTCGAGAAACTGGGCCTCGACGGCGTCCACCTGACCGATGCTGCCCGCTCCGTGCGCAAGACGCGCAAGGATCTGGGGGCCGATGCCATCATCGGGGCCCATTGCGGCACCTCCAGCCACGAGGGGATGAGCGCGGGCGAAAATGGGGCCGATTACATCGCCTTTGGCCCCGTCGGCGACAGCCCGCTTGGCGACGGCACACGCGCCGAGCATGACCTTTTTGCCTGGTGGTCGCAGATGATCGAACTGCCCGTGGTGGCCGAAGGCGCGCTGACCGCCGATCTTGTGGCCGCATTCGCCCCCGTCACCGATTTCTTCGCCATCGGGGCCGAGATCTGGAGCCAGGACGATCCCGCCGCAGCACTGACCGCGCTTACCGCCCCGCTGCGCTGAAGCCCTCGCGCACCGCCCGTTCGGATACCGCCGCCAGCGCCTTTCTGTCCGGCATATCAGCGGGCGCAAGGGCTGCGTGATAGGTCACATGCACCCGGCCCTGACGCCTTGCTGCCAGCACCTGAAGCAGACTCGGGCCGAATTCCATGCCGCCCCACCAGCCGTAGAAGCGCGGATCCGCCGCCTCGGGCGCCTCGTAGCGGATCGAGACCGGCTGCACCATGATCCTCTCGCGCACGTCCTCGGCGCAGAAGGCCGCGAACAGGGTTGGCTTGAAGGGCAGGACGCGCTGGCCATCGGTGCTGGTGCCCTCGGGGAAGAGGAGCAGCCGGTCGCCGCGCAGAAGGCGCTCCCGCAAGATCGCCTGCTGCGTCCCGGCCTCGCGCCGGTCGCGGCAGATGAAGACGGTGCCGGTGGCGCGGGCGAGCCAGCCGATGACCGGCCAACCCGCAACCTCGGCCTTGGAGACGAACACGACCCGCGCGCTCGCGTTCAGGACGAAGATATCCAGCCACGAGGCGTGATTGGCCACCATCGCGCCTTTGCCACGCAAAGGAATACCCTTCATGTATCGCTTTAGCTGCATGATCCAGAGCGTTGATATACATACACTTTGAGTCACAAGTGGCGTGACGATGCGTCGCCCGCGCAGTGTCACAAGCTCCACCAGCCGCAGGACCAGCAGAACGGCCAGGCCAATCGCCAGCAGCACGGAGATCGCTCCGCCGCGCAAGACAACACGCGCCCATCCAAACGGCCCGATGGGTTGCGCCTCGGGTCGAGTCCCGTCATCCCAGGTGCTCATCCGCGCAAGCCTTGCGCATAAAACCCGCGATGGCGGGCCGGGATGCGGGCGACATCGACCACGAGGCAGATATCGGTCGTGTTGAAGGCATGGTCGATGAACGCCCCCGCGCCCACGAACCCGCCCATGCGCAGGTAGCCCTTGATCAGCGCAGGGATCTTCCGGCTGGCGGCGGCGCGGTCCAGGTCGGCCTGCGCGATCAGGTCCATCCTTTGCCGCCCCGGTTCACGGGCGGTGACGCGCAAAGCGGGCGGGGCGAGGTGACGGTGATGCAGGAACGAGAGCTGTGCTGCCAGCGGGGTGACGTCGGTGCCGTGGAACGAGGCAACGCCGAAGATCACTTCAACCCCATGCGCCTCGACGTAAGCGGCCAGCCCCGACCACATCTGCGCCATCGCCGTGCCACCGCGATAGTCCGGGTGCAGGCAGGATCGGCCAAGCTCAAGCAGCCTGCGCCCCGAGGCGCGGAGCACGCCCAGATCATATTCATCGTCGCAATAGAATTGCCCCGCTTCCCGCGCCCGGTCCTCGCGCATCATCCGGGTGACACCGACGCAAGGATTGCCCGCGCGGGTCCGGTCGAACAGCATCAGGTGATCGAAGAACGGGTCGAACCGGTCGGCCTCCAGCCGCGCGGCATGATCGACCAGTGGCCCGTCCGCGCCCAGTTCGGCCACGAACACCTCGTAGCGCAGGGCCTGCGCCAGCCGCAGATCGACCGCGTCGCGGGCCAGCCGCATCTCGAACCGGGCATCATCGAGGATCATCTGCCATCCCTGCCTTTTCCTGACCCGGCCCCGCAGGTAAGCGATTGCCCGCCTGTTTGCAACGGGAGGGGCCTTTGCGTTAGCCTTCTGTTAACCTTCGCACAGGTAGTCTCGGCCCAACCCCGAGACACGCGGAGCAAAGGTCAGGACGCGATGATCAGACCCACCTCATCCCCGTTGATCACCACCTTTCCGGCGTGTTCGAAATTCACCGTGATGCGGCCGCCGATATTGGACTGCACCTGCCCCAGGCCCCAATCGGGCTGGTCGGGGTGGCGCACCAGCATCCCCGGTGACAACATCGCGTTCAGCCCCTTGGACATAGTGGAGACCCCCTTGTGATGGATGACCGACGGGACTTCCCGGCCAGTGACCTTTCGCAGCTTGTCGGCTCGCGGCTTTGCCACGACCTGGTAAACCCGATCAGCGCCATATCGAACGGGCTGGAGTTGCTGGCGCTCTCCGGCACCGCCCCCTCACCCGAACTTGAACTGATTGGCGACGCGGTCAAGGACGCTTTGGCGCGGATCAGGTTTTTTCGCATCGCCTTCGGGGCCGCGCGCCCCGGCGAAACCCTGTCGGCGCGGGAATTGCGCGAGGTGCTCGGCGGCATATACGGGGCCGGTCGGCTGGAGGTCGACTGGCAGGTCGCAGGCGATCTGCCGCGCCGCGATGCCAAGCTGGCCTTCCTGATGCTGAACGTCGTGGAAACCGCCTTTCCGCTCGGCGGCACGCTGACGATCCGGCAGGACGGCACGGCCTGGAAGCTGGACGGAACGGGCCGCAAGCTGTCGGTCGACGATCCGTGCTGGCAGGCGCTGGCGACACCGGGGATTGTCGCGGCCCCGCCGCCCGCCAAGGTGCAATTCGCGCTGCTGACACAGGAGGTCGAGGCCCGCGACGCGGCGCTTGAAACGCGGATCGACATCGACGCGCTTGGCCTCTCCATGCGGATCGACCTGCCTTAAAGCGCGCGCAACCCGTCGCGGAAGCGGCGCATGTTATCCTGGTAACGCCGCGCCGAGTCGCGCAGCGCCTCCAGCGCCGCCTCATCCAGCCTGCGCACCACCTTGCCGGGCGAGCCCATGACCAGCGAGTGATCGGGGATCTCCTTGCCCTCCGTCACCAGCGCGCAGGCCCCGATCAGGCAGCCCTTGCCGATCTTCGCGCCGTTCAGCACCGTGGCCCCCATGCCGATCAGGCTGCCATCGCCGATGGTGCAGCCATGCAGCATCGCCTTGTGCCCGATGGTGCAGTCCCTGCCGATGGTCATGGGATAGCCCAGATCGGTATGCAGCACCGCGTTTTCCTGGATATTGGTGCCCGCGCCCACGCGAATCTCCTCGATATCGCCGCGCAGCGTGGCCCCGAACCAGATCGCCGCGCCCGCCTCCAGCACAACCTTGCCGATGACATTGGCATCGGGCGCGACCCAGGTATCTTCGTCGATCTGCGGCGCGATGCCGTCCAACTCGTAAATCACATCTGTCCCTCGATGAATTCCTGGTGCAACCGGCGCACGTGATCCTTGAGCCCCGGCTGCTGCGCGCGGCGCAGACGCTCGGCGGTCAGGATCGTCTTGAGCTGCGCCTCGGTCGCATCCAGATCGTCATTGACCAGGACATAATCGTAGCCGTCCCAATGGCTGATTTCATCCCAGGATTTCTGCATCCGCTTGGCGATGGTCTCCTCGTCATCCTGACCCCGCGCCTCCAGCCTGCGGCGCAGTTCGGTGATCGAGGGCGGCAGGATGAAGATCGACAGCGTGTGAAGCCCCAGGACCGAGTTGCGGATCTGCTGCGCGCCCTGCCAGTCGATATCGAACAGTACGTCGCGGCCCGCCTCGATGGCTTTTTCGACCGGGGCCATGGGCGAGCCGTAGAAATTGCCGAAGACATGGGCGTGTTCCAGCATGGCCCCATCGGCGACCATGGCCTGAAACGCGGTCTTGTCGTGGAAGTAGTATTCGCGGCCATGCTCCTCGCCGGGGCGCGGGGGCCGCGTGGTGGCGGACACCGAGAAACTGAGCGTCGCGTCCCAGTCCATCAAGCGCCGCGCCAGCGTCGATTTGCCAGCCCCCGAGGGCGACGAAAGAATGACCAGAAGGCCGCGGCGGGGGTTGGTCAGTTCCATGCTCACTCCACGTTCTGCACCTGCTCGCGCATCTGATCAATCAACACCTTGAGGTCAAGCCCCACCTGGGTCAGCGCGCCGTCGCCGGATTTGGAGCAGAGCGTGTTGGCCTCGCGGTTGAACTCCTGCATCAGGAAGTCGAAGCGCCGCCCGATGGGGCCATCCGTGGCCAGCAGCGTCTCGGCCGCGTCGATATGTGCGGCCAGGCGGTCAATCTCTTCCGTCACGTCGGATTTCACCGCCAGCAGCGCCAGTTCCTGCGCGATGCGGTCGGGGTCGGCCGCGTCCGTGGCCCCGAGCAGCTTGGCCACGTTGTCGCGCAGCCGCTCGGCGGCGGTTTCGTTGCGCGCCTTCGCCAGCGCCTGCGCCTGCTCAACCAATGGGCGCATCTGCGCGATCTGACCTTTCAGACTGTCGTGCAGCGCCGCGCCCTCGGCGGCACGGGCGGCGACGAACGCCTCGGTGAGGCTGTCGAACTCGGCCAGCAGCACCTCATCCTCGGGCAGCCCCATCTCGGCGGCGTCGCTGGTCATCACGCCCTGCATGGTCAGGATGTCGGTGGGCCGCGCGCTGGTCAGGTGCAACCCCTCGGCCATCGCGGCGCGTTCGACATGGGCGATGGCAGAGAGCGCGCCCATCAGGGCGGTCTCATCCACCGACACCGCGCCGGTCGCGCTGTCGCGGGTGATGCGCAGGTTGACAGTCACATTGCCACGCGCCAGCCGCGCTTTCAGCCGGTCCCGCAACGCCGTTTCCAGCCGCCCCAGCCGGTCCGGCAGGCGCATCCGTATATCCAGCCCCTTGCCGTTCACGCTGCGAATTTCCCAGGCGCGCATCTGCCCGTCGCCCGCCACGTCCTGGGCCGCGAAGCCCGTCATCGAGTTAACCACTGCGCAGATTTCCCCCTGCTCGAACAATTTTCAACGTGTTATTAAGAAACGGGTAAGGATTTCGCGCCTAGCGTTAACACAAGGCCACGTGTGACGCCAATGCGAGACCCTGAGCTGGGGCATGGTTTTGGTAGGAGCACTGAAGTGGTGAGCCGAAATACTGTGACACAGGACAATGTCGTTGCCCTCTGGCAGCGCCGGGATGCCATGATCAATCCGATCGTCAGCGATTTCATCCGATACTGGGAAGGGCTGCGCCAGGGCGCCGCCGTGCCGCGCCGCGCCGATGTCGATCCGCGCGACATCAGGCAGGCGCTGAGCTACGCCTTCATCCTTGATCACCTGCGCCCCGGAACCGTGCGGTTTCGCCTCGCGGGGCAGCACCTGACGCAGTTGATGGGGATGGATGTGCGGGGGATGCCGCTGCGGTCCTTCTTCGAGCTTTCCGACCGCAAGCGCTTGATGGAGCACGTGGAAATGGTGTTCGAGGGGCCCTGTTCGCTGGATATCGACCTGGTCTCGGACGCGCAGGGCCGCGCGCCGCTGGAAGGGCGGATGACGCTGATGCCGCTCACTGACAACAAGGGGCGGGTCAGCCGCGCGCTTGGCATCATGGTCACCGATGGCGTGATCGGCCTGCCGCCGCGCCGGTTCCGCATCCGCCGCCCTGCGCTGCATCCGATCCAGCCGGGCAAACCGGTCGCGCCCGCCGCCGGCTTCAACGAGGCCACGCCCCCCTATGACGCACCGGCCCCGCGCAGGGCCCCCCGGCTGACGCTGCTTGATGGTGGCAAGGGTTGACCGGTTAACCGAAACCACGGCATTGAACGGAAAAACCCCCGGCGGCCTTGCGGCAACCGGGGGTGTTTTTTTGCGTCCGAAGCTGGCCGATTAACCAATCGCGCGCGACGGTGCGGTTTCGCGGTTGGACAATTCCTCGGCCACCAGGAAGGCCAGTTCCAGCGATTGCGAGGCATTGAGACGGGGATCGCAGGCGGTGTGGTAGCGGTCCGACAGATCCTCATCCGAGACGGCGCGCACGCCGCCGGTGCATTCCGTCACATCCGCGCCCGTCATCTCGAAATGCACGCCGCCCGGCACGGTGCCTTCCGCGCGGTGGATGGCGAAGAATTCCTGCACCTCGCGCAGCACGCTGTCGAAAGGCCGGGTCTTGTAGCCGCTGTCGGACTTGATGGTGTTGCCGTGCATCGGGTCACAGGACCAGACCACATTGGCCCCTTCGCTGCGCACCGTCTCGATCAGCCGCGGCAGATGGTCGCCCACCGATCCGGCCCCGAAGCGCGCGATCAGCGTCAGACGCCCGGCCTCGTTCTCCGGGTTCAGCTTCTCCATCAACACCTTGAGGTCCTCCGCCGTCGTGGTCGGCCCGCATTTCAGGCCCACCGGGTTCTGCACGCCGCGCGCAAACTCGACATGCGCACCGTCGGGCTGGCGGGTGCGGTCGCCGATCCAGATCATGTGGCCCGAGCCCGCGACCGGAAGGCCGGAGGTGGAATCGATCCGGCAGAGCGCCTCCTCGTATTCCAAGAGCAGCGATTCATGGCTGGTGTAGAAATCGACCGAGGCGATGGTGTGCGAGGTATCGGCATTCACGCCCGCGGCGGTCATGAAGTCCAGCGCGTCCGAGATCCGGTTCGCCATGTCGCGGTAGCGGTCGGCCTCGTCATCCTCGGTAAAGCCGAGGGTCCAGGAATGTACCCGGTGGATATCGGCGAAGCCGCCCTGGCTGAAGGCGCGGATCAGGTTCAGCGTCGCCGCCGACTGGGTATAGGCCTGCAACATCTTCTCGGGGCTCGGGATGCGCGCCTCGGGGGTGAAATCCAGCTCGTTGATGATGTCGCCCCGGTAGGAGGGCAATTCCACGCCGTTCTTCACTTCGGTCGGCGCCGAGCGCGGCTTGGCAAACTGTCCGGCCATGCGCCCCACCTTGACCACCGGCACCTTGGCGGCGAAGGTCAGCACGATCGCCATCTGCAACATCACCTTGTAGGTGTCGCGGATGCTGTCGGCGGAAAAGGCGGCAAAGCTCTCGGCGCAATCACCACCCTGAAGCAGGAACGCATCGCCGCGCGACACGGCCGCCAGTTCGCGTTTCAGGCGGCGCGCCTCGCCGGCGAAGACCAGCGGCGGATAGCTGGCAAGCTGGGTCTCGACGCGGGCCAGGGCCTCGCCGTCCAGATAGTCGGGCATCTGAACCCGAGGCTTCTGCCGCCAGCTTGATTTCGTCCACGCCTGTGCCATCACACGTCTCCTGATTGAAGTCCGAGGCCGCTTATACGCATCCCTTTGCCCTTGGCCAATGCGAAAATCGGGCCTGCGGGGATTGCGCCAGCGCCGAATTGGTGGTTTCGCTACTTGCAGCAACGTCTCGCTGACGCCATCTGGGAGGATTGCAGCGGCATGGTAACCTTGGTCAATGGTGTGCCCCGGCACCCCAAGAAATTCGTTTTTGTCCTGATGGACAATTTCACCATGCTTAGCTGCGCGGGCGCGGTCGATGCGCTGCGCATTGCCAACCGGCTTGCCGAGGCGAAGCTCTATGACATCGTGTTCGCGGGCGAAGGCGGCGAGGAGGCGCGATCCAGCTCGGGCGCCGTGTTCAGGCTGGCCATGGACCTGGAGGAGTTGAACCGCGAGGACACCGTCGTGCTGTGCAGCGGCGTCGAGGTGCAGGCCGCGACCACGCGGCGGCTGGTCAACTGGCTCAGGCGCGAGGCGCGGCGCGGGGTCAGCATCGCAGCACTTTGCACCGCCGGTCACGCGCTGGCCAAGGCGGGACTGCTGGATGGCAAGCGGGCCACGATCCACTGGGAAAACCAGGACAGCTTTTCCGAGGAGTTCGAGGAGGTCGACCTGACCAAATCGGTCTTCGTCATCGACGGCAACCGGATGACCACGGCGGGCGGCACCGCGTCCATCGACCTGATGCTGACGATCATCGCCACCGATCACGGCGAGGAACTGGCGAGCCAGGTGGCCGACCAGATGATCTATAGCTCGATCCGCACCGACCAGGACACGCAACGCCTGTCGATCCCGACGCGCATCGGCGTGCGGCACCCGAAGCTGAGCCAGGTCATCCGCATGATGGAGCAGAACATAGAGGAGCCGATCAGCCCCTCGATCCTGGCGCAGGAGGTCGGCATGTCGACCCGGCAGCTTGAACGCCTGTTCCGCCGCTACCTCAACCGCAGCCCGAAACGCTATTACATGGAACTGCGCCTGCAAAAGGCGCGCAACCTGCTGTTGCAGACCGACATGAGCGTGATCAACGTGGCGCTGGCCTGCGGTTTCGCCTCGCCCTCGCATTTCTCGAAATGCTACCGGGCGCATTACGACACCACCCCCTACCGCGAACGCGGCACCCAGGCGGCGCGGGTGACAAGCTAGAGCCGCCCCGCACGACCGCCGCGCCTGCCCTTCGCGGGCGGCGTCTCCAGCCCCTCGCGCAGCACTTTTGTCATCGGATGATCCGGGTGCGTATCCCCGTGTCGCGCCAGCAGCAGGCGCAGATGCGGGGCGGGGTCGGGGTCGGAGAGGCTGAGCGCCCAATCGACGAAGATCGAGCGGCACTGGGAAGCGTCGATCCCGTCGATCCGGTAGGCCTCATGGATCAGGTGTTTTGGGTCGCTCGCGTCGCGCATGTCACGCATCCTTCGGTGGCTTGGCCATGGCCTTCGCGATGATACCCTCGGCCCGTGCCCGTATGCTTTCCGTTTTCGCGGCAAGTTCGCCCACATCCGCGACATCCGTCTCACGCGAGAGGAAGCGCCGCCCGCCAAGGCCGATCTCGTCGAGGTCCAGCCGCTTGTCGGTCAGAAGCCGGGTGGCCTGGTTGAGACGGCCATAGAGGTGATGCGCCTCCTGCAGCGCATCCGCCTGCCCCGCCTCCAGCCAGCCAAGCGACACGCCTGCCCGCAATTGCGCCGCGACATCGCGGCGGGGGCAATGCGCGATGAGGGCAGCCGCCTGTCCAACCAGTTCGATATCCTTCATCCGGCCCGGCCCCTCCTTGGCATCCAATCCCTCGCCCACGCGCCCCGCCGCGGCCAGCCGCGCGCGCATGTCCTGCGCGTCGGCCACCACCTTGGCCGGGTCGCGGGTGACGGTCAGGACCTCGACGCGCACGGCCTCGATGGCGTCCAGAAGCGCAGGCTTGCCCGCAAGGGGCCGCGCGCGGGTCAGCGCCAGGTGTTCCCAGGTCCACGCCTCGCCCAGGTGATAGTTGCGGTAGCTGTCCACCGAGGTCGCCACCGGCCCCTGCCGCCCCGAGGGGCGCAGCCGCATATCGACCTCGTAAAGCGTGCCGTCGCCGGTGGGGGCCGACAGCGCGGTGATCAGCGTCTTGGTCGCCTTGGCGTACCAGCCGCGCGCATCCAGCGGGCGCTTGCCCTCCGACATCTCGACCCCGTCCGCGTCGTAGATCACGATCAGGTCGAGATCCGATCCGGCGGTCAACTGCCCCGCGCCGAGGCTGCCCATTGCCACCACCGCGCCACCCTTGCCGGGGGCCGGCCCATGCCGACGCGCGACCTCCTCGGCGACGCGGGGCCAGAGCGCGCGGATGATGGTGCTGGCCAGTTGCGAATATTGCGCGCCTGCCTCCTCGGCGTCGATCAAGCCGCGCAGGTGATGCACCCCGATGCGGAAATGCCATTCCTTCTTCCAGCGCCGCGTGGCGTTGAGGACATCCTCGTAATCCAGCCCCTCCAGGTCGCTTTCAAGATCGGCCTCCAGCGCCTCCTCGCCCGGCCAGGCCTCGAAGAACCCGCCGCCGATCACCGCGTCCAGCACGCCGGAATTGCGTGACAGGTGGCGCGACAGGCCGGGCGCGGTGCCGCAGATATCGACCAGCAGATCGACAAGGCTCGGGTTGGCCTCGAAAAGGGCGAAGAGCTGCACGCCCGCAGGCAGGCCGCGCAGGAAGCCGTCGAAATTGGTCAATGCCTCGTCGGGGCGCGGCGTGTCGAGGAACCGGGCCAGGATATCGGGTTTCAACCTCGCAAAGATCGCCTGCCCCCGCGCCGAACGCAGCGCCGGATAGCCGGGCCAGCGCGCGACGATATCCTCGGCGGTCTCGCTGAGGTCTGGCATGTCATGGGCGGGTGTGGTCTCGGTCTTGAAGAAGGGCTCGCACAGCGCGTCGACAGCGGCCAGCCGTTCCTGCAACCCCGCACGGAAACCCGCCACGTCGCTTTGCCCGCAGAGATTGGCCAGCCGCCGGAACCCGTCCTCATTGGTCGGAAGGTCATGGGTCTGGGTGTCGTGGATCATCTGCACCCGGTGCTCGATCTCGCGATGCGCGCGGTAGTGATCGGTCAACTCCCTTGCCGTCTGATCGCTGATCCAGTCCTTTTCCGCCAGCATCGCCAGCGCCGGAACCGTGCCGCGCAGCCGCAGATCGGGGTCGCGCCCGCCCGAGACGATCTGGCGGGTCTGCGCGAAAAACTCGATCTCGCGGATGCCGCCGGGGCCAAGCTTCATGTCATGCCCTTCCAGCTTGATCGGCCCGTGCAGCCCCTTGTGGCTGCGGATCTTGCGGCGCATGTTCTGGGTGTCTTCGATGGCAGCGAAATCCAGGTGCTTGCGCCAGACGAAGGGGGTCAGGTTCTCCAGGAACCGCTCGCCCGCCGCGATGTCGCCCGCCGCCGCGCGCGCCTTGATATAGGCGGCACGTTCCCAGTTGCGCCCCTCGGCCTCATAATAGCGTTCTGCGGCGGTCATCGAGATGCAGACCGGCGTGACAGAGGCATCGGGGCGCAGCCGCAGGTCGGTGCGAAAGACGTAGCCCTCGCGCGTGACGTCGTTGAGCGTCGCCGCCATCTTGCGGGTGACGCGGATGAAGCCTGCCCGCGCCTCCATCTCGTCCGCATCGTCAAAGCGGTCATCGTCAAAGAGGCAAATGAGGTCGATATCGGAAGAATAGTTCAGCTCCCGCGCGCCCATCTTGCCCATGGCAATGGCGACCATGCCCGCGCCGGTCGCCGCGTCCTCCTCACCCAGCCCGGGGATCTTGCCGCGCCTTGCCTCGGGCACCAGCAGGCGGCGCAGGCAGACCGAGACTGCGGCATCGGCGAAATCGCTGATCAGGCCGGTGACCTCCTCCAGCGGCCAGACACCGCCCAGATCGGCAAGTGCTGCATAGAGATGCACGCGGCGCTTGGCTTGCCTGAGGCCGGACTCAAGATCGGCCCGCTCCAATGCGGCGGTGTCTTTCAGCAGGTCGGACTGCACGTCGCCCGGATCGCGGGTCAGCGCCTCGGCCAGCCACTCCGCCTCCTTGCCGATCAGCAGCGCCAGGTAGGGGCTGCACCCGGCGGTGCCCTCAATGAGCGGGCGCAATTCCGGGGCCAGATCGGGCAGATGGGTCAGCGCATCCGCGCCAAGCCCCTTGTCGAAGGGGATCGGATGGCGGGTGAGGCGGGATGCAAGGCTCATCCTTCCTTGATGGCGTTGCCCGCCCCCCGCGTCAACGCCTTGCCAAGCCCCGCGCGGCGCGGCAAGAACACAGCCATGAGCAAGAGCCTGAAACGTGTGCGCGCGGCGCTGGAGGCGGGCGGGGTCGCACCTGACATCCTGGAAATGGCCGAGGGAACCCGCACGGCAGCCGATGCGGCGCGCGCGGCGGGATGCGAGATCGACCAGATCGCCAAGTCGATCATCTTTCGCGGCGAGTCCAGCGGCGAGGCGCTGCTTTTCATCACCGCGGGCGGCAATCAGGTCTGTGCCGAGAAGGCCGGCGCATTGGCGGGCGAGACCCTGGGCAAGGCCGATGCGGGCCTGATCCGGGCGCAGACGGGGTTCGCCATTGGCGGGGTGGCACCCGTGGGGCATCTGACCCCGATCCGGGCCTGGTGCGATCCGCGCTTGCGCGGTTTCGCCACCGTCTATGCCGCCGCCGGAACGCCGCGCCACATCTTTCCCATCGCGCCGGATGATTTGCTACGCCTGAGCGGCGCGCAAGAGGCTGATTTCACGCGCTGATCTGCGCCAGGACGGACCGGGCAGCGCGCAATCCCGGCGCCTCGCCACCCTGCCCCAAGCGCTGCATCGTCAGCGTCATCGCGTCTTGCTGCGCCTCCCGCGCCTGCGGGTTTCCCGCCAGGTCCGACAGCGCCGCGCCGATCGCGGCGGGCTGGCAGGCGGGGCCGAGAAATTCCGGGATCACCCGCGTCTCCGAGACCAGGTTCACCAGCGTGACCGTGTCAATGAGCGCCGCGCGGCGCATGAGCGCCCAGGTGATCCGGTTCATGTCATAGGCGATCACCATCGGCGTGTGGCTGGCCGCCAGTTCCAGCGACACGGTGCCCGATGCCGCCAGCGCGAAATCCGCCGCGGTGAAGGCCGCGCGCTTGGCCGCCGCGATCCCCGGCATATGGCGCGGGTCCAGCACCAGCGGATCAACCGGCCAATCGGCCAGCAACTCGGGCAGGATCGGCGCGACATGGGCCACGGTGGGCACCACGACACGCAGGTCGGGATGGGCCGCCAGCACCGGCGCGATGGCGCGTCCGAAGATCGGGGCCAGCCGCGAGACCTCGGACCGGCGCGAGCCCGGCAGGACCAGCAGGAGCGGCGCATCGCGGGCAATATCGTGGGCGTGACGGAAGGCCATGGCGTCTGCGACCGTGGCCTGAGGCTCTGCCACCACCGGATGTCCGACGAAATCGCAGGACATGCCCGCGGCCTCCATATAGGGCGGCTCGAAGGGCAAGAGGGCCAGCACATGATCGACATGGCGTGCCATCTTCGCGGCCCGCTTGGGGCGCCAGGCCCAGACCGAGGGCGCAACATAGTGGATTACGCGCATCCCCGGCGCGGCGGCCTTCACCTGCTTGGCCACCCGCAGGCAGAAATCGGGGCTGTCGATGGTGATCAGCGCGTCCGGCTTCCAGTCCAGCACCGCGCGCGCGGCCTGGTCCTTCAATGCGAACAGCTCGCGCAGTTTCGGCAGCACCTCGGCAATGCCCATGACCGAGAGCCTCTCCATCGGAAAGAGGCTGCGCATCCCCTGCGCCGCCATCAAGGGCCCGCCGACGCCGTGAAATTCCACCTCGCCCGCCAATTCGCGCAAGCCCGCCATCAGTGCCGCGCCAAGCCGGTCGCCCGACGCCTCGCCCGCGACGAGGAAAAACCGCCGGGTCACGCCCGCGCCCAGAGGGTCAGCCCCGCCGCCTCGGCCGCATCCGCCACCGCGTCACGGTCGAGGATCAGCACCGACCGGGCCGCGATCTCGATGCCCGAGAGCCCTGCCTCGGCGGCTTTCATCACCGTGTCGGGGCCGATCACCGGCGTATCCATGCGCAGATCCTGCCCCGGTTTGGGCCGTTTGACCAGCACGCCACCAGACCCCGGCGCGGTGACGGAGACGAAACGCAGCATCGCGTCGGTGCCTTGCAGGGTCTCGACCCCGATCACCTGGCCCCTGGCGGCAATCGCGCCCTGGCCCACGTCAAGCGGCCCGAGCGCCTCCAGCACCGCGCGGGCGCGGGCGGCGTCCCCCTCCTGCGCCTGTGTCGGCGCACCGCAAATCGCGCCCGCATCCGCGACCAGATCGGGGCGCAGGTCGATGGCGCCGGTAACGGTAAAGCCCTGTTCCCCGAAGATCGCCGCAATCTCGCGCAACAGCGTATCATCCCCCTGGCCGATCGCGGCGGCGATGCGCGGCATCAGGGCCATGGTCTCGGCATCCATCAGCGCGGGGTCGAACTTCGGACGGGCAAGCGCCCCGGCAAAGGCCACCTCGGTCACATCCGCCGCATTGAGGTCCGCGAATAGCTGGCCGAACTGCTCGAACCGGGCGGCGATTTCGGGCGCGTCCAGCGGGGCGCTGGCGACGCCTTCCAGCCGAACCACGCAAGCGGGCCCCGCCGCCAGCAAAAGCCCCGGCAACGCCCCTGCGCCTGCGATGATTGCGCGTGCCATATGCAACTACCCCGGTGTCAGGAAGGACCGTTCGCTTGCGCCCAGGATGAACGCCACCATCTCGCGCACGTAATCGCTGTCGGGATTGTCATCCGAGAGGCGCTGCGCCCGGTCCAGGAACGCCCCCTCGCCCTGCGCAAGCTGCTGGAACGCAGCGCGCAGCGCGGTGATGTCGGTGCGCGCCACGCCCTTGCGTTTCAGCCCGACGAGGTTCAGCCCGTCCAGCACCCCGCGCGGGCCCTGCACCAGACCGTAGGGCATCACGTCTTTCGTCACCATGCAGACCGCGCCGATGATGGCGCCCTTGCCGATGCGCACCCATTGATGCACGCCCGAGAGGCCGCCGATGATCACGTCATCCTCCAGCACGCAATGGCCCGCGATGGCCGCCGAGTTGACCACGATCACCCGGTCGCCCACCTGCGCGTCATGCGCGATGTGGCAGCCCGCCATGAAGAGGCCGTCATCGCCCACACGGGTCACGCCGCCACCGCCCTCGGTGCCGCAATTCATCGTGACGCTTTCGCGGATGCGATTGCGCTTGCCGATGATCAGGCTGGTATTCTCGCCGGCATATTTCAGATCCTGCGGGATCTCGCCGATCACCGAGAAGGGAAAGATCACCGTCTCCTCGCCGATCTGCGTCCGCCCCGTCACCACGACATGGCTGCGCAGCGCGACACGGGGACCAAGTTCCACCTCCGCGCCGACAATGCAGAACGGGCCGACCGAGGCCCCGGCCCCGATCACGGCCCCCTCCTCGATCACGGCGGAGGGGTGCACCTGCGCTGTGGCATCAATGGCCATCGGTTTGCCCCCTTAACCGGTCAGGTCCATCATCGCGGTGAACTCGGCCTCGCAGGCCAGATCCCCCTCGACCTCGGCGCGGCCCCTGAACTTCCAGACCTTGCCGCCGGGCTTGCCGCGGATCACCTCGACATGCAGCTCCAGCACATCGCCGGGGCCGACCTTGCGACGGAACTTGGCCCCGTCTATGGCCATGAAATAGACGAGGAAATTCTTGTCGGCGAGGTCGGCGGAGACCCCCACCATGACCGCCGATGCCTGCGCCATCGCCTCGATGATGGTGACGCCGGGCATGATCGGCACGCCGGGGAAATGGCCCTGGAAATGCGGCTCGTTCATGGTGACGTTCTTGATCCCCACGGCCGATTTGAAGGGCACGATATCGCGCACCTTGTCGACCAGCAGGAACGGGTAGCGATGCGGGATGATGCGCTGGATCAGGTCGATATCGGCGCTGGTCGGGGTCTCGGCTGTCACGGGGCGTTCATCCTTCTTCTGGGCCTTGGACCTTGTGGTAGCAACTGTCGCCCCGCCCCACAAGCGCGTCAGGGCTGTTGCGGGGCGAGCGGGTCTTCGGGCAGGACGGGGATTTCCGGCGCAAGGGGGCTGTCGGGCGTCTCGGGCGCCGCCGGGGCCTGGCCCGGATCAGTGTCCAGCAGGTTCAGGATCGGCCCCGCGCCGCCATTGCCGATCTCGGCGTCGATCCGTTCCAGCGCCAGCTCGGTGATGTCGATGCCCTCGACCGAATAGATCACCGCGCGGCTGTCCAGAACCGCCGCCGCACCACGGTCTTGCAAGAGCTCCACCAGAACCGGCGTCGTGGCCTGGATGAAATAGCGCCGCGCGGCCTCGGCCTGGGCGGTCAGGCGGCGCAGGCGTTCGGATTGCTCGTCGCGGATCGACTCGACACGGGCGTCGAACTCGTCGGCCAGGGGTCGGAACTCCTCCGAGGACAGCTCGGCCCGGCGCGTGGTCAGGCGGCGTTCCTCCTGCAGGAGCTCGGCCTCGATCTCGCGGTTTTCGCGTGCCAGTGCCGCCGATGCCGCGTCGATCTCGTCTTGCAGGCGCTGGCCGAAGCGCGATTCCTGGAACAGGCGTTCCTGGTTCAGCGTCACCACCGGCGGCCCTTCGATCTGGCCGAAGGACAGGGGTTGCGCAAATGCAGGCAGCGCCGCCCACAGGGACAGCGCTGCCAGAAGTGCCGGGATCAGGCGCATGGGAGCGGGATCAGAACCGGGCTTCGACGGTGAAGTCGAAACTGCGGGTCCGGTCATAGGCCTCGGCATCCAGGACACGCGTGAAGTTGAAGCGCAGCGGGCCGATCTGGGTATCCCAGAAGATCGAGAAGCCGACCGACTGGCGCAAATGCAGGCTGTCGTCGACGGGGCCGCCAAGACCGGCGGTATCGTCCAGCCCCCAGACGGTGCCGATATCGTAGAACACGCCACCGGAAATGCCGTATTCCTCGGGCAGGCCGATCGGGAAGGCGGCCTCGAACCGGGCCACGGCGTAGTAATTGCCGCCCAACCCGTCCTCGGCCGTACTGGGGTTGGACAGGTCGCGGGGGCCAAGCCCGCCAGCCTCGAAGCCGCGCATCTGGCGTGAGTTGAGGCGGAAACGCTCGGTGGTGCGGCTGTTGCCCGACAGCATGTTGAGCGCGCCGCCCTCAAGCGTCGCGCGCAGCGACACTTCCTCGCGCAGCACGCTGGTCTCGCCGGTGACGGAGGCGGTGGTCTGGATATATTCACGATCGCCGCCAAGGCCCGCAAACTCCTGGCCAAAGCGGAACTGCACGCCCGCATTGGTGTTCAAACCACTGTTGCGGGTGTCGTAGACATAGTTGTAGCCGATCGAGGACGTCAGGAACTCTCCCATCTCTCGTGTAAGGATCGGAGAAGACGTAGTCGGCACGTTGGTGATGCTGTCCTGGCTGATGCTGTAGAACAGGCCAAGGCGGCTATTTTCCGACAGCGGGAAGCTGAAGGAGGGGCGGATGCCAAACCCTTCCGTGTCGAAGGTCGCGTTATTGTCCCCCGTCGTGGTCTGGTAATAGGCGCTGAAACCAAAGGTCACGTCCCGGCCCAGGAACGCCGGTTCCGAGAAGGCGAAGTTGAAGCCGCGCGAGGATTCGGTGGTGTCGAAACCGAAGCTCAACGACTGACCCCGGCCCAGGAAGTTGCGTTCCGAGAAGGACACGTTGAGGCCGACGCCGCCATCGGTGGAATAGCTGGCCCCGAAGCCGAGCGAACCGGTCGGCGCCTCTTCCACGTCGACATCGACGATCACCTGATCTTCGGTCGAGCCGGGGCGCGCGGCGACCTGCGCATCGGCGAAAAAGCCGAGCGCACGCACGCGTTCGGCGCCGTTGCGGATCTCGCGCGGGTCCAGCGGGTCGCCTTCGGCGGTGCGGAACTGGCGGCGGATCACGCGGTCCATGGTTGTGGCGTTGCCCTCGATGTCGATGCGTTCGACAAAGACCCGCTCGCCGCGGGTGACCTGGAACTCGATATCCAGTGTCAGATCCTCGTCATTGCGCGTCAGCACCGGTTCGATGCGGATGAAACGCAGGCCCATCTGGGTGGCGAGGTTCTCCATCCGGGTGATCTGGTTGTCGATCAGGCGCGGCGAATAGGTCACGCCCGAGCGCAGCCGCAACACGGCATGGAACTGGTCGGGGTCGATATTGGGCAGGTCGGTCGTGGTGGTGATTTCGCCAATGCGAAAGCTCTGGCCTTCACGGATGTTGAAGGTCACGAAATAGGCGTCGCGGGCGCGGGTCAGCTCGGAGGTGGAGCTTTGCACGGTGAAGTCGATATAGCCGCGCTCGCGGTAGAAATCGGTCAGGAGCTGGCGGTCGAACTCGATCCGGTCGGCGACGAAGGTGTCGGACCGGATGAAGGTGCGGAAGAACCCGGCCTGCGTGCTTTCCAGAACCCGGCGCAACCGGCGGTCCGAATAGGCGCGGTTGCCGACGAAGGCGATGCGCTCGGTCTCGGTGACGCGGCCTTCGGTGACCTCGAAGACCAGATCGACGCGGTTTTGGCTGCGCCGGATGATCTGCGGGGTGACGGTCGCGGTCAGGCGGCCCTGAAGGCGGTAGGCTTCGGTGATCTCGGCGGCATCGGCCTCGGCGGTCGCAGGTGAATAGGCGCGGCGCGGCTGCGAGGCCAGCAGCGGCAGCAGATCCTCATCGTCAAGCCGCCGGTTGCCTTCGATATTGATGCGGTTGATGGTCGGGTATTCCTGCACGATGATGACAAGCTGGTTGCCGCGCGGCACGACCTCGACCGTTTCGAACAGGGTCGAGTTCTGCAGCCGCTGAAGCGCATCGTTCAACTGTCCGGCGGTGACGGTTTCGTTGCGCGGGATGCTGGCGAAATTCAGAACCGTTGCCTCGGCGACACGCTGGTTGCCCTGCACATCGAAGGACGTGAAGCGGAAGGTCTGCGCGTCGGCCCCGGACGGGATCAGGAACAGCACCATCAGAAGAACGGCAAAGACGGCGTCCAACCGTAGTCCACGCCTCAGGAATCCTGCAAAACCATCCATCGAATCCGCCCCGTCAGAAATACATCTCTGTTGACCTGCTCTATCGCGCGGGCGAAGGGTTGTCAAAACGCCATTGGCGCAGGGATGGAGGTATTGTGCGACCGTGGCACAAGATATACACGTATCGACAGGAAAACCGGTCAGCCGACCGGAAGGATTTTCAGCAAAATCAGAGGCTCACGAGCCATCCGGCCAGTGTCAGCGCGCCCACGATGGTCACCGGCACCAGCAGGCGGTCGATATTGACCTCCACGAAGAAGCTGAAGGAGCGGTAGCTATGCGTGATCGTTTTCATCGGTCTTGGCCTCGGGTCTGATCTCGAGGGCGCACTGGCCCTTTGCCCGACCATCGCGCCCGAATGCGGCACGAATACGGCACGTTAACGGCTGATTAGCGGAATTTTCCCCTTACGGGCAGAAGAGATCATTGGTCAGTGCAAACAGCATCAGCCCCAGGATCAGCGTCAAGCCGACGGTCATGAAGATGCGCAGCGCCTTGTCCGAGGGCGGACGTCCGGCCACGGCCTCGAAGGCATGGAACAGCAGGTGACCGCCATCCAGAACCGGGATCGGGAAGAGGTTCAGAAGGCCCACGGCGGTGGACAGCACGGCGATGAACCAGAAGAAGGAATCGAGACCCTGGCTGGCCGCCGCCCCGGAGGTTTCGGCAATCCCGATCGGGCCTTGCAGGTTGCAGCTTGAAATCGCGCCGGTGATCATGTGCCACAGGCCCGACAGCGAGGTCTCGATCACGTAACCCACGGTGGTGACGCCGCGCATCAGCGCCTCGCCAAACCCGACCCTCTCGACCTCGGGGTCGAAGAAAAGCCCCCCCGTGACGCCCATCAGCCAGCGCGTCTCGAAGCCGCCATCGGGCGACGGCAGGTCCATCCGGCGCGGCGCAAGGGTGATGTCCAGCATCTCGCCGTCACGCCAGACGCGCAAGGACAGCTCGGCGCCTTCCGAATTTTCCACCGCCTCGCGCAACTGGCTGAAGGCATGGACGGTTTCGCCGTCGATCTGCCGGATCACATCGCCCTCGCGCAGGCCCGCATCCATCGCCGCAGACCGCGGCGTGACGCTGCCAATGGCCGGGATCAGCGGAAAGGAGGCTTCGACCTGCATCGCCTCGCCACCCCGAAGGATGTCATAGGTCAGGGTCGCGGCAGGCTCCAGCGTGCGCCCAAGCTCGAACACGTCCGACAGATCCTCGACCGGCTCACCGGCAATCGCGGTGATCTCGTCGCCCTGTTCCAGCACCGCCATTTCGGCGGGCATCGGGAGGATCTCGCCCACGCGGGGCGCCTCGGACGCCTGGCCCGAGAAGAGCAGCACGGCGGCAAAGATCAGGATCGACAGGATGAAATTGAAGATCGGCCCGGCGGCGACGGTCGCCGCGCGCGCCCAAAGCGGTGCGCCATGCATGGAGCGGCGACGTTCCTGCGCATCGAGCGCATCAATCGCCACCGCATCCTTGCCCGAGGCCGCATCGGCATCGCCAAGGAACTTGACGTAGCCGCCGAAGGGAAGTGCCGCGAATTGCCACTTGGTGCCGTGCTTGTCGACGCGGGAGGCCAGAACCGGGCCGAAGCCGAGCGAGAAGACCTCGGCATGGATGCCCGACCAACGCCCGACGATGTAATGGCCGTATTCGTGGATCGCGACAATGATGGAAAGCGCCACGACAAAGGCTAGGATCGTAAAGGCAAAGCCGCCGAATTGCGGGATGAGGTCGGTCACGCGCGTTTCTCCTGTAGCTGGCTGGCCTGCTCGGCTGCTCTTATCCGTGCCAGATGGTCGGTTTGCAGGACGGTGTCCAGTGTCTCTATGGCACCCTCAAGGCGAAATTCGCGCGACATGGCGTCAAGCGTGGCCTCGACCAGCGGGGCCATGTCCATGAACCCGATGCTGCCTGCGATGAAGTGATCCAGCGCCACCTCCTTCGCGGCGTTGAAGACGGCACCCGCATGGCCGCCCGTTGCCATGACCTGGCGCGCCAGGCGCAGGGCGGGAAAGCGGGCCGTGTCGGGGGCCTGGAAATTGAGCGTGGCGATCCGGGCCAGATCGATGCGGTCCACCGGCAGCGCGGCGCGGTCGGGCCAGTGCAGCGCATAACCGATGGCATGGCGCATATCGGGCGCGCCCAGATGCGCCATCAGCGCGCCGTCATTGAACCCGACAAGGGCATGAACGATGCTTTGCGGGTGGATGACGGTGTCGATCTTTTCCGGCGCGACGCCGAAATACTCATGCGTTTCAATCAGTTCCAGAGCCTTGTTGAACATCGAGGCGCTGTCGATGGTGATCCGCTGGCCCATCACCCAATTCGGATGGGCCGAGGCGTCTTGCAATGTCGCATATCGCAACCGTTCCAGCGGCCAATCGCGCAGGGCGCCGCCCGAGGCGGTGATGATGATGCGCTCGACGGCGGCCATATCCTCGCCCACCAGCGCCTGGAAGACGGCGGAATGTTCGCTGTCCACCGGCAGGATGCGCGCGCCCTGTTCCTTCGCCTTGGCCATCAACAGAGGGCCCGCCGTCACCAGGCTTTCCTTGTTGGCCAGCGCCAGGGTCGTGCCGTGATGCAGCGCCCGGAACCCCGGCGCGAGGCCCGCGGCCCCCACGATGGCCGACATGATCCAGTCGGCGGGCCGGTCGGCCGCCTCCAAAAGCGCCCCTGCCCCGGCGGCGGCGGCGATGCCCGTTCCGGACAGCGCGTCGCGCAAGGCAGAGAGGCCGTCTTCATGCGCGGTAACGGCGATCTCGGCGTTGAACTCGCGCGCATCCCTGGCCAGTTGCGCCACGTTGCGCCCGCCGGTCAGGGCCACCACGCGGTAGGCGCCCCGGTCGCGCCGGATCAGGTCCAGCGTGTTCTGCCCGATGGACCCGGTCGCACCGAATATGCTGACCGTCCGCGTCATGCCCAAAGCCCGACGCCCGCCATCACCAGCGTCGCCAGCGCGCCCGCCCCCGCCATGGCGTCGAACCGGTCCAGCACGCCGCCATGACCGGGGATGAGGTCCGAGCTGTCCTTGACCCCCGCCTTTCGCTTGATCGCGCTCTCGACGATGTCACCCATCTGCGCGGCCAGCGCCAGAAGCGGGGCCACGACGAAGACCATCAGCGGCTCATAGCCCAACACGGCCCAGGCCACCGCGACGGCGGCAATCCAGCCCGCGACGGTGCCCGACCAGGTTTTCTTGGGGCTGACGCGGGGCCAGAATTTCGGCCCGCCCAGAATACGCCCGGCGAAATAGCCCGCGATATCCGAGGCCACAACCACCGCGACGACAAAGAGGATGAAGATCAGGCCATGCACCACGCGCAGGTAGAACATGCCGATCACGGCAAAGAGGAAAAGCGCGCCGTAGAGGCAGAAGATCCAGCGGTGTTGCAACGGCACGGTCTGCACCCCCGCCCACAGCGCCACGCCCAGAAAGGGCACGATCCAGGGGGTCAGGTGCAGGTTGTCCAGAAATCCGTAGCCCGAGGCCAGCGCGACGATCTGTGCGGCCAGCACCGCGAAAACGGCCAGCGCGCCAAACCCGCCGGCCTTCTTCGCCACTCGCCCGCCAAGCATCCGGTGCAATTCCCAGATGCCGATGCCACCGATTGCGATGAGGCCCGCCGCCATCGGCAACCCGCCGACATAGATCAGGCCAAAGCCCACCCCCGCCAGCACCAGGCCCGAGATCACGCGCGGGGCCAGGTCGCCCCATTTCGCCGCCGCGTTGCTCATGTGCTGACCGCACCGAACCGTCGGCTACGCTGGCCGAACCGGCCCACGACCTTGGCGAATTCATCGGCGTCGAAATCGGGCCAGAGCGTGTCGATGAACTCATATTCCGCATAGGCCGATTGCCAGAGCAGGAAGTTTGAGATCCGCGCCTCGCCGCTGGTGCGGATCACCAGGTCGGGATCGGGCAGGAAACAGGTATCGAGGTATTTCGGCAGCGTCTCGTCGTCGATCTTGTCCGGGTCCAGCTTGCCGGCGGCCACGTCATGGGCCAGCCGCTGCGTGGCGCGCGCGACCTCGTCCCGGCCGCCGTAATTCAGCGCGATGGTCAGGTGCACGCCGGAGTTCTCCGCTGTCAGCAGCTCCAGGTTGTCCATCAGATCCTGCAACCGCGCGTCCAGCCGCACCCGGTCGCCGATGAAGCGCACACGCACGTTCTTTTCGTGCAACTCCGCCGCCTTGGCCGAGATGAAGCGCTTGAAGAGGCGCATCAGCCCCGCCACCTCGGTCTGGGTGCGTTTCCAGTTCTCGGTCGAAAAGGCAAAGATCGTCAGGTACTTGACGCCAAGCGGCAGGCAGGCCTGGACAATCTCCTGCACGCGCTTGGCGCCCGCGTGATGCCCCACGAGGCGCGGACGCTTGCGCAGTTGTGCCCACCGGCCATTGCCATCCATGATGATCGCCACATGCCGCGGAGGGGTTGGTGGGTCGTCCTTCGGGGCCATCGGCGCTCCAGTATCGGGATCGGGCTGGTGCTCAGACCTGCATGATCTCTTCTTGCTTGGTGTTCAGGAACTCGTCGACCTTGGCGATATGGGTGTCGGTCAGCTCCTGCACCTCGTCTTCCCACAGTTTCTGATCGTCCTCGGACAGGCCCTGCGCCTTGCCCTTCTTGATCTGGTCCATGCCGTCGCGGCGCACGTTGCGGATCGAGACGCGGGCATGTTCGGCATATTGCGCGGCGACCTTGGCCAGCTGCGCGCGGCGTTCCTCGTTCAACTCGGGGATCGGCAGCATGATGATGGTGCCGTTGAGTTGCGGGTTGATACCCAGGCCGCTTTCGCGGATCGCCTTTTCGACCTTGCCCACCAGCGACTTGTCCCAGACATTCACCGTGACCATGCGCGGTTCCGGCACGTTGACGGTGCCGACCTGGTTGATCGGCGTCGGGCTGCCATAGGCGTCGACCATCACCGGCTCCAGCATCGAAGCCGAGGCGCGGCCCGTGCGCAGGGATGCGAATTCGGTGCGCAGCGAGGCCAGCGCGCCCTCCATCCGGCGCTGCAAATCGTCCGTATCAAGCATGAAATCGTCTGACATGAGGGTTCATCCTGTGGTGGGGCCGCTTCATGGGCTCTTGCATGGGGGGTATATCGCAACTGGCGGTCAAAACACCAGTGGCGGTTTCGGGGCCCGCGCCGTGCGTCAGCCGGAGACTTTGGTATAGGTCCCCTGCCCCTCCAGGATGCCGCGGAAGCCGCCCGGCTCATCCAGGCTGAAGACCACGATCGGGATGGCGTTCTCACGCGCCAGCGCAATCGCCGAGGCATCCATCACGCCCAGATGCTTGGCCAGCACCTCGTCATAGGTGACGGTGTCATAACGCGTGGCGTCGGCATGCTTGGCCGGATCCTTGTCATAGACGCCATCGACCTTGGTGCCCTTGAAGATCGCCTCGCATTTCATCTCGTTGGCGCGCAGCGTGGCGGCGGTGTCGGTGGTGAAATAGGGGTTGCCGGTGCCGGCGGCGAAGATGCAGACGCGCTTTTTCTCAAGGTGGCGCACGGCGCGGCGGCGGATATAGGGCTCCGCGACCTCGTCCATGCGAATGGCGCTGATCACGCGGGTATGGATGTTGAGCCCCTCAAGCGCCGATTGCATCGCCAGCGCGTTCATCACGGTGGCCAGCATGCCCATGTAATCGGCGGTTGTGCGCTCCATCCCCTGCGCCGAGCCTTGCAGCCCGCGAAAGATGTTGCCGCCGCCGATGACCATGCAGATCTCGACGCCCATTTCATGCACCGTCTTGACCTCGCGCGCGATGCGCTCGACCGTGGGGGGATGCAGCCCGTAGCCCAGGTCGCCCATCAGCGCCTCGCCCGAGATCTTCAGCATGACGCGGGAATAGGCGGGCTCTGCGGCGGTGTCGGAGGGCATGGGACGCGTCCTGTCTGCTATATCATGTGAGGGCCTGCTTTGCGGCCTGCGCCAACATGGCCTAAATGACCCACGGGTTCAACGCCCAATCCAGCCCCGGAATTTACATGAATATCGGCCTGTAGAGCATTGATTGATATAGACACATTATCAAGGGAAGTTCCGATTCTGATCGCCGGACCGACGGCATCGGGCAAATCCGCCCTGGCCCTGGAGATCGCCGAGCGTCAGGGCGGCAGGATCGTCAATGCCGACGCGTTGCAGGTCTATGACGGCTGGCGCATCCTGACCGCGCGCCCGTCCCCCGAGGACGAAGCCCGCGCGACCCATGCGCTCTATGGCCATGTGCCGTTCACCGGCGACTATTCCACCGGCGTGTGGTTGCGCGATGTGCGGCCCCTGCTGACCGGCGGCCTGCGCCCCATCATCCTGGGCGGCACCGGGCTGAACTTCGCGGCGCTGACCGGGGGGCTGGCCGATATTCCCGAGACCCCGCCCGAGATCCGGGCCGAGGCCGAAGCGCTGCCGCTGGCCCAGATGCTGGCCGATCTCGACCGCGGCGACCCCGTCATCGCCGCACGCATCGACCGCGCCAACCCGATGCGGGTGCAGCGCGCCTGGGAGGTTCTGCGCGCCACTGGCAGGCCGCTCTCCGATTGGCAGGCCGACACGCCCGCCCCCGACCTGCCGCTTGCCGCCTGTCAGGCGCTGGTCCTCGACGCGCCGCGCGACTGGCTGAATGCCCGGATCGCGCGGCGATTCGACCAGATGTTGCAGCAAGGCGCCCTGGACGAGGCGCGCGCCATCCTGCCCCTGTGGGACAAGGCGCACGGCGCGCGGAAGGCCATTGGCGGGCCGGAGCTCATTGCGCATCTGAAGGGCGAGATGACGCTGGAAGCCGCGCGCGAGGCCGCGATCACCGCCTCGCGTCAATATGCCAAGCGTCAAAGGACATGGTTTCGCGCACGCATGGCCGATTGGCGGCGGATTCCAGCCGACCAAGGGTAATCCAACCAAATTGGAGGTTTAGCGCCTGATATAGGGCCTTTCCTTTCACATTTCGGACCTCTAGCCTCCGCCCATGCCATCCGCCTATGCCGTCACCCCCCTGGCCCGACTGCGCGCACGCGCCGAATGGCGCTATGGCACATTACATTCCAAACCCCATGCGCAGCTTTACTGGTTCACCCGTGGCCAGGGCCGCTTTACCATCGGCGCGGTGACGCGCGGCTACGGGCCGAATACGGCCGTGTTCATCCCCGCCCGCGTGATGATGTCGCTGGATCTGTCCCCGCAGGCGCAGGGCGTGCTGGTGAAACTGCCGATGGACCCGACGCTTGGCCTGCCGGGCAACCCGTTCCATATCCGCGTCGCCACGGTCGAGGCGCAATCGGCGCTGTCGGGCTATTTCGACATGATCGAGCGCGAACTGGCCGGGTTCGAGACCGCGCGCGACCATGCGCTCAGGGCCTGGGGGCTCTTGATCTCGGTCTGGATCGCGCGGCAGCTGGCGCGCCAGGACGGGTCAATTCTGCGTGATCGGACGCATGTTCTGGCCGAGAAATACGCCGCCCTGCTGGAGCAGGATTTCCGCAGCGGCCAGGGCGTATCCGATTATGCCGAGACGCTTGGCGTGACGCCCACGCACCTCTCGCGTGTCTGCCGCGAGGCGGCGGGGCGCGCCGCACTGGCCATCTTGCAGGAGCGCCTGATGCACGAGGCCTGCACCCAATTGGTCGATACAGACAGGCCCGCGCGCGAGATCGCAGAGGAATTGGGCTTTTCCTCGGCGGCCTATTTCACCCGTTCCTTCGCCAATCTGACCGGGCGCACCCCGTCCGAGTTCCGCCGCCTCAGCCCCTCGCAACAGGCCATCAAGGCGGGCTGAGCCAGCGCTGCAATCGCATGCCGTTTTCGGCCCCATCGGCGGGGCGTGTCGCATTCATTCAGTCACCATGTCGCAAACAGGACATTTTTTCCCACCGGGCCTGTTGACGCTGTGCCGGTATTGGTGCGCTAATGCGGGACAGAAATGATGGCAGCCGCCCGCGCGTCCCGCGGGTCAGGACGCCACGCGACAGACCAACACAAGATCGTGTCACAGGGAGACAAGAATGACGCAATCCACCCAAGACCAATTGCAGACGCACCCGGCTGCAGAGATGTATGCCCGGGAATACAAGGACGGTCACCTCGACCGCCGCGAATTCCTCGTCCGGGCCACGGCGCTCGGCGTCAGCGCCGCCGCCGCCTATTCCATGATCGGCATGAGCCCGGCCAACGCCGCCGGACACCGCCAGACCCCGCCGATGGGCGGCACGCTGCGCATCCAGCAGGAAGTGCGCGTCGGCAAGGACCCGCGCACCTATGACTGGTCGCAGATGGGCAACCTTGGCCGGGGCATCACCGAATACCTGGTCGAATACAACCGCGACGGCTCGTTCTCGGGCATCCTGCTGGAAAGCTGGGAAGCCAATGAGGACGCGACCCAATATACGCTGAACGTGCGCCAGGGCATCATGTTCAACAATGGCGACGAGTTCACCGCCGAAGACGTGGCCGCCAACATCCGCGGCTGGTGCGATGCGACGGTCGAGGGCAACTCGATGTCGACGCGGATGGGCATCCTGGTCGATGCCGATACGCAGCAGGCCATCGAGGGCGCGATCGAGGTTGTCGACAGCCACACCGTCCGCCTGAACCTGCCGAGCCCGGACATCACCATCATTCCGGGCATTGCCGACTATCCCGCCGCGATCCAGCATCGCGAGTATATCGGCCAGGATCCGCTGGAACATGGCGTCGGCACCGGGGCCTACCGTCTGGCGGCCCATGAGGTCGGTGTTCAGGCCGTGCTGGAGAAGAACCCCGATCACGAATACTGGGGCGAGGCCTATCTGGACCGGATCGAGTTCGTCGACCTTGGCCAGGATCCCGCCGCATGGATGGCCGGCGCCGAATCCGGCGAGCTGGACATGACCTATGAGACCACCGGCGATTTCGTCGACCTCTTTACCTCGATCGGGTTCGAAGTGTCGGAAGTGACCACCGCCGCGACCGTGGTGATCCGGCCCAACCAGAACAACCCGCCCTATGACAACCGGATGGTGCGCCAGGCGCTGCTCAAGGCCGTCGACAACCAGGTTCTTCTGGATCTGGGCATGGCCGGACGCGGCGAGATGGCGCGCGACTACCATGTGTCGCCGATCCACCCGGAATGGGCCGACGTCCCGGCGATCGAGGTCGACAAGGACGCGGCCTATGCTCTGCTGGAGGAGGCGGGCCAGGCCGATCACGTCTTCGAGGTGATCTCGATCGACGATGGCTACCGGCGCGACACCACCGATGCCTATGCCTCGCAGCTGCGCGATGCGGGCTTTAACGTGGAACGCACCGTGATCCCCGGCTCGACCTTCTGGAACGACTGGACCAACTATCCGCTCAGCTCGACCAACTGGAACCACCGCGAGCTTGGCGTGATGATCCTCAACCTCGCCTACCGGACCGGTGTGCCGTGGAACGAGGCCGCCTTCTCGAACGAGGAGTTCGACAGCCTGCTGGATCAGGCCAACGGCATCCAGGACGCCGATGAACGGCGCGAGGTGATGCGCCGGCTGGAAGAGATCATGCAGGAAGAGGGCGTGGCGACCATTCCCTACTGGCGCTCGCTCTACCGGCATTACCGTCCCGGCGTGATCAATGCCGAGATGCACCCCAAGTTCGAGATCAACCCCCATTACCTGGGGATTGAAGCCTAAGACGTCTTGGGCGGCCTTTCGGATGAGAGGCCGCCCTTTTCGACAGCGGCGATGGCACAGGGCAGGCCAGACCGCGCCCCGAACGGTTCATCAAGAAACCGGATCGCTACCTTTCCAACGGCAGCATGAACAACAGGGACAAAAATGGGACTCTTCATTCTTCGCCGCCTCGGCGTGATGCTCCTCACCGCACTTTGCCTGACATTCATCGTGTTCTTCCTGACCAATCTCGGGCCCAACCTCGAGAAACTGGCCAAGACGCAAGGCAATAACCGCATGTCGGATGCGGAAGTGGTCCAATGGCTGGAAAACCGCGGCTACACGCGGCCCCTGGTCGTGCGATACGGCGAATGGCTTGGCGTGGCGCCGGGCTGGACCCGCGTGGCCGCCGATGGCACCGAGACCGGGCGCTGCGTCGACCGGGGCATGACGATCGAGACCGCGCCGACCTTCTGCGGTGTGCTGCAAGGCGATCTGGGGTTCTCGACCGTTTCGGATAACGAGGTCTCGGCCATTGTCGGCGGGCGTCTGGCGCTGACCGGCTGGCTGATGCTCATTGCCTTCTCGGTCATGGTCCCCGCCGCCCTGATCATCGGCATCCTCGCTGGCATGAAGGAGGGGAGCCGAACCGACCGGACCCTCTCGACCATCTCCATCGCCTCGACGGCGACGCCCGAATATGTCTCGGGCGTGATCTTCATCATCCTTCTGGCGTCATCGACCGCGGGGCTGTCGCCCTGGCTGGCCGAGAACGGCTGGATCGAGGGGCGCACGCTGTTCCTGGGCTCATCCCGCTCGGCGATGGAGGACATCACCTTCTGGAACTTCACCCTGCCCGTCCTGACCATCGCGCTCTACGGCATGGGCTATATCGCGCGCATGACGCGGGCCTCGATGGCCGAGGTGATGACCGCGCAATATATCCGCACCGCGCGGCTCAAGGGCGTCAGTTTCCGCAATATCGTGCTGAAACACGCGCTGCGAAACGCGCTGATCGCGCCCTTTACCGTCATCATGCTGCAAATCCCGTGGCTTCTGACCGGTGTGGTGATCGTGGAAACCCTCTTCAACTATAACGGCTTTGGCTGGACCCTGGTGCAGGCGGCATCAAACAACGATATCGAGCTGCTCCTGAGCATCTCCATCGTCGCCGTGATCGTGGTTCTGACGACGCAGCTGATCTCGGATATCGGCTATGTCTACCTGAACCCGCGCATCCGCATATCCTGAAGGAGCAAGAGCTATGGATCCCCTTACCTGGTCCGGGTCGCTTGGCCCCTTCCTCAATCCGCTGATGTTGGGCTGCGTGCTGGTCTTTGTCGCCGCCTTCATCCTCAACATCGTCATGAGCCTGATCGGCATGCGCCAGGCCGAGCCCATCGTGAACGCGGATCACACGATCAGCTACCGCCTTGGCGCCCCCGATTACATGCTCCTGGCGATGAAATGGGCGGTCTTCGTCTTCCTGGGTGCCATCGTGATCTACATCCTTGGCGGAATCCTGCAGCCGAGCATGGAGGCCAAGGGCATCATCGGCGGGGTCGGCGCGCAATTCCTGCCGGTCTGGATCTCGCTCATCGTGATCTACGCGCTGTCGATCCGGTTCAAGCGCCGCCTTGGCCTCTACGGCAAGCTCTTCGACAACCTCATCGGCATGATCGGGTTCGGCCTGGTGATGTTCTGGGTGCTCACCGCCATCTTCGCGCCGATGATCGCCACGCATGGCCCCATCGACGTGATCTCGGGGCTTCGCAACGACCCGCCCGGCACGCCGGTCAGCGGCGGGCCCGAGGATGCCTTTCCCTATTACCTGCTTGGCGGAGACGCGCTTGGGCGCGATGTGTTCAGCCGCATGGTGGCGGGCGCGCGCGAGGTGTTGACGATTGCACCGCTGGCCACGCTTTTCGCCTTCATGGTGGGGATCACGCTCGGACTGCCGGCGGGCTACCTGGGCAGCCGGCTGGACACGTTCATCACCTTCATCGCCAACATGGTGCTGGCCTTCCCAGTGATCTTGCTCTTCTACCTTCTGGTCACCCCCGAGATCATCGAGGCGGGCGTGCCGGTCTACATGGCCGCCGTCCTCTTCGTGCTGCCGATCGGGTTCCTCTGGGTGCTGCTCTACTCCCGGTTCCGGGCGCAGCCTCATATCATCAAATGGGTGGCGATCCCGCTGGTCCTGCTGCTGACGCTCTTCTACCTCGGGACCGTGTTCCGCTTCGATCCCATCGTGTGGCTGGCCACTTCCTTCATCGGCTATCTCAACCAGGGCAACCCGGTGGGCGAGTGGATGCAGACCACGCGCGACTCCTACGAGCCGCTCATCGGCATCAATATCGACGGCAACCTGCTGATCGTCTTCGTCTCAGTCGTCTTCGTGAACAGCCCCACGGTCTACCGCATCGTCCGGGGCCTGGTGCTCGACATCAAGACGCGCGACTACGTGGCGGCGGCCCAGACCCGTGGCGAGGGGCCGTGGTACATCATGCTGTGGGAGATCCTGCCAAACGCGCGCGGGCCTCTCATCGTCGATTTCTGCCTGCGCATCGGCTACACCACGATCCTTCTGGGAACGCTCGGCTTCTTCGGCCTCGGCGTCGATCCCGAAAGCCCGAACTGGGGCTCGACCATCAACGAGGGACGACGCCTCCTGACGGTCTATCCGCACCCGCCCCTGCCGCCCGCGCTGGCGCTGTTGACGATGGTGCTCGGCCTGAACCTGCTGGCCGACGGCCTCCGCGAAGAAAGCCTGAAGGACTGATATCATGAAAGATGACACCTATGACGGCCCGATCCTGGAGATCGACAGCCTCTCGATCAGCTTCTTCACCCGGCTGAGGGAAATCCCGGCGGTGATGGATTTCTCCTGCCGCGTGCGCCCCGGCGAGGCGATGGGGCTGGTCGGCGAATCCGGCTGCGGAAAATCCACCGTGGCACTTGGCGTGATGCAGGATCTGGGCGTCAACGGGCGCATTGTCGGCGGCTCGATCAAGTTCAAGGGTCGCGAGTTGAACGACATGTCGCCCACCGAGCTGCGCCATATCCGGGGCCGCGAGATCGCGATGATCTACCAGGAGCCGATGGCCTCGCTCAACCCCGCGATGAAGATCGGCAAGCAGTTGATGGAAGTGCCGATGATCCATGACGGTGTCGGCGAAAAGGAAGCCTATGCGCGCGCCCTTGAGGTCGTCACCGATGTGCGCCTGCCCGACCCCAAGCGGATGCTCGACGCCTATCCGCACCAGCTATCTGGCGGGCAGCAGCAACGGATCGTCATCGCCATGGCGCTGATGGCGAATCCCTCGCTCCTGATCCTGGACGAACCCACCACCGCGCTCGACGTGACGGTCGAGGCCGCCGTGGTGGAACTGGTCAAGGATCTGGGCAAGAAATACGGCACCTCGATGCTGTTCATCTCGCACAACCTTGGCCTCGTGCTGGAAACCTGCGACCGGATCTGCGTGATGTATTCCGGCGAGGCGGTCGAGACCGGCTCCATCGAGGATGTGTTCGACAAGATGCGCCACCCCTATACGCAGGCGCTGTTCCGCTCGATCCCGCTGCCCGGCGCCGACAAGCACTCGCGCCCGCTGGTGGCGATTCCCGGTAACTTCCCCCTGCCCCATGAACGCCCGCCCGGCTGCAATTTCGGGCCGCGCTGCGATTATTTCGAAACCGGGCGCTGCGACGCGCAGGAGATCAAGATGCACAATGTGGAGGGCGACGAACGGCACCGCAGCCGCTGCATCCGCTTCGAGGAGATCGACTGGAACGCGCCGATTGCCGCCTCGATCAAGCAGGAAAAGGCCCCCATCGGCGATGTCGTGCTGAAGGCGGACAACCTCAAGAAATATTACGAGGTCGCCGCCTCGGCGCTGTTTTCCTCGGGCCAGAAAAAGGTGGTCAAGGCCAACGAGACGCTCAGTTTCGAGGCGCGCGAAAGCGAAACCCTGGCCATTGTCGGCGAATCCGGTTGCGGCAAGTCCACGCTGGCCAAGGTGCTGATGGGGCTGGAGACGGCGACCGACGGCCATGTCGTGCTGGATAACCGATCCATCGAGGCGGTCCCGATCGAGGAGAGGGACACCAAGACCGTCTCCTCGATCCAGATGGTGTTCCAGAACCCGTTCGACACGCTGAACCCCTCGATGACCGTGGGTCGGCAGATCATCCGGGCGCTGGAGGTCTTCAAGATCGGCAAGAACGATGCCGAGCGGCGGCAGCGGATGCTGGACCTGCTCGACCTGGTGAAGCTGCCCCGCGCCTTCGCCGACCGGATGCCGCGGCAATTGTCGGGCGGCCAGAAACAGCGCGTCGGCATCGCGCGGGCCTTCGCCGGCGGCGCGCGGATCGTGGTGGCGGATGAACCGGTCTCGGCGCTGGACGTGTCGGTGCAGGCGGCCGTGACCGACCTGCTGATGGAGATTCAGCGCAACGAGAAGACGACGCTTCTCTTTATCTCCCACGACCTCTCCATCGTGCGCTACCTGAGCGACCGGGTAATGGTGATGTATCTGGGCCATGTGGTCGAGATCGGCAGCACCGACCAGATCTTCAGCCCGCCCTATCACCCCTATACAGAGGCGCTTCTCTCGGCGGTTCCCATCGCCGACACCTCGGTCAAGAAGCGCCATATCGTGCTGGAGGGCGACATCCCCTCGGCCATGAACCCGCCCCCCGGTTGCCCGTTCCAGACCCGCTGCCGGTGGAAATCGGAAGTGCCGGGGAACCTGTGCGAAACCGAGGTGCCGCCGATGAAGACGCTGGCCACGGGCCATCAGAGCAAGTGCCACCTGTCCGACGAGGTGCTGGCGCGGATGGAGCCGGTGATCGAGATGCCGGGTGCCGAACTGGCTGCCCCGGCGGTGGAGAACAAGGCGGAGGCGTGAGGCGCTTTAACGTCGGGTTCCATCACACTGGATAAAAAAGAAAAAGGGGAAGCCAAGGCTTCCCCAGTTTCGCTGTTCAGGCTCACTTATATATACTGCCCGTGTTTTCTGCCTGCGGCCTGAACCGCGTCAGGGGCGAGCGCACCCGCCCCGTGTCTCAGACACCGCGCCGGGGCAATGGCGCGGAACCCGACCTCTTGATGCGGGCGGAAACTCTTTGAAGAGTTTCCGCAGTCCCTTCGAAGGGACTGCGTCCCGCTCAGCTACACCCCGACGTCCCGCCGCAGGTGTTGCATTTCATGCAGGTGCCGTTGCGCACCAGCGTGTAGTTGCCGCATTCGCCGCAGGCCTCGCCCTCGTAGCCCTGCATCTTGGCCTTGACCCGCGCATCCATCGGGGCCGCCGTGCTGGTCATGACCACGGTATTCGTCGCCACCTCCGGCACCAGGCTCTCCAGCGTCGCGACCGGGTCGCCGCCGGGGTCCAGCGCGGTGATGCCCGCGGCGCCGCCCTGCAACACGACCAGTTCCTGCGGCACCCGCTTGCGCAGATACCCGGTCGAGCTGATCTGGCGCAGCACGTCGATGGGCGATGCGGCGCGGCTTTGCGGCACTTCCTCGAAATTGCGCACGCCTTCCTCGGCCCCGCGCCCCAGATCGTCGAAGCTGGCCCCTTCCGGCTTCACATGCGCCAGGTCCGTGCGGTCGAGATAGGAGACCGCCAGTTCGCGGAAGATGTAGTCCAGGATCGAGGTCGCGTTCTTGATCGAGTCGTTGCCCTGCACCATGCCGGCGGGTTCAAACTTGGTGAAGGTGAAGGCGTCGACGAATTCCTCCAGCGGCACGCCATATTGCAGGCCGACACTAACCGCGATGGCGAAATTGTTCATCATCGCGCGGAAGCCCGCACCTTCCTTGTGCATGTCGATGAAGATCTCACCCAACTGGCCGTCCTCATATTCGCCGGTGCGCAGGTAGACCTTGTGCCCGCCGACAATCGCTTTCTGGGTATAGCCCTTGCGGCGCTCCGGCAGTTTCTCGCGATGTGCCTTGATGACCTCCTTGATCACGATCTTCTCGACGATCTTCTCGGCCAGCACCTGCGCGCGCTCCATCGTGGTGCCGCTTTCCAGCACCTCCGCCGCCTCATCGTCATCCTCGACCAGGCTCGCGGCCAGAGGCTGCGACAGTTTCGAGCCGTCGCGGTAGAGCGCGTTGGCCTTGACGCCGAGGGACCAGCTGAGCTCATAGGCCTTCTGGCAATCCTCGATCGTGGCGTCATTGGGCATGTTGATCGTCTTGGAGATCGCGCCGGAAATGAAGCTCTGCGCCGCCGCCATCATCTTGATGTGGCTGTCGACGGAAAGGAACCGCTTGCCCTTCTTGCCGCAGGGGTTGGCGCAGTCGAAAATGCTGTAATGCTCCGCCTTCAGATGCGGCGCGTTCTCCAAGGTCATGGTCCCGCAGACATGATCATTCGCGGCCTCGATATCGGCACGGCTGAAGCCCAAATGGCGCAGCAGATCAAAGGTGGGATCGTTCAGTTTCGCCGCCGGAATGCCGAGCGTTCCGGTGCAGAACTCCTCGCCCAGGGTCCACTGATTGAAGACAAAGCGGATGTCGAAGGCGGACGGCAGCGCGGCTTCGATCTTCTCCATCTCGCCCGGTCCGAAACCGTGGCCTTTCAGCGATGTGTGGTTGATCACCGGCGCATTGCCGAGCGTGCCGTGGCCCACGGCGTGGGAGGTGATCTCCTCGATCTGGCTCGGCGAATAGCCGAGGTTTTCCAGCGCGCCGGGGACGGCCCGGTTGATGATCTTGAAATAGCCGCCGCCCGCCAGTTTCTTGAACTTGACCAGGGCGAAATCGGGCTCGATCCCCGTGGTGTCGCAATCCATCACCAGCCCGATCGTGCCGGTGGGGGCGATCACGCTGACCTGCGCGTTGCGGTAGCCGTGGGTTTCGCCCAGTTCCAGCGCCTCGTCCCAGGCCTGCTGCGCCAGGGCGATCAGCGTCTGGTCGGGACAGCTTGCGTGGTCCAGCGGCACCGGCTTGACGGCGAGGTCTTCATAGCCATCCGTCGCCCCCTTGGAGGCAAGACGGTGGTTGCGCATCACCCGCAGCATGTGGTCGCGGTTGCGCTCGAACCCGGCAAAGGGCCCAAGCTCCCCCGCGATCTCGGCCGAGGTGGCGTAGGACACGCCGGTCATGATCGCGGTCAGCGCACCGCAAAGCGCGCGGCCCTCGTCCGAGTCGTAGCCGTAGCCCATCGTCATGAGGAGGCCGCCGATATTGGCATAGCCAAGCCCGAGCGTGCGGAAATCATAGGAGAGCTGCGCGATTTCCTTGGACGGGAATTGCGCCATCATCACCGAGATTTCCAGCGTCAGCGTCCAGAGGCGCGTGGCGTGCATGTATTCCTCGGCATCGAACACGCCATCCTTGAGGAAGGTGAGCAGGTTCATCGAGGCCAGGTTACAGGCCGTGTCATCGAGGAACATGTATTCCGAGCACGGGTTGGAGCCGCGGATCTCGCCATCCGCCGGGCAGGTGTGCCAGGCATTGACGGTGTCGTGGAACTGGATACCGGGATCGGCACAGGCCCAGGCCGCATGGCCGACCTTCTCCCACAGGTCGCGGGCCTTGACGCTCCTGGACACCGAGCCATCGGTGCGGTTGATCAGATCCCACATCTCATCGTTTTCGACGGCGCGCAGGAAGGCATCGGTGACGCGGATCGAGTTGTTGGAGTTCTGGCCGGAGACCGAGTTATAGGCCTCGGAGTCCCAATCCGTGTCATAGGTCGGAAACTCGATGCTGGTATGGCCCTGCCGGGCGTAATCCAGCACGCGCTTGATATAGGTCTCGGGGATCGCCAGCTTCTTGGCCTCGCGGATCGCCGTTTTCAGGCTCTCGTTCCTGGCCGGATCGGCGGCGTCCTCCATCAGCCCGTCCCACGAACTGATGGCCGCGAAGATCGCGTTCAGCATCTTCTCGTGCATCTTGGAGCCGGCCACGATCGAGGCGACCTTCTGCTCCTCCAGCACCTTCCAGTTGATGAATTCCTCGATATCGGGGTGGTCGGCATCGACGATGACCATCTTGGCCGCGCGCCGCGTGGTGCCGCCCGACTTGATCGCGCCCGCCGCCCGGTCGCCGATCTTGAGAAAGCCCATGAGGCCGGAGGATTTGCCGCCGCCCGACAGTTTCTCGCCCTCGCCGCGCAGGTGGCTGAAATTGGTGCCGGTGCCCGAGCCGTATTTAAAGAGGCGTGCTTCGCGCACCCACAGATCCATGATCCCGCCCTCGTTCACCAGGTCGTCCTGTACCCCCTGGATAAAGCAGGCATGGGGCTGTGGGTGCTCGTAGCTGCTGCTCGATTTGATCAGCTTGCCGGTCTTGTAATCAACATAATGGTGGCCCTGCGCGGGGCCGTCGATGCCGTAGGCCCAATGCAGGCCGGTGTTGAACCACTGGGGAGAGTTCGGGGCCGCCATCTGGCGGGCCAGCATCATCTGCATCTCGTCGAAATAGGCGCGGGCATCGGATTCGTCGGTGAAGTAACCGCCCTTCCAGCCCCAGTAGCACCAGGCGCCCGCCAGACGGCGGAAGACCTGCTTGGCGCTGGTTTCGCCGCCGTAGCGCTCTTCCTTGGTCAGGTCGGCCATCGCCGCCTCATCGGGGACCGAGCGCCACAGGAAGGAGGGCACGCCCTTTTCCTTGACCGGCTTCAGGATCGCCGCGACACCTGCCTTGCGGAAATATTTCTGCGCCAGCACGTCCGAGGCCACCTGGCTCCAGCCGACGGGCACTTCCAGCTCATCGAGCTTGAACACAGCCGTGCCATCCGGGTTGCGAATCTCCGAGGATTTCAGGGTGAATTCCAGCCCTGCATAGGTCTCCGCATCTGCCGATGTGAATCTGCGTTCGATCTTCATGAGTGGTCCCTGCCCAAAATTATCCCAACCCCTGCCAGCACCACTGCGCGAGGGCGTCAGGTCGTCCAATGTCATGCAAAGCTTCCTCGCGCCCCGGCAGGTCTTGCGACAGGCCGGTCGGACATGCGATGGCACATCCCATGCGATGAGGAAGTCATCTGCCCCAGTTCTGGCCCGATCCACTATATGTAGTGTTGATCCGGCCAGTCCCTACAACCTGATGCAATTCGGGTCGGTGCGTCAACGGATTTTTTACCGCTTTCGGGTCCAATTATGACTTGCAATGTGACCGATCCACGGGCCGCCGCCGCCTGCAACGATTCATCCCCAGGCCGCTGGACAGGAATTTCTGTTGAAACGTGGCAAGTTTAGAAGGCGTTGTTGCGAAGTGTTAACCGTTGGCCACCGCGCGCGCACCTGAATCCGGTGCGGGGATTAAATCTTGTGGATAATCCTCGCACGTGACCCGAATGACACAAGATGTGGTGTGCGGCGCCCGACCCTGCCCCGGACTCAGAGCTTTTTCAGCAGCACCGCCAGCCAGAGCATCGCCTGCCCGACCCGGCCCTGCCGCCAGAGCCCGAGCCCGGCGAATCCGCGCAGACGCGACAGAAGCCCCGCGCGCCGCATGTCCACGAACGCGGCCAGCAGCCTCTGGTTCTCCTCGGTCAGGCGGTGGCGCGAGGCGTCCAGCGCGCGGATATTGGCATCGACCCAAGCCTTGAGATCGCCGCGCCAGACCTGTTTCAACCGCGCCTTGATCGCCTTGCGCCCGCGATTGGTGCCGAAGATGTTGCCGCCATGCTGCCGGTAGAGCAGCGTCGGGCGATTGTCGCGCAGCACCGTGCCGCCCGCGCCCGAAATCAGCTGGTAGAGCCACCAATCGTGCATGTAAGGCCCACCCACCGCCATCGCCTCGCCCGCCGCGTCGCGCGCCATTTCCCAGGCGGGCCGGTTGAGCAGCATGGTATTGCCGCCCGCGATGCTCTGGACCAGCGCATTGCGGAAGGCGGGCGGGTGCGGAAATGTCGGCGAGCGGCGGGGATTGGTCAGATCCTCCTCGACGATCCAGGTCGCGGACCCATAAAGCGCGGGCCGGTCGGCGGGCACGGACGCCAGCGCCGCGATGCCATGCGCCAGCCGCTCGGGCAGCCACACGTCGTCCTGGTCGGAAAAAGCCACGTAGTCGGGCTCGCCCTCGATCCCCACCAGGGCGGACAGGAAATTCATCGTGCCGCCTGCACGCGGACCGGCCATCACGCGCACCGGGTGCGTGGCCGCAAACTCCGCGATCACCTTGTCGCTGTCATCGGTGGAGCCATCGTCGCTGATCACGAGATCCCAGTCGCGATGGGTCTGGCCCGCGAAGCTTTCCATCTGCGCGGCCAGGAATTCGGCCCCGTCATAGACCGCCATCACAATGGTCACGTGTTCGGTCACGGGGGAAATCGCCCTTGTTCAGTCAGGTCCGGGGACTATCAGAGATCGGCGCGACAGGTAAAGCGCGAGGGGCGGCCGGGGGCCGGGGAAATGGTCGGGGAGGCGAGATTCGAACTCACGACCTTCTGTACCCAAAACAGACGCGCTACCAGGCTGCGCTACACCCCGACTCGAGGCCCCCTCCTAGCGCGGGTCACGCGCCGATGGAAGCCCGATTATTCGCAGGGCCAGGCGGCCAGATCCTGATCGACATCGGGGTGGCGCAGCACGTCGCCCTCGCTGATGCCGATCTGCCGGGCCAGGCCGCCATTGATCTCCAGCACATATTGGATGTCGGTGCCGCCGGGGATCGGCGTGCGGTCAAGCGGCACGGCGTTTTCATGCACGCGCGTCACGGTGCCGGTGGCGTCGAGAAACAGCATGTCCAGCGGGATAAGCGTGTTCTCCATCCAGAACGAGACCCGCTGCGGGCTGTCATAGACAAAGAGCATCCCCGCCGACAGGGCCATCTCCTCGCGGTTCATCAGGCCGATGGCGCGTTCCTCGGGATCGTCGGCCACCTCGACGCGGAACCGCGCCGTACCCCAATCGCCGCGCAATTCCACCCGGCCCGGCGCGCAGGCCGCCTGGACCTGGCCCGCCATGACAAGGGCCACCACGAGGGACAGCCCCCCCAAGCGCAAACTCCGCATCCTAATCCTCCTGAACGTAATCCCAACTGCGCACTTCGCCCGCCATCTTGCCCCGTGGACCGTCGACAACGCGGATCGCCACCGCCTCTCCGGGTTGCAGGTCCGACAGGCCGAACCGGCGCAGCACCTCGACATGCACAAAGACATCTTCGGCGTTGCCGAAGACATTTGCAAACCCGAATCCCTTGGCCTTGTCGAACCACTTCACCCGCGCCGCGACAAAGGGCACGTCCTCGGGGATCTCGACACCCGGGCCAAGCTCCTCGTCGACATCCACAGCTTCGGGCGGGGCGATCGAGATCACCTCCTGCGCCTGCGCGCCCCGTTCCGTCTGCTGCACAATGACCTCGATCCGGGCCTGGTCCGCGACCGAGCCCTGACCGAAATTGCGCAACACGTTGGCGTGCAGCAGGATATCCGGCCCACCCTCATCCGCGACGATGAACCCGAAACCCTTGGAAATATCAAACCATTTAACAGTACCCGCAATCATCGCGCCCTTCGGACGCTCTTCATCCGCCATGGTCTCCCAACCTTATTTTGCGGTTCAATGACAGGTCTGTGCCTAGAGCCGTAACTTGACGGTTAGTTTGCAACTTCGCAAGAATAAAAAGGTATTGAAAAACAATACTTTGTGGCTAGAATTACAGGTTTTGCGCCGGTGCGGCAGGCAATCCCGCCCGCGATCTCAGGGGTTCAGGCGGGAAATCGCCCACGGGTCGGAGGCGTCCGCCCTGGTCCAGCGGAACCTGTCATGCAGACGAAAGGCCCCGTCGGCCCAGAACTCGATCTCGACCGGCGTCAGGCGGAACCCGCCCCAGTAGGGGGGCCGTTCGGGATGCGTGCCCTTCTGCGCCGTGACCTTCGCCACCTCTGCCATCAGCGCCGCGCGCGAGGACAAGGGTTGCGACTGGTCCGAGGCCCAGGCCCCAAGGCGGCTTTTCAGCGACCGGCTCTGGTAATAGGCGTCGGCCTGCGGGCCATCCTCGCGGGTGACGGTGCCGCGCACGCGCAATTGGCGGCGCAGCGATTTCCAGTGGCAGACAAAGGCGGCCTTGCCGGTGGCCTCGATCTCGCGCGCCTTGGCCGAGCCGTAATTGGTATAGAAGACAAAGGCGCCGGCCTCGATCTCCTTCAGCAGCACCATGCGCGCATTGGGCAGCCCGTCCGCATCCACCGTGGCCAGCGCGATGGCGTTGGGGTCATTCGGCTCACTCGCCTCGGCCTGCGCCAGCCAGTCCCGCGCGATGGCAAAGGGGTCATCCCCGGCAAAGATGCCCGTTCTGTCGCTCATGTCCCGCCTCGCCTGATGATCGCCGCGATGCGCAGGCTATCCGCCGCTTTCTCCCTCCGCAACCGCGCGTCTTGATGCAACCGCGCCAATGGCCTAAACGGACGCAAGTGTTAATAAACAGAAAAAACACCAAAGGGACGCGCGATGGGGTTGATGACGGGAAAACGCGGGCTGATCATGGGGCTCGCCAATGACAAATCCATCGCCTGGGGCATCGCGAAAGCCTGCGCCGACCAGGGCGCGGAACTGGCCTTTTCCTACCAGGGTGAGCAGTTGCTGAAACGGGTCAAACCGCTGGCCGCCCAGATCGGCTCGGACCTGATGATCCCCTGCGACGTGACGGATACCGCGTCGATGGATGCCCTGTTCGAGACACTGAAAGAGAAATGGGGCAGCATTGACTTCGTCGTTCATGCAATTGGTTTCTCGGATAAATCCGAGTTGCGCGGTCGCTATGTCGATACCTCTTCGGACAATTTCAAGATGACGATGGACATCTCGGTCTATTCCTTCACCGCCGTCTGCCGCCGCGCCGCCGCGATGATGGAGCCGGGCGGATCGCTGCTGACGCTGACCTATTACGGGGCCGAGCAGGTCATGCCGCATTACAACGTGATGGGCGTGGCCAAGGCCGCGCTTGAGGCCTCGGTCAAGTATATCGCCGAGGATCTGGGCAAGGACGGCATCCGCTGCAACGCCATTTCGGCCGGGCCGATCAAGACGCTGGCGGCCTCGGGCATCGGCGATTTCCGCTATATCATGAAATGGAACGAGCTGAATTCCCCCCTGCGCCGCAACGTCACGCAAGAGGAGGTCGGCAAATCGGCGGTCTACTTGCTCTCCGATCTCGGCTCGGGCACCACCGGCGAGACGCTGCATGTGGACGCAGGCTATCACGTGGTCGGCATGAAGGCGATCGACGCGCCCGACATGACCCTGGACAAGAAAGAGGGCGAGGCGCGATGAGCACACAACTGCCGCATGAAAAGGGGTTCCACATCTCCTGGGACCAGATCCACCGCGACAGCCGCGCGCTGGCCTGGCGGCTGGACCGGCGCGGACCGGGCGAGGATGGCGCGTGGAAGGCCGTGGTCGCGATCACCCGTGGCGGCATGGCGCCCGCGATGATCATCGCGCGCGAGCTGGACATCCGCACCGTCGATACCGTCTCGATCAAGTCCTATGACCACCAGACGCAGAGCGAGCCCGTGGTGCTGTCGAAACCCGACCCCGAGATGGTGGGCGACGGCACCGGGGTCCTGGTCATCGACGACCTTGTCGATAGCGGCAAGACGCTGGAAGTGGTGCGCAGGATGCTGCCGCAGGCGCATTTCGCCACCGTCTATGCCAAGCCCAAGGGCGAACCGATGGTCGATACCTTCATCACCGGGGTCAGCCAGGATACCTGGATCTTCTTCCCCTGGGACATGGCGCTGCAATATGTGAAGCCCTATAGCGGCAAGGACGACTGAGGCCGGAAAAATCTTGTCCAGGATTTTTCGGGCGAGAAGAATTTTGTCGCAAAATTCTTCCGCCTACCGCCCGCTCAGCGCGTCTTCCAGCAGACCGCGCACAGCCTCACGCGGGACATCCGCCGTCACGAAGGCATCCCCAATCCCGCGTGCAAGGATGAAGCGCAATTGCCCGTCCAGCACCTTCTTGTCCTGCGCCATCAGTGCCAGCAGACCGTCGGCGTCGGGCAGGTCGCCCTCGATATCCGCAATGTCGCGCTTCATGCCCATGTCGGCGAGATGCGCGCGTACCCGGCTCGGATCTTCCTGCGAACACAGGCCCAACCGCGCCGAGAGTTCAAACGCCAGCGCGCAGCCGATCGCCACGCCCTCGCCATGCAGCAGACGGTCGGAATAGCCCGTTGCGGCCTCCAGCGCGTGACAGAAGGTGTGGCCGAGGTTGAGCAGCGCGCGGTCGCCCTGCTCGGTCTCGTCGCGCACGACAATATCGGCCTTCATCTGCACCGAGCGGCGCACCGCCTCCAGCCGCAAAGCCTCGTCGCCCTTGGCCAGCGCGGGGCCGTTTTCCTCCATCCATTCAAAGAAATCCGCATCGCCAAGCAGCCCGTATTTCGCCACCTCGCCATAGCCAGCCCGGAAATCGCGGGGGCTCAGCGTGCCGAGCACACCGATATCGGCCAGCACCAGCGCGGGCTGGTGGAAGGCTCCGATCAGGTTCTTGCCAAGGGGTGAGTTGATCCCGGTCTTGCCGCCGACCGAGCTGTCGACCTGCGCCAGAAGGCTGGTGGGCAGTTGCACAAAGCGCACGCCCCGGCGCAGGATGGCGGCCGCGAAGCCGACCAGATCGCCGATCACGCCGCCACCGAAGGCCACCACGACATCGCGCCGTTCGGCCTGTTTTTCCAGCAGCCATTCAACCACTTCTGCCAGATGCGCCCAGTTTTTCGTGGCCTCGCCGGGCGGCAGGGTCAGCACCTCGGCCGCGATCCCCTCCGACGCCAGCCCCGCCTTCAGCACCTCCAGATGCAGCCCCGCCACGCGGCTCTCGGTCACCACAAAGACGCGGGGGCGGTGCAATAGCGGCGCGATCTCGGCCCCGGCGCGGTCCAGCAGCCCGGACCCGATCCGCACGACATAGGCGCGCGCGCCCAGGGAAACATGCACCACGGCGCCGCTCATCGCGCCACCTCCACCACGCCCGCGCCCGTGAGGCTTTTCAGAACCGCCTCCGTGGTCTGGTCGATCGACCAATGCGCCCGCGTCTCGACCGTGATCGCGGCCTGTTCATAGGCGGGCGTGCGCGCGACGAGAAGCTCCGCCAATGTGGCGCGCGGGTCGTCGGTGCGCAAAAGCGGCCTCGTGTCCTTGTGGCGCACGCGGGTCCACAGAAGCTCCAGATCGGCCTTGAGCCAGACAGACACCGCGCGCTCCGCGATCATCGCCCGGTTCTCGGCGCTCAACCATGCGCCGCCGCCGGTGGACAGCACGCAAGGCGGTCCGTCCAGCAGGCGCGCGATGATCCGGGCTTCCTTCTCGCGGAAGAAATCCTCGCCGTAGCGCTCGAATATCTCGGAAATCTCGAACTTGGAGGCGGCGACGATCTCGGCATCGGAATCCTCGAACGCCACGCCCAACCGCGCGGCGAGCGCACGGCCGATGGCGGTCTTTCCGGCCCCCATCATGCCGACCATGACCACGGTGCGCGTCAGTTGTAAACCCGGCTCCGGCACTCTTTCGCCCAATCCCAAAAAATTCTTCCCCGCACTGGCGCAATCCCCTTCCAGATGGCTTATAGTGAATCAAAAGCGGCGGCAAACGCCGAAAACAGGCAGGCTGGGAAAGAATGATAGGGCGTCTCTTCAAACTCCTCTTTATATTGGCGGTTCTCGCGGGCATCGGGCTGGTGGCCTATGCCTATTCGGGCATGATGCAGCCCCCCACGCGCGAGATCACGCGCCCGGTAGATCTGAATGTGGATTAGACCCGCCTGTATCGCCCTTGCGCTGGCCGGACCGGCGCTCGCGCAGGAGGAGACGGGCACGCCCCCCGACTGGCTGTCGGAAACCATCCTGTCGCCGCATGGCGATATCGCCACCTCGGCCACGCCCGAGGAAATCACCGTCATGCCCATCGGCGCGGTGCAACTGGATGCCGTGGGCCTGTTGACGCCCAGGCAGACGGGGCTGCCCGCCGATCTCTGGGGCGGTTCCTCATCCGCGACGCTGGCCAGCCTCTTTCGCGCGCAACCCTATGAGGGGCTGCCCGCGATCCAGTCGATGACGATGATGCTGGCGCTGGCAGAGGTGAACCCGCCCGAGGATGCGGCGCCTGACTCCGAGCTGTTCCTGGCCCGGCTCGACCTGCTCCTGGAACGTGGCGCGATCGAGCCTGCGCGGTCGCTGATGGAGCGCGCCGGGCCGACCGCGCCGCAGGTGTTCCGCCGCTGGTTCGACGTCAGCCTCCTGGCCGGACAGCCCGACCGCGCCTGTGCCGCGATGCGCGCCAATCCCGATATCGCGCCCTCCTTTCCCGCGCGCATCTTCTGCCTTGCGCGCAACGGTGACTGGCCCGCCGCGGCCCTGACGCTGGAAACCGGCGAGGCGCTTGGCTTCATCTCCCGGGACGAGGGCGATTTGATCGCCCGCTTCCTCGACCCCGAGCTGTTCGAGGGCGAGCCACCGCTGCCGCACGACCCGGTGCCCTCGCCCCTGCATTACGAGATGCGCGCCGCCATCGGCGAACGCCAGGGGGCCGCCACCCTGCCGCTGGCCTTCGCGCATTCCGACCTCACGGCCACCGCGGGCTGGCGCGCGCAGCTTGACGCCGCCGAACGGCTGGCGCGCTCGGGCGCGATCACGCCCGACCAATGGCAGGTGATCTATACCTCCCGCGTGCCGTCGGCCTCGGGCGGGGTCTGGGACCGGGTCGATGCGTTGCAGGAGTTTGACGTGGCGATGCTGGCCCAGGATCCGGGCGAGGTCGCCCGCCTGCTGCCGACGGTTTGGCGCGCCATGGACGAGGCGCGGCTGGAAGTGCCCTTTGCCGAGGTCTATGCCGAGCGGCTGATGCGCCTGCCGCTGACCGGCGAGACCGCCGAACTGGCCCGGCTCATCGCGCTTCTGTCGGAAAACTATGAACGCGCGGCGCAGCTTTCGGTGCCCCAGACGGATCGCGAACGCTTTCTCTTTGCCATTGCCCGCGGGCAGGCCCCGGAGGTGACGTTGCGCGGCGCGATGGCGGATATGATCGCGGCGGCCTTCGCGCCCCCCGTGGTCCCAGACCGCTACGCCCGCCTGGTCGAGGAGGACCGCATCGGCGAGGCGATCCTGCGCGCGGCGCTGGTGCTCAGCCGGGGCGATGGCGACATGGACGACATGCGTGACGCTCTGCAACTTCTGCGCGCCATGGGGATGGAGGGCACCGCGCGCCGCGCCGCCCTGCAACTGATGATCCTGGAGCGGCGCGGATGACCAGCTGGATCTCGCCCTTCCTGGAGGCGCAGGCGGCCGAGTTGAACGCGGCCGAGAACACGCTCCTGGCCTATGGTCGCGACCTGATGGATGTCGAGGGCTGGCTGGCGGATCGGGGCAAGGGCTTCGACACGGCCACGCGCGGCGAGATCGAAGGCTACCTGATCCATCTCGACGCGCAGGGCATGGCGAAATCGACCCGCGCCCGCAAGCTTTCGGCGATCAAGCAGCTTTACCGCTTCGCCTATGAGGAAGGGCTGCGCGGCGACAACCCGGCGCTTCAGATCAAGGGGCCGGGGCGCGACCGGGCGCTGCCGAAAACGCTGAGCATGGCTGAGGTCGACCGCCTGCTGGAGGCCGCCGAGACCCATGGCCGCAGCGCCGGCGACCGGTTGCGCAACACCTGCCTGATGCAGGTGCTCTACGCGACGGGCATGCGGGTGAGCGAGCTTGTCTCCCTGCCCGTTTCCGCCGCGCGGGGCGATCCGCAACTCCTGCTGATCCGGGGCAAGGGCGGCAAGGAACGCATGGTGCCGCTCTCGCCCCCTGCCCGCACCGCACTTGCCGCGTGGCTCGCCCATCGCGACAAGACCGAGGAGGTTGCGCGGGTCGAGACCGGTGCGCAACCCTCGCGCTTCCTCTTCCCCTCGCGCGGCAAGTCCGGCCACCTGACGCGGGTGCGGTTCTTTACCCTGATCAAGGAGATCGCGGTTGCCGCCGGGATCTCGCCCGCGACCGTCACGCCGCACACGCTGCGCCATGCCTTTGCGACTCATCTCCTGGAAAACGGCGCCGACCTGCGCGCCATCCAGACGCTTTTGGGTCACGCCGATATCGCCACGACCGAGATCTATACCCATGTGCTGGATGAACGTCTGAAATCGCTGGTGCTGGAACGCCATCCGCTGGCCGAGGACTGACCGGCCCATTTGCCAAAGACTTGCCGTAATGTAGCTGTAACGTAAGGCAAACGACCCGCGTCGGCGGGCACTTTCGGGATGGGCAGCGTCATTTCTGAACCCCTGTCAGATATCACCGCGCGTCACTGGGACGCGATCGTGATCGGCACCGGCATCGGTGGCGGCACGGCTGGCCGCGCGCTGGCCGAGGCGGGGCTGTCGGTCTTGTTCGTGGAAAAAGGCCGCGAGGGGCTGCGCGCCGAGGAACCCGGGCTGGATCAGGGGATATTCGATCCCGTCGCGCGCGCGGTGCGCGGGCTCTGGCCCGATCCGATCCTCGCCGAGGTGAACGGCACGCGGCAGGAGATGTTCGCGCCGCTTGGCGCGGGTGTCGGGGGGTCTTCGGTCTTCTACGCGGCGACGCTGGAACGCCCCGAGCCGCATGACCTGGATGACAGCGAAGAGCGCCCGCATCCGACCGGCGGCTGGCCGCTGAGTTTCGCCGAAATGCAGCCCTGGTTCGACAAGGCGACGGCGCTCTATGCGCTGCATGGCGACCCCGATCCCCTCTCGGACCAGCCCAATTCCGCGCTTTCCGCGCCGCCGCCCGCCCAACCCGGCGATGCCATGATCATGGAGAGGTTGCGCGCCAACGGGTTGCATCCCTACCGGCTGCACACGGCCTTGAAATACCTCGATAATTGCGCCGAATGTCTTGGCCGCAAATGCCCGCGTGCCTGCAAGATGGATGGCCGCTCGGCCGGGGTGGAACCAGCGCTTGCCACCGGCAAGGCGGTGCTGCTGACCGGCTGCGATGTGACGCGGTTGGAGCGCGACGGAGCAAACGTGACACAGGTACTTGCGCGCAAGGGGGGCGAGGAGATCACCCTCACCGCCCGCCATATCGTTCTGGCCGCCGGTGCGCTGTCTTCGCCGCGCCTGTTGCTGGCCTCGGCGTCTGAGTCTGACCCGACCGGCATCGGCAACGCGCATGACCTCGTAGGCCGCAATCTGATGTTCCACCTCAACGAGATCTTCGCGCTTTGGCCGGGGCGCGCGGCGGGATTCACCGGACCGTCGAAATCCGTCGGCTTCCGTGACCTCTATTTCAAGGACGCTCAACGGCTTGGCATGGTGCAGGCGATGGGGATGGATGTGGGCTATGGCGAGATCGTGCATCACTTGCGCGGGCGGGTCGCGCGTTCCTGGCTCCGGCATATCCCCGGCGCCATGGACGCCACCCGCATCCCGGCGGCGATCGGCGCGAAGCTGATGGGGCAGGCCAAGGTTTTCGTCGGCCTGTTGGAAGACCTGCCCTATGCGGAAAACCGCGTGACGGATGAGGCGGGCCAGATTGCCCTCACCTACCGCATCGCGCCCGAGCTTCTGGCCCGCCGCCGCGCCTTCCGCCGTCATATCCGCCGCGCCTTCAAGGGCCAGCGCACCGCCTTCCTGACCCACGCGCCCGAGCCCAATTTTGGCCATCCCTGCGGCACGCTCGCCATGGGCACGGCCCCCGCGACATCGGTGCTGGACGCGTCGGGCCGGGTTCACGGAATACGCAATCTCTGGGTGACGGATGCCTCGGTCTTCCCGACCTCGATGGGCGTCAACCCGAGCCTGACCATCGCCGCCAACGCGCTGCGGGTGGCCTCGATCATGGGAGAAGAGAGATGAACGCGATCACGGATGGATGCGCCATCGTCACCGGCGCGGGCGGCGGGCTTGGCAGGGCTCTGGCGCTGGAACTGGCGCAACATATGCAGGTCGCGGGGCTTGGCCGGGGCATGGCGGCGCTGGAGGAAACCGAAAGCCTCGCGGGCGGCAATTTCCTGCCCCTGCAGGCGGATGTCTCGGACCCCGTGCAGGTCGCGCAAGCCTTCGAGGCGGCACGCAATACCGCGCCCATCACGCTTCTCATCAACAACGCCGCCAGCTATCCGCGCCGCGATTTCCTGGATGAGACGGCGGGCAGTTTCATGGACACGGTCGCCATCAACCTCGGCGGCATCGTCACCTGCACCCGCGCCGCGCTGAGTGACATGACCGCAACGGGCTTTGGCCGCATCCTCAACGTCGCCACCTTCGCCGACATGCACCCCCTGCCCGCGTCGTCGGCCTATGCCGTGTCCAAGGGCGCCGCGCGCATCTTCACCCGTGCGCTGATCGCCGATATCGGCGACCGGTTTCCGGGCATCGTGGTCAATGACTGGATGCCGGGGATGCTGAAGACCGGCATGGGGATACCGGACGGGCTGGAGCCTTCGCAGGCGGCCAGGTGGGGCGCGAAACTGGCGCTCTGGCACGATCCGTCGCTGACCGGCACCACATGGGAGATGGGAGCGGAGATCCCGCCGCCCCGGTCCCTGAAACGCCGCTTGGCGGACCGCGTGCTACTGCGCCCGCGCGTGAACCCGCGTCACCTTTGACGCATCCGCCAGGAGCGCCAGAGATGGCCGGGCAGGATCAGGGCGGACAGGATGTAGCGCCGCGCCATACGTCGCGGGTCGGACAACATCCGCCAGGCCCATTCCATCGCAATGCGGCGCACCCATTCCGGCGCACGGACCTGTTTTCCCGACAGGAAATCCAAGCCCGCCCCGATGGAGGCAAAGCCGATCCCCGGCGTGACCTGCCGCCCGAGGGCCGCCAACCTCTCCTGCTTCGGGGCGCCGAGGGCGAGGAAGCAGAGGCCAACGCCCGCCGCATCCAGCCGGTTCAGCACCGCGCGCGCGGTATCCCCGTCGGGATCGAACCCCATCGGCGGTGCGATCCTCTCGACCACGCGCAACCCCGGCACTGCCCGTTCCAGCGCCTCGGTCGCGCCTGCGAGGCTGTCCTCGGTGGAGCCGACCAGCCCCACCGCCACGCCCATCCCGGCCGCGATGCGCGCCAGCGGCAAGATCAGGTCGGATCCCGGCAAAAGCTCCACCGACCGCCCCGCCAGCGCGGCACACCAGACGATCGGGTTGCCATCGGCGGTGACGAACTCCTGCGCGGCGTAGGCGTCCCGAAACGGTCCCTCGACGCGCAGCTTTTCCAGGTGGTCGAGGTTCAGTGTCGCCAGCGCAAAGCCCTGCCCCCGCGCGAAGCGGTCGCGCATGTTGTGCTCCAGCACTGCCCGGTCCGGCACCGTGACGGCGACCGCGAAACTGCCTGCCTGAAACTCCACCCGAACGCTCCTCGCCACCCGACCCCGTTGTCGCAAGAGATTGCGATACAAGACAAACTGTTGCCATGCTTTTATGGTCACTATGAACGAAACGACAAGGCAGAGCGGACCGGACATGGCAGGCGAGACGCAGCGAACCAGCGCAAGCGCGCGCGGGACACCTGATGGCGTGACCGTGATCGGCTGCGGTTTCGTGGCCGATCTCTATATGCGGTCGCTCAGGACTTTCCCGCAAATCCAGGTGCTTGGCGCCTTTGATCACGACGCACAGCGCATGGCCGCCTTTTGCGCGCATTGGTCCATCCCCGCGCTGCCCGACATGGGCGCGGCCCTGGCCACCGGCGGACTGATCCTCAACCTGACCAACCCCACCTCCCATGCCGACGTGATCCGCGCGAGCCTTGAGGCAGGCCGCCATGTCTTCAGTGAAAAGCCGATGGTGCTGGATCTCGACACCGCGAAATCCCTGCGCGCGCTGGCGGGCGAACGCCGGGTGCAACTGGCCACGGCCCCCTCCTCGGTCCTGGGCGAGGCCGCGCAGACCCTGGGCCATGCCTTGCGCAACGGCCTGCCCGGCACCCCGCGCCTGATCTATGCCGAGCTGGATGACGGCTTTATCCCGCAAGCCCCGGTCGAGGCCTGGATCAGCGAAAGCGGCGCGCCCTGGCCCTTTGCGGATGAGTTTCGTACCGGCTGCACGCTGGAACATGCGGGCTATTACCTGTCGTGGCTGATCGCCCATTTCGGCGCCGTGACCCGCGTGGTGACGGCCACGGCCGAGGTCATCCCGGCCAAGCGGGGCCTCAAGGACTGCGCCCCGGATGTCTCGGTCGCCATGCTTTATTTTGCCTCCGGCCCCGTCGCGCGGCTGACCTGTTCCATCGCCGCCCCGCATGATCACCGGCTGCGCATCGTCGGCGATGACGGCGTGTTGCAGATCGACAGGGCCTGGGACAACGCAGCGCCCGTGCGCCACCGCAAGCGGCTGCGCATCCGGCGGCGTCTGCTGGAAAGCCCGGTCGCCAAGCGCATCCGGCTGCCCGGGCCGACCCATCCGCACCTGCCCCGCAAGGGCGCGGCGGCGATGAATTTCGCGCTTGGACCGGCGGAAATGCTTGAGGCGATCCGCGCCCGCCGCCCCTCGCGTCTGGCGGGCGACTACGCGCTGCACCTGACCGAGGTGACGCTGGCCTGCCAGAAGACGGGCATGCACGAGATGACCACGTCTTGCGAAAAGATGAAGCCGATGCCATGGGCGTGCTGACCCTCCTTGTCACCGGGGCCGCGGGCCATATCGGGCGGGCGGCGGTCGCACGGGCGCTGGAACGTGGGCATAGCGTGCGCGCGCTGCTACGCGGCGGCGCGCCGTTCGGGCCGCAAGACCGCCTGACCGTCATCCGCGCCGACCTGGCCACCGACGACCTGACCCTGGCGCTGAAGGATGTGGACACCGTGCTGCATTGCGCGGCAGCGATGCACGGTAATGAGGCCGCGATGCAGCGCGATACGGTCACCGCCACCGAACGGCTGGTGCAGGCGGCGGGCGTGGCGGGCGTCGCGCATATCGTGCTGGCCGGATCGGTCTCTGTCTACGGGCTGAAATCCATCCCCGAGGGCCACGTCATCACCGAGGACAGCCCGCTTGAAACCGACCTGAAACACCGTGACGCCTATACCCGCGCCAAGCTGGCGCAGGAGCATGTCGCGATCGGCGGCCCCTGCCCCGCCACGATCCTGCGCATCGGCGCGGTCTGGGGGCCGGGGCGGCTGTGGAATGGGCATCTCGGGGTGGCGAAGGGGCCGATTTTGATCCGCCTCGCCCGCGACGGGCAGATCCCGCTGGCCCATATCACCCGCGCCGCGGCGGCGCTGGTCGCGGCGACGGAGCTTGGCCCGAGCGGCGCCAACCCGCTCAACATCCTCGACCACGACCTGCCCGACCGCGCGCGTTACCTGGCCGCGTTGCAGACCGGCGGCTGGCCGAAACTGGTGCTGCCCGTGAGCTGGCACGCGCTCGACCGGATCGCCGCGCATCTGCCGGGTGCGCGCCGCCCCGGATTTTTGCGGCAAGCCACATTGCACGCGCGCATGAAACCCGTCGGCTGGAGTGCCGCGAGAGCCGAGGCCGCGCTGGACCTGCCCGAACAACCGGGCTTCGAGGCGCTGATGGCCGCCGCGCTGGAGGCCCAATGAAGATCGCCTATCTCACCGGCGAATACCCCCGCGCCACCGACACCTTCATCCAGCGCGAGGTCGCCGCCCTGCGTGGCCTTGGCTTCGACGTTCTGACCTGTTCGATCCGTCGCACCGGGCCTGCGCACCTTGTCGGCGAGGAGCAGAAGGCCGAGGCCGCGCGCACCTTCCACGTCCTCGCGAATGCGCTGAACCTTTGGACGCTCGCCCGCGCGAAGCTCTCCGCCCTGCGCAGCCCCGCCCGATATTTCAAGGCGCTGGCGCTGGCCTGGCGCACGGCCCCCAGGGGTCTGCGCGGGCGCGCCTATAACCTGGTCTATTTCGCCGAGGCGCTGGTGCTGGCCCATCACCTGCGCCGCGAGAGCGTCACCCATCTGCACAACCATATCGCCAAAGCCAGCTGCACCGTCGCGATGCTGGCCAGCCAGCTCTCGGGCATCCCCTACAGCTTCACCCTGCACGGCCCCGACATCTTTTTCGCACCCGAGCACTGGCGGCTGGACGAGAAGATCGCCCGCGCGCGCTTTGTCTCCTGCATCAGCGATTTCGCCCGTGCGCAGGCGATGCTGTTCTCGGACCAGGCCCATTGGCCGAAGCTCAAGATCGTCCATTGCGGGGTGGACCCCGCCCGCTATGACGCGTCCGGCCCGCGTGACGGGCATCACCTGGCCTTTGTCGGACGCTTGGATGCGGTCAAGGGCGTGCCGCTGCTGCTGGAAGCACTGGCCGCGGCGCGCGAGAGCCTGCCCGATCTGTGCCTGACCCTCGTGGGCGACGGCCCGGATCGTGAGGCGCTGCTGGACCGGGCCCGCGCGCTGGACCTGTCGGAGGCCGTCGAATTCGCGGGCTACCTCTCGCAAACCGAGGTCGCGGCCCTTCTGACTTATGCCGATTGCCTTGTCCTTCCCAGCTTTGCCGAAGGTGTGCCCGTGGTGCTGATGGAAGCAATGGCCGCGCGCCTGCCCGTCATTGCAACCCGCGTCGGTGGCGTCAGCGAACTGGTCGAGGACGGTGTGTCCGGCCTCCTGGTGCCGCCGGGCGACGTGGCGTCCCTGACGCAGGCCATCAAGCAGGTCATGAAGTCCGACCGTGCCGCCATGGGCCAAGCGGGCCGCGCCGCCGTCGAGGCCGGGTTCGACATCGGGACCGAGGCCAAGCGGCTGGCGCATCTGCTGCGCGCAGGCCCCGACCTGCCGCATGACAAACGCCCGGAGGCCCGCCCATGACCAAGCTTGCCATCATCGCCATCGGCCGGAATGAGGGCGAGCGCCTGCGCGCCTGCCTGACCAGCCTGCAAGGGGCGGATGCACGGATCATCTATGTCGATAGCGGATCGACGGATGACAGCGTGGAGTTTGCCCGCAGCCTCGGCGTCGAAGTGGTCGAGCTTGACCAGGACACCCCCTTCACCGCCGCCCGCGCGCGCAATGCAGGCATCGCGGCCCTGGGCGAAGACCTGCCCGATTTCATCCATTTCATCGACGGCGATTGCGTGCTGGTCGAAGGCTGGCTGGAGACGGGACTTGCCGCCATCGAGGCCGACCCGCAGCTTGGCATCGTCACCGGCTGGCGCCGGGAGATCGCGCCCGAGGCCAGCATCTACAACGCCATCTGCGACCATGAATGGCAGCGTCCGGCGGGCCCGATCACGGCCTGCGGCGGCGACATGCTTGTGCGGTCGGAGGCGTTCCAGGCGGCGGGCGGCTTCAATCCAGAGGTCATCGCGGCGGAGGATGACGAGTTCTGCCTGCGTGTCGCCATGTCCGGCTATACGCTCCTCCGCCTGCCGCATGACATGACCCGCCACGACGCCGACATGCACCGGTTTTCGCAATGGTGGCAGCGCGCCGTGCGCAACGGGCATGGCTTCGCGCAGCTTGGCGCGCTGCACCCGAACCACCTGACGCGCGAGAGGATGCGGGTGCTGATCTTCGCGCTGATCCTGCCCGCCCTCGCCCTTATCGGCGCATTCATCACGCCCTGGCTGCTGCTTGGCGTTGTCGCGGTCTATCTCGGATCGTATCTGCGCACCTGGCTCGGACTGCGGCAGGGCGGCATGGCCACGGGGCTGGCGGCGCATCAGGCGCTTTTTCTCAGCCTCTCGAAATTTCCCAACCTGATCGGCATGGCCCGTTTCCACCTGCGCAAGCGGCGCGGGGCGGATATGCAGATCATCGAGTACAAGTGAGAGGTCCGGCAATGCCCTCCCTCATCCGCGTCGGCCTGATTGGGGCTGGCTACATCGCCGACTGGCACGCCACCGCACTGAAGGCCACGAAAGGTGTGCGGATCACCGCCATTTGCGACCGGAATGCGGCGGCGGCGCATCCCCTGGCCGAGGCCCATGGCGCGCAGGTCTTCAGCGACCTTTCCGACCTGATCGCCAGCGGCACCTGCGACGCGGTCCATATCCTGACACCGCCCGACCTGCACCGCGACATCGCGGTCGAATGCCTGTCCGGCGGCCTGCATGTGCTGGTGGAAAAGCCCGTCGGATTGAGCGTGGCAGAGGTCGAGGCGATCGAGGCCGCCGCGCAGTCATCGGGCAAGTCCTTCATCGCGGGGCATAATTTCCTCGGCCTCCCACGCTATCTGCGCCTCAAGGATCAAGTGGCCACCGGCATGCTTGGCCGCATATCCTCGGTTCATATCACCTGGGCGCTGCCGCTCTCCCCCCTGCGTTCGGGGCCTTACGGGCTGTGGCTGCTGCGCGAGGCGAAGAACCTGCTGCTGGAGCTTGGGCCGCACCCCTTTTCCTTCGCGGTCGACCTGCTCGGCCCGCTGGAGATCCGCGCGCTGGAGACCGGGCAAACCGTGACCCTGCCGGGCGGCGAGACCCGACCGCAAAGCTGGCGCATCCTGGCGCGCGCGGGCGAAGTGGATGTCAGCTTTCACCTCGGCCTTGTCGAGACCACCGATGACCGCAGCGTTACCGTGCGTGGCTCCACCGGCATGGCACGGCTGGACTATGCCGCCGATACGGCGGTCACTAGCCGCGACAACACCGCCGATCTGGTGCTGAACCCGCTGCGCAAATCGCTTGGCCAAGCGGGCGGGCACCTGCGCGAGGGCCTGCGCAATGCCTCCCTGCAACTGGCCTCGCTCAACCGCAAATCCCCCTACGGGCAGAGCTTTCGCGGCATGGTTTCGACGGTCTATGCCGATCTGGCCGCCGGTCGCCCGGTCGATGGGCGATTCTCGGGGGCCTCGGCGCGCATGGTCATGCAGGGGATCGAGGATACATTGGCCCGCCTGCCCGCACAGCCCGCGCCCGCCATCCCGCAGGGCACGCCCAAGCCGCGCGTCATGGTCATCGGCGGCACCGGCTATGTCGGGCGCAACCTCACCCGCGCGCTGGTGGCCCGCGGCCATGACGTGCGGGTGCTCAGCCGAGGGCGGCACGGGCCGTTCAGCGACATTGCCGATCACGTCGAGATCATGCCCGTGGATCTGCGCGACCAAGGCGCGATTGCGCAGGCGATGGACGGCATCCACACTGTCTACAACCTCGCCAAATCCATGGACATGACGTGGGGTTCGGCGCTGGAAAACGATGTCGGCACCGCCATGCGCATCGGCGAGGCCGCGTTGCAGGCAGGCGTCAGCCGCCTGATCTATACCGGCACCATCGCCAGCTACGACATGTCCGACCCCAGGGCTGTCATCACCGAGAAGACCCCCTTCGGCGACACGGAAAACCGCAACCTCTATGCCCGCTCCAAGGCCGAATGCGAGGCGCGGCTTGCGCGGATGCAGCGCGATCGTGGCCTGCCCCTGATCATCGCGCGCCCCGGCATCGTGGTGGGCGGCGACGGGCCGTTGCAGCACTGGGGCATCGGGCGTTGGCACGGGCCGGGGGCGGTCAAGCTCTGGGGCAACGGGCGCAATATCCTGCCCTTCGTGCTGGCCGATGACCTGTCGGATGGGCTGATTGCGATGATGGACGCGCCGGGTGCGATCGGGCAAAGCTTCAACCTGACCGGAGAGCAGATGCTGTCGGCCCGCGACTATTTCGACGCGATCCATGCGCGGCTGAATGCAGGGATACGCGTCTCCACCGGGCATCTGACCGGGCTCTGGCTGGCGGGGTCTGTCAAATACGCGCTGAAACGGTATGCGCTTGGGCGAAGCGATGCGGTGCGGCCCTCGCTTGCCGACTGGAAATCGCGCGCGCATCTGGCCCGGTTCGACAACAGTCATCCCAAGGCGGCGCTGAACTGGCAGCCGGAACCCGACCGCGCGGCCTTCCTGGATCGTGCTATCGACGGGCCGCGATTGTTTGGAATATGAGAAAACCGGCTTAATTCTGCCAAGATCACCGGGCAGGATGCGCCGCATGGCGCGGGCCGCCCAATGACGACAAAGTAAAGGCCGAGATGAGCAGAGACAGGACACGCCCCGGCGACGACGCCCTGAGCGACAGCGAACGCGCGCGGCGCGAGCTGGAAAAGCGCCTGCGCGCGGCGCTGATCGAGGGCGAGGAACCGATCCCGGATGAGGCGGAGCAGGAGGACGACGCCCCCCTGCCCCTGACCGACCGGGTCGAGGATGCGCCGGAGGTGCAGGCCGAGATCTCCCCGGTGGCGGTGGAGGAAGCGCCCGCAGCTACACCGGTCGAAGCCCCTGCCGAACCCGCACCCGCCGCGCAGTCCCCTGCCGAACCTACCCAGCAGGCCCCTGCCGAACCGGCACCCCAGGCCGCCGCCGAACGCACACCGCAGCCGAACCTCTGGAACCGCCTGCCCCGCATCCCCGTCGATCCCGCCCGGATGGAGCGCAACCTCGTCATCACCGCGAACCGCCACGACCCGGCCCACGCCGCCTTTGACGTGTTGCGCACGCGGATGATCCAGGCGATGCGCGACAAGGGCTGGCACCGGGTCGGCATCACCTCGCCCACGGCGGGCTGCGGCAAGAGCTTCACCGCCATCAACCTCGCGGTCAGCCTGTCGCGGCTCAGCGATTTCCGCACCGTCTTGCTGGATTTCGACCTGCACCGGCCCGGCCTCTCGCGGATCCTGGGCCTCAAGGACATGCCCGCCACCGCCGATTTCCTGCGCGGTGAGATCGGGGCCGAGGACTATCTCTCCACCTTCGCGCCCAACATGCTCAATATCGGCGACCGGCTGGCGCTTGGCGTCAATGGCCGGGTGGAGCCCTTCGCCTCCGAATTGTTCGCCAACCCGCGCTCGGCCGAGGTCATCGCGCGGATGCAGACCGATCTACAGGCCGATCTGGTCCTTTTCGACCTGCCGCCCGCGCTGGCGATGGATGACGTGCTGGCCCTGCGCCCGCATCTCGATTGCGTGCTGATCGTGGTCGGCGGCGGCGAAACCCGCGCCCGCGACATGCGCGAGGTGCAGAGCCGCTTGGGCGAGGATATGCCCATCCTCGGCGTCGTCATGAACAAGGCCGAGGTCGACGCGTCGGCGGGCTATTCCTACGGCTACTGACCCCGGCGCAACCCGGCCAGCCGTGTCTGCATTGCCGGCAGGTTCTCCGCGATCCTCCGCCAGAGCGCGCGCGCCAGCGCCGCCAGCCCCGCGACGATGGCCACCAGCGCCCCGATCCAGATAAGCCGCCCGCGCCGGATGTCGTGACGGGTGCGCAGGTTGGGGATGGCGACAACCGGCGTCACGCCCAATTCACGCTCAAGCTGTGCGGGGCTGCGGATGCGCCCGTCGAGGATCTCGATGGCTAGCGCCGTGCCAAGCGCCAGCAGCGTCACCACCACGGCCCCCGCCAGCGCGATCTTGCGGCGGCTGGCCGAGACGGGAAATTCCGGCGCGATGGCGGTTTCCAGCACCTCGAAACGCTCGGCCTGGTTGCGGCTGTCCAGAAGCTGGTTCATCGCCGCCTCGGCGCGGCTGGAGGTGATCACCTCCATCTCGCCCTGCAGTTGCGCGATCTCGCGCTCATAGGCGTTGATCTGGCGCTGCACCTCGGGGGCGGCGGCAATTGCGGCCTCAAGCTCGATGATTGCATCGACGACCAATGCCAGGCGCTGGTTCAGCAACTCGGCCCTGCGTTGTTGCGATTCGGCCAGCAGGCGACCCGAGGCGTTCTCAAGCTCGATGATCTCCTCCTCGATCTCGATCCGGCTCTGCATGAGGCTGGCCAGCTGGGTGCGTTGCGTGGCAATCGCGGCCGGCAATGATCCGGCGTTCTCCTGCTGGAATTGCGAGAACTCATATTCCAGCGCGTCGATGGCGGTGCCAAGCCGGGTCTCCTCGGCGACCAGAAACTCCAGCGTCGCCGCCGTCCGGCCCGAGGTGCGCGCCTCGGCCTCTTCCAGCACTCGGTCAAGGAACACGTTGGCCACATCGGCGGCCACATCCGGATCACCAAGCCGCACCGTGATGACCAGGCCCGAGGGGTGCACATCGGGCCGCCAGGCCTGTTGCTGGTCGATCAGCTTGACGATCGAGACCGCCTCACGCAGCAAGGCCACGCGTTCGGTCATGCTCCGACCGTCCGTCCAGAGGTCGAACTGGTCCAGCACCGACAGGATATGATCGCGCGACATCAATTGCTGTTCGATCAGGTCCAGCTCGCTATCGGGGTCGAGCGCGCCGGTGCCGCCGCCCGATTGCGTCGCCAGCCGTTCGACCACCTGCGCCGCCTCGATCTGGATCACCGCCGTCGCCTCGTAGACGCGCGGCTGGCTGAGCGCATAGTTCAACGCCAGCGGAAATCCGATCAGCACGATCAGGGCGACGATGCGCCATTGCCGCTTCAAGATGCGCGGGATGTCGCGCAGCGATGTAATCGGACCCATGCCGATTGCTCCTCTTTCCGAGCCGTCCTCGGGCGCGCACGCCCCTGACATACGATCTCGGCCTGGCGCGCTGCCCCCGGGGCTGCCCTGCCAATGCCTCAATTTAGATGAAGTATCGTCAAATTTCCAAGGCTTCGGGGGGATTTGCGTGGAAACATTGCATTTCCATATCCGGGATCGCGGCCCTATTCTGGCCACATTCGTCCGCCGGGGGCAAGACCAGCGCGGTCACGATCCTGTCGGCATGGGTCAGGAGATGGCCGGTCAGTTCCGTGCCGGGGCCGTATGGGCCGAACCCGATATTGAGACGCGCCATGAACCGCCGCCAATCTGGGTCGGGGCGAATGGTCATGGCATCGAACCCCACGACCGCGCCCGTAAGAGGATAGAGCGCCTTGTAGCTCGCCTCCTTGGCGGAAAAGATCATCCGCGCGAGGGGGCCGCGCGCCGCCGCATCGCGCATCGACAGCCAGCGGGTCTCCGCCGGGATCAGGACGGTTTCCCACAAGTCACACGGCAGATCCTCATGCGGCTCCATGTCCAGCCCCAGCCCCGCAACGCCTTGGAACCGCGTTACAATCGCCATTGCCTGATCCCCGTCATGGCTGATCGAGCCGATCACGCCGCGCGGCCAGATGGGCGACCGGTCGGGGGCCATGGGGATGGGCAAGGGCACCAGCCCGATGGCCCGCAAACCGGCCCGTGCAGCGCTGCGTCCAGCGGCGAACTCGGCCCGGCGCGCGGGTGTGGCGCGCGCCATCGCCAAGCTTTCCTCGGGGCGCAGATCGTCCCCGTCGCCAAGCCGCGCCTGACCGATGCCGATCCGGCCCCCGAGCGCATGCGCCAGATTAGCGACAAGCCCCCTCATCCGCGCCCGCCCCGCGCCGCGCGCATCGCCCTGCGGCGCGACATCGCCTCGCTGCGGTTTGCCGCGCGCGTCTCGGCCTGGCTGTCCGGCACCGGGTCGGGCGTGGAGGGGCCGCTCAGCTTGTCGATCTGGGCCGCCAGCGCCGACAACACCGGAAAACGGAAGATGTCGGTGATGGAGAGCGCCTCGGCCCCCAACTCGGCCCGGATCTCACGATGCGCCTGCACCGCCAGCAGGGAATGGCCTCCAAGGTCGAAGAAATGATCCTGCGGCCCGATATCCGCCACACCCAGGATGCGCGACCAGATCGCCGCCACCTGGCCCACCGTGCCGCGCTGCTGCGCGATCGGGGTGACGCTGGCACTGCGCCGCGCGACGGGCTCCGGCAGCGCCTTGCGGTCGATCTTCTTGTTGGGCGTCAGGGGCAAGGCGTCGAGCTTCATGAACCGCGCCGGGACCATATGGGCGGGCAGCACCTCGGCCAGAGACCGGGCCAGCGCGCCCTCGTCCACGACCCCGTCGGCCAGGTAGTAGCCCGCAAGCTGCACATTGCCGGGGCTGTCCTCGCGCGCCGTGACAACGGCCTGTCTTACCCCGGCAAAGCCCTCCATCGCGGTCTCGATCTCGCCCATCTCGATGCGGTAGCCGCGCAGCTTGATCTGGGTATCGGCACGGCCGAGGAAATCCAGCCCCCCCTCCGCCCGCCAGCGCGCGAGGTCGCCGGTGCGGTAGAGCCGCCCTGCGCCAAAGGGGTTCTCCACGAACCGTTCCGCCGTCAGGTCGTCGCGCTGCCAATAGCCGCGCGCCACGCCCGCGCCGCCGATGTAAAGCTCACCCGCGACGCCCGTCGGCACCGGCTGCATGGCCTCGTCCAGCACATAGACCTGCGTGTTGGCAATCGGCGTTCCGATGCCGTTCACCGGGGCCTCCGTCGCCGGGGCGGTGGTCGACCAGATCGTGGTCTCGGTCGGGCCATACATGTTCTGGATCCGCGCCTCCGTCGCCGCGCGCAGATCGCGCACCAGCGTGCCCGGCAGGGCCTCGCCGCCGATCATCAGATGCTTGACCCGGGCCAGCGCGCGCCGCGCCTCGTCATTGCCGACCAGCATCCGCGCCATCGAGGGCGTGCATTGCAGATGGGTCACGTCATGGCGGATGATCTGCGCGGCGATGGAGTAATCCCCCTCCTCCACCGCGTCGCCCATGTTCGAGAGGCGCAGCACCTCGGCCAGCGGGCGCAGCCCCTCCAGCACCGTGTCGCGCGCGATGCCATAGTCGATCAGGCAGGCGATCTCATCAACGCCGATGCGCTTGAGCTGCTCGACGCGGGCCAGGCAATCGGTCACCGTGCCGAAGAGGCCGCTGTCGTTGAAATAGCGCTCGAAGGCGAAATCGAGGATCGCTTCCAACTCGGACTCGTCCAGCGTGCCGAGGTCCAGCTGCATCGGGTTGTCGACGCCCTTGGGCTTCTTGAACGCCGGAAAGACCCAGGCGAATTGCTTGATCAACCCGGCGGCCGAGCGCAGGTAATCCTTCATCGGCTCGCGGGCCACCTCACGGGCCTTTTCACGGCTATCGGCGACGTAGGAATGCAGCATCAGCGTGACGCGGTGATCGGCGGGGTCGCGGCCCGTTGCGCGCAGCGCGTCGTGGTAGATCTTGATCTTCCCACCCACCTCGGCGACGTCCTGGCCAAGCAGATGGGTCAGCACGTTGGCGCCGATCTCGCCCGCCTCGCGCCAGGTGTCGGGATTGCCCGCCGTGGTCACCCAGATCGCCAGCTCTTTCGACACCGGGCGCGGCTGCGTCATCACCTTGTGCGGCGTGCCATCGGCCATCGGAAACGCGACCTCTTCGCCGCGCCAGAGGGCGCGCAGCTTTTCGATCGTGTCATACATGGCCGACTTGTTGTTGGGCGGCGCGTTCTCGGGCCGCAGCACGAAATCATGCGGCTGCCAGCCGCTGGCAATACCAAGGGCGGCGCGCCCATTGGTCAGGTTGTCGATCACGGCCCATTCCTCGGCCACACGCGCAGGGTGATGCAACGGGGCCACGCAGGAACCGGCCCTGACAGACAGGTTGCGCGTCACCGCAGCGACGGCGGCCCCGGTGACGGAGGGGTTGGGATAGGGCCCGCCAAAGGCATGGAAATGCCGCTCGGGCGTCCAGACCGCGCAAAACCCGTTGCGGTCGGCGAACTCGGCCCCGTCCAGCAGCATCCGGTACTTGTCGCGGCCCACGCCATCGTCATTGCCCCAGTAGAACAGGCTGAACTCCATGCCCCGTCCCGTCTGCCCGATGGGGCGGTCCGAAACCATGGTCCGGCTCTCATCGCCCGAGATCACCACGGTGAAGCCGCGCGCGAGGGTCCAGAAAAGCTCCAGCACCGAGATATCGAAGCTGAGGCTGGTCAGGGCCAGCCAGGTGCCGCCAGTTTCGTGGTCGATGCGCGCATCCATCCCGGTGAAGAAATTGGCCACATTGCGATGTTCGACCATCACCCCCTTTGGCGTGCCGGTCGAGCCTGACGTGTAGATCAGATAGGCCAGATCGTCGGGGGTGACGCCGCTCTCCGGGTTGGTCTCGGGGGCCTCCGCGATGCGCGGGTCACTGTCGATCTTGACCAATGCCGCGTCATTGGGCGGCAGGTCGCGCGCCAGGGCGGCCTCGGTCAGGATGATCCCCGCGCCGCTATCCGCGATATAGAGCGCGACACGGTCGGCGGGATATTCAGGGTCGAGCGGCACATAGGCCGCGCCCGCCTTCTGAATGGCCAGCGCGCCGATCAGCAGCTCTGTCGAGCGCCGCATATACAAGCCCACAAAGCCCCCCGGCCCCGCGCCCATCCCGCGCAGCACATGCGCCACCTGGTTGGCGCGGGCATTGAGCGCGGCATAGGTCAGCCGCTCGCCCTCGTAGATCAGCGCCTCCGCGGCGGGCGTGCGCGCGGCCTGCGCCTCGAAGGCGGTGTGGATGCAGGTGGGATCGACCTCCGTGTCGGTGGCGTTGCGGGCCTCCAGCAGATCGCGGCGTTCGGCCTCAGGCAGGATGTCGAGACTGGCGATCTCGGTCTCCGCACGCATGTTCAGCACGTGAACCAGCCGGGCGGCGAAGAGGTCGATATCGGCCTGGCTGACCAATGCCGTGTCGCCGATCAGCCGGGTGCAATCGGCAGAAAGGCTCAGCGCGGCACCGGGCACCGGGTCGCCATCCGAGGAGACGGCAATCGGCGGACAGGCGCGCGGGGCCTGCATCCGGGCCGGCAGATCGGCGGCGTGGGGGCCTTTCTCCAGGGCCAGCCCGATCTCCTCGACCAGGGCCGCGGCGGCCTCCTCCAGCGTGCCGTCGGCATGGATCGTCAGCGGCAGCCAGCGGCAGAGATAGCCCGGCGCGATGTCCAGCGTGCCGAGCGCCAGGTGGGTCAGGCCCATCCGCGCGGCAAGCGCCGCCAGACGTCCGCGCACCTCGTCCAGGTCCATGCCCGATGGCAGGCACAACACTGCCTCGCAAGGCTCGGGCGCGGCGGCGGGCTGGAAGGGCGGGGCCTGATCCGGCATCGCCAGCAGCCTCGCGCGCCAGAACGGATCGGCCTTGGCGGCGCGATGCGCGAAATCCGGGTCGGGCGGGGTTGGGGTGCCGAGAACCTGACCCTGTGCCAGGATCTCCGTCGCATCCACCGGCCCGCCATCCGCCGCACGCAGGCCCGTCAGCCGGATCGCGCCATCGCGCGTGGCAATCGTGGCGCTGGTCTCTTCGACCGCCAACACGCGGCCCGCATCGTCGGACCCCTCGGCGGGTGCCGCGCCCGAGATTAACAGGACGGCCTCGCCCGCATCCAGCTTGGGACAGGTCAGGGGGTTCCAATAGTCGCCATGATCCAACGCATGAACAATGCGCAGCAAGTCACTTGTATTGTTGGAAAACTCCAGCGCGCCCATGGTCGCGGGGCGGTCGTGACGCCCGTAATAGCTGCGCTCGCTCAAATCCTGCTTCCGGCCCTCGGCGGTATCGCCTGCCAGCGCCTCGATCACGTCGGGAAAGCTCTCCATCGCGGCGGCGAAGCATTTGGTGTTGAGGCTGAGAGCGGTCTCATTCGGGGCGATGTCGAATGTCTTCTGGACCAGGATATTGCCCTCATCCACCCCGCCCGCGATGCGGTGCCAGGTGATGCCGTGGCGGGTCTCCCCGTTCAGAAGCGCCCAGACCGGCGCGTTCAGCCCCGCATAGCGCGGCAGCGGGCCGTCATGAAAATTGACCGCCCCCTTGCGCGCAAGGCCGAGAACCGCATCGGGGATGATCTCGAGATTGGCGATGGAGAGCAGCCAGTCGGCGCTGACCCCCTCCAACGCCTCGCCGGGTGTCTTGCAGGCGATCCCCTCGGCCCCCGCCCAGTCCCGGAACGCGGCGTGGCGGGTGACGATGGCGCGGATCTCGTGGTCCGCCTCGCGCAGCATACGGGCGCAATTCAGCGCCAGCGTGTCATGGCCGATGATGAGGGCGGAAAAGGACATGATCTATACTCCGTTCACAGGCGCGGTATCGGACCGCGTTCGGGGGGCTTGCGGCGCGGGCCGGCGAAATTCATGGGCGATCAGATCGCGCAGGAAACCCGGCGGGTCGGCGGGCTTGCGTCCCGTGACCAGGCAGCGCAGACGATGCAAGCCGCCCCCCGCGACATGGGCCAGCGTCGCCAGCACACCATAGGCGCGGCCATGCGTCTTGCTGAAATAGCGCCTGCGCGAGGCGAACCAATACTCAGGCACGGCCTGCCATTCCTTCATGCCGGTCGAGACGGAGCCGATATGCGTGACCGAGCTTTCCCGCACGAAATCCGTGGGATACCCGGCGTTCTTCGCGCGATGGCAGAGGTCGGTTTCCTCGAAGTAGAGAAAAAAGCCCTCGTCGAACAGCCCTGTCTCCTCCAGCACCTCGGCCCGCATCATCAGGCTGGCCCCGGCAAGCCAATCGACGCGCGTGGTCGCCTCGGGGATCGGCACCGGCACGGCGCGGGCCTTCAGCCAGCGACTGATAGGGCCAAGCCGGATCGCGCCCTCGAACTCGCTGGCGATGGAGGGGAAACGGAAGGTCGTCAGGTGCGGATCGCCATCCTCGCCGTGGATATAGCTGCCCGCGAATCCGGTCTTTGGATGCGCCTCCAGATGGGTCAGCAAGGCCCGGATCGCACCCGGATCGGGGAAGGCGTCCGAGTTTAGGATATAGATGTAATCGGGCGCCGTGCCATCCGCCATCCCGGCGCGAATGCCGACATTGTTGCCCGCGCCGAAGCCGCCATTCCGGCCCGATTGCAGGACGCGTACGCGGGACCAGCCGCGCGCCGTGACCTCTTCCTGCATCCTCTCAAACGAGCCATCCTGGCTGTCATTGTCGACGATGGTGATCTCGCCCGCGATCCCCTCCATCTCGCGCAAGGCGGCATCAGTGGCGCGCAGCGTCATTTCGGGCGTGCGCCAGTTCAGGATCACGGTCAGCAGCACCGGCTCATTCCGCGGCATGGCTGCCCTCCCAGGCCTGCGCGACATCACGGGCGCGGTCGGCGGCGTCGATGACGCGCTTTATGCGGGCGGCCAGAACCCGTACATTGGGCTCCAGCACCATGCTGTCATGATCGCCGGGCACCTCGTAGACCTCGAGCGCGGGGGCCCATTCGGTCCAGTCATTATCGGGCGTGACATAGGCGCGTTCCGAGTTGATCAGGCGGTCCCTGGCCACCTGCCACTTGCCGCGCAACGGCGGCCGGAAGAGGGTGAGCGGCCCGGTCCAGGGTTCCAGCTGGTAGGCGGCGACCGCCTCCAGGAAGGCCGCCTCGATCGCGGCGTTGTGGAATTGCGGCGTCTCCCCGGTGGCGTCCACCTGGGCCCGGCGCCTGGTGATCTCCCACCTGATCCGACGCGCAAGCCATTGGAACGGATAGGCAAATCCGCCCGATTTCAACTCGGCCATCTGGATCGCGATACGGTCGGCACGGCTGAGCGCGCGGCGTTGCGGCAGGGGCGTGTCGAGCATGACCAGCGCCGCGACGTCCTCGCCGGCCTCGGAAAGCTGCCGCGCCATCTCATAGGCCGTGATGCCGCCGCCCGAGAACCCGCCGAGCATGTATGGCCCGTGCGGCTGGATCTGGCGCAGCTCGGCGATGTAGTCGCGCGCGGCCTCCCTGATCGAGCGGTGCGGCGCGGCGTCGCCGAACAGGCCCCGCGCCTGCAGCCCATAGAAAGGCCGGTCGGTGCCCAGAAGATGGGCCAGGTGGCGCAGGTTGAGGACATTGCCGAACATGCCCGCGACCAGGAAGAATGGCGTGCGCGGCCCGCCCTCGCCCTGGTGCATCGGGACAAGGTGGGTGAAGCGGCGTTGCGGCTCCTCGCCCGCTGGCGCGCGCGCCTCGCTTGTGTCGACGCCCTGCGCGGCGATCAGATCGGCGCATTTGCGGATGGTGGGCGCCTCGAACAGGGCCGAGATCGGCAGGTCGATCCCCCAGGTCTTCCTGATCATCGCGAAGAGGCGCACGGCAATCAGGGAATGGCCGCCGAGATCGAAGAAACTGTCCTCGGCCCCGACTTGGCCCACGCCCAGAAGATCCCGCCAGAAGCCCGCGAGTTTTGTCTCGATCTCGCCTTCGGGCTCCACGAAATCGCTGTCGAGATCGGGGCGCTCAAAACCAGCCTCGCCGGTGGTCTCGACACTGTCCTGCTCCGCCTGACGGATCAGCGCATCGAGCGGCAGCGAGGTGATCGCCACCTGCGCATGATCCGAAGCGAGCGCGCGCAGGAAGGCCTCGGCGCCTTCATCGGGGCGGATGCCCTGAGCGAGGGAGTGGCGCAGGCGTTCCTCGGCGGGCGAGAGCGGGCGCGGGCCGGTGGGCTCACTGGCTTTGGCCGATGCGCTGGCGAAACGGATATCGCCCTGCATCCGCCGGATTGTGAACCCGGAGATGTCCACGCAGACGGTGCCATCGGGCGCGGCCAGGGTGATGTCGAAACTGGCAGTCTGCGCGCTGGCCTCATTGCTCCCGGCATTGCGGACATGGCTGATAACGTCGCCAGGTAGAGGTTTGAAAACCTTGACGGATGCGTAATTGACCGGCACCCAGAGCGCACTGCCATCATAGCCCGCGATCAGGTCCATGGCCCATCCCGTCGCCAGGTCCATCAGGCCCGGATGCAGCCCCATGTCGCGGGGGGTATCGACCGAGAGCCGGGCCAGCCCTTCGCCATCCCCAAGCCGCGTTTCGCGCAGCACGCGCCAATTCGGGCCAAAGCGCAGATGCCCCTCCTGCGGTGAGGTCAAGGCACCCTCCTGCGCGCGAATCGGCGGGCCCATCCGGGCCTCGATCGCGGCAATGTCCATTGGCTCGGGCGGGGTCAGCGGCAGCAGGCTGATCGCGGCCTCGGCGGTCACGTTCCACCCGCGCCCCGTGCCCGCCTCGACCGTCATCGTGTAGCCCCTGTCGCTGCGCGGCAGGGTCAGGCGGATCTGCGTCGCCGCCCCGTCGGGCGTGTTCAGCGGGCGCAGGAACCACAGGTCGGTTATCTCGAAAGGCTGATCCTCGCCCTGCCCCGCCAGCGCCTCGGCGGCCAGTTCCAGGTAGCCGGTCCCCGGCAGCAGCGCATCGCCCGCGCGGGTCCGGTGATCGTCCAATACCCACCGTTCGGACGGCACCCACGCCGCCATGAACACGCGGTTGCCATCGGCATCGAACCCGGCAGCGTCGAGTAGCGGCAGGTCGACGGGCACCGGCGCGGGCGGCTCGGCCACGCGGGCCTGCATCGCCTCGGCGGCCATGCCGACGCCGGACCAGATGCCCCAGTCGATGGCCAGTACGCGCGTGCGGTCGCCCTTGCGCGATTTGGCGTAGGCGTTGAGATATTCATTGGCGGCGACGTAATCGACCTGGCCCGCGGGCGCGGTGGCGGTGGAACTGGAGGAAAACAGCACCATCCAGTCCAGCGCGCCATCGGGGAAAAGCTGATCCAGCACCTGGGCCCCGTGGACCTTCGGCGTGAACACATCCTCGATGGACAGCGAGGATTTGCCCAGGATCGGTGCGTCGTCGATCACGCCCGCCGCGTGGACAACGCCGCTGATCTTGCCGAAGCGCGTCTCGGCCATGGTCAGCGCGCTGCGCATCTCCTCGATATTGGAGACATCGGCAGAGAGAGTCAGCACCTCGCCGCCGGCCTGTTCCAGCCGTTCCACCGCGCGGATGCGGGCGGCGGTGCGGTCGGTCGGCGCGGCATTGGCCAGCAGGGTCTGCCAGCGCGCGCGCGGCGGCAGGGCATTGCGCGAGATCAGCACGATCCGGGCCTGGTGGCGGGTGATCAGCGCATGGGCCACCGAGGTGCCGATGCCGCCGAACCCGCCCGTGAGCAGCACGGTGGGGTGATCGCTGATCTCCAGCGATTCGGCCCCAGGCAGAGAGGTCGGACGCCATGTCGCCTCATATCGCTTCGTCTTGCGCAGCGCGGCGATGCGGTTGGTGGGCGGGCTCAGAAGTTCCTCCAGCGCGGCGTCCCTGTCGCCTGTGTCGATATCCAGAACGGCGCAGGTCAGCCCCGGAAATTCACGCGGGATGACGCGGGCGGGGCCCATGATGGTGGATTTCTCGGGATGCGGCAGAGCCTCGTCGCGGACCTGCGTCGCGCCCGATGTGATCACGTCGATATGCAGGGGGCCGCTGCCCTCATCGGCCCAGGCCTGCGCGAGGTAGAAGAGGCTCCAGAACCCCTGTTCCTGGCAGCGATGGAAGAAGGAGGAGCCGGGGCGGTGGCCGGTCCCTTCCGTCACCAGCCAGAGATGCGCGATGCGGGTGGGCAATGTGTCGGCGGCGGCCAGCGCGCGCAGCAATTGGTCATAGCCTTCGCGCCCGCGCTCGGGCGGCAGCAGGTAGCCATCCGCCGTCTTGGCGAAGGCATCGCCGGGGCGCACAAGGGTCACGGTCTGGCCCGCATCCGACAGGCGTTTCGCGGCGGCCTCGGCCAGCCCGGTATCATCGGAGAAGATCAGCCAGGTCTCCTGCGGGGCATCGGCCAGGTCGCCCGCCACGTCCACCGCGCAGGGCGCATAGGTGGGCTGCCAGACGGGCCGCCAGCCCCATGTGTCGGGATCGTCATTGCGCATCAGCCAGTCGTCGCTGACCTCACGCGCCGCCCCCGGTTCGATGAAATAGCGGCTGCGCTGGAAGGCGTAGGTGGGCAGGACAACGCGGTTGCGCCGCGCCGCGCCCCAGTATTGCCCCCAGTCGAAATGGCCGCCGACGGCCCAGATCCGGCCCAGTTGCGCCAGGAAATAGGCATCGTCTTGCGTGTCGTCATCGGCATGGCGCAGGGTCGAGAGCACCTGGCCCGCGTCAATATCGGGGTGCTGACCGGCGAGCGAGGACAGCGCCTTGCCGGGACCGACCTCGATATAGGCGCGGTTCGGGGTGGCGGCGAGGGTCTTGAGCCCCTCCGCGAAGAGGATCGCGCCGCGCAGGTGCTGCACCCAGTAGTCGGGATCGGTGGCCTCGGCGTCGGTGATGAACGCGCCGGTCCGGTTCGAGATGAACGGGATCTGCGGCGGGGTCAGGGTGATCTTGCGCAGATAGGCGCCAAAGCGCGACAGGACCGGGTCCAGCAGGCGGCTATGGGCGGCGATGTCGATGGCGATGCGCTGGTTGGTGATCTCCTGCGCATCGAGCCGCGCGGCCAATGCGTCCAGCGCGGCATCGGGGCCGGAGGCGACGCAGAGCGCGGGGCCATTCACTGCCGCAAGGTCCAGATCCTCGCCCAGATGGGGGCGCAAGTCGTCGGGCGAAAGCGCCACGGACAGCATCCCGCCCCGCTCCACGCTGTCCATCAGTTGCCCGCGCAGATGCACCAGCCCGATGCAATCCTCGAAGCCGATCACACCGGCCAGGCAGGCGGCGGTGTTCTCGCCCATGGAATGACCGATCAGCGCCTTCGGGGCCACGCCCCAGGACATCCAGAGCTGCGCCAGCGCATATTCGACGATCATGATCAGCGGAAGCTGGACGGACGGCTTGCGCAACCGCTCCTCGGCCTTCGCCTCCTCGCCTGCCTCGGGCAGCCAGACGGCGCGGATATCGAAATCGAGCTTGGGCGCCAGCAGGTCCAGCCCCTTGTCCATCCAGTCGGCAAAGACCGGCTCGGTCTCGTAGAGATCGCGCGCCATGCCCGCGTATTGCGCGCCGCCGCCGGGGAACATGAAGGTGATCTCGGGCGCTTCCATCGCGCTATGGGTGAAGACGCGGCGGGGGTCGTTTTCTTCCAGAAGCTGCGCCGCCTCCTCATGGCTTGCGGCCACCACGACGCGGCGGCGGTCGAAACCATGGCGGCCCTCTGCCAGCGTCCAGGCGATATCGGCGAGGTCTTGCTCCGGGTGGTCCCGCAGATGCGCCGCGAGGTTGGCGGCATTGCCCTCCAGCGCGCCCTTGGATCGGGCAGAGAGGCAGAACAGCTGGAACGGCCAGTCCGATGGCTCGGACGCCGCGCGCGCGGGCGCTTTTTCCAGCACGGCATGCGCATTGGTGCCACCGACGCCGAGCGAGTTGACCCCCGCGCGTGGCGGATGATCGGTTTCGGGCCAAGGCGTCAGCCTGTCATTCACCCGGAAGGGCGAGCCGTCGAAACCGATCGCCGGGTTGGCCTTTTCGAAGCCGAGCGACGGCGGAATCTCGCCGTGATGCAGGCTGAGCGCGGTCTTGATCAGGCTGGCCACCCCGGCGGCCGTGTCGAGATGGCCGATATTCGTCTTCACGCTGCCGATGCGGCAGAACCCCTCGGCCCGCGTGGTGCGCCGGAAGGCGTCGGTCAGCGCCGCAACCTCGATCGGGTCGCCCAGATAGGTGCCGGTGCCGTGGCATTCGACATAGTCGATGGTGTCTGCGGGGGTTCCGGCGACGGCCTGCGCTTCGGCAATCGCTTCGGCCTGACCGCCGACCGAGGGCGCCAGGTAGCCCGCCTTGTCGGCCCCGTCATTGTTGATCGCCGAGCCCTTGACAAGCGCCCAGATATGATCGCCGTCGCGGATCGCGTCCTCCGCGCGCCGCAACACGACGCAGCCCGCGCCGGAGCCGAAGACCGTGCCTTGCGCGCGGTGATCGAAGGCATGGCATTGCCCGTCCGGCGAGAGGATCTCGCCCTCCTTGAAGAGATACCCGCGCGCATGCGGCAATTCGATGGTCACGCCGCCCGCCAGCGCCATGTCACATTCGCCCATGAGAAGCGCCTGTGCCGCGTAATGCGTCGCCACCAGCGAGGTGGAGCAGGCCGTTTGCAGGTTGATCGAGGGGCCTTTCAGATCGAAAATATGGCTCACCCGCGTGGTCATGAAATCCTTGTCATTGCCGGTATGGCGCAGCAGAAACATGCCGGTCTGATCGACCAGGTCGGGGTTGGAGCAGACGTTGAAATAGAAATAGCTGCCCATGCCGCAGCCGGCATAGACGCCGATGGGACCAGGGAATTTCGAGGGCGGATGGCCCGCCTGTTCCATCGCCTCCCAGGCGACCTCCAGGAACTGGCGGTGCTGCGGGTCCATGATGGCGGCTTCTTTCGGGGACAGGCCGAAGAACTCCGCATCGACATGGTCGAACCGGTCCAGCGTCGCGGCGAAGGGCACGTAATCGGGCCGGTCGATCAGATGCGGGGCCTCGCCTGCCGCCAGCAATGCCTCGCGCGATTGCCGCGTGATTGCGCAAACGCCTTCGCGCAAGCCACGCCAATAGGCCGCCACATCCGCCGATCCCGGCAGGTGCGCGGCCATTCCGACAATGGCGATATCGTTCTCTCCGACGCCCTGGTCGGTGCGGCTGTCACTCATCGAAAGACGTATCCAAAATCGTTCCTCGAACAGTATGGCGCAGATTTCGCCCGGCTTCATGGTGATTTTAGGGCAAAGCCATGGAGTGAGGGCGATATCGCAAGGGCGGAGCGGATCAATCCCGCAGGACAGACCTGCGCCACTTTCCTTCGGAAACGAATCTACTATGGTGGAGAAAACACCGAGACAAAAGGACCGCGCGCCCCATGACATCCGAGGATCCCGACACAATCGCCTATGGCCGCCTGATGCACCGGGCGATGCGCGGGCTGATCCAGACGGTCCTGACGGATGTGGCCGAGCGCGGCCTGCCGGGTGAGCACCATTTCTTCGTGACCTTCGACACCCGCGCCGACGGCGTCGATATCGCGCCCTGGCTGCACGATAGATACCCCGAGGAAATGACCATTGTGATCCAGAACTGGTTCGACGGGCTTTCCGTCGATGATGAGGGGTTCTCGATCACGCTGAATTTCGGCGACAGCCCCGAGCCCCTGCGCATCCCCTTCGACGCGATCCAGACCTTTGTCGATCCCTCCGTCGAGTTTGGCCTGCGTTTCGAGACACAAGGCCATGACGACCCCGATGGCGAGCCGCCCGAGGATGACGACCCCGAGGATGAGGACGCCCCCCATCACGACGCCGAAGTGGTCAGCCTGGATACGTTCAGAAAGACCCATTAGCCATTGATCTTGAACATCTTTTGAAAGTCTTGCGCCAATGTCGGGCGATCTTGGCCTGTTCTGGGGCCAACTCTTCAGAAAACCGGATCAGGTCGTGGCGCTGGCCCCGTCCTCGCGCGCCCTGGCCGAGGAAATGGTCGCGACGCTGGACCCTCGCCGCGGCCCGGTGATCGAGCTTGGCGCGGGCACGGGCCGCATCACGCGCGCGATCCTGGCGCGCGGCTTCGCCCCCGACCAGGTCCACGCGGTCGAGATGAACCCGGCCTTTTGCGACAATCTGCAGACGCGGTTCGCGGGCCTCAACGTGCATTGCCTCTCGGCGGCGGATGTCGGCGGGCTTGCGCTGCGGGGCGCGCAGGCGGTGGTATCCGGCCTGCCGCTGCTGTCGATGCCATTGGCCCTGCAACACGCAATCCTCGCGGGCAGTTTCGCGCATCTTGACCCCGGCGCCCCGTTCATCCAGTTCACCTACGGCCCCAGACCGCCGGTGCGTGCCGAGTTGCGCGCCTCCCTGGAACTGACCTGGACGAAAAGCGCCAAGATCTGGGGCAACCTGCCGCCCGCGCGCGTCTATCGCTTTTGCCAACCCGACCGGAGGCCCATGGAATGAGTGAGAACCCCGCCGATCCCGATTTCTGGCATAGCCGTTGGCAGGAGAACCGCATCGGGTTCCACCAGGCGCAGGCCAATGCGCTCCTGCGCGCCCATCTCGGCGCGCTCGACCTTGAACCGGGGGCGCGGATTTTCCTGCCGCTTTGCGGCAAGACGCGCGATATCGGCTGGCTGCTGTCGCAAGGCTATTCCGTCACGGGCGTGGAGTTGAGCACATTGGCGGTCGAGCAGCTCCTTGACGATCTCGACGTGACACCCCGGATCACGCAACACATGAACCTGCGCCGATACAGCGCAGAGAATATTGACATTTTTACCGGCGACGTCTTCGACTTGACCGCGAATATCCTCGGCCCCGTCGACGCCATCTATGACCGCGCGGCGCTGGTCGCCCTGCCCTTTGACACGCGCCCGCGATACGGTGCGCATCTGGCGCGCATCACCGGCACCGCGCCGCAATTCCTGATCTGTTTCGAATATGTCCAGAACCTGATGGATGGCCCGCCCTTTTCCATCGACGCAAGCGAGGTTGCCCGTATCTACGGGCAGACTTACGCCCTGACCGACCACGCCGCGGAGAAGGTCGCGGGTGGTCTCAAGGGCAAGATCCCGGCCACGGAACGGGTCTGGCTGCTGCGCTGAACAGGTCGCATTGCCCCCGCGGCCGCGCCCACGTATAGCCATGTCCAGACGCGTTTCGTTATCTTCCGGAGGCCCCGATGACCGCAACCCGCACTGAAACCGACAGCTTCGGCCCGCTCGAGGTTCCCACCGACAAATACTGGGGCGCGCAGACGCAACGCTCGCTGATGAATTTCCCCATCGGGTGGGAGAAACAGCCCACGGCCATCGTGCGCGCCTTGGGCGTCATCAAGCGCGCCTGCGCCGAGGCCAACAAGGAAAGCGGCAAACTGGACGCCCGCCTTGCCGATGCCATCATCCAGGCCGCGCAGGAGGTCATCGACGGCAAGTTCGACGACAATTTCCCGCTGGTGGTCTGGCAGACCGGGTCCGGCACGCAGTCGAACATGAACGCCAACGAGGTCATCGCCAACCGCGCGATCGAGATCCTCGGCGGCGAGATCGGCTCGAAAGACCCGGTGCATCCCAATGATCACTGCAATATGGGGCAAAGCTCCAACGACACCTTCCCGACCGCGATGCATGTCGCCACCGCCATGTCGGTCCGTGACGTGCTGCTGCCCGGGCTGACCAAACTGGCCGAGGGGCTGGAGGCCAAATCCGACGCCTTCAAGGACATCATCAAGATCGGCCGCACCCATACGCAGGACGCGACGCCCCTGACCCTGGGGCAGGAGTTTTCCGGCTACGCGCACCAGGTGCGGATGGGCATCTCGCGCATCGAGGCCGCCATGCACGGCATCTACGAGCTTGCACAGGGCGGCACGGCTGTCGGCACCGGCCTGAACACCTCGCAAGGCTGGGACACCACGGTTGCCGCCAACATGGCGCGGATCACCGACCTGCCCTTCGTCACCGCCCCCAACAAGTTCGAGGCGCTGGCCGCCCATGATGCGATGGTGTTCCTGTCAGGCGCCATCGCGACGGTGGCGGGATCGTGCTACAAGATCGCCAATGACATCCGGTTCCTCGGCTCGGGCCCCCGCTCGGGCCTTGGCGAATTGATCTTGCCGGAAAACGAGCCGGGCAGTTCCATCATGCCGGGCAAGGTGAACCCGACCCAGGCCGAGGCGCTGACGCAGGTCTGCGCGCATGTCATGGGCAATGACGCGGGCATCAAGTTCGCGGGCAGCCAGGGGCATTTCGAGCTCAACGTCTACAACCCGATGATGAGCTACAACCTGCTGCAATCCATCCAGCTTCTGGGCGATGCCACCGACAGTTTCACCGAGCGGATGCTCAATGGCATCGAGGCCAACGCGCCGCGCATCGACAAGCTGATGAAGGAAAGCCTGATGCTGGTCACGGCGCTGGCCCCCACCATCGGCTATGACAACGCGACCAAGGTGGCCAAGACGGCGCATAAGAACGGCACCACACTGAAGGAAGAGGCCATCGCGCTTGGTTTCGTGGATGAGGAGACCTTTGACAAGGTGGTCCGCCCCGAAGACATGATCGGGCCGAAGTGAATGGCCGCCCCGGTGAACCTGAACCGGGCGCGGAAGGAGAAAGCGCGGGCCGAGAAGAAGGCCCGCGCCGACGAGAATGCCGCGCGATTCGGGCGGACCAAGGCGGAACGGATGCTGGATGAGGCGCGGGCCAGGAAAGCCGCCCGCGAGCTTGATGGCGCCAAGCGCGAGGAGCCATGACCGGCCGCCCCGTCAAACGATCGCTCACCCTGCGCGGGCATCGCACCTCGGTGTCCCTGGAGGAGGCGTTCTGGCAGGAATTTCGCACCATCGCGGACGAAAAACACCTGTCCATCAATGAATTGGCGGCCCTTGTTGATGTAGAACGCGGGGTCGAGAGCGGGCTTGCCTCGGCGATCCGTGTCTACATCCTGCGCGAGGTCAAAGCGCGCCGAACGCCTGTTTCTGACGCGCCGTCCAGTTGACGCTGATACGGTAGCCGTCTTCGCCCGCCTCCTCCGCCTCGATCACGCCTTCCTCATGCAGCCAGGCGCGCTTGCGCCCCTCTGCATAGGGCAGGTCCAGCACCTCGGCGAAGCGCGGCGGTGCCAGCGCCTGGCCCATCGCCTCCAGAACCGTGTCGATGCCCTCGCCGGTCAGGGCTGACAGCGTAAAGACCTCCTCCCGCCGATCGGCAATGGCCTGCAATTCGGCGCGCGCCTCGCCCGCGACCATGTCGATCTTGTTCCAAAGCTCCAGCTGCGGCACCTCGGAGGACACCCCCAGATCGGCCAGGATCGCGGCCACATCCTCGGCCTGCGCGGCGCTGTCGGGGTGGCTGATGTCACGGACATGCACGATCAGGTCGGCCTCCAGCACCTCCTCCAGCGTGGCGCGGAAGGCGGCGACCAGTTGCGTCGGCAGGTCCGAGATGAAGCCCACGGTGTCGGACAGGATCACTTCGGCCCCGTCGGGCAGTTGCAATGAGCGCATGGTCGGGTCGAGCGTGGCGAAGAGCATGTCCTTCACCATCACCTCGGCCCCCGTCAACCGGTTGAACAGCGTCGATTTTCCCGCATTGGTGTAGCCCACCAGGGCGACCACCGGATAGGGCACCTTGGCGCGCGAGGCGCGATGCAGGGCGCGGGTCTTCACGACCTTCTCCAACTGGCGGCGGATGCGCACGATGGCGTCGTCGATGGCGCGGCGGTCGGCCTCGATCTGGGTTTCGCCGGGACCACCCACGAAGCCCAATCCGCCGCGCTGGCGTTCCAGGTGGGTCCAGGCGCGGACAAGCCTTGTGCGCTGATAGCTGAGCGCGGCCAGTTCCACCTGCAACACGCCTTCGCGGGTGGCGGCGCGGTCGGCGAAGATCTCCAGGATCAGCCCGGTTCGGTCCAGAAGCTTGACGCCCCATTCCTTTTCCAGGTTGCGCTGCTGCACCGGGCTGACGGGGCCGTCGATCAGCACAAGATCGACCTCGGCGGCCTCGATGCGGGTCTTCAACTCGGCGATCTTGCCGGTGCCGAACAACAGTCCGGGCTGCGCCCTGGGCAGGCCCACGATCTCGGCCCCCACGACCTGAAGATCGGGCAGCGCCGCGGCCAGCGCCACGGCTTCCTCGAGCGCGGGGCCCGCCGGGCGGCGGTCGCGGTCGGCACGGATATCGGGGTGGAGGACAAAGGCGCGGGTCGGACCCGGGCCGTCAGTGTCCGTCAGCTCTGAAGAGGTCACTCTTCCCCGTCATAAAGGTTGATCGGCTGCGCCGGCATCACGGTGGAAATCGCGTGCTTGTAGACCAGTTGCGATTGCCCGTCACGGCGCAGCAATACGCAGAAATTGTCGAACCAGGTGATCACGCCCTGCAATTTCACGCCATTGATCAGGAAGATCGTCACCGGAACCTTGGTCTTGCGCACATGGTTCAGGAATGCGTCCTGCAAATTCTGCTTGTTTTCCGCCATTGATCACGCGCCCTGTCGTTATCTGCCGTCCTTACATCCGAACGGTAATTTTCTATCTCGGGCGAGTATGCGGGGGATCGATGCGGATTTCCACCCCGATTTCAGCGGTTTGCTGTTTGAGATGCGGGCGATGTGGCGGGAATCGGCCTAGAGGCGCCAGTAACTCGGGCTGAAAAGCGCGATCAGGACCAGCGATTCCAAGCGCCCGACGATCATGGCGGCGGCGAGGATGCCCTTGGCGGCGGGCGTCAGCGAGGCATAGACGATGGGCGCTTCGGCCCCATGCGCGGCCAGCGGCCCGGTCGTGGTCAGCGCCGCAACCGCCAGCACCAGCGCGTTTTCGAATCCCACGCCCGCGATGGACAGCGCCAGCATCGTGGCCGCCATCGACAGGACGAAGAGCATGAAGAACACCCAGGCGATATAGGCCCCCTGGCGGCGGATGCGGCGGCCGAGATGCCCGCCCGGCGCGACCGAGTTGGGATGCACCAGCTTGCCCAACTCGCGCGTGCCGTGCTTGTAGAGGGCATAGACGCGCAGCAGCTTGATGCCGCCTGCCGTTGTCGCCACGCCGCCGCCCATCATGGCCAGCCCCACCAGGACCAGACCCGGCGTCGGCAGGCCCGACCAGCTGCGCGAGGCGCCCCAGTATTCCGACACGAAGCCGGTGGTGGTGACAAAGGACAGCGCGGTAAAGAACCCGCCCCAGAGCGCCGCCAGCGCATGGCCGCCGCTGCCCCCCGCCGTCACTTCCATCGTCGCCACCCAATGGCGCAGGAAAAGAAGTGCCGTCAGGGTGACGGTGACATAAAGCGCCAGGCGCAGTTCCCGGTCATGGATCAGGGTGCGCGCCATCCCGAGGCTGAGGCCGTCGCTGAAACTGTGCCGAGTGATCGCGAAGACGAAGAAGAACAGGATCAGCGCCTCGGCCAGCACCCCGCCGCCGCCCGCGCTCAAGCCCCCGCCCGGCACGATGCCCGAGGTCGCCATGGTCGACATCGCCAGGCTGATCGCCGTCAGATCGCCCTTGCCCGCCAAGACCAGGAGCAGCCACAGAACCCCGGTCAGCCCGACATAGATCGGGGCCAGCAGGCGGATGGTGCGGCGCAGGCGGTGGCCGGGACTTGCGGCGCGCATCTGGGCGGCGGAGCTGACGAAGTTTTCGGATTGCGTCTCGGCCGTCACCTCGAAGCCGCCGAGCGACAGCGGGGCCAGCACGGCGGCGGCGGTGGCCCAGACCAGAAAACCGCCGAACCAGCCGACCAGCGCGCGCCACAGATGCACCGAGGGCGCCAGGCGCGCGGGGTCGAAGAGGGTCGCACCGGTTGTGGTCAGGCTCGAGACCATTTCGAAATAGGCGTTGAAAAAGGTGGTGTTGCGCACCGCGTCATTCAGCGGCACCGCCAGCACCACGGGCAGGAAGACATAGGCCGCGATCAGCCACAGAAGATGTGTGCGCGAGGAGGTGACGGGGCGCACCCCTTGCGTGGCAAAACCCATCAGCAGGGTCAGCACCAGGAAGAACAGCGCCGAATACAGGAAGGTGCGCCCGGTCTCGAAATCCTCGGTCGCCATCGCCATCGCGGCGGGCACCAGCATCGCCAGCGCCGCGATGCCGGTGAAGGCGACCAGGAGGGGCATTCTGGCGAGAAACTGCATCATGGCTCAGAAGAAATCGACCGAGACCCTGAGCAGCGCCTCCACCCCCGGCACGTCCTTGGACAGGGCGAAGATGACCACCGTGTCACCCTCCTCGATGCGCAGCGATCCGGTCGGGCGCACCACCTTGCCGCCCTTGCGCACCGCCCCCAGAAGCGCGCCTTCGGGAAAGTCGATATCGCGGATCGCCTTTCCGGCAATGGGCGAGGTCGAAAGCACCTGCGCCTCGATCACCTCGGCCTCGGCATCGCCGATGGAATAGACGCCGCGCACCCGGCCATGGCGGATATGGCGCAGGATCGAACTCACGGTCGTCGCGCGCGGATTGACATAGGCGTCGATATCCAGCGCTTCCATCAGCGGCACCATGGTGGGGTCGTTGACCAACGCGATGGCCATTTTCGCGCCGAGCGATTTCACCCGGACCGAGGCCAGGAGGTTGGTCTTGTCATCCGAGGTCACGCAGAGCACGGCATCGGTGCGCTCCACCCCCGCCTCGCGCAGGATGTCCACGTCCAGCCCGTCGCCATGCAGCACGATGGTGCGGCTCAGCGCATCCGCCGCGCGTTCGGCATTGGCGCGGTTCATCTCGATCATGCGGGCGCGGATGCGGGTCGAGCTTGCCTCCAGCTCCTGCGCCACGCCAAGCCCGACATTGCCGCCGCCCAGGATGATCACCCGCTCGGGGCGTTTCACCGGCTTGCCGAAGATCTCCAGCGTGCGGGCGGTGTCGCTTTCATGGGTGAAGACATAGATCTGATCCTCGGCGAACAGCTGATCGCCGGGATCGGGGGCGATCAGGTTGCCGTCGCGCCGGACGCCGACGACAATGGCGCGCAGCGTCGAGAATAGCTCGGAGAGCTGTTTCAGCGGCGTGTTCAGCACCGGGCAATCGGCGTCCAGGCGAATACCCAGAAGCCGCGCCTCGCCGCCCAGGAAGTCCTCGGCCTCGAAGGTGGAAGGGGAATTGAGACGGCGCAGCGCCGCCTTGGCGACCTCGCGCTCGGGGCTGATCACCACGTCAATGGGCAGGTGTTCGCGGCGGTAGAGGTCGGAATAGATCGCCGTCAGATAGCTTTGCGCGCGCAAACGGGCGATCTTGCGCGGCACCGCGAAGATCGAATGCGCCACCTGGCAGGTCACCATATTGACCTCGTCCGAGAAGGTCGCGGCAATCACCATGTCGGCGTCGCGCGCCCCGGCGCGGTCCAGGATATCGGGATAGGAGGCGAAGCCGGTGATGCCCTGCACGTCCAGCGTGTCGGTGGCCCGGCGCACCAGGTCGGGGTTGTTGTCGACCACCGTCACGTCGTTGTTTTCGCGTGAAAGATGGCGCGCGATCTGCCAGCCGACCTGGCCCGCGCCGCAAATGATGACCTTCATCCGCCCCTGCCCTTCGGGTGATGGCCGGATGGTCCGGCCCGGGCGTTCTGAATGGCAGAGACAGGGGCCAAGGTCAATTGCGCGCGCTTTCGCCTTGCCGGCATCGCTGCTCGGATGGTGATCCCCCCGCGAATGGACATGTTGCCATGATCCGCGTGATAGCGATCTGCCCGCCCTCTCGCCCTGCCGGATCGGCGAATCTCAAGCTGAAGGAGCCAGTGGCGCGGGACCGGCCCGAGGCCGGGGGAAGGTGGCGCGCGCCGCCATGAGGGACGCGCCGTCGATGGCGCTTGTCCCGCGCGGGGATCGACCCCGCGCATCCCCTACCCCTCCTGGCTCTCGCCCACCTGCGCCACGCGGGCGCCCGCCTTGTTCGTGGTCACGACGCCGAGCGATTTCAGCTTGCGGTGCAGCGCGCTGCGCTCCATCCCGACGAAATTGGCCGTGCGGCTGATATTGCCGCCGAAGCGGTTGATCTGCGCCATCAGGTATTTGCGCTCGAAAAGCTCCCGCGCCTCGCGCAGCGGCAACGTGGTCAGACCGGTGGACAGCGCCACATCGTCATCGCCCGCCTCGGCCACCTGCCCCGGCAGGTCGCGCGCCTCGATCGGGCCGGTTCCATCGCCCAGGATCAGAACGCGTTCGATCACGTTGCGCAATTCGCGGATATTGCCGGGCCAGCGCATGGTTTGCAGCATCGCCTCGGCATCCGGCCCCAACGCGCGCAGGGGCAGGCCCTGGTCGCGGTTGAACCGTTCGATGAAATGGCGCGCGAGGTCGGGGATGTCCTCGCGCCGTTCCTCCAGGCTCGGCACGTCGATCGGCACCACGTTCAGCCGGTGATAGAGCTCCTCGCGGAAGCGTCCGGCGGCGATCTCCTCGGTCAGGTTGCGCGTGGTCGAGGACACGACCCGCAGGTCGACGCGCACCTTGGAGGCCCCGCCGACGCGGGTGAAACTCTGATCGACCAGCACGCGCAGGATCTTGGACTGGGTGCCAAGCGGCATGTCCGCGACCTCGTCGAAGAAGATCACGCCGCCATGCGCCTGTTCCAGCAAGCCCTGTTCGACGCCGCGTTCCGGGCTTTCGCGGCCGAACAGCACCTCCTCCATCTGCTCGGGGATGATCGAGGCGGAATTGACCGTGACAAAGGGCGCATCGGCGCGGGCGGAATGGGCGTGGATGTAGCGCGCCGAGATCTCCTTGCCCGATCCCGGCCCCCCGGTCAGCATCACCCGTCCATTGGATTTCGTCACCTTGTCGAGCTGGCTTTTCAACAGCTTGAAGGCCGCACCGCCGCCGATCATCTCATCCCCGCCGCTGTCCTGGCGGCGCAGGGCCGAGTTCTCGCGGCGCAAGCGGCTGACCTCCATCGCGCGGCGGATCACCACCATGAGCTGGTCGATATTGAAGGGCTTTTCGATGAAGTCGAACGCGCCTTGCTTGATCGCCGCGACCGCGATCTCGATATTGCCATGGCCCGAGATGATCACCACCGGCACGCCGGGATTGTCGCGCTTGACAGTGGACAGGATGTCGATCCCGTCCATGTTGCTGTCTTTCAGCCAGATATCGAGGATCATCATGCCGGGCGGCTCGCGCGTCAGTTCCGCCATACATTCGTCCGAGTTCGAGGCCATGCGGGTCGCAAAGCCCTCATCCTCAAGGATATCGCAGATCAACTCGCGGATATCGCGTTCGTCATCGACAACCAGAATATCGGTCAACTTTCCTCTCCCTCTTGCTCCGTGAGGCGCGGCAGCACGACCCGCGCCGCAGCCCCTTGATGCGCGCCCTCGGAAAACGGCTCCGCATCCAGCAGCTCAAGCGTGCCGCCATGTTCCTCGATGATCTTCTTGACGATGGGCAGGCCAAGCCCGGTGCCCTTCTCGCGTGTCGTCACGTAAGGCTCGAACAGGCGCGAGCGGTCGGGCGGCAGGCCGATGCCATTGTCGCTGATGGTGATCTCGACCGTCTCTGGGGCCAGCGCCATCTTGATCCTGAGCTCCGGCTCATGCCCCTCGGGCGCGCCTTTTTCCTGCAAGGATTCAATCGCTTCGCCGCCGTTCTTGATCAGGTTTGTCAACGCCTGAAGGATCATGGTCGCGTCGATCTCGGCGGGGACGGGATGATCGGGGATGTCGGTGACAAAGCGGATATCGGGCTGGCCCGCCTCCTGCAAGGTCACCGCGTCGGTCAGCAGTTGCGCGATGTCGTCGGGCGCGCGCTCGGGCTCCGGCATCCGGGCGAACTTGGCGAATTCATCGACGATGCGGCGCAAATCACCGGTCTGGCGCACGATCACGCCGGTCAACTCGCGCAGCTTCTCGGCGTCGGCCTCCTCCAGCAGGCGGCTGAACTTGCGCTGCACCCGCTCGGCCGACAGTTGGATCGGCGTCAACGGGTTCTTGATCTCATGCGCGATGCGCCGGGCCACGTCGCCCCAGGCCGCCATGCGCTGCGCGCTGACCAGGTCGGTCACATCGTCGAAGGCCACGACGTAGCCCTCCAGCGCGTCATCCTCGTCGCGGCGCATCGACATGCGCACCAGCAGGCTTTGCTGTGTGCCGCCACGGGTGATCTTGGTCTCCTCCTGCACCACCTGGGCGCCGCGCCCGCGCAGTTTCTCGAACAGCGCCGCAAATTCCGGCACCGCGACCGACAGGGTCAGCCCGTGGTCGCGCGCCTCGACCAGGTCGAGCAGCTTGATGGCGGAGCGGTTCATGAAATCGACCCGGCCCTCGGCGTCCAGCCCGATCACGCCCGAAGTCACCGAGGTCAGCACGCTGTCGAACTGCCGCCGCCGGGTTTCGGTTTCCTCGTGCTGTTCGATCAGGGCGTCGCGCTGGCCCTTCAATTGCCGGGTCATCTGGTTGAAGAGACGGCCCAACATGGCGATCTCGTCCTCGCCTGCCTCCTCGGGCACGCGCACGTCAAGATCGCCGATCCCCACCCGCTGCGCCGCGCCCGCCAGACGGCCCACCGGGCGCGACAGGCGTTCGGCGAACCACAGGCCAAGCCAGATCGCAGCCAGGATCAGGATGACGGCAAAGCCCAGGTAGATCAGGCCGAACTGAAACAGGAACTGGCCCCGTTCGCTCTCCAGTTGCCGGTAGAGGCCGACGGTTTCCTGTGTCTCATCGAGCAGCGCGATGATCTGGCCATCGACCTCGCGGCTGACATAGAGGTAGCGGTCGGCGAAGGCGTCCAGCCGGATGAGGGCGCGGAACTCGTTCACGTCGCGATCCTCGATCAGCACCGTCTCGCCGGCGGCGGCGCGGGCCAGATCTTCCTCCGAGGGCTGTTCGAAATCAAACAGGTAGCTGCGTTCGCCGCGCGCCTGGATCTCGCCCACCCCGTCGATCACGAAGGCCTCGCGCAGGCCCCGCTGGATCGCCTGCTGGCCCTGGCTGAGCAATTGGCGCAGGTCGCCATCGGCCAGGAACGGCGTCGCGCGGCGGTTGATGTCGAGGAACTGCGCCAGCGCCTCGGCATCGGCGGCCAGATCCTCGCGGTGTTCTTCCTCATAGGCATAGGCGGCCTCGACGGAATGGCCGAGCGCCGAGCGCACCCGGTCGGAAAACCAGCCCTCAAGCCCCAGATTGACGGTGATCGTGGCGAAGACGGCGATCAGGATGGTGGGCAAGAGCGCGACCAGCGCAAAAACACCCGTCAGCCGCAGATGCAGGCGCGATCCCGCCGACCGGGCGCGGCGCGCAGCCACCATCTTGGTCACGCGGTAGAGGACAAGGGCCGCCACCACGAGGATATAGACCATGTCGGCCAGCAGAATCAGCCGCAGCGCGGGCGAGGTTGAGGTTTCGGCCAGCGGCCCGAGAATGAAGAAGGTCGACAGCGCCAGAACGGGGCCCAGGATGACCAGTCCGAAAGTGCCGATGGTCCGCCATTTCCGGCGCAATCTCAACGACATCAACCGCATCAACGGAGAAGTTGCCTCACTCTGCGCCGGGGTATCCACCCAAATGCCTCACCAAATATGGGGCAATAGACCTGCCCAAACCGCCAAACCTTGACGCGCGCCCGGACCCTGTATCCAGAGGGCAACGCACCTGTTGCGGTTTTACATCAACTTGCGGCGGCGTGTCACGCGAATATCCAGATCGCTGATCTTCTTGCGCAGCGTATTGCGGTTGATGCCAAGCAGGTCGGCGCATTTGGCCTGGTTGCCGCCGGTCGCCTCCAGCGCGATCTCGATCAGCGGTGTCTCGACCTCGCGCAGGATGCGGGGGTAGAGGCCGGGGGGCGGAAGGTCGCCGCCATGCAGGTCGAAATAGCGTTTCAGGTGCCGCGCGACCGAGGTCGACAGCTTGTCGCCATTGCCGCCGTTATCGGGTTCCGTCGCGGTCGCGGGGCCGAGGACACCCGTCACGTCGCCCCTGGAGATTTCCTCGGCGGGGCTGGTCACCATCAGGCGGCGCACGGTGTTCTCCAGCTCGCGCACATTGCCGGGCCAGGGATGGGCGCGGATCCTTTCGGCGGCGTCTTTCGAGAACCGGCGCGGGGCCAGCCCGCCCTGTTCACCGCGGGCCAGGAAATGATCGGCCAAAAGCGCGATGTCATCGACGCGCTCGCGCAGGGGCGGCACCGCCACGGTGATGCCGCCAAGCCGGTAGAACAGATCCTTGCGGAACGTGCCCGCCTTGATCCGGGCGGCAAGATCGGCCTGGCTGGTGGCCAGGATGCGCGGCCCGTCGGACCCAAGCCCGTCCAGCATCCGCACCACCCGCCCTTGCGCGTCATCATCGAGGTCGCCCACCTCATCGAAGAGCAGCGCGCCCCCCTCGGCCCGGTCGAGCAGATGCGCGGGGCCCTCCGCCGCATTCAGATCGCGCGGGCGCACCACCACGAAGGGCCGGTTGCGCCGGTCGGAAAAATCGTGGATCGCGCGGGCGATGAGGCTTTTCCCCGTGCCGCTTTCGCCGGTGACCAGCACCGGCAGATCGGTGTTCATCACCTTGGCGACCAGCCGGTAGAGCGCCTGCATATTGGCGCTGCGCCCGATCAGGGGCAGGTCCTGGCTGGCCGTCGGCTCTTCTTTGCGCGGCTCGGGCGTGGGGGCGCGGCGCTTGATCTCCAGCGCGCGGGCCGCCCGTTTCATCAGGTCGGGCAGGTCGAAGGGCTTGGGCAGGTAGTCATAGGCCTCCTTCTCGGTGGCGCGGATCGCGGTCACGATGGTGTTCTGCGCCGAGATGATGATGACCGGCAGGCCGGGACGCGCCCGTGTGATCTTCGGCAATGTCTCCAGCCCGTTGCCATCGGGCATGACCACATCCGAGATCACCAGGTCGCCCTTGCCCTCCTCGACCCAGCGCATCAGCGTGATCAGGCTGGCCGTGGCATGAACCTTGCAGCCCGCCCGCGTCAGCGCCTGGGTCAGCACCGTGCGAATGGTGCGGTCGTCATCGGCGACCAGAACGGTGCCATCCATCAGGTTTCTCCTTCTGCAACGGGCAGCGACACGCGAAACACGGTCCGGCCGGGGCGGCTTTCCACGCCGATCCAGCCGTCGTGATCGGCGATGATCTTCGAGACCAGCGCCAGGCCAAGCCCGGTGCCGTTCTCGCGCCCCGACACGAAGGGCTCGAAGATGTCGGCGGCGATCTCGGGGGACAGGCCGGGGCCGTCATCGGCGATCTCGACCTGCAACGGAACATGCGCGGGCCGACCATCCTTGCGGCTGACCTTGAGGCCGGGCTCATAAAAGCTGCGCAACCGGATCGTGCCGCCCTCTGCGCTGGCCTCGGCGGCGTTCTTGAGCAGGTTGAGGAAAACCTGCTGCAACTGGTCCGGGTCGGCATAGGTCAGCGGCAGCGACGGGTCATAGGCATCGGTGATCTGCATATGCGCGGCGAACCCCACCGCCGCCGAGCGTCGGGCGCGGTCCAGCACGTCATGCAGGTTGACGGGCGCGCGGGCGGGGGGCGAGACGTTGCCGAACTCCTCGACCTGGTTCAGCAGGGCCACGACGCGGCGGGTTTCCTCGACGATCAGGTCGGCCAGGTCACGATCCTCGCCGCTCAGCGATTCGGCGATCAGTTGCGCCGCGCCGGAAATGCCTGCCAGCGGGTTCTTGATCTCATGGGCCAGCATCTCGGCCATGCCGATGGCCGATTTCGCCGCCGTCTTGGCCGAGCGCCCGCGCGTCAGCCGCCGCGACAGGGCGCGGGATTCGAACAGGATCAGCACGTCATCGGCATCGCCCACCGGCGCGATCTGCACATCGCAGAGCTCCGCCGGTTTCGCCCCCGTCGCCACCGAGACCGCGTTGAGGTAGAGCGGCGCGCGGCCCCGGAGGACGCGGGCGATGGCGTCGTCCAGACCGGGCTCGACCGTGACCCGCTCGGCCAGCGCCGCGCCGGACAGCCAGCGCGACGAGATGTTGAAGAAGGATTCGGCGGCCGGGTTGACCTCGCCGATCAGGCCGGTGGCGGTCACGATCACGCCGGGGATCGGCAGCGAGGCCCAGATGGCAGCGTGATCGCTCATGCGGCGGCCAGTTCGGGCAGGGCCCGCGTGACGCTGCGGATCACATGGGCCGGGTCGGTCGCGGTCAGAACCTCGCGGCGCAGGGCCGGGTCGGCCCCCTCCAGATACCAGCCCAGATGCTTGCGCGCGACGCGCAGGCCAAGATCGAGGCCGTAGAAGGACAGCATCGCCTCGTAATGGTCCACGATCATGTCGACCAGCGCCGCGCCTTGCGGAATGCGCGGCGCGGGAGCGCCAAAGAGGTCATGCGCGATCTGCGCCAGCGCCCAGGGCCGCCCCTGCGCGCCGCGCCCGACCATGACGCCATCGGCGCCCGAGCGGTCCATCGCTTCCCGCGCGCTGGCGCTATCCGTGATGTCGCCATTGGCAATCACCGGGATGCGCACCGCCTGCTCCACCGCACGGATCGCGTCCCAATCGGCGGCCCCCTTGTAGAACTGGCACCGGGTGCGGCCATGGATCGTGATCATCTGCACGCCCGCACCCTCGGCCCGCCGCGCCAGATCGGCGGCGTTGAGGCAGGTCTCATTCCATCCAAGCCGTGTCTTCAGCGTGACCGGCACATTCACCGCGCCGACCACCGCCTCGATGAGGGATAGCGCGTGATCCAGGTCGCGCATCAGGGCCGAGCCCGACAGGCCGGTCGTCACCTTCTTGGCGGGGCAGCCCATGTTGATGTCGATGATCCGCGCGCCGCTCGCCTCGGCCATGCGGGCGGCCTCGGCCATCCAATGCGCCTCGCGGCCCGCCAGCTGAACCGCCGTGTTCGCCGCCCCGAACCCCAGCTCGGCGCGGGCGCGGACGGAGGGTTTGGCCTCCACCATCTCCTGGCTTGCGACCATCTCGGACACGACCAGCCCCGCCCCGAAACGCGTGACCAGGTTGCGGAACGGCAGATCTGTGATCCCGGCCAACGGGGCCAGGAGCACGGGCGGGCTGAGCCTCCGATCTGCCAGTGAAATCGCCAAATGCCTAATCCTTGTGCAACTGCCGCCAGATTTACGCGCGTTCGGTCCAGAGTGCAAAGGTTCTGGGGCAGGTTTCGCGCGCGTTCCGGATATGCCCAAAAATGAGGCACCCTGCCGCGCCGCCTGCCCCCTGATTGTGCCTTGCGGCAATTCCTCCTATCACGGAGGGCATGAGCGACACCGCCCCCGATCCCTCCCTGCCGCGCGCCGCTGCCCTGATCGTGGCCGCCGGGCGCGGCACGCGCATGGGCGGAGAGGTTCCCAAGCAATATCAGGTGCTTGGCGGTGAAGCGGTGCTGACCCGGACGATCCGCGCCTTTTCGGAACATCCCGGCATCGAGGCCGTCGTGATCGTGCGCCACGCCGATGATTCCGACCTCTGCCGCGCCGCCCTGCCCCGTACCGGGACGCCCCTGATCGAGGTGATCGGGGGGGCCAGCCGCGGGGCCTCGGTCAAGGCGGGGCTGGCGGCGGTGCCGGAGGGGGTGGCCCATGTCCTCATCCATGACGGCGCGCGGCCCCTGGTCTCTGCCGCGACAATCTCGGACGTGCTTGCGGCGTTGCGAGCGAGCCCCGGTGCCGCGCCGGGCCTCGAAGTCACCGATGCGCTTTGGCGCGGCGATGCCCATGTCACGGGCTTTGCCCCCCGCGACGGCCTCTACCGGGCGCAGACACCGCAGGGCTTCGACCTCGCTTCGATCCGCGCCGCGTATGAGGTCCATGACGGCCCCGCCGCCGATGACGTGGAGGTTGCCCGCGCCCACGGGCTGGACGTGGCCATTATCCGCGGCGATGAAGACAATCTGAAACTGACCCGCGCGGGGGATTTCGCCCGCGCCGAGGCCATTCTGAAGGCAAGGGCAATGCTGGACATCCGCACCGGAAACGGCTTCGACGTGCATCGCTTCGGCCCCGGCACCCATGTCATGCTGGCGGGCATTCGCGTGCCGCATACGCGCGGATTGCAAGGCCATTCCGATGCCGATGTCGGGCTGCATACCGTCACCGACGCGATCTACGGCGCGCTGGCAAAGGGCGATATCGGCCAGCATTTCCCGCCCTCCGACCCGCAATGGAAGGGTGCCGCCAGCCACATTTTCCTGACCCATGCGGTCGATCTGGCGGCGGGCGACGGCTTCGCCCTCACCCATGCCGACCTGACGCTGATCTGCGAGACCCCCAAGATCGGCCCGCACGCGCCCGCAATGCGCAAGGAACTGGCCCGCCTTCTGCGCGTCGATACGTCCCGCGTCTCCGTCAAGGCCACGACCAGTGAACGCCTGGGCTTCACGGGCCGGGGCGAAGGCATCGCCGCATTGGCCACCGTCACATTGGTGAAATCATGACCCGCCTCATCACGACCTTCTTCTATATCGGCCTTCTGCGCCCCGCCCCCGGCACCTGGGGCAGCCTGGCCGCGATTCCCGCCGCCTGGGGGCTGCACGCCATTGCAGGGTTTCCCGCGCTTTTCCTCGCCACGGGGCTTGTCGCCGCCCTCGGCTGGTGGGCCACCACCGAGGAGATCCGGAACCGCGCCGACAAGGATCCCGGCGAGATCGTGATCGACGAGGTTCTCGGCATGTTCCTGGCGCTCTGGCCGGTCTCCTACGGCGCGATGATGGCGGGCGCGGGCCTCTTCACGCTCTGGCCCGGTGTCGTCACGGCCTTCCTTGCCTTCCGGTTCTTCGACATCGTGAAACCCGGCCCCGTCGGATGGGCCGACCGCCAGAAAGGCGCCATGGGCGTGATGGCCGATGACGCGATCGCGGGCGCGCTGGCCTCGCTGGTTGTCGTCGTGCTGGCCGTGATCGCGCATGGGGTGATGCGATGAGCGCCGAGGCGGTCCTGGAGGCGCTGATCGCGCGCGGGCTGATGCTGGCGACGGCGGAAAGCTGCACCGGCGGCATGATTTCCGCCGCGATCACCGATGTGGCGGGCAGTTCCGCCGCGTTCGACCGGGGTTTTGTCACCTATACCAATGCCGCCAAGACCCAGATGTTGGGCGTCGCGCAGGCCACGCTGGCCGCCCATGGCGCGGTATCCGAGGAGGTCGCGGGCGAAATGGCGGCGGGCGCGCTGGAGCGCTCGGGCGCCGGGATCACCATCGCCGTGACCGGTATCGCGGGTCCCGGCGGGTCCGAGCACAAACCGGAAGGCCGCGTCTGTTTCGGCCTCGCCACCACGGCAGGCACCCGCACCGAGACCGTGGAGTTCGGCGCGATCGGCCGCGCGAAGGTGCGCCAGGCAAGTGTCGATCACGCGCTGGCGCTGGTACTGGCGGCCCTCTCCGACTGACCCGCCGCGCGCTGCACGAAGCTTGCCACCTCTTGCAGCTCACCCTCCATCGGGGTCGTCTTCCGCCAGATCATGCCGATGGTCCGCGACGGGCGCGGTTCTGCGAAACGCACGATGTCGACCGGGGCGGCGCGGCCCTCGACCGCCACCGCCATCTCCGGGATCAAGGTCAGCCCGAGCCCCGCGCCCACCAGTTGCACCAAGGTCGTCAGCGACGAGCCATCCAGCCCGTCCTTGGGCACCGGCGTCTTGAGATTGCAGAAGCTGATCGCCTGGTCGCGGAAGCAATGGCCTTCCTCCAGCAGCAAGAGCCGCATTTTCGCAAGCGCGGCACCATGCGGCACCGGCTGGCCGGCCTCGGCGCCGGGACGGACCAGCAGGAAATCCTCGTCGAAAAGCGGCAACTCGCGGAAGGCGGGTTCGGAGACGGGGAGCGCCACGATGGCCGCATCAATCGCGCCCTCGCCCAGTTCCTGCAACAGCCTGGGCGTCAGCGTCTCGCGCATATGCAGGTCAAGACCGGGGCGCGCCGCAGTCAGCAGCGGCAGAAACTGCGGCAGGAGATAGGGCGCAATCGTCGGAATCACCCCAAGGCGCAGCCGGGTCAGCCCCTGCCCCGACCCCGTGCGCGCCTGATCGTGCAGATCCTCGGCAGCCGACAGGATCGCGCGCACGCGCGGCAGCAGGTCGGCCCCGAAGGCCGTCACCCGCACCGCGCGGGCCCCGCGTTCGACCAGCGCCGCGCCGAAGGTATCCTCCAACTCGCGTATCTGCACCGACAGGGCGGGCTGCGAGATCGCGCAGGCCGCCGCCGCCTGCCCGAAATGGCCGTGACGGGCGAGCGCATCGAAATAACGCAACTGTTTCAATGTGAAGGTTTTCATAACCCCACCCTATCGTTCCAATGAAAAAATGCAACTTAGCCCTCGCGGGAAAATCCGCTATGCAATGGGAAAAGACGGATCAACCAGTATCCAGGGAGGACCGAGACATGGACGGCAACAACATGGGCAAATGCCCGGTGATCCATACGACAAATTCCGGCAGCGCAACGCGGCAGTGGTGGCCCGATCAGCTCAACCTCAAGATCCTGCACCAGCATCAACCGGCGACGAACCCGCTCGGCGAATCGTTCGACTATGCGGAGGCGTTCAAGAGCCTCGACCTCGATGCGGTCATCGCCGATCTGCACGCGCTGATGACCGACAGCCAGGACTGGTGGCCCGCCGATTACGGCCATTACGGGCCGTTCTTCATCCGCATGGCCTGGCACAGTGCGGGCACCTATCGCTCGGCGGATGGGCGCGGCGGGGCGACCTCCGGTTCGCAGCGCTTCGCACCGCTCAATTCCTGGCCCGATAACGTCAACCTCGACAAGGCGCGCCGCCTGCTCTGGCCGATCAAGAAAAAATATGGCGCGGCTTTGTCCTGGGCCGATCTGATGGTGCTGACCGGCAATGTCGCGATCGAAAGCATGGGCGGCAAGACGCATGGTTTCGCGGGCGGTCGCGTCGATGTCTGGGAGCCCGAGGAGGATATCTACTGGGGCCCCGAGACCGAATGGCTGGCCGATCAGCGCTATACCGGCGACCGGGAGCTTGAGAACCCGCTGGCCGCCGTGCAGATGGGCCTCATTTACGTCAACCCCGAGGGGCCGAACGGCAACCCCGATCCGGTCGCCTCGGGCCGCGATATCCGCGAGACATTTGCCCGCATGGGCATGGATGATGCCGACACCGTCGCGCTGACGGCGGGCGGGCATACCTTCGGCAAGGCGCATGGCGCGGGCGATCCGGCGCTGGTGGGCGTCGACCCCGAGGCGGAAGGTCTCGCCGCGCAGGGCCTGGGTTGGGCCAGCCGCCACGGCGCGGGCTTCGGCGTCGATGCCATCGGCAGCGGCATCGAGGGCCCCTGGACCGCGAACCCGACCAAGTGGGACCAGGGCTATTTCGACGTGCTTTTCGGCTATGACTGGCAACTGACGAAGAGCCCCGCGGGCGCGCATATCTGGGAAGCGGTGGACCTCCGCGAGGAGGATCACGCGCCGCAGGTCGATGGCTCGGGCACGCCGGTCAAGCTGATGATGACGACCGCCGACATGGCGATGCGGATGGACCCGGACTATGAGAAGATCTCGCGCCGCTACCACGCCAACCCCGAGGAATTCACCGAAGCCTTCGCCCGCGCCTGGTTCAAGCTGACCCATCGCGACATGGGGCCGAAGACGGTCTACCTGGGCCCGAAAGTGCCCGAGGGCGATCTGCTGTGGCAGGACCCGATCCCGGCGCTGGATCATGAGGTCGTGGATGATGGCGACATCGCGGACCTCAAGGCGAGGATCCTGGACAGCGGGCTTTCCGTCGCGGACCTCGTCTTCGCGGCCTGGGCCTCGGCCTCGACCTTCCGCAATTCCGACCGGCGCGGCGGGGCCAATGGTGCCCGCATTCGCCTGGCCCCGATGAAGGATTGGGAGGCGAACGAGCCGGAGCGCCTGGCCCGTGTGCTGGACAAGCTGGAGGACATCCAGACCGCGTTCAACGATGCGCAATCGGGGGACAAGCGGGTTTCGATGGCCGACCTGATCGTGCTTGGCGGTGTCGCGGCGGTGGAAAAGGCAGCCAGGGATGGTGGGCATGACGTGTCCGTGCCCTTCCGCCCCGGCCGCATGGATGCCAGCCAGGAGCAGACCGACGAGGAAAACATCGGCTGGCTGGAGCCGCATTCGGACGGGTTCCGCAACTACCAGAAGGCCGATTACACGGTGCCCGCCGAGGGGCTTCTGGTGGACAAGGCGCAGCTTCTGGGCCTCAGCGCACCCGAGATGACGGTGCTGGTCGGCGGCATGCGGGCCCTCGGGGCCAATCATGGCGGCACGTCCCATGGCGTTTTCACCGACCGCCCCGGCACGCTGACCAACGAGGTCTTCGCCAACCTCTTGGACATGTCCACGGTCTGGCACGCCACCAACGAGGCCGAGACCGAGTTCGAGGGCAAGGACCGCAAGACGGACGCGCCGAAATGGACCGGCAGCCGCGTCGATCTGGTTTTCGGCTCCAACTCGCAATTGCGCGCGATTGCCGAGGTCTACGCATCAGAGGATGCGGGCGGGAAATTCGTCAGGGATTTCGTCGCCGCCTGGACCAAGGTGATGGAGGCCGACCGGTTCGACCTGGCCCTGGACTTGGCCTGACGATTGGCGCGCCCGGGGGGACCCCCTCGGGCGCGCTTTTTTTCTTGGAGAGCCGCTGAACGTCGCCCGCTCTGCTCAATAGATGTAGCGGATCTGGTCGGACCAGTAGCGTTCCACCCGTTTCAGCGCGTGGTTGATCTGGTCGATCCCGTCCGGCCCCAACACCCCCTTGTCCTGCAAACCGCTGGCGTGGCGGCCGAAAAGGTCGGTCACCACGTCGCGCACATCGCGGCCCCGCTCGGTCAGCCGCACCCGGACGGACCGGCGGTCCATCTCGCAGCGCTGATGGTGCATATAGCCCATCTCGACCAGTTTCTTGAGGTTGTAGCTGACATTCGACCCCTGGTAATAGCCGCGCGATTTCAGCTCGCCCGCCGTCACCTCATTGTCGCCCACGTTGAACAGAAGCAGGGCTTGCACCGCGTTGATGTCCAGCACGCCGAGACGCTCGAATTCATCCTTGATCACATCGAGGAGCAGGCGATGCAGCCGTTCCACAAGCGAAAGCGATTCAAGGTAGCCGGACATGAAACCATGCCGGGACGATTCCGCGATGGGGCTGTGCAAACTCATGATGGTCTCCGCGTAGTGGTTGACCCAGAGATTTGCCGATAAACCCAAAGAATGCGTTAAACGCGGCGATAATTTTCGCGCAGGCCCTCAGGCGCGCAGGTCGGCGGCCAGTTCGGCGGCGAAATCGCGCATGTAATCAGGGGCCTGGCGCTGACCCGAGACCCATTGGTAGAGGTCGTGATCATCCTCGGCCAGCACCTGTTCAAAGAGGTCCAGCCCCGCATCGTCGGCCCGGTCCAGGTGCCGCGCGGCCCATCCGCCCAGGATCAGGTCCATCTCCTTGATGCCGCGATGGCCGGCCCGCATCTTGAGCCGCTTGATCCGCGTCTCGCGCGTTTCCGCCGTCATTCGGCATCCCCCGCAGCCGTGGGGCGCATGTGGCGCAGCCGCTTTTCCAGCTTGCCGAGCGTCTCGCCAAGGCGCTGGTGTTGCAGCCGCACCTGGCGCAGGTCCAGAAGCAGCGCGTCGAAATCCTGGGCCGCCTCGTTGTGATCGGGCTCCTCGGGGCCGACCCCCTCGCCGGTCAGCATCCAGCGGATCGAGACATTGAGCAGCCCGGCCAGCATCTGGAGCCGGTTGGCGCGCGGCTCGCGCATGTCGTGTTCCCAGGCCTCGATGGTGACCGGCTTCACGCCGATCCGTCGGGCCAGATCCTCCTGGGTCATCCCCATGGCCTGCCGCGCGCCTTCCAGCCGGTCGCCGAATGTCGCGGTCTCGTCGCTGAACCAGCCCTCGTTCCCAGTCTCGGCACTCGTCATCGTCTCTCCCTCATCGGCCCATCCGGGGGCCATTTCCGCGGCCAACGGGCCGTTTCGCATCTTGAACGTGTTCCGCGCGGACCCTAAGCATGGGCCCGACGATAGTAAACCGGACCAATTGCCCCGCATCCCCGCCCATCCCGAGGAGACCGCATCCCCATGACCTTCCTGTCCAAGACCCTCGCCCGCGTGAAACCCTCGCCCACCATCGCGGTCTCGACCCTCGCCGCCGAGTTGAAGGCACAGGGCAAGGATGTGATCGGCCTGGGCGCGGGCGAGCCCGATTTCGACACGCCCGAGAATATCAAGCAGGCCGCGAAGGCCGCGATCGACGCGGGGAAAACCAAATATACCGCGCCCGACGGGATCATCGAGTTGAAGCAGGCGATCTGCGCCAAGTTCAAGCGCGATAACGGGCTGGATTACACGCCGAAACAGGTCAGCGTCGGGACCGGCGGCAAGCAGATCCTCTACAATGCGCTGATGGCGACGCTGAACCCCGGCGACGAGGTCGTGATCCCCGCGCCCTATTGGGTCAGCTATCCCGACATGGTTCTGCTGGCCGGCGGCGAGCCGGTGATCGCCATGGCCAGCGCGGATAACGCCTACAAGCTGACCCCGGAGGCGCTGGAGGCGGCGATCACGCCGAAGACCAAGTGGTTCATCTTCAACTCACCCTCGAACCCCACCGGCGCGGGCTACACGGCGGCGGAGCTGAAGGGCTTGACCGATGTCCTGATGCGCCACCCCCATGTCTGGGTGATGACCGACGACATGTATGAACATCTGGTCTATGACGGGTTTCAGTTCGCCACCCCCGCCCAGGTGGAACCGGGGCTCTATGACCGGACGCTGACCTGCAATGGCGTCTCCAAGGCCTATGCGATGACCGGCTGGCGGATCGGCTATGCGGCGGGGCCGGAGGAATTGATCGGGGCGATGCGCAAGATCCAGAGCCAGAGCACCTCGAACCCCTCCTCGATCAGCCAATGGGCGGCGGTCGAGGCTTTGAACGGCACGCAAGGCTACATCGCCGAGAACAACGCGGTCTTCAAACGCCGCCGCGACCTGGTGGTGGAGATGCTGAATGCCGCCGAAGGGGTGGTCTGCCCGGTGCCGGAAGGCGCGTTCTATGTCTACCCGTCGATCGAGGGCTGCATCGGCAAGACCTCGCCCGGTGGCAAGCGGATCGGGACGGACGAGGATTTCGCAACCGCCCTGCTGGAAGAAAAGGGCGTTGCCGTGGTCTTTGGCGGGGCCTTCGGGTTGAGCCCGAATTTCCGCGTGTCCTATGCGACCTCGGATGAGAATCTAAAGACAGCCTGCACGAGGATCCAGGAATTCTGCGCCGCACTGACCTGAGCGGTTGCGCCGGGGTTTTCCCGTCGCGGGTGGGGTTGACGGGTTCAGGCCCCCAAAAGGGGGAGCCTTCACCCGCCAATTGAGGCCAGCCTCAAACTCCGAGGTATTTTCAGCAAAATGAAAGGGAAACAGGTCAACTTCTTCGACAAATTGCCTGATTTCTGCCGCCAGAGCGGGACGCGACGCTAACATGGTCGTGCTGCCGGTTACGCGCCCGTCAGGGCGCGCGGGTCGGCGCCGAAGGCGACGAAGACCCCCTCAGCGGGTCAGGACAGCCGAGAGCGGGGCCAGCGCCACCCCTTCCGAGCGCGACCCGAGGGCCCAGGAAAAGAGCGCCGTGACCGTGTCCGAATAGGTGTGGCCGACCACGATCACCTGCCCCTCCTGCCCCGCGGCAAAGGCCGCGCGGTCCAGGTAGCGGGTGATCACGGTGGCGCGCTCGCGGTCCTCGTCGATCTGGCGGAAGAGCGTTGCCGCCGGAACGTCGATGCGGGACGCGGTCTGTTCGGCCACGTTCAGGCCGCGCGGATATGCGACCAGACCGTGCCCGGTTTCGGCCAGCATCCCGACCACGCCTTCGAGCACCACCCGGTTCGCCTGGATCGCGCTGGCGGGCGTGTCGAGCAGGGCGACCGCCTCGGGCAGTGCGGCAAGCCCGGCCTGCATCGCGGGCGCGACCTGCGCCGCTTCGGTCACATCCGTGAACCCGTCGGCCAGCATCACCACCTCGAACCCGGCCGCGCGGTAATCGGCGGCGGCCTCGGCGGCGTCGGGGCGGGTCGGGTCGATGGCGAAAGTGACGGGGAAATCGAACCGCGTCAGCGCGCTGCGGCCAAGGGGGAAGCTGGGATCGTCGATCAGGATCACCGCCATCAGGGGCCGGGATTCCTCGGCATCGAACGGGGCCGCGAAGGCCTCGATGGCGGGCAGGTCCGCGGCAGGCTCGGCAGGCGTGTCGGGCACCAGGACGGGGTTGGCGACCGGGCTCGTGCCGCCCGTGGTCAGGCGCTGGAGGGGCGAGCCTTGCGGCGCGGGCGGCTCGGTGGAGGTTCCGGCTGGCGTCTCCTCCGGGGTCTGCGTCGGCGTCTCGACCGGGGCGGGCGGCGCGGCGGCGGCGGTCTCTGCCTCGGGGTCGGCCTCGATCGTCGGCAGGCCAAGCGGCGCGGGCTGGTCGCCCGTCGCCACCGGTTGCGGACCGTCGCCGGGGGCGGGCGTCGGTCCGGCGCTCTCGGGCAGCGCGGTCTCGGACGGCGGTTGCAGCGTGGCGGTCGCAACGGGCTGTGGCGCGGGCGCGGTGTTGGGCACGGGCGGCGCGCTGGGGGCTGTCAGGTCGCTGAGGACGGAGGGCGCGGCGGCGGGCGCGGTGTCGATCCCCGGCAGGGTCGCCTCGCGCTCCTCCGGCGGGCGGTTGAAGTTGGAGCCTGCGGGCAGCGGGATTTCGGAGGCCGGACCGGAAGTGGCCGGGGCCGGATCGGTTTCGGGGGTCGGGCTCGGGCCGTCCTGCGCGGCGGGATCCGTGGCAGGTTCCGGCGCCGGCCCGGTTTCCGGCGCGGGCGCGGGATCGACCTCGGGGGCCGGGGCCTGCGGATCGACCAGTGGGCCCGTTTCGGGCGCGGCCTCGGGTTCCGGCTCTGCCATGCTGCCCGCGACCGGCTCGGGCCGCTCGGGCAAGGGCGACGAGAGCGACAGCAGCGCCACCGCCATCACCGTCACCAACGCCCCCCAGATCAGACCGGAAATAAGCCCTCTGCCCATGATCCTACCCTCTGCCTTACCTTCTCGATGCGCCCATGTCCGGCGCAGATGCCAAATCTCGTTTCTCGGGCCCCCTGCTGGCCCGTGGCCGTTCTGCCTCGCAAGTCTTGACCCTGCGGCGCGGCTCTGGGCATGTATAGCGCGGGGTGCGGCCCGGACGCACCCCTTTTTCGCGACAAGGACCGCCGCCCATGCTGCTGCTGATAGATAATTACGACAGTTTCACCTACAATCTGGTCCATTATCTCGGCGAATTGGGCACGGTGCCGCATGTGGTGCGCAATGACGCGCTTACTGTGCAGGAGGCGATGGGGCTTGATCCAGAGGCAATCGTGCTGTCGCCGGGCCCCTGCGACCCGTCACAGGCGGGGATCTGCCTTGCGCTGACGGCGGCGGCGGCGGAAACCCGCACATCGCTGCTTGGCGTTTGCCTGGGTCACCAGACCATCGGCCAGGCTTTCGGCGGCAAGGTCGTGCGCTGCCATGAGATCGTGCATGGCAAGATGGGCGCGATACATCACGACGGCAAGGGCGTCTTTGCCGGGCTGCCCTCGCCCTTGTCCGCCACCCGGTATCATTCGCTGGTGGTGGAGAGGGACAGCCTGCCCGATTGCCTGGAGGTCACCGCCTGGCTGGAGGATGGCACCATCATGGGGCTGCGCCACCGCGATCTGCCCATCGAAGGCGTGCAGTTCCACCCCGAGAGCATCCGCTCGGAACACGGCCATGCGATGCTGAAGAATTTCCTCGATGGCGTCACTGCTGCCCGGGTGGAGGAACCGGCATGAGCGACCAGATGAAACCGCTGATCGCGATTGCCGCCGAGCGCAACCTGAACGGCCCCGAGGCCGAGGCCGCCTTTGACCTGCTGTTCAACGGCGAGGCCACCGATGCGCAGATCGGCGCGCTTCTGATGGCGATGCGGGTGCGCGGCGAAACGGTGGACGAGATCGCCGCCGCCGCCCGCGTGATGCGGTCGAAATGCGTGCCCGTGAAGGCGCCTGCGGAGGCGATGGATATTGTCGGCACCGGCGGCGACGGCAAGGGGACGCTGAACATCTCGACCGCCACCGCCTTTGTCGTGGCGGGTGCGGGCGTGCCGGTGGCCAAGCATGGCAACCGCAACCTCAGTTCCAAATCGGGTGCGGCGGATGCGCTTGGTGCGCTCGGGATCAACGTGATGGTGGGGGCCGCGGTCGTGGAACAGGCGCTGAAAGAGGCGGGGATCGGCTTCATGATGGCGCCCATGCACCACCCCGCGATTGCCCATGTCATGCCGACGCGCCAGCAGCTTGCCACGCGCACGCTCTTCAACGTGCTCGGGCCGCTGACCAACCCGGCGGGCGTCAAGCGGCAGTTGACCGGCGCCTTCGCGCCCTGGCTGATCCGCCCGATGGCCGAAGTGCTGGCAGCCCTCGGGTCAGACGCGGCCTGGCTGGTGCATGGTGGCGACGGCACGGATGAGATCTCCATCGCGGGGCCGTCCCATGTCGCGGCGCTAAAGGGTGGGGAAATCGAGGAATTCGAAATCGCGCCCGAAGAGGCCGGCCTGCCGCGCCATCCTTTCGAGGCCATCCTCGGCGGCACGCCCGAGGAGAATGGCGTCGCCTTCAGCGCGCTCTTGTCGGGCGAGGGCGGGGCCTATCGCGATGCCGTCTTGCTCAATTCCGCCGCCGCGCTGCTGATCGCGGGCAAGGTGGACAGCCTGCCGGACGGCGCGGAGTTAGCCGCGCAGAGCATCGACAGCGGCAGGGCCCTGACGGCCGTGGAGACCCTGGCGCGCATCACCTCCGCCGCGAAATAGCCGCACCGGATCGGCCCGGAGATCGCCTCGCATCGACGCGAGGCGCCCCGCGCGGGGTCGACCCCGCGCTGGCAAGGGCTTTCGAAAGCCCTTCCAGAAAGGCTTTTCAAAAAGCCTTCCCGCCGCCCCTTGCAACCGGGCGCACCACGGGCCACCGTCCTGATATGCCTCTCGACACCTCCCCCCTCGGCCCCTGGGCCGACCTGCCCTTCTTCCGCGACACCCTGCCCGGTATCGAGGCCGCGCTGGCCGCCGAACCGCGCCCCTGGCTGCCTGCCCCGCGCCAGGTCTTCGCCGCGCTGGCCGCCTGCCCGCCCGAGGCCACCCGCGTCGTCATCCTGGGCCAGGACCCCTACCCCACACCCGGCCACGCCCATGGCCTGGCCTTTTCCGCCGAGCGTCATGTCACGCCACTGCCCCGTAGCCTGGCCAATATCTACAAGGAGATGCAGGCCGATCTGGGGGGACACCCACCCGATGCCGATCTACGCTTCTGGGCCGCGCAGGGTGTGCTCCTGCTCAACACCATCCTCACCGTGCCCGCGCATCAGGCGGGGGGCCATGCCCGGCTCGGCTGGCAGGCGCTGACGGGCCAGGTGCTGGACCGGCTGTCGGACGCCCCCCGCGCCTACCTGCTCTGGGGGGCCGCCGCGCAGAAAGCCGCCGCGCGCGTCGATCCCGCGCAAAACCTCAAGATCGAGACCGCGCATCCCTCGCCCCTCTCGGCCCGACGCGGTTTTTTCGGCTCGCGCCCCTTCTCACGGGTGAATAACTGGTTAGAAAGCAAGGGTGAGGCCCCCATCACCTGGACCTAGAGCGGAGCAGCCATGACCCAATCCATTCTCGACAAGATCAAAGCCTACAAGCTGGAGGATGTCGCGGCCCGCAAGGCCGAGCGACCACAGGAGGCGGTCGAGGCCGATGCCCGCGCCGCCCCGCCCGTGCGCGGCTTTGCCGAAGCGCTGCACCTGGCCAGCCGCGAAGGCTATGGCCTGATCGCCGAGATCAAGAAGGCCAGCCCCTCCAAGGGTCTCATCCGCCCCGATTTCGATCCGCCCGCGCTGGCCGAGGCCTATGCGCTTGGCGGCGCCACCTGCCTTTCCGTGCTGACCGACGGGCCAAGCTTCCAGGGCGCCGACGACTACCTGATCGCGGCGCGTGCCGCCGTCGACCTGCCGGTCCTGCGCAAGGATTTCCTCTACGATCCGTGGCAGGTCGCCGAATCCCGTGCGCTCGGGGCCGATTGCATCCTGATCATCATGGCCAGCGTTTCGGACGCACAGGCCGCCGAGCTTGAGGCCGCCGCCGCCGAATGGGACATGGACGCGCTGATCGAGGTGCATAACAAGGAAGAGATGGAGCGCGCGCTGCTTCTGGACGCGCAGATGATCGGCATCAACAACCGCGACCTGAACACGTTCGAGACCTCGCTTGATGTCACCAAGGATCTCGTGCGCCGCATCCCGGGCGACAGGCTGGTGGTCTCGGAAAGCGGGCTGAGCACGGCCGAGGATCTGGCCGAGATCGCCCGCTACGGCACCCGCTGCTTCCTGATCGGCGAAAGCCTGATGCGCGAGGAGGACGTGACCGAGGCCACCCGCAAATTGCTGGCCGATCCGCTGGTGGCGGGGCGCTGATGGCGGGGCTGACGCATTTCGACAAGGACGGCCAGGCGCATATGGTCGATGTCTCCGACAAGCCCGTGACGGCGCGCATCGCGGTGGCCGAGGGGGCCGTGGTGATGGCGCCCGGGACGCTTGAGATGATCACGCAAGGCACGACGAAGAAGGGCGATGTCCTGGGCGTGGCGCGCCTGGCGGGGATCATGGGGGCCAAGAAGACCGCCGACCTCATCCCGCTGTGCCACCCGCTGCCGATCACCAAGGTCGCGCTGGACCTGACCCCGGACGAGGACCTGCCCGGCATCCGCATCACCGCGACCGTCAAGACCGGCGGGCAGACAGGCGTGGAGATGGAGGCGCTCACCGCCGTCTCGACCGCCGCGCTGACCGTCTATGACATGGTCAAGGCGGTCGACAAACGCATGGAGATCACCGGCATCCGGGTCACGCTCAAGGATGGCGGCAAGTCGGGCAGGTTCGAAGCATGAACGCGGGCCGGTCGCTGGAGCTCTACTTCGTCGATGGCAACCCGGAGGGGATGCTGACGGCGGCCTTTGGCGGGCTGCGATTTGCCGATCTCTCCAGACCATCCATGGCCCCCCCATGATCCCGGTCTCCGACGCCCTCTCCGCCTGCCTCGACCTCTGCGCGCCGCTGGAGACCGAGGAGGTGCCGCTGGCCGAGGCCGCCACCCGCACCCTCGCCCGTGCCGTCACAGCGCGGCGCGACCAGCCGCCCTTCGCCTCCTCCGCCATGGATGGCTACGCGGTGACCGAGGATGACCTCATTCCCGGTCGGTCCCTGCGGGTCGTCGGCGAGGCCGCTGCGGGGCATCACTGGGCGGGCCGGATCGGACGCGGCGAGGCGGTGCGCATCTTCACCGGCGCGCCAGTTCCCGAAGGGGCCGCCGCCGTCGTCATCCAGGAGGATGTGACGCGCGATGGCCAGCGCATCACGCTTGGCCGGCAACTCGACGACAACCGCAACATCCGCGCGGCGGGCGGCGATTTCCGCGCCGGCGACAGCCTGAGCGCGCCGCGCCGGTTGCGCCCTGCCGATATTGCACTCGCGGCCTCGATGAACCTGCCCACCCTGCCCGTCACGCGGGCGCCCGTGGTCGCGATCATCGCCACCGGGGATGAGCTGGTGCAACCGGGCGAAGACCCGCGCCCCGACCAGATCATCGCCTCGAACAGCTATGGGCTGAAGGCGATGGTCGAGGCGGAAGGGGCCGAGGCGCGTCTCTTGCCCATCGCGCGCGACACGGAGGAAAGCCTCGGCACGGTGCTGAAATTGGCCGAAGGGGCCGATATTGTCGTCACCATCGGCGGGGCCTCGGTCGGCGATCATGACCTTGTCGGCAAGGTCGCGCTCGGCGCGGGGCTGGAGCGCAGTTTCTACAAGGTCGCGATGCGCCCCGGCAAGCCGCTGATGGCGGGGCGCCTGGGCGACGCGGTGCTGCTTGGGCTGCCCGGCAACCCGGTCTCGTCGATGGTCTGCGGCCATGTCTTCCTGCTGCCGATGATCCGCGCCATGCTCGGGCTTGGCCGCGCGCCCGCGCCAAGATCGCAGGCCCCGCTGGCGGTCGATCTGCCCGAAAACGGCCCGCGGGAGCATTACATGCGGGCGCGGCTGGACCGGACGGGCCATGTGAAACCGTTCGACCGGCAGGACAGCGCATTGTTGACCGTGCTTTCGGAAGCCGACGTTCTGATGGTGCGCCCCGCCGGGCAAGGGTCGCTCAAGGCAGGCACGCTTGTGGATATCTTGCGGCTCTGATCCTGCCCCTCGTTGACACGAAGCGAGAACAGGGGTAGAACATTCCCCGAACGATGAGGATTTGAGGGGAGTGGCCCGCGATGCTGACCAAGAAGCAGCTCGACCTGTTGGAGCTTATTCACAAGCGTGTGCAGCGCGACGGTGTGCCGCCCTCGTTCGACGAGATGAAGGAGGCGCTGGACCTGCGCTCCAAATCCGGCATCCACCGGCTGATCACGGCGCTTGAGGAACGCGGTTTCATCCGCCGCCTCGCGCATCGCGCCCGCGCCATCGAGATCGTGAAACTGCCCGAAAGCCTTGAGGCCAAACTCGGCGGCTTCGCGCCGCGCGTCATCGACGGCGACCGCCGCGATCCGCCGAAGGGGGCCTTGCCCGTCGCGGCCATCGCGGCGATGGAAGTGCCGGTGATGGGCCGCATCGCGGCAGGTACACCGATCGAGGCGATCAGCGAGGTTGCCACCCATGTCGCGGTGCCGCAACAGATGCTCGGCACCGGCAAGTCGCATTACGCGCTGGAGGTCAAGGGCGACTCGATGATCGAGGCCGGGATCAACGAAGGCGATATCGTGGTGATCGAGGAAGGCCCGACGGCGGTGAACGGCGATATCGTCGTGGCCCTGATCGAAGGCCATGAGGCGACGCTGAAGCGGTTCCGCCAGAAGGGCAACATGATCGCGCTGGAGGCGGCCAACCCGGCCTACCAGACCCGGATGCTGCGCGACGACCAGGTCAAGGTGCAGGGCAAGCTGGTGGGATTGATCCGCAGCTATTGACGGTTTGGCACGAGAGATGCGCCCCGTTGACGGGGCGCGGGTGCCGTTGCGCGTGTAAGCACTCCCGGTCTTGATCGGTGGAGTCGGTGCCGCGTGGACGTTTCCTCGTGCAGAACAGTCATGCGATGCGCGCCTTGCGTCCCGCCGATGGGACGCCAACCCCCGTCCCTCAGTCACCGCACCCAGGGCCGGTCCCCTTGACGGTCGCGCGCGGTCTCGATCCGCAGCCCGCCTCGCCCGAGAACCAGCGCAATCGCGCCCGTCCCGCGCAGCACATCCGGCCCGATCAGGTGGCACCCCTGCACCCCGGACGCAACCGCCGCGCCCGCCCCGGCCTGCATCGGCAGCCCCGGCTGGCCCGCCAGCGCCGCCGGAATATCCTCGGGCGTGATGACCCAGGTATGACGGGCGCAGGCCGCGATCAACTCCTCGCCCGCGCGCCGACCGACGCCATGCCAGAGCGTGCCATCCGCCAGCACCGTCATCCGCCCCGCCCCGTCATCGGCCCATCCCGCGCGTGCCGCCGCATCTGCCTGGTCGTCCAGATCGCCATCGTTCTCCAGCCACAGCCCCGCAACAAAGCCGTCGCCCCGTGGGCGGCTGAGACTGCGCGCGCCGTCCTCCATCAGCCCGACCAGCCGCCCGGTGGAGGAGATCAGCAGCAAGGGCCGCTCCGCCCCCGTCCAGATCGCAAGTGCCACCATGACAGGGGCCAGCCCCGCCCACCGTGCCCGGCCCTGCCACAAGATCACCAGCAGCATCCCGCCCGTGATCAGCCCCAGGACCATCCCCGGTGGCATCACCACGGGCCGGATCGCGCCGGGTTGCGCCGAGATCCAGAGCGCCACCGCGATGATCCAGTCGAGCCCCGCCTCCATCACGCGAAACGCGATCCAGTCCAGCCCAAGGGGCCAGAGCAGCAGCGCGACCACGGCCGCCGGGATGACCAGCGAGCCCATCACCGGCACCGTCAGAAGGTTGGCGGCCAGCCCGTAGGCCGCGATCATGTTGAAATGCGCGGCGGCAAAGGGCGCTGTCGCCGCCCCCGCCACGACCGAGGAAATGACCAGCGCCACGGCCCCGCGCGTCCATTTCGGCAAGCCCGCCAGGAAGGTGTTTCCGCGCAGCGCGTTGAACACCGCGACCAGGGCGGTGGTGGCGGCAAAGCTCATCTGGAAGCCGGGGCCAAGCAGCGTCTCGGGCCGGTGCGCCAGCACGATCAGCGCCGCGATGGCGACCGCGCGCAAAGTGATCGCGCGCCGGTCCAGCAGCACCGCGACGAACATCACCGCAACCTGGATGAAAGCGCGCTCCGTCGCGACATTGCCGCCCGAGAGCGCGAGATAGACCGCGCCCGCGGCCAGCGCGCCGATGGCGGCGGGTTTCTTGGTCGGCACCCGCAGCGCCAGCGCCGGGATCAGCGCCAGCCCGCCGCGCAGGCAGAGGAAGACGAAGCCGGTCAACAGCCCCATATGCAGACCGGAGATTGCGAGCAGATGCGCGATGTTGGACTGACGCAGCGCCTCCAGCACGTCCTGGCTGATGCTTGAGCGGTCGCCGGTCAGAACGGCGGTGGCAAAGGCCCCGGCCTCGCCTTGCACGCGGGCGCGGATCGCGGCGCTCATGGCGTGGCGCAGGGTCGCGATGCGCATCGTGCCGGGCTCGGGCGAGGCCAGCAGCAGGGCGGGCACGCGGGTATAGCCGACCGCGCCGATCTGCTGGAACCAGGCGTGACGCTGGAAGTCGAAGCCGCGCGGCTCGCCGGGACCTTCCGGCGGGCTGAGATGCCCCGTCATCATGATCCGCGCACCCGGAACGGGATCGAGAAACCCCTGTTGCCCATGCAATGAGACACGCACCCGCGTCGGCACTCGGGCCGGGTCCATGCGGGACAGCACGACCTCATCCAGCGTGATCCGCACCCGGTCCGAGGCGGAGCGATCGACCATGACGACCCGCCCCTCGATGGGTCCGTAATAGCGAAACCCGAGGACCGGCCCCGCCACCTGGGCCGTGCGCAGCGCCGAGAGACCGAGACCGGCGAGAACGAGAACAAGCGCGAAGGCGAGCGGCCCGAAGACCTCGCGCGCGCGCCAGCCGAGGAGCAGCAGCACCAGGCCCAGAAGCCCGAGACCCGCCAGCGCAAGGCCAGACGGCTCCTCCGGAAGCGCGAAATAGAGCGCCACGCCCGCGCCCACCATGACCGGCGACCAGGGCATCAAGGCCCCGCGCTGGCCCTGTTGGGCCGCGTTGATGTGGCTGATCAGGCGCACCCTTGCCACCCTTTCCGGCCTTGCCTAAACACCGCAGTGACCCATCATTGCGCCGCGCATGGTTTCCAAACCCTTAACGCGAAGTGCCGCGAGATCCCGAAAGGCCGCTCATGTCCCCAACGCCCCCCGTCACCCGTTTCGCCCCCTCGCCCACGGGCTACCTGCATATCGGCGGCGCGCGCACGGCGCTGTTCAACTGGCTTTACGCGCGCGGGCGCGGCGGCACCTTCCTGCTGCGCATCGAGGATACCGACCGCGCGCGCTCGACCCCCGAGGCGACCGAGGCGATCCTGAAGGGGCTCACCTGGCTCGGCCTTGACTGGGACGGTGAGCCGATCAGCCAGCACGCGCGGCAGGAGCGTCACGCCGAAGTTGCGTTGCAGATGCTGGAGGCCGGCACCGCCTATAAATGCTTCTCGACGCAGGAAGAAATCGCCGCCTTCCGCGAGGCCGCGAAGGCCGAGAAACGCTCGACCCTGTTCCTCAGCCCCTGGCGCGACGCCGATCCCGCCAGCCACCCCGATACGCCCTATGCCGTGCGCCTGAAAGCGCCGCGCGACGGGGTGACGGTGATCAAGGATGAGGTGCAAGGCGACGTGACGATCCGGAACGCGGAACTGGACGACATGATCTTGCTGCGCTCGGACGGGACGCCGACCTATATGCACGCGGTGGTCGTGGATGATCACGATATGGGCGTGACCCATGTGATCCGCGGCGACGATCATCTCAACAATGCCGCGCGGCAGGCGCAGATCTACACCGCCATGGGATGGGAAATTCCGGTCTGGGCGCATATCCCGCTGATCCATGGCCCCGACGGCAAGAAGCTCTCCAAGCGCCATGGCGCGCTCGGGGTCGAGGAATACGCCGCCATGGGCTATCCGCCCGCCGCGATGCGCAACTACCTGGCGCGGCTCGGCTGGAGTCATGGCGATGACGAATTGTTCGACGATGCGCAGGCCACGGCGTGGTTCGACCTCTCCGGTATCGGCAAATCCCCTGCCCGGCTCGACTTCAAGAAGCTGGAGCATGTCGCGGGCTATCACATCTCGCGGATGGACGATGACGACCTGCTGACCGAGATTGACCGGTTTCTGGCTGCAACGCAGCAAGAGCCACTTTCGCCCGCGCAGAAAGACGGGCTGCGCGCTGCGATGTATTGCCTCAAGGATCGCGCCCGGTCCCTGCCGCAACTGATTGAAAAGGCGTATTTTGTTTTGGATTTCCATCCCATTGACCGGGATGAGAAATCGCAGGCGGCCCTAACCGATGTATCCCGTGGTATACTGAAAGAATTGACGCCGCAGTTGCAAAATGCTAGCTGGACACGCGACACGCTTGAAGCCATTGTTGGCCAGGTTTCGGAGGCACATGGAGTGAAGCTCGGCAAGGTTGCCCCGGCCCTGCGCGCCGCGCTGGCGGGCCGTCCGGTCAGCCCGAGCGTTTTTGACATGATGCTGGTTCTTGGCCGCGAGGAGACGCTGGCCCGACTGTCCGACGCGGCCGCCGCCTGAGGATCGGGACCCCCTTTCGGGGGATGTAAGTTTAGATGGGGGACGGGGACCTGGTCCCTGCCCCGCCACCAGACCACCAGACCGAACCGTTCGGGCCGGTGCGCAACAGATGAGGGACAGATATGGCAGAAAACAGAACCGCTAAACTGGAATTCGACGGCAAGACCCTCGAATTGCCCATCCTCAGCCCCAGCCTCGGCCCCGATGTCATCGACATCAGCAAGCTCTACGCCCAGGGCGGCGTCTTCACCCACGATCCGGGCTTCACCTCCACCTCGGCCTGCGAATCCACCATCACCTTCATCGACGGCAACAAGGGTGAGCTTCTGCATCGCGGCTACCCGATCGACCAGCTGGCCGAGAAATCGCATTTCCTCGAGGTCTGCTACCTGCTGCTCTATGGCGAACTGCCCTCGGTCACGGAACTGGAGGATTTCGAGCTGCGCGTGACCCGTCACACGATGGTGCATGAGCAGATGCACAATTTCTTCCGCGGTTTCCGCCGTGATGCGCACCCGATGGCCACGATGGTCGGCGTGGTCGGCGCGATGTCGGCCTTCTACCACGATTCGACCGATATCTCGGACCCCTGGCAGCGCGAGGTCGCCTCGATCCGCCTGATCGCGAAACTGCCGACCATCGCCGCGATGGCCTATAAATACTCCATCGGCCAGCCCTTCGTCTATCCGCGCAACGATTGCGACTACGCGACCAACTTCCTGCGCATGTGTTTTGCCGTGCCGGCCGAGGAATACCAGCCCGACCCGATCCTGAGCCGCGCGATGGACCGGATCTTCACGCTGCATGCCGATCACGAGCAAAACGCCTCGACCTCGACCGTGCGTCTGGCGGGCTCCTCGGGCGCCAATCCCTTCGCCTGCATCGCGGCGGGCATCGCCTGTCTCTGGGGCCCCGCGCATGGTGGCGCCAACCAGGCCTGCCTGGAAATGCTGCAGGAGATCGGCACCCCCGACCGCATCCCGGAATATATCGCGCGCGCCAAGGACAAGGACGATCCGTTCCGCCTGATGGGCTTCGGCCACCGCGTCTACAAGAATTTCGACCCCCGCGCGACGGTGATGAAGCAGAGCGCCGATGAGGTGCTGGACCTTCTGGGCATCGAGGACAACCCGACGCTGCAGGTCGCCAAGGAACTGGAGCGCCAGGCCCTGGACGACCCCTATTTCACCGAGAAGAAGCTGTTCCCGAATGTCGATTTCTATTCCGGCATCATCTTGGAGGCGATCGGCTTCCCGACCTCCATGTTCACGCCCATCTTCGCGCTTTCCCGCACCGTCGGGTGGGTCGCCCAGTGGAAGGAAATGATCGGCGATCCGGCCGGCAAGATCGGTCGCCCGCGCCAGCTCTATACCGGCGCGACGCTGCGCGACTACGTGGATATCGAGAACCGCTGAGCCGCCAGCCTTGACGGATTTCGGGCCGCTCCCCAAGGGGGTGGCCCTTTTCACGTCCCCGCTCCGTCCTCTGGCATTAACCTTAACGCGCGCGCCGTTAACCTTAACGCGCGCCCCGCCCCATCTCCGCCACTCCGCCCCATCTTCTTTGTTCCGCAAATATCCCCGCCGGAGGCATTGAATCTCTTCTCTCCAACGGCGAGGATCATCCCCTCGTTCGCAGGAAAGGCCGCCCATGCCGCGCAAGATCATCATCGACACCGATCCCGGCCAGGACGACGCGGTCGCGATCCTGCTGGCACTGGCCAGCCCCGAGGACATCACCCTTCTCGGTATCACGGCGGTTGCCGGGAACGTGCCGCTTGAGTTGACCGCGCTCAACGCGCGCAAGGTCTGCGAGGTGGCGGAGCGGTCCGATATCAAGGTCTTCGCCGGTTGCGATCGACCGTTGGCCCACAGCCTCGTGACCGCGGAGCACGTGCACGGAAAAACCGGCCTCGACGGCCCCGACCTGCCCGCGCCGAAAATGCCGCTGCAAGACGCCCACGCGGTCGATTTCATCATCGAGACACTGCGCAGTGAGGCCCCCGGCACCGTCACTCTCTGCGCGCTCGGCCCGCTGACCAATATCGCCACGGCCTTCCGGAAGGCCCCCGATATCGTGGAACGGGTCCAGGAAATCGTATTGATGGGCGGGGCCTATTTCGAGGTCGGCAACATCACCCCCGCGGCGGAGTTCAACATCTATGTCGATCCGGAAGCCGCTGATATCGTGTTAAAATCCGGCGCACCGATCACGGTGATGCCGCTTGACGTGACGCATAAGGCGCTGGTCACCGGCCCCCGCAATGACGCCTTCCGCGCGCTTGGCAGCCATGCCGGGCGCACCGTCGCCGCCTGGACCGAGTTCTTCGAGCGTTTCGACAAGGAGAAATACGGCTCGCCCGGTGCGCCGCTGCATGACCCCACCGTCATCGCCTACCTGATCGACCCCAAGCTCTTCCAGGGCCGGCATGTCAATGTCGAGATCGAGACCGTCTCGGAGCTCACCCGCGGCATGACCGTCGCCGATTGGTGGGGCGTCACCGACCGGCCCACCAATGCGATGTTCATGGGCGATCTGGATGCGGACGGGTTCTTCGACCTGCTGACGGAGCGGATCGGGCGGCTCTGACCGGCTGGAAACCGTCGCCCGCCATACCTAGGTAAGGGACGAAGGGGGGCCACTTCCCATGCAGATCGCATTCGACAACAGCTACACCACCCTGCCCGACCGATTCTACAGCGCGGTGCCGCCAAGCCCGGTCTCCGACCCGCAACTGATCGCGCTCAATGAGGGTCTGGCCGCAACACTCGGGCTGGACGCCGACGCGCTGCGCAGTCCGGAGGGGCTGGCCATGCTGGCCGGAAACGCCCTGCCCGACGGCGCCGCCGGGATCGCGCAGGCCTATGCCGGGCACCAGTTCGGCGGATGGGTGCCGCAGCTTGGCGACGGGCGGGCGCTGCTGTTGGGCGAGGTGGTGGGCCGCGACGGCAAGCGCCGCGACATTCAACTGAAAGGCTCTGGCCCGACACCCTATTCCCGCATGGGCGACGGGCGCGCCTGGCTCGGGCCGGTGCTGCGCGAATATGTCGTGTCCGAGGCGATGGCCGCGCTTGGCATCCCCACAACCCGCGCGCTGGCCGCCGTCAGCACCGGCGACCCCGTCCACCGCGAACGCGTGTTTCCGGGCGCGGTCCTGACCCGCGTGGCCTCCTCGCATATCCGCGTCGGCACCTTCCAGTATTTCGCCGCGCGCGAGGATGGCGAGGCGTTGCAGGCCCTCACTGATCACGCGATTTCGCGCCACTACCCCGAGGCGCAAAGCCCCCTCGGGCTGCTCGCATCCGTGGTCGAGGCGCAGGCCGATCTGATCGCGAAATGGATGGGGGTGGGGTTCATCCACGGCGTCATGAACACCGACAACATGTCCGTCGCGGGCGAGACCATCGACTATGGGCCCTGCGCCTTCCTCGATGCCTATCACCCGCAAACGGTGTTCTCCTCCATCGACCGGATGGGGCGTTACGCCTATGGCAAACAGCCCGAGATCGCGGTCTGGAACCTGGCGCAACTGGCCACCGCGCTGCTGCCCCTGATGGGCGCGGACCGCGATAAGGCCATCGAGCGGGCGACCGAGGTCGTGCAGGGCTTCGCCGACAGTTTTGCCGCCGCCTGGGACCGGGTCTTTGCCGCCAAGCTGGGGCTGGATACCCCGCGTGAGGGGGATGCCGCGATGGCATATGACCTGCTGCGCCGGATGGCACTGGGCGAGGCCGATTTCACCCGCACCTTCCGCGCGCTCTCGGGCCCCGATCCGAAAGCCGCGCGTGCGGAATTCAAGGATCCGACCGCCTTCGATGCCTGGGTGACCGGCTGGCAGGCGCGCATCGAGGATATCCCGCAAGCCGAACGCGTCACTGCCATGCAGGCGGTGAACCCCGCGCTGATCCCGCGCAATCACCGCATCGAGGAGGCGATCCAGGCCGCGCTGAAGGGCGATTTCGCGCCGTTCCACCGGCTGAACGCGGCCCTTGCCACGCCCTTCGCCGAGCCCGCCGATTCCGACCTGATGCAGGCCCCGGAACCCGAGGAAGAGGTGCGCGCGACCTTCTGCGGAACCTAAGGCGTTTCAGGTTCTCTTGGAATTGGGTATCGGTTTTCGCGTGCGGCCCTGAAAGGGACGTGACAGGGAAAACCGATTCCTTCGAACCTGAAACGATCTAGCCCTTGAAGCGCCGGAAGAAGCGCCGGTTGAGGTCCACGAACTCCTCGACCAGCGCCGAGACCGAGCCGAGCGCCTTGCCGCGCAGGTAGAGCGCGCCGGTCAGCCCGGCGACCCCCGCGCCGATGATGTCCACGATCAGGTCGCCCATCGTGTCGGCCAGCCCGGATTTCTGCATGTTCAGGCCGAAGGTCTGGTCCATCGCGAACTCGAACACCTCCCAGATCACGCCGATGGTGACGGCAAAGCAGAAGGCCAGGAGGCCGATCGCCCAGGCGGGCGCGGCATAGCGGTCGCCTTCGAAGAGGATGAAGACGAGGAGAAATCCGGCAAACCCGAGCCCCAGGGCCGACATCCCGTGCAGCGCGATGTCCCACCACCACAGGCGGATATAGAAATCCATCACCTCGCCCAGGAAGAGCGTGGCGAAGATGAAGACCACGATGGCCGCGACAATGCTGCGCGGCAGGCGGATGTTCAGGCGCGGGGCCAGGAAGATCGGCGTCATGGTCAGGGCCAGCGTCGCCAGCGAGACAAAGGCCACGGGCCAGCGGCCGGTGGCGACCGACAGCAACAGCTCGACCGTCAGCACGCTCCAGATCACATAGGTCAGCCCGCTCTGGCCGCGAAGCCGGTTCATGCCACTCTCCTTCTGCTCCCATCACAGATGCGCAATGGGGCTTGCCCGTGCAAGGCCGGGACGGGCAGATTGGCCCCATGTCATACCCTGCCCCGCCCGCGCCGGACCATTTGCGAGTCCTGAGCTACAATATCCACAAATGCGTCGGGCTGGACCGGCGCCGCGACCCGCATCGGGTGGCGCAGGTGATCCGTGGCATCGGCCCTTCGATTGCCGTCTTGCAGGAGGCGGACAAGCGGCTCGGGCCGCGCCCCGCCGCCCTGCCGCCGCAGGTGGTGGTGGAGGAATGCGGCATGCTGGCCGCCCCTGTCGCCACCACGCGGATCAGCCTTGGCTGGCACGGCAACGCGATCTTGATGACGCCGGGCTGGCACATGGTGGCGCTGCACCGCCTGCCCCTGCCGGGGCTGGAGCCGCGCGGCGCGGTCATTGCCGACCTCTCCGGCCCGCAGGATCTGCGAGTCGTGGCCACGCATCTGGGGCTGCGCAGGCGCGACCGGCAGCATCAGATGACGCTGATCATGGCCGAGCTGGCCCACCTGCCCCGCCGTCCCACGATCCTTCTGGCCGATTGCAACGAATGGTCGGCAACCGAGGGATTCGCGCCTCTGGATCCGTTCTTCACGCTGCACAATTCCGGCCGCAGCTTTCCCGCCCGCAGGCCGATGGCGGCCCTCGACCGGCTGGCGACGGGGCCGGGTATCGAGGTGGTGCAGCAAGGCGTCTGCCGCACCGGAATCGCGGGGCGCGCCTCCGATCACCTGCCTATCTGGGCCGACCTTTCGCTGGCCGGTTGATCAGCGTGATCCCGACCGCGACAAGCACCATCGCGGCGAGGATTTCCCAGCCGACGTCCTCGCCCAACAGGCCCCATCCGAGCAGAACCCCCAGGATCGGCGTCAGGAAGCTGAACGAGGCCACGGAGGAGGCCGGGTAGGTCATCAGGAGGTGAAACCAGAACAGGAAGCCGAAGGAGGCGACAAAGACGCTCTGGTAGAGCAGCAGGCCGAGATGAAAGAGTGTCGGCTCCCGCAGGAGCGGGCCGAAGAGCGGCGCCAACAGGGTCAACAGCACCGCCGAGACGGACAACTGCCAGAAAAGCTGCATCTCCGGGGCCTCGTGCTGAATGGGCAGAGTTCGCGCCGCCAGCGCAATCGCCCCCCAGGCCAGCGCCGCGCCAAGCGCAAGGAAATCGCCCAGGAGGGACGCCTGCCCGCCCCCGTCCCGGTCCAGCAGCGCGAGAACGACTCCCGAAAAGGCCAGAGCCAGGCCGATCAGCTTGAGCCGCCCCATTCGCTCGCCCGGAAGCAGGAAATGCGCCGCCAGCGTCAGCCAGACCGGCATGGAATAGAACAGGATCGAGGTGCGCGCGACCGTGGTGAGGTCCAGCGCGAGGAAGAGGAAGATGAACTCGACAGTGAAGAGCGCGCCCAGAAGCAGACCGGCGGGGACGCTGCGTGCGACGATTGCAAAGCGGATGCCCCGGATGCGCATCCAGACCAGCAGCACGATCAGCGCCAGCAATGACCTGAGCCCTGCCATGAAGACCGGCCCGACGCCCAGATTGCCCAGTTTGATCACGACTTGGTTGACGGCGAGAATCACCGCGATCCCGATCAGGGAGGCCGCGCCAAACGCGTCCATGCTGTCCTTGCGCGGCATGTGTCCTCCCCCACCCGGTCCGGTTCCCGCCCAGAACGCAGCCCCGCGCGGGGAAGTCAAGCAAAGCGGGCGTTTCAGGATTTGCGCGCCGTGCACCGCGTGCTACCCAAACCCGACACCCGACCCGCCGAAGGACTGCGCGCCCCATGACGATGCTTCAGGTCACCTCGCTTCTGATCGTGCTTGCGGGCGCGTTCGGGGCGATCAACTACCTCTTCCTGCGCCTGCCCGCCGCCATCGGCATCCTGGTCGTGGCGCTGGCCGCTTCGCTGGTCATCCTGGGGCTGGACCTTGTCGTGCCGGGCTTCGTCTTCGACGACGAATTGCGCGCGCTGATCGCCGATATCGACTTTTCCGAGGCGCTGCTCGACGGGATGTTGGGCCTGCTTCTCTTCGCGGGCGCCCTGCATGTGAAGCTGGAAGACTTGCGCGCCGAATGGGTCACCGTGGCGCTGATGGCGACGATCGGCGTGGGGCTGTCCACCGTCATCATCGGCGTGGGCTTTTCCTGGGTGACGGGCATGCCGCTGCTCATTGCGCTGGTCTTCGGCGTCATCGTCACCCCCACCGACCCCGTCGCGGTGCTTGGCGTGCTGCGCGAGGCCGACCTGCCGAAAGCGCTGGAGACCAAGATCGCGGGCGAGAGTCTCTTTAATGACGGGGTCGGCTATGTCGTCTTCCTGGTCCTCGTCGGAATCGCCTTTCCGGCGGGCGAGGCGCTCGGCGATAGTTCGCTGCAATCGGCGGGGCTCTTGTTCGTGCAGGAGGCGTTTGGCGGCGCGCTTCTGGGCGGTGCGCTCGGCTGGCTCACCTTCCGCGTCATGCGGCGCATCGACGATCCCTCGCTGGAGGTTCTCCTGACGCTCGGCCTTGCCTTTGGCGGTTATGAGCTGGCGATCTGGCTGCATGTCTCGGCCCCGATCATGGCCGTGGTCGCGGGGCTTCTCATTGGCGAGGTCGGCCCCAAGGGCGGCATGAGCGAGGAAACGCGCCGGCATGTCGATGCGTTCTGGTTCATGATCGACGAGATCCTGAACGCGGTCCTGTTCCTCCTGATCGGGATCGAGGTCTTCGCGGTCGCCTTCTCGGGCGATGTGCTGCTGACGGGGATCGCGGCCATCGCGCTGGCGCTGGTCGCGCGGCTGGCCGCCGTGTCCATCCCCATCCTGATCCTGCGCCCATTTCGCGAGTTTGCCAACGGCACCATCCCGGTGATGACCTGGGGCGGCCTCAAGGGCGGTATCTCGGTCGCGCTGGCACTGTCCCTGCCCGACAATGACTGGAAACCGCTGATCCTTGGGGCGACCTACCTGGTCGTGGTGTTCTCGATCATCGTGCAGGGCCTGACCGTGGCGCGCCTGGCCGCGCGCGTCAGCCGTGAGCCGGAGCTGGATGTATGAGCGCCTCCGCCCCGCGCGGCGCGTTTCCTGAAGGACGGGGCTTTCCGGCACCGGGCCAAATCGGCCAGATCGGAACACCGGATGACACAGGATAACACCGTGGGCCAATGCCATGGCGGACACCATCGAAGCGCGTTGCGCGGCCAAGGGCCTGCGCATGACCGGCCAGCGGCGCATGATCGCGCAGGTTCTGGAAGGCCCCGACGATCACCCCGATGTCGAGGAGCTTCATGGCGGCCCTACGGCGTGCCGCTGAAGAAATAGGCGCGGCCTGCGTCTGGTCTTTTCCCGCGCTTGCGGGCATGTCATTGCCATGGCCCAGGCATTTCCCCAACCGGCGCAGAACACGGATAACCTCAGCGGGATCCTGTGGATGCTGTTTTCCATGGCGACCTTCGCGGCGGGCGATGTCGGCATCAAGCTTCTGGCGGGCGTCATGCCGCCCGGCCAGATCATGGGGTCGCTCGGGTTGCTGGGAACCGCCCTCTTCGCGGCCTGGACGAAGGCCCGGGGGCTGACCGTCCTGCCACCCGCCCTGCTGCATCCCGCCGTCGCCATGCGCTATGTCTCCGAGATCGTGGCGGGCTGCGGCATGGTGCTGGCGCTGACGCTGACGCCCTTGTCGCTGGTGACCGCGATCTTGCAGGCGGCCCCGCTTGTCGTGGCAATGGGCGCGGCGCTGGTCTTCGGTGAGCGCGTGGGCTGGCGGCGCTGGTCGGCGATCCTGATTGGGCTGGCGGGTGTGCTGATCATCCTGCGCCCCGGCCTGGCAGGGTTCGACCCAAACGCGATCTGGGCCGTGATCGCAATGCTGGGGCTGGCCTCGCGCGACCTGGCCACCCGCGCCTGCCCAAAATCGCTCAGCAGCCTGCAACTCTCCACCTTCGGCATCTCGGCCCTCATTCCCACGGGCGCGATCCTGCTGGTCTTTACGGGCGCCCCGGTTGCCGCCCCCCTGCAAGCCTGGGCGATCCTTCTGGGCACGATCCTGGCCACATTGGTGGGCTACTATGCCATCACCGCCGCGATGCGCGTGGGCGAGGTCGCCGCCGTCACCCCCTTCCGCTATTCGCGGCTGATCTTCGGATTGATCCTGGGCATCGCCATCTTCGCCGAGCGCCCCGACGCGGCCACCTATCTGGGCGCGGCGCTGATCCTGGGCACCGGCCTCTATTCGGCCTGGCGCGAACATCGGGCCCGCGCCACCCTGCCGCGCTGTTAGCGCTATCATCCATCGTTTACTTTCGCCCCGTGGCTGCTATAGCAACGGGAAACCGCCCTTTGACACAAGGACCACCCCCATGAGCCTGATCATCGACATTCACGCCCGCGAAATCCTCGACAGCCGGGGCAACCCGACGGTGGAGGTCGATGTCGTGCTGGAGGATGGCACCCTGGGCCGTGCGGCCGTGCCCTCTGGCGCCTCCACCGGCGTGCATGAGGCGGTGGAAAAGCGCGACGGCGACAAGGCGCGCTATATGGGCAAGGGCGTGCTGGAGGCGGTCGAGGCCGTGAACGGCGAAATCGCCGAATCCCTCGTGGGCTATGAGGCCACCGAACAGGCCGCCATCGACGCCACCATGCGCGAGCTGGACGGAACCGAGAACAAGGGCCGGTTGGGTGCCAACGCGATCCTGGGCGTCAGTCTCGCCACCGCCAAGGCCGCCGCGGAATATACCGGCCAGCCGCTTTACCGCTATGTCGGCGGCACCTCGGCCCGCGTCCTCCCGGTGCCGATGATGAACATCATCAATGGCGGCGAACATGCCGACAACCCGATCGACATCCAGGAATTCATGATCATGCCCGTGAGCGCGGAAAACATCCGCGAGGCGGTGCGCATGGGGTCGGAAGTGTTCCACACCCTCAAGAAGGAGCTGTCGGCGGCGGGCCTTTCCACCGGGATCGGCGATGAGGGCGGCTTTGCGCCAAACTTGAACTCTACCCGAGACGCGCTTGATTTCATTCTGAAATCCATCGACAAGGCGGGCTACAAGGCGGGCGAGGACATCATGCTGGCGCTCGATTGCGCCGCCACCGAATATTTCAGGGACGGCAAATACGAGATGACCGGCGAGGGCCGCAGCCTGACGCCCGCCGAGAATGTCGACTATCTCGCCGCGCTTTGCGACGACTACCCGATCCTGTCGATCGAGGATGGCTGTTCCGAGGATGACTGGGACGGCTGGACCCTGCTGACCGAAAAGCTCGGGGACCGGGTACAGCTTGTCGGCGACGACCTCTTCGTGACCAACCCCGCGCGGCTGAAAATGGGGATCGAGAAGAAGGCGGCCAATTCGCTGCTGGTCAAGGTCAACCAGATCGGCACCCTGTCTGAAACGCTCGCCGCCGTCGACATGGCGCATCGCAACCGCATGACCTGCGTGATGAGCCACCGCTCGGGCGAAACCGAGGATGCCACCATCGCCGACCTGGCCGTTGCCACCAATTGCGGGCAGATCAAGACCGGGTCGCTGGCGCGCTCGGACCGGCTGGCGAAATACAACCAGCTGATCCGCATCGAGGAGATGTTGGGCGAGACCGCCGAATACGCGGGCCGCTCGATCCTGCGCTGAGGCCCCGGCGCGGGGCCGCCTGCCCTTTACAGCCCCGCGCGATCCTTGTCTTACTTGTTGCGAAGGGGCCGCCACGGCGGCCCGACAACGGCAGGCGCGGCTCCCTTGAAACACCCTTTTTCAAACCGCGCCGACCCCGACCCCCGATCCACCCCGTGGGAGATCATCTCGTTGATGGTCGCCACCGACGTGAAGCCGGTGCTGGAGATCGCCGCGCGCTTCGTGCTGCTGGCCATCTTCTGCATCAGCGCCGCGATCTGGCTGGACATGGCCCTCGCGGTCTACTGGCTGCTGGTCTACATGCTGGCCGAGACCGTCAACATCGCCTTCCTCGCCACCCGCCGCGCGCCTGCCAGCCGCGCCGAGGAATGGCTGGCAACCGGCCTGAACTTCGTCACCACCCTGTGGTTCGCGACCCTGCCCGTCTATCTCTGGCAGTTTGAAAGCCAGGTTCTGAAATTCGCCGCCGTCTCGCTCCTTGCGGGAATGGTGATCTACAGCGTGACGCGCTATTCCGGCCTGCGCCGCATCGTGATCTGGGACGGTCTTCTGATCTCGGCCATTGCGCTTTTTTTCGGCTATGACCTGGCACGCCACGCCGAGGGCACGGTCACGATGGCGCTGAGCATGTTGTTTTCCGTGTTGCTGGTCGCCTATTTCCTGATCTCGCTGCAAGAGAACCTGGCCGCACAGCGGGCACTGAAACAGGCCGAGAAACGCCACGTCCAGGCCCAGAAGATGGAGGCGGTGGGCCAGTTGACCGGCGGCATAGCGCATGATTTCAACAATTTGCTGACGGTCATGATCGGCAATCTCGACCTCTACCAAGAGGTCTCGGACCCGTCCGAGAAGGACATGCTGGCCGATGAGGCGCGCCAGGCCGCCCTGCGCGCCGCCACGCTGACCTCTCAATTGCTGGCTTTCTCGCACAAGGCGCGGCTCGACCCCAGGCCGGTCAACCCCGCGCGTCTGCTGGAGAATTTCACCGCGATGACCACGCGGGTGCTGCCCGATTCCGTGACCCTACAACTGGAGCTTGCGGACCCGCCGCAAAGCGTGACGGTGGATGTCCATCAGCTTGAAAACGCCCTGCTCAACCTGGTCATCAACGCCCGTGACGCGATGGAGGATAACGGCATCGTCACCATCGGCCTCGACCGGATCCAGACCCGCCACGCGCGGGAGTTTGGCGGTGTCAGGCTGTCGCCGGGGATCTATGCCCGTATCTCGGTCACCGATACCGGCCCCGGCATCGCGCCCGAGGATCTTGGCACGGTGACGGAGCCGTTCTTTACCACCAAGCAGGTCGGCAAGGGCTCGGGCCTCGGCTTGTCCATGGCCAAGGGGTTCGTGGAACAATCGGGCGGCGCGCTGGAATTGACCAGTACGCCGGGCCAGGGCGCGACATTCGCCTTCTGGCTGCCGTCGCAGACGCCAGAGGACGACGATCAGGAGGGGGCATGCCCATGACCGCAGACCAGATCATCGCAAGGCTCGACCTCGCGCCGCATCCCGAGGGCGGGCATTACCGGCAGACCTGGGCCGCCGGGACCGGGGATGGCAGACCTTCAGCCACCTGCATCCACTTCCTGCTGAAGGCGGGCGAGGTCAGCCATTGGCACAAGGTCGATGCCGCCGAGATCTGGCTTTTTCACACGGGCGCAGCGCTGGTCCTGTCGATTAGCCCGGATGCGGACGGCCCTGCAACCGATCACCTGCTGACGCCGGACCTGGACCGGGGCGCGCCGCAGATCGTGGTGCCCGCCCATCACTGCCAGGCCGCGCGCAGCACGGGCGACTGGACGCTGGTCAGTTGCGTCGTCTCGCCGGGGTTCCGCTTCGAGGGCTTCACATTGGCCGCACCCGGTTTCGACATCCCCCGCTAACGGGGTTTGCTCAGCACCCCGCCGCCGACCAGCGCGGAGACGCCAGTGGTGGATGGACCCGAGGTCGCCATGCCGCGCGCGACGCGGACGGCGAGGAAAGCGAAGGCCTGTGCCTCCAGCATGTCGCCATCCAGCCCGACGGCCTCGACCGGGTCCACGACGCATCCCGTGCGCTCGGCCAGCGCCGCCATCATCGCCGCATTGTGCCGACCGCCGCCGGTGACCAGGATACGGGTGGGCGCCGAGGGGCAATACTGGAGGCCCTGCGCCACGGCCTCGGCGCTGATTGCCACCAGCGTGGCGGCGGCATCCTCGGTGGAGAGGTCGGAGACCAGGTCGGCCAGATCTGAAAAATCGTTCCGGTCCAGAGACTTTGGCGGCATTCTTGACATGAACGGACGGGTCAGCGCAGGTCTGACGATCGCCTCATCCGCGCGGCCCGACAGCGCCAGCGCGCCCCCCTCATCGCGCGCCCCTCCCGTTCGTGCCGCGATCAGGTCATCCAGCGGCGCATTGGCCGGCCCGGTGTCGAAGGCCATCAGCGCGCCTTGGGTCTCCGGCCCCGGCGCGGACGGGTCCACCCAGGTCAGGTTGCCGACGCCGCCGAGGTTGAGGAAAACGACCGGCGCACCGGCCTTGATCCACTTGGCGCAGGCGAAATGGTAGAACGGGGCCAGCGGCGCGCCCTCACCGCCAAGCTCGACATCGGCGCTGCGGAAATCCCACATCACCGGCTTGCCAAGCACATCGGCCAGCACCTGCCCGTCGCCCGCCTGATGGGTGCCGCGCCCGCGCGGCTCATGCGCGAGGGTCTGGCCGTGAAAGCCGACCATTTCGGCCTTCGCAAACCGCGACAGCACCGCGGCATGGGCGGTCTCGACCACCTCGGCGGCATCTGCCACGCCCGCCTGCCCGTGCCATTGCCCGAGGCCCGCGCGCAGCACCGCGCGCTCCTGGGCCGAATAGGCCCGGTAGCGCGTTTCGCCAAAGGCGAAAATCCTCTGCCCGTCGGTCTGGATCAGCGCCGCATCGACCCCGTCCAGCGAGGTGCCCGACATCGCGCCCGCAACCCATATCGGCCCTTCCATCGCGTCACCCTTCCCGGTATCACGCCCCTTGCTGACAGAATGGACGGATGCCTCATGACCTACCACCCCAAATCGGACTTCATACGCGTGATGATGGAGCGCGGCTTTCTCGCCGATTGCACCGATTACCAGGGCTTCGACGAGGCGCTGAGCAGGCAGGTGGTGCCGGGTTATATCGGGTTCGACGCGACGGCGAAATCGCTGCATGTCGGCAGCCTGATCCAGATCATGACCCTGCGCTGGTTGCAGAAGACGGGCCACAAGCCGATCACCCTGATGGGCGGCGGCACCACCAAGGTGGGCGATCCGTCCTTCCGCGCCGATGAACGCCCCCTGCTGACGCCAGACCAGATCGACGAGAACATTGCCGGGATCAAATCGGTCTTTGCCAATTACGTGACCTATGGCGACGGGACGACCGATGCGCTGATGCTCAACAATGACGAATGGCTGGCCGATCTCAACTACCTCGATTTCCTGCGCGACATTGGCCGACATTTCAGCGTCAACCGGATGCTGTCCTTCGAGAGCGTCAAGTCGCGGCTGGATCGGGAGCAATCGCTCAGCTTCCTGGAATTCAACTACATGATCCTGCAAGCCTATGATTTCCTTGAGCTGAACCGGCGCTATGGCTGCCTGGTGCAATTCGGCGGCTCGGACCAATGGGGCAATATCGTCAACGGGATCGACCTGACGCGCCGGGTGCTGGACCAGGAGATCTTCGGCATGACCACGCCGCTGCTGACCACGTCCGACGGCAAGAAGATGGGCAAGACCGCCGATGGCGCGATCTGGCTCAACGCGGAGATGCGCAGCCCGTACGAGTTCTGGCAGTTCTGGCGCAACACCACCGATGCCGATGTGGGCCGGTTCCTCAAGCTCTATACCGAGCTGCCGGTCGAGGAATGCGACCGCTTGGGCGCGCTTGCGGGCTCTGAGATCAACGAGGCCAAGATCGTGCTGGCCAACGAGGTCACGGGTCTCCTGCATGGCGCGGCAGCGGCCGAGGCGGCGGCAGCGACCGCGCGCGAAGTGTTCGAGAAGGGCGGCATGGGGGATGATTTGCCGACGCTGACCCTGACGGCGGCAGACATTGGCGACGGGATCTCCGTTGTGCAACTGATCACCCGCGCGGGCCTTGCGAAATCGGGGAAGGAGGCCAAGCGGCTGATCTCCGAGAACGGCGCGCGGCTGAACGATGCGCCGCTGACCGATGCCGGGCTGATGGTCCTTGCGGGTGACCTGGCCGCGCCGATCAAGCTGAGCGCGGGCAAGAAGCGTCATGCGCTGGTGGTGTTGCAGGGGTAAGGGCCCGGGTTTGCGGGCGTGGTGCCCTGTTGCGCGGGCAGGAGCCTCCGGCGGGGATATTTTCCGGAACAAAGAAGGTGGGCGGGGGCGTCATGGTGAACGGCGCGCGCGTTAAGGTTAACGGGGCGGGTGTAAGAGTGCGTTAAGTTCCCCCCGCCATCTGGCGCAGGCGTGTCGCGCGGGCGGGGGGGATGGCGGCGATCTCCAGCCCGGTGAAGACATGCAGCGTGCCGAGGTCGCGGTCGATCACCGCGTGGTCGCTGACCCGTCCGCCCATCATCAGGTAGCTGCGCAGGAGCGAGGGCATCCGCACCAGCGCGTGGCGCGGATCGGGCTGTCGCGGCGGGGCCGTCAGGAGATCGAGTGTCTCCTGTGATCTTACCCCCGGCCGCCAGTCGGGCGGCGCGAGGTAGCGGTCGCGCAGCAGCGCCAGCGCATCGCCATGTGCCGCGGGGTCGGTGCCGGAAAACGATGAGCAGCCGAACAGCATCTCGACCCCGCCCGCGTCGACAAGGGCCGCAAGCCGCCCCCAGGCCACGCGCAGGATGTCGGGGTCCGGGTGGTCGGGGTGCAGGCAGAAGCGGCCAAGCTCCAGCATCGGGCCTCTGCGTCGGGCCAGCCCCGAAAGATCGTAGAATTGCGCCGAGTAGCTCTTGGCGATGTCCGGCCCGCCCGCCACGGACAGCAGCCGGAAACAGCAGACCAGCGCGCCGGTCGCCGCCTCCTCGATCACGATATGCTGGCAAAGATCGTCGAACCGGTCACGATCGGGGACCATGCCGCCGCGAAAGGCCAGCTTGCGCAAGGCCTGCGCCCGGTCCAGATCGCGCGCGCCCGTCGCCGCGCGCGCGCGGTAACGGCCCAGGTGCCCCGTGGATATGTCGCGCGGATCGCCGGCCAAACCTGCCTCCCGTCCCCTGCCCCGTGGCGCGGGGGGTCTCTCGCACCCGACAATGGAGCCATGACGGGCCGCCAACAAGGGCATTTCGGGTTGAAATGGCGATCACGCCCGTGGCTTGGGCGCTACAGGTTGTTCAGCGTATCGGACAGGTTGATGCGGCCGAAATTGCCGAGCAGTTGCCGCATGAAGGTGACTTCCTGGATATTCGATTCGGTCACGCGGCGCGACAGGCGGACGACCTCGCCATCTTCCAGACCCAATTCGCGGATGTTCTGCACCCGGCCCTGGCCGTCGAAGGTGATGGCGACGATGTCGCGTTCGATCACCTCGGGACGGTTATAGGTGTAGAAGCGCTGCCGCGAGGCGACGTAATACCAGGTATCGCCCGAGATGATGCCCGAAGCCGTGGGCTGGCCGACCAGTTCTGCCACGCTCTCGCGGGTGTCGGAACCCGGCGTGATCTGGGCCAGTTCGTCGGCGGGGGGCGTGTAGCCGTGATTGACGAAGGTGGGCGTGCAGGCCGCAAGACCGACGGCCAGCGCAAGCGCCACGGCGACCCTCCTGCCTTTGGGATGCGTTCTCATCTGCCCGGCCCTCTTTCGCGCCATCTGTCCAGCGTGCCCCGAATATCCTGCGGGCTCTTGCAAGGCCCGGCAAAGCTTTCTATCGGCTTACCTGACCAGAACGGACAGGGCAAGTTCCGCGTCCGCCAAGTTGAACGCGAAGAGGTTCTCGATGTCGATAGACGATCTTCCCAAGCAGCCGATCCCGGTCGCCCGCCTGCGCAGCCGCGCGCCGAACCCGTTCGATCTGGCGCCCGACGCCGCCGCCTGCGCCGCGATTGCCGCCGATCTGGATATCCGCGGGCTGCGCAAGCTGCGCTTCGCGGGCGAGATCCTGGCCGATGACAACCGCGACTGGCTGCTGGAGGGGCAGTTGGGCGCCACCGTGGTGCAGGACTGCGTGGTGACGCTGGCGCCGGTGACGACGCGGCTGGATCTGCCCGTCACCCGCCGCTTCATGCAGGAGCCGCCCGAGGCGGTGCCCGACGAAGAGGGCGAGGCCGAGATGCCCGAGGATGACACGATCGAGCCGCTCGGGAACGTCATCGACCCGGCCGCCGTGATGATCGAGGCGCTGGCGCTGAACCTGCCGCTGCATCCGCGCAGCGAGGGCGCGGATCTGGGCGATGCGGTCTATGCCGCGCCCGGTGTGACGCCGATGCAGGACGAGGACGCGCGCCCCTTCGCGGGGCTGGCCGGGTTGCGCGACCACCTGGCGGGCAAGGACAAGCCCGAGGAGGACGAGGGCGAAGACGGGGCCTGACGACCTGCGCGCATTAGGGCTTGCATGGGCAGAGAATCCCTCTATGTTCCCGGCCTCATTCGCCGCGTGAGAATGCAGCACCAACGGGTGCGCCCGGAGAGGGCCCGAATTAGGGTTGCCGAGCCGGATTTCAAGCGTTAGGCGAGGCCGAGAACCGAACCGATGACACCACTTTCCGGGGCCGCTTGAATGCAAGGTCAGCCCCATCAGACCCGAGGTTGAGACATGGCTGTCCCACAGAATAAAGTAACCCGCTCGCGTCGTAACATGCGCCGGTCGCATGACGCGCTGGTTGCGGCCAACCCCAATGAATGCCCCTCCTGCGGCGAGCTCAAGCGCCCGCATCACGTCTGCCCCTCCTGCGGCCAGTACGCGGATCGCGAAGTGATCGCACAGGCCGACGAGATCGACCTCGACGACGACGCGGCCTAGGGCGGCGGGCGCGCGCAAGGCAGGACAGGTATGGCGGACACAGCACAATCGACCGGCGCGGACGCGTCCGAGACGGTGCTGTCAATCGACGCCATGGGCGGTGACAAGGGGCCGTCGGCGGTTGTCGACGGCATTGTCATTGCTGCGAGCGCCCTGCCCTCCGCGCGCTTCATCGTGCATGGCGACGAGGCCAGGCTGACCCCGCTGATCAAGGGCAAGCCGGGCCTCGCGGATCGTTGCACGGTATTCCATGCCGACAAGATCGTCTCGATGGATGACAAGCCGAGCCAGGTGATGCGCTCGGGGCGCGACACCTCGATGTGGTCGGCCATCGAATCGGTGCGCAGCGGCGAGGCGTCTGCCGTGATCTCCTGCGGCAATACCGGCGCGCTGATGGCGATGTCGATGCTGCGCCTGCGCAAGATCGAGGGCGTGAACCGCCCCGCCATCGCCTGCCTCTGGCCCTCGCGCAATCCCGGCGGTTTCAACGTCATGCTGGATGCGGGCGCCGATATCCGCGCCGATGAAAACGACCTGCTGCAATATGCGCTGATGGGGGCGAGCTATGCCCGCAACGGCCTGGGCGTTGCGCGCCCGCGGGTCGGGCTTCTCAATGTCGGCACCGAGGAATTCAAGGGCCGGGCCGAGCTGAAGCTGGCCGCGCAGGCCATCGCGCGGGCGGCACCTGTCGGGCAGTTCGACTATGTCGGCTTTGTCGAGGGCGGCGACATGCCGTCGGACCGGGTCGATGTGATCGTGACCGACGGGTTTACCGGCAATGTCGCGCTCAAGACCGGCGAAGGCATCGCGCGGCTGGTGCGCGAATTGCTGGAGGACGCGTTCCGCAGCTCGTGGATGTCCAGGCTCGGCGCGGCGCTGGCGATGAAGCCCTTGCGGCACATGTCCACGCGGATCGACCCGCGCCAGGTCAATGGCGGATTGTTTCTGGGCTTGAACGGCACCGTGGTGAAATCGCATGGTGCGTCGGACGGGATGGGCGTGTCGGCGGGAATCAAGTTGGCCGCGCAATTGTCCGCAGCCGGGTTCAACGACCGGCTGGCCGCGCGCATCGCGGCATCGGAACGGGCATTGACCACGGAAGACGGGGATCGCGACGAATGAATGCTCAGGGACATACGCGCCGCGCGGTCGCCATCGGCGTCGGCCATTACCTGCCCGAGCGTGTCGTCGAGAACGCCGAGTTCGAGAAGACCATCGACACCAGCGATGAATGGATCCGCAGCCGCAGCGGCATCGAACGGCGCCATTTCGCAGCCGAGGGTCAGACCACATCGGACCTTGGTATCAAGGCCGCGGAGGCCGCGCTGGCCGATGCCGGGCTGACCGGGGCCGATATCGACGCGCTGATCGTTGCCACCTCGACCGCCGACCTGACATTCCCCTCGGTCGCCACCATGATCCAGCACGGGCTTGGCATGACGCATGGCTTCGCCTTCGACGTGCAGGCGGTCTGCGCGGGCTTCATCTACGCGCTGTCTTCGGCCAATGCCTATATCCAGTGCGGCCAGGCCAAACGCGTATTGGTGATCGGGGCCGAGACCTTCAGCCGCATCATGGACTGGAATGACCGCACCACTTCGGTCCTTTTCGGCGACGGGGCCGGCGCGCTGATTCTCGAGGCGCAGGACGGCGCGGGCGGGTCCGGGGATCGCGGCATCCTCTCGGTCGACCTCAATTCCGACGGCCAGTTCCGCGACCTGCTCTATGTCGATGGCGGCGTGTCGAAGACGCAGAGCACCGGCGTCTTGCGCATGGAGGGCCGCGAGGTCTTCCGCCACGCGGTCGAGAAACTGGCCAAGACCGCCGAAACCGCGCTCGAGCGGGCGGGCCTGGGCGCCGACGATGTCGATTGGATCGTGCCCCACCAGGCCAATCTGCGCATCATCAGCCGCACCGCGCAGAAGATGGGCGTCGGCATGGACCGGGTCATCGTCACGGTTCAGGATCACGGCAACACCTCCGCCGCGTCTATCCCGCTGGCGCTGTCGGTCGGTGTCGCCAGCGGAAAGATCAAGCGCGGCGATGTGCTGGTCGCCGAGGCGATCGGCGGCGGGCTTGCCTGGGGTGCGGCGGTTCTGCGCTGGTAGCCGGCGTTCACGCGCCGCCGAAACTCTGCCCGCCAAGCCCTTGATATTGACTTGGGAAACTGCAAGGCGCAGGATGCGCGTGAAACTGCGGGGGATCAAGTGACATGGCCGGTAAGACACTGACACGAATGGACCTGAGCGAAGCGGTGTTCCGCGAGGTCGGTCTGTCGCGCAACGAAAGCGCGCAACTGGTCGAAAGGGTGCTGGAACTGATGTCCGACAGCCTGGTCGATGACGCACAGGTCAAGATATCCTCCTTCGGCACGTTTTCCGTCCGCTCCAAGACCGCGCGGGTGGGCCGCAACCCGAAAACGGGCGAAGAGGCCCCGATTCCGCCGCGCCGGGTGCTGACCTTCCGCCCCTCGCACCTGATGAAGGACCGTGTCGCCTCGGGCAACAAACGGTAGACGGGGCGATGGCGTCGAAATCGCCCCAGGCGTTCCGCACCATCCGCGAAGTTGCCGACTGGCTTGAGGTCGAGGCCCATGTGCTGCGGTTCTGGGAAAGCAAGTTCAGCCAGATCAAACCCGTGAAACGCGCCGGTGGCAGGCGCTATTACCGCCCCGCCGACATGCGGCTGGTGGGCGGCATCAAGCATTTGCTGCACGACCAGGGCCTGACCATTCGCGGCGTGCAGAAGCTGATCCGCGAGGAAGGCGTGGCCCATGTCTCGGACCTCTCGCCCGCGCTGGACGACGATTTGCAGGGCGATCTGGTCGAGGCCGAAAGCACGGAGCCGGTCGAGGCGGATGCGCCCGCCGGCGGCTTCTTCGACGTGACCGCGATGGCGGGCGAGGAGGCGCAGCCCGAGGAGCGCGCCGAGGGTGAGGGCCCCACGGAAACCGAGGCCGCGCCGGAGGACCACGCGGCAGGGCCGGAGGAGGACTCGCAGAGCCCCGAACCGGCCCCGGAAGAGGCGCCCGAACCGGACCCCGCCCCGATCAAGGTCGCCGCACAGCCCGACCCCGCTACTGACAGCCCTCCCGACTCCCCAACCCCGCTCACCGACCTGCACACCCTGATCACCCAGGCCGGGCCGCTCTCCGCCGATCAATCCGCCGCCCTCGCCCCGCATCTCGCCCGGCTGGAGGCTTTGGCCGACCGGCTCACCGCCCGCAGCCGCGTCGGTTAGGGCGAAACCGGTCCCTTGTCGAAAAATCCCTCCCTTTCCTGCTTGCACCGCGCGGCAAATTCGCTAGAACCGCACGCAGTCGGGCTATGGCGCAGCCTGGTAGCGCGTCCGTCTGGGGGACGGAAGGTCGCAGGTTCGAGTCCTGCTAGCCCGACCAACCTGAAAACCGCCCCTGCCCTGACCGGCGCGGGCGGTTTTCACGTCCTTGGAGCATATGATGGCCCCTGATCTGCCCCAACGCGGCGTCCTGCCCGACCACGCCATCGAGGCGATGACGCAAGCGGGCCAGATCCGGCCCGACCGCCCCTATGCCGAGACCCAGGTGCAACCCGCCAGCCTCGACCTGAGGCTTGGCACGCAGGCCTACCGCGTGCGCGCGTCCTTCCTGGCCGGGGCCGGGAACACGGTCGCCGACCGGCTGGCCGAGTTCACCATGCACGAGGTGGACCTGACGCATGGCGCGGTGCTGGAAAAGGGCTGCGTCTACCTGGTGCCGCTGATGGAGGCGCTCAGCCTTCCCGGCACGATCAGCGCGGTGGCGAACGCGAAGAGCTCCACCGGCAGGCTGGATCTGCTGACCCGCACCATCACCGATCGCGGCACCGAGTTCGACCGCATCCCGGCAGGCTATGAGGGTCGTCTTTACGCCGAAATTTGCCCGCGCAGCTTTTCCGTGCTCGTGCGCCCCGGAATGCGCCTGAACCAGATCCGGTTCCGCGACGGGCAGGCCGTGCTCAGCGATGCCGAGTTGAAGGCGCGCCATGCCGAAACGCCGTTGGTGTCGGGCAAAGCGGTGATCAGTGACGGGCTCGGCTTTTCCGTCGATCTCAGCCCCGGCCCCGGTGGCCTCGTGGGCTTCCGCGCCAAGCCGCACACGGGCGTGATCGACCTGGACAATATCGGGCATTACGCACCGGCCGAGTTCTGGGAGCGGCTGGAAACGACGGAAGGCCGCATCATCCTCGACCCCGGTGCCTTCTACATCCTGGTCAGCCAGGAGGCGGTGACGATCCCGCCCGATTGCGCCGCCGAGATGGCGCCCTACCTGGCCATGGTGGGCGAGTTCCGGGTGCATTACGCGGGCTTCTTCGACCCCGGTTTCGGCCACGGCGTGCCTGCGCGCGGGGTGCTTGAGGTGCGCTGCCACGAGGCGCCCTTCGTGCTGGAACACGGGCAGGTGGTGGGCCGCCTGGTCTATGAACGCATGGCCGCCCTGCCCCGCACGCTCTATGGGGCGGATCTGGCGTCGAATTACCAGGGCCAGGGGCTGAAACTCTCCAAGCATTTCCGGTCCTGACGCCGGAGGCCGAAATTTCTTGCTTCAAGAAATTTCCAGCCCGAAAATTTTTCCGGAAAAACATTCGGGCGGCGTCAGCGCAAAAGCGTCGAGTAGAACAGCAGCCCGTAGCGGCAGAGCACCTCGGACACCCCGTTCCACAATGCCGAGAACGCGATCGGGTCCAGCCGTTCGGCCTGCGCGATCTCGGCCAATGTCCTGCGCCCGTTGATGTGCCGCAAAAGACCGGCGGCAGCGGCGGAGACCGGCACCTCGATCTTCTCATCGCCCAGGTTGATCGGCAGCACGCCCTCCTTGGCGATGGCAGCGGCCAGTTTCGCCGGTTGCACGCCCTTGAGATGCGGCACGGACCCAGGCGTCGGCTTGGCCACGCGCCCCTCTGCCGTTGCTTTCGGTGCGGCATAGGCCACGTGCAGCCGGATCGTGCCGCGCAGCTTTTCGGCCAGTTCCATCCGCGTCAGCTCATCCAGCCCGACCAGCATCCGCCGATCCGGCAAAAGCGGCGCGGGGTCATAGGCATGGGCCTGCGGCAGGCCGGTGATCGCGAGGCCGGCCGCTTCGAACGCGTCGGAAAGATCGCGGATCGTGAACGCCCGGTCCTGGCTGTGCAGGAGCAGATCGTAGAACCCCGCATCGCTGGCCTTGTGGTCGCTGACATGCGGGTTGCGTTTGAAGGGATGACCCTCGGGCAGGCGCTGGAAGATCGCCCTGGCATCGCGCAGCCGGTCCCTGGGCGGGCCTTGCAGAAGCGTGCCGAACGCCTCCTGCAAGGGATAGACGCCCGCGCGGCCATAGGGCGCGTAGACCATGACCCCCATGCCGCCCTGCGGTTTCAGCGCGCCCGCCAGCGCGTCGAAGCCTTCCTGCGGGTCTGGCAGATGGTGCAGCACGCCGCAGCAGTCGATATAGTCGAAGGGGCCATGATCCCCTGCCTCCAGGAGCGACCCGGTAACGAAATTGATGCCTGACAGCCCGCGCGCCTCGGCCCGCGCCTCGGCGATCCCGCGCGCCGAGGTCGAGAGGTCGAGATAGGTGATCTCGTAGGGTTTTCCGGCACTTGTCAGGATCTGCGCCATCTGGATCAGCGCGTCGCCCGTGCCACCCCCCGCGACCAAGGCGCGGAAGGGCTGCGACCAGTCACGCTTGCCCGCAAAGACGAAATGGTCGATCTCCAGCGGATGCGAAGGCGACCCGGTGATCAGGCGCCTGGCCTCGTCCTTCGGGTCGCGTTCCGGGTAGGGATAGGCGTCGTACTGGTCCTCGATCAGGCTCACGCGCCCACCCCCACCTTGTCGATCGGATGGGCGGCAAGCCCCTCGCGCTGGTCCTCGGTCAGATCGTCCCAGGCCACGACCCAGGTGTGAATGGAAAACACCACGGCGCGGGTTTCCGGCAGGCGCAGCAGGCTTTGCCGTTCCGAGCGCAGGAAGGGCGATTGGCCCTTCGGCTGCACCCGCCGGTCGGCATGGCGGCGCGGCTGGTGCAGGGCGGGGTCGGCATAGAGCAGCGCATTGGCACGCCAGAGCGGGCGGTCGGGATGCAGCGCGTCAAAGAGGCGCTGAACGCGCGCGGCAAGGTGGCCTTCGTATTCCGGCACGGGGTCGTGGATCGCGGTCAGCGGGCGGCCCAGTTTCTCGGACAGGCTCCAACTGGCGGGAAAGCACAGGACGGCCCCGGTCAGGACATGCTCATCGGCACACTCGGCCTGGTCCAGCACGCAGAGATCCTCCTGCACCAGCCGCCCCGCGACCAGCAACGGATGATCGGAGTCGCGCGCGACCGTCACGCCATCGGGGCGCGTCACCTTCCCCGCGCCGACCTCGTAGCCCGACCCCAGACGGGTCAGGATCAGCGCCAGAAGCTCCTCGGCGGCCGCCTCCTCGCCGCCCATTGTCGCGAAGACCTCCTCGCGGCGGTCCTTCAGCAGCCGGTCGCGCAGGGCCATCTGCGGGCCGAACGCCTCATCCATCACCAGCCAATCGGCCATGTCGAGCGGCTGGATCCCCGGCAGACGCCGCGTGGCGGGCTGCATCCACGGCGCGTGCGGCAGGCTCTTCTGGCAGATATGTTCCAAATTCGACCCCCATGATGCCGCAATCCCGCAAGCGCGCCCTGCCCCCGGACCTTCAGTCTGTCGCCAGGGAGGCCCCGCGATGAATGAAGCCTATCGCCCGCTCGTGCGCAAGATCGACCCATCCAAGGGCAGTCATCTGCCCGATGGCACGCTGAATGACAATGACCGGATGGAGATCGGGCCGACGCCGTTGGCATATGCCGAGTTTGCGGCCGCGGGCCTGCGCCTCCCCGACCTGCCCATGATGCGCCGCTATCGCCTGAACCGGCTGACCGAAAAGCTGATCGAGCGGGACTATGGCGGCCTCCTGGTCTTCGACCCGCTGAACATCCGCTACGCCACCGATTCGACCAATATGCAGCTTTGGAACACGCATAACCCGTTCCGCGCCTGCCTGGTTCTGCCCGATGGCTACATGGTGCTGTGGGATTACAAGAACGCGCCCTTCCTTTCGGGCCACAACCCGCTGGTGCGCGAGGTGCGGGCCGGCGCGGACCTCTTTTACTTCGACCGGGGCGACAAGCTGGACGTGGCCGCCGATGCCTTCGCCCGCGACGTGGCCGACCTGATGGCCCGACACGCGCCGGGCCTGCGCCGCCTGGCCGTCGACAAGCCGATGCTGCACGGGCTGCGCGCGCTGGAGGCGCAAGGGCTGGAGGTCATGGCGGGCGAGGAGGTCACGGAAAAGGCCCGCTCCATCAAGGGCCCCGACGAAATCCTGGCGATGCGCTGCGCCATGCTGGCCTGCGAGGCGTCGATGGCCGAGATGCAGGCCGCGACGCAACCGGGGCTTACCGAGGACGCGATCTGGGCCGAGCTGCACCGCGCCAATATCGCGCGCGGCGGCGAATGGATCGAGACGCGCCTTCTGACCACCGGGCCGCGCACCAACCCGTGGTTCCAGGAATGCGGGCCAAGGGTGCTGCAAAACAACGAAATTCTCGCCTTCGACACCGACCTGATCGGCTGTTACGGCATCTGCGCCGACATCTCGCGCACCTGGTGGATCGGCGACCTGCCCCCGCGCCCCGACATGATCCACGCGATGCGCCACGCGCATGAGCACATCATGACCAATATGGAGATGCTGAAACCCGGCGTCGGGTTGGAGGAATTGACGGCAAGAACCCATGTTCTGGAGCCACAGTACCAGAGGCTCAAATATGGCTGCCTGATGCACGGTGTCGGGCTCTGCGATGAATGGCCCCTTGTGGCCTATCCCGACCACGCGGTGAAGGGCGCGTTCGATTACGTGCTGGAACCGGGCATGACGCTATGCGTCGAGGCGCTGGTCAGCCCCGAGGGGGGCGATTTCTCGATCAAGCTGGAGGATCAGGTGCTGATCACCGAGGATGGCTATGAGAACCTGACGCGGTATCCGTTCGATCCGGCGCTGATGGGGGCATGACGCCGGAAAAATCTTCCAGAAGATTTTTCGGCGCGGGAAGAATTCTCGGGCGAAATTCATTCGCCACCCGCCCACGCCGCAACACGCCCGCGTGATCGGGGTTGCGGCGCGGGGGCCGCGGCCACATTCTCTTGAGGCACCGCCCCCCGCGCAAGGAACGGCCCATGCCCACCGAAAAATTCACCTTCCCCGGCCATGACGGCATCGAGCTGGCCGCGCGGCTGGACCTGCCCGACGGTCCGCACCTGGCCACGGCGCTGATGGCGCATTGCTTCACCTGCGGCAAGGATATCGCGGCGTCCCGGCGCATCGCGGCGCGGCTGGCGGGAATGGGCATCGCGGTGCTGCGGTTCGATTTTACCGGGCTCGGCCATTCGCAGGGCGAGTTCGAGAACACCTCGTTCTCCTCCAACGTCGCCGACCTGCACGCCGCCGCCAGCGCCCTGGCCGAGCGTGACATGGCCCCCGACCTCATTATCGGCCATTCGCTTGGCGGCGCGGCGGTGCTGCGCGCGGCCCCTGATATGGACAGTGTCAAGGCCGTCATCACCATCGCCGCCCCCTTCGACCCCGGCCATGTGACGCATAATTTCGGCGACGCGCTGGAACGGATCGAGGCCGACGGCTCCAGCGAGGTCATGCTTGGCGGGCGCAAGATCACGATCGGCAAGGGCTTTGTCGAGGATGTCCGCGCGGAAAAGCTTGCCCCGGCCATCGCCAACCTGCACAGGGCGCTTCTGGTGCTGCACGCCCCCCGCGACGCGCTGGTCGGGATCGAGAATGCCACCCGGATCTTCACCGCCGCGAAACACCCGAAAAGCTTTGTCACTCTGGATGACGCCGATCATCTGATCAGCCATCCCGACGATGCCGAATACGCCGCCGAGGTGATCGCGGCCTGGGCCGGCAAGTATATCGACCTGCGCCCGCCCGCGCCGCCCATCGGCGCGCCTGAAGGCGTGACCCGCGTGACCGAGGCCGACCCCGACGGCTTCCGCCAGGACGTGCAGGCCGGCCCCTTCCACCATGCCGTCGCGGATGAGCCGCGCGCCTATGGCGGCACCAACCAGGGCTTTACCCCCTACCAGTTCCTCGCCGCCGGTCTTGGCGCCTGCACCTCGATGACGATCCGCATGTATGCGCGGCGCAAGGACTGGCCCCTGACCGGCGTGTCCGTCGATGTGACGCATGACAAGGTTCACGCCCAGGATGCCAGCGGGCGCGGCGACAAGATCGACACCTTCACACGGCGCATCACGCTGGAGGGCGACCTCGACGCAAGCCAGCGCAAGCGCCTGTTGGAGATCGCCAACAAATGCCCGGTCCACCGGACGCTCGAATCAGGCGCTGCGGTCAGGACCGAGCTGGTGGGCTGACTTGACATAAATCAAGGCGCGCAATTCTGGCTGGCCCATCATGACCTTGCGTAAACCAGAAAGGACCGCGCCATGGGCCTGCTCTCCAAGCTCGATACTTCCGCGACCCTCGTTCAGGACATGGCCGGACGGCTCGATGTCGATCTCGAAGGCTCGCTGTTCAGGGACGTCGAAACCGGCGCCTACCAGTTCCGCAACATGATCCTGTCCTGCACCGCCTGTTCCGATCAGGAAGGCTGCCGCAAGCTGTTGGATGAAAACGACAAACTGGACGCGGCACCGGAGTATTGCCGTAACGGCCACCTGCTGAAGCGCGGCTAGATCGGCAACATCGTCGTCGACTTGATCTGCTCCATCGAGAGCAGGGCGGTGACGTTGTAGATGCGCACCTCTGAGATCAGCGCCTGGTAGAACACGTCATAGGCGCGCGCATTGGCCACGCGCACCTTGAGGATATAGTCGATATCACCCGCCAGCCTGTGCGCCTCCATCACCTCGGGTCGCGCTTGCAGGGTGGCAAGAAATTTCTGCTGCCATTCCGCCTCATGTTCCGACGTGCGGATGAGGACGAAGAAACACGCCTCCAGCCCCAGGGCCTCGGCATCCAGCAGCACCGTCTGCTGGCCGATGATCCCCGCTTCGCGCATTTTCTTGATCCGGGTCCACACCGGCGTCTTGGACGAGCCCACCTTCTTGGCAATTTCATCCAGCGATTGGCCTGCATCCGCTTGCAGGGCTTGAAGGATCTTCCGATCCAGCGCGTCGATCTGAACAGACATTTGGCAAACTTCCCATGGATGGAACGGCAAACGGGTTTCGACCCTCCATAGCGAACAAATGTCCTTATCAGCAAGCCCATCTGGCCAAAAACCGGGAAAATATCCTATGTTTGGGGCAGGAACTTGGAACAGGCTAATATGAAACATTTCCCGATCTTTCTGGCCATGGAGGGCCAAAAGCTGGTGCTGTCGGGCGGCGGGGACGCCGCGCTGGCCAAGCTGCGCCTGCTGATGAAGACCGAGGCGCGGATCGAGGTCTTCACGGCAGATCCCGCGCCCGAGATCGTGACCTGGGCCGGGGAAGACCGCCTCAACCTCACGGCCCGCGCGCTTCAACCCGGTGACGTGGCCGGGGCTGTCCTCTTCTATGCCGCCGATGAGGATGCGCGCGAGGATGCCCGCACCAGTGCCATCGCACGGGCCGAGGGCGCGCTGGTCAATATCGTGGACAACCTTGCCGACAGCCAGTTCATCACCCCCGCCATCGTCGATCGCGACCCGGTGACGGTCGCCATCGGGACCGAGGGCGCGGCCCCGGTGCTGGCGCGCGCCATCAAGCGCGACCTGGAGGAGCGTCTGCCGGTGACCCTGGGCGCGCTGACCCGGATCGGCAAACGGTTTCGCCGCGCCGCCGAGGCGCTGCCCTTTGGCCGCAAACGCCGCGATTTCTGGGCCGATTACTATTTCGCCACCGGCCCCCGCGCGCTGGCCGAGGACGGCCCGCAAGGGGCGGAAGAGGCGCTGAATACGCTCCTCGACACGCACCTGAACGCGGCCCCGCGGGCAGGCCATGTCGCCCTTGTGGGTGCAGGCCCCAGCGATCCGGAACTGCTGACCCTCAAGGCCCGCCGCGCGCTGGATGAGGCCGATGTCATCATCCATGACCGCCTGATCGCGCCCGAAATCCTGGAGCTTGCCCGGCGCGAGGCCACGCTGATCGACGTCGGCAAGGAGGGTTTCGGCCCCTCCACCGACCAGACCAGGATCGCCGCCCTCATGATCCGACACGCCAGAACCGGCGCGCAGGTCGTGCGGCTGAAATCCGGCGATCCCGCGATCTATGGCCGGTTGGACGAGGAATTGACCGCATTGGACGCGGCAGGCGTCGGTTGGTCCATCATCCCCGGCCTCACCGCCGCCTCGGCCGCTGCCGCCAGCATCGGGCAGAGCCTGACGCAGCGCGGGCGCAATTCCAGCCTGCGCATCCTGACGGGCCACGACACGAAAGGCTTCGCCGAGCAGGATTGGGCCGCGCTGGCCCGCCCCGGCACCGCTGCCGCCATCTACATGGCCAAGCGCGGTGCGCGGTTCCTGCAAGGGCGCTTGCTGATGCACGGGGCGTCGCCGCAAACCCCCGTCACCATTGTCGAAAACGCCTCGCGCGCCGATCAGACCGTGCTGCAATCCTGTCTGGCCACGCTGGCCGCCGACCTTGACCGGGCCGAGATGTCCGGCCCCGCCATCCTTCTCTACGGCCTCGCCCCGCGCGCGGCCCTTGCCGAAATCCCTCAAGTCCCGGAGGCTGCACATGGCCCGTAATTTCACGCCCAAAGTCGTCACCGCAAACCACCTGCTGGAGGGCGATGTCGTCTACCTGACCGTCGATGACCGCTGGACCCGCCGCATCGAGGAGGCCGAACTGCTGGAGGACGAGGCCCATGCCACGATCCGCCTGCTTGATGCCGAGCGGCAGGCAGCAGAGATCGTCGGGGCCTATCTGGCCGATGCCAAGCGCGGGCCTCATGGTCCCACGCCCACGCATTTCCGCGAGGTGTTCCGCACCCAAGGCCCCTCCAACTACGCCCATGGCAAACAGGCGGAGCTGTAAACTCATGTATGAATACAATGACTTCGACCACGCGTTCCTGGCAGAGCGCAATGCCCAGTTTCGCGCCCAGGTCGAGCGCCGGATCGACGGCAGCCTGACCGAGGATGAGTTCAAGCCGCTCAGGCTGATGAACGGGCTCTACCTGCAACTGCACGCCTACATGCTGCGCGTGGCGATCCCCTATGGCACGCTCAATTCGGCCCAGATGGACCGCATGGCCCATGTCGCCCAGACCTGGGACAAGGGCTATGGCCATTTCACCACGCGCCAGAACATCCAATATAACTGGCCGAAACTGCGCGACGTGCCGGACATGCTGGACAGCCTGGCAGAGGTCGGTATTCACGCCATCCAGACCAGCGGCAACACCATCCGCAACGTCACCGCCGACCATTTCGCGGGCGCGGCAGCCGATGAGATCGCCGATCCGAGGCCCCTGGCCGAGCTGCTGCGGCAATGGTCGACCGATCACCCCGAATTCCAGTTCATGCCGCGCAAGTTCAAGATCGCCATCACCGGCGCCCCCAATGACCGCGCGGTGACGGCGGCGCATGACCTCGCCCTGCGGATTGTCGAGCGTGACGGGCAGATCGGCTACCAGGTCTGGGTTGGCGGCGGGCTTGGCCGCACGCCCATGATCGGCAAGGTGCTGGCCGATTTCGTGACGCTCGATGACCTTCTGCCCTACCTGGAGGCCACGGTCGCGGTCTGGAACGTGATCGGGCGCCGCGACAACAAGTTCAAGGCGCGCATCAAGATCCTGGTGCATGAGTTCGGGCTGGAGAACCTGCGCGAGGAGGTCGAGAAGGAGTTCGCGCTGCGCAAGACCCAGTTCGATGCCGGGCAGACCAGCATCCTGTTGGACGAGATCAGCAGGCACTTCGCCCCGCCCGCGTTTGAAACCGCCGGATCCGAGCCGTTCGATGCGGCTTACCAGGTTGATCCGGTCTTCCGCTCCTGGGTCGATACCAACCTGACCGCGCATCGCGCCGAGGGCTATGCCATCGTCAGTGTGTCCCTGAAAAAACAGGGCGCGACACCGGGCGATGCGACGGCGGACCAGATGCGGGTGCTGGCCGGGATCGCGCGCGAATTCGGCCATGATGAGCTGCGCATTTCCCATGAGCAGAACGTGATCCTGCCCCATATCCACAAGCGCCACCTGCCGCAGATCCACGCGCGCCTGAAATCCGCTGATCTCGCCACCGCCAATATCGGGCTGATCTCGGACATCATCGCCTGCCCCGGCATGGATTACTGCGCGCTGGCGACGGCCCGTTCCATCCCCGTCGCGCAGGAGATCGCGACGCGGTTCGACGCGCTGAAGCTGGAGCATGATATCGGCCCGCTCAAGATCAAGATCTCGGGCTGCATCAATGCCTGCGGGCATCATCACGTGGGTCATATCGGCATTCTCGGCCTCGACCGCGCGGGCGTGGAAAACTACCAGATCACGCTTGGCGGCGACGGCACCGAGGATGCGGTGATCGGCACCCGGACAGGGCCCGGTTTCGCCTATGACCAGATCGTGCCCGCGATCGAGCGTATCGTGCAGGCCTATCTGGACCTGCGCGAAAGCCGCAATGAGACCTTCCTCGACGCCTACAAACGCGTCGGCATGGAGCCGTTCAAATCGGCGCTTTATCCGGAGGCCCAACGTGCCGCTTGATGCCACCCTCACCGACCTCACAGAATGGGTCGCGGGCCTCAACGCCCGCTACAAGCACCATTCCGCCACGGCGGTGATGGAGCGGGCGCTCAGCGATTCCGATCTGGGGCGGATCGCGCTGGTCTCGTCTTTCGGGGCGGAATCTGTGGTGCTCTTGCACATGGTTTCGGTGATCGACAAGGCCACGCCGGTCCTGTTCGTGGACACGAATATGCTGTTTGCGGAAACGCTGACCTACCAGCAGGAGGTGAGCCAACACCTGGGCCTGACGGATGTGCGCACCATCCATGCCAGCCAGATCGCCACCATCGCGGGCGACCCCGACGGCACCTTGCATGAGCGCGATACCGATGCCTGCTGCAGCCTGCGCAAGGTGGCCCCGATGGAGGCCGCCCTCGCCCCTTTCGACAGCTGGATCACGGGCCGCAAACGGTTCCAGTCCGGCAGCCGCGCAAGCCTGGAATTCTTCGAGACCGAAGGCCAGAAACGCATCAAGATCAATCCCTTGGCGCATTGGGCGCCCGAGGATGTGCGCGATTACATGATCAACAACCGCCTGCCGCGTCACCCGCTTGTGGCGAAGGGCTACCCCTCGATCGGCTGCGCGCCCTGCACCGCGAAAGTGGCCCCCGGCGAGGATCCCCGATCCGGCCGCTGGAAGGGGCAGGACAAGGAAGAATGCGGCATCCATTTCATCGACGGGCGCATGGTGCGTGGGCCCCTGAAACAAGCCTCCTGAAGGAACCCGATATGAAAGACCTGATCACCGAAACCGCCGCCCTCGAGGCCGTTCTCGTCACCGATGCGGGCTTTGCGCCCGCTCCCGCCGAGGATGCGCTCGACATCGCGCCCGACGCCGATCTCGACGCGCTGGACCTTGCCACCCCCGCGATTCGCGTCGATTTCGCCAGCTTCGCCGACGGGCGCGGCTTCACCATTGCGCGGCGGCTGCGCCTGAGGGGCTATACCGGGCGGCTTGTTGCCTCCGGTCATGTCCTCGCCGACCAATACGCGATGGCGCGCCGGTCGGGCTTCGATGCGGTGCAGATCAACGCCGACCTCGCCGCGCGCCAGCCCGAGGATCAGTGGCTTGCGCGCGCCGACTGGCAGGCGCATGACCACCGGGCGCGGCTGCGCGCCGCCTGAACGCCCCCTTTTCCTTACCCAGATCAACGTCTAGTTAGAAGGACGACCCCATTGCGGGGCCGCATGTATTCCGATGACCGAGCAATCCCCCGTGACCCAGACCAGCGCCGTCAAAGTGCCCACCCTGCCCGATGCCCAGACCGTCACCGAGGTCACGCATTACACCGACCGGCTGTTTTCCTTCCGGGTGACACGGCCCGCATCGCTGCGCTTTCGCTCGGGCGAATTCGTGATGATCGGCCTGATGGGCGATGTGAACCCGAAGACCGGCAAGCAGAAGCCGCTGCTGCGCGCCTATTCCATCGCCTCGCCCTCCTGGGACGAGGAGCTGGAATTCTACTCGATCAAGGTGCAGGACGGCCCGCTGACCTCGCGGCTCCAGCATATCCAGCCGGGCGACGAGATCATCCTGCGCCCCAAACCCGTCGGCACGTTGGTCCATGACGCGCTGCTGCCCGGCAAGCGGCTCTGGTTCTTCGCCACCGGCACCGGATTCGCGCCCTTCGCCAGCCTCCTGCGCGAGCCGCAGACCTACGAGGATTACGACGAGGTCATCATCACCCATACCTGCCGCGAGGCGGGCGAGTTGACCTATGGCCGCGAGATCATCGAAAGCCTCAAGACGGATGAGCTGCTCAATGACGTGATCGGCGAGGGGTTCTGGAAGAAGATCAAGTACTACCCGACAACGACGCGCGAAGAGAGTGCCAGGATGGGCCGGATCACCGACCTGATGCGCTCGGGTCAGGCCTTTGTCGATCTGGGTGTCGAACCGCTCAATGCCGAGACCGACCGCGCGATGATCTGCGGCAACCTCGCCTTCAACCTGGAATTGAAGGAGATGCTGGAGGAATACGGGCTTGAGGAAGGCGCCAATTCCAAGCCCGCGCAATATGTGGTGGAAAAGGCGTTCCTGGATTGAACGTCCAATCGGGGTCGCGGTGAATTTGCGGTCCTGATCAGGTCATTACGCCCTTCCGAAAATGCGACGGGGATCGCGAGAGATACAGCGCATTCCAGACGCTATCACGTTGCTGAAATTGTCGCTGGAACCGGCCCCCGCCAGTCAGGTTGGATCCAGCTCATTCCCTTCGGCAGGCCAGTGCCGCTACCCTTGAACTTCGCCAATCAGCATTTGCGGTTGCCCGCTGTAGAAGTTGGGAATATCAGCCAGGGCAGGCCCCGCGGCACCCATAGCGGAGTCCAGCGCGGCTTGATCCCTGAACGTCATTGTCGCAATTGCGTGGAACCCCGCGGGGACATCCGGACCGCCTGCCAATCCCTTGATAATCATTACATTCTCGATATGTGGCCCCATATGCTGGTCGACAATCGGCATATGCTTACCGGCATAGTAAGCGTGATCAAACGTGGTGCCGTTGTCCGTCGGATAGAGAACTTGCAGTGAAACTGTCATTTTGAAATCCTTTGGGCCGTCCAGAATTGGACGATCCTTAGGACGTTAGGGTCACATATTGCCGATAGCCAGCCAATTCGGCCGACCTTGATCTGGCAGCGCATCAAGAGCCGTGCGACAAAAGAAAAGAGGCGCGCCCGGGTGGCGCGCCCCTTTTTTGTCTTCATCCTGCACCCGAAGTCTCCCGACTTTCCGTGCAACAGCAAGTGGAAAGCTTACTTCGTCGGCCCGATCATCATCACCATCTGACGGCCTTCCATCTTCGGCATGTTCTCGATCTTGCCGACCTCCTTGACGTCCTCGGCCACCCGCTCAAGCAATTCGCGGCCCAGGTTCTGGTGCGCCATCTCGCGCCCGCGGAAACGCAGGGTCACCTTGACCTTGTCGCCACCTTCCAGGAACCGCAGCACGTTGCGCATCTTGACGTCATAGTCATGCGTATCGGTATTGGGGCGGAACTTGACTTCCTTGACGTCGATCGTCTTTTGCTTCTTGCGCGCCTCGCTCTCGCGTTTCTGCTGTTCGTATTTGAACTTGCCGAAATCCATGATCTTGCACACGGGCGGATTGGCATTGGGCGAGATCTCGACCAGGTCCAGGCCCGCCTCGGCGGCCATGTCCATGGCGCGTTCGGGGCTGACCACCCCGACATTGTCACCGTCTGCGCCAATAAGGCGGATTTCTGCGGCCCGGATGCGTTCATTGACGCGGGGGCCGGTGTCGCGCGTTGGCGGCGCGTTATGGGGTCTGCGGGCTATCGGCGAATTCCTTCTGTTGCCACTGTTCTCGTCTGATTGAAATTAACCTTGCCCCTCTGACGGTTCAAGGCGAATCCCCGCCTGTTTTGCCAATGTTTGGCGATTGTTGGCCGGGATGGCGTTGCACTACCCCATCAGGCGGCGTATTTGAAGGAGAGAAACAAAAAACAGCATTTCAAGACTGGAGAACCCCCATGTCCCGCGCGTTGATCATCATCATTGCCCTGGCCGCCATCGGCGCCATCGGCTATTTCATGAGCCCGCTGAGCCAGGAGACCGCAGAGGAACCCGCCCCCGCCGAAGAGGTGATGGAAGACACCACCGAGGCGGCCGCGGAAGCGGAAGCCGAAGCTGCCGCCGCCGAGGAAGCCGCTGCCGAAGCGGAAGCCGCCGCTGCCGAAGAAGCCGCAGCCGCTGAAGAGGCCGCCGCCGCAGAAGAGGCCGCCGCCGCAGAAGCCGCAGCCGAAGAGGCCGCTGCAGCCGCAGAGGCAGAGGCCGCTGAAGCTGCCGAAGCCGTCGAAGAGGCCGCCGAGGCCGCAGCGGAGGGCACCGAAGAGGCCGTCGACGCCACGGCCGAAACCGCAGTCGAGGCCGCCGAAGCGGCGGAAGAACCCGCAACCGAGGCCGCAGAAGCCGCAGGCGAAGCTGCCCAGGCTGTCGGCGAGGCTGCGACGGAAGCCGCCGAGGTCGTCACCGACACGGTCGAGGAGGCTGTTGACGCGGCAACCGGCACCGAAACCGCCGAGACGCCCGACCCCGCGCAGGTCCTGACCGTCGACGGGTTCGAGCCCGACGCGGCGCTGCAACTGGTCAACGAGGCCGATGGCCTCTCCGATGTCTCCCGCGTCGCCCTGCGCGCCGCCATCGAACAGGCCCGCAACAATCCCGGCATGGTCGATGAGGTCGTGGCCCGCCTGCAAAACGCGCTCGGCAACTGACGCGCGCCCGCCAAGGGCTGACAGATCGACGCCCCCGGATCACTTCCGGGGGCGTCTTTCGTTTGAGAGACCTGGCAGGACCGGCATTTCGCAGCCCGATCCCACCTGGTCGCTTTCGGGGCTTCCCTCCTGGCAGTTCTCGCGCCAATTTGGGCCGAGAGGACCCCGCCCATGCCCACGCTTTCCGACAGCTTCCTGACCGCGCTCGGCCTCATCGTCTCGGGCGATGCCGACCTGATCGAGATCGTCGCCCTGTCGCTGCGCGTCTCGCTGACCGCCGTTCTGCTGGCGGCGCTGATCGGGCTGCCGCTCGGCGCGGTGCTGGCGGTGGTCCGCTTTCCCGGTCGCGGGCTGCTGATCGTGGTGGTCAACGCGCTGATGGGGCTGCCGCCGGTGGTGGTGGGGCTTGTGGTCTACCTGACCTTCTCAGCCTCCGGCCCGCTTGGCGTGCTGGAGTTCCTCTACACCCCCGCCGCCATGATCGTGGCGCAGACCGTGCTGGTCACGCCGATCATCGCGGCGCTGGCGCGCTCTACCCTCGCCGATCTGCTTGGCGAATATGACGAGACGCTGCGCGTTCTGGGGGCAAACCGCTTCGATGTCGTGGCAACCCTGCTTTGGGACGGACGGTTTTCGCTGGCCACGGCGCTGCTGGCCGGGCTTGGTCGGGCGCTGGCCGAGGTTGGCGCGGTGATGCTGGTCGGCGGCAATATCGACCATGTCACGCGGGTGATGACCACGGCCATCGCGCTGGAGACATCGCGCGGCGCGCTGCCGCTGGCGCTCGGGCTCGGCATCGTGCTGCTTTTGATCACGCTGGTGCTGAATGCCGTGGTCCTGGGCGTCCGCAACCGGATGGAGGCGCATGCGCATGCCTGATCCCACCCCGCGCGTCATCCCGTTCCAGCCACCCCGTCCCGCCGACCCGCCCGCATTGCGCATCGAGGGGCTTTGCCTCAGCCGCTCCGGCGCGGCGCTTTTGAACGGGGTCGAGATGACGCTGTCGCCCGGAGGTGTCACCGCGCTTCTGGGGCCGAACGGGGCCGGGAAATCGCTGCTCCTGCGGGTCATCGCGGGGCTGATCGCGCCGGACGCGGGCCGGGTGATCGTGCCGCGCGCCATGCAGGGACGGATCGGGCTGGTGCTGCAACGCCCCGTGCTTCTGCGCCGCTCGGTCGCGGCCAACCTGCGCCATGCCCTCGCGCTGGCCCGTGTCCCGCGCCGGGACCGCGCGCCCCGCGTGGGGGAATTGCTGGCGCTCGGCAACCTGGAGGCGCTGGCCGACCGGCCCGCCCGCAGGCTCTCGGGCGGCGAACAGCAACGCCTCGCCATCATCCGGGCGCTGGCCGCCAATCCGCTGCTCCTGATGCTGGACGAACCGACCGCCCATCTCGACCCGCAGGCGACCCATGCCATCGAGGCGCTGGTCGCCCGCGTCACCGAGGGCGGCACCAAGGTCATCCTCGTCACCCATGACACCGGTCAGGTCCAGCGCCTGGCGGATGAGGTCGCGTTCCTGCACCAGGGGCGCTGCCACGAAATCGCCGGGAAATCCGCCTTCCTGACCCATCCCGAAAGTGCTGCCGCGCGTGCCTACCTGACCGGAAAGCTGTTGCTATGAGTATCTTGCGTGCCGCCCTCCTGACCCTTGCCGCCACCCCGGCCCTCGCCAACGACCCCGTCGTGCTGGTGCAATCCACCACGTCGACGCAGAACTCCGGCCTCTACGCCCATATCCTGCCGGTCGCGTCCGAGGCGCTCGGCCTCGATATCCGCGTCGTGGCGGTCGGCACCGGCCAGGCGCTCGGCAATGCGCAGCGCTGCGATGGCGACATGCTGATCACTCATGCCCGCGCGGCGGAGGAAGCCTTCGTCGCCGCAGGCTACGGCACGGCGCGCCATGACCTAATGTATAATGACTTCGTCATCGTGGGGCCGTCGGATGATCCTGCCGGTGTCGCCGGGGCCGACAGCGCGACCGAGGCGCTCTCCCGCATCGCCGCTGCCGAGTCCCCCTTCGCCAGCCGTGGTGATGACAGCGGCACGCATCAGAAGGAGTTGAACCTCTGGGACGGCATCGCCGATGTCGCCGCGGCCTCGGGCGGGTGGTATCGTGAGACCGGCTCGGGCATGGGGGCGACGCTGAACCTCGCCGTGGGCATGGGGGCCTACACGCTGACCGACCGCGCCACCTGGCTGGCCTTCGAGAACCGGGGCGATCACGTGATCCTGAACCAGGGCGACCCGGCGCTGTTCAACCAATATGGCGTCATCCCCGTGAACCCCGCGCATTGCCCGAATGTGAACGCGGAGGGCGCGCGGGCCTTCACCGACTGGCTGCTGGAGGATGGCCAGGCGGTGATCGCGGGTTTCATGCTGGACGGAGAGCAGTTGTTCTTCCCCAACGCGGGCGACTGAGCGCGGGGAAGAATTTTCCTTCAAAATTCTTCGGGCCCGAAAAATCTTGGCACAAGATTTTTCTCCCTATCCGATGGCGCGCGCCGGGATGCCGATGACGGTCGCGCCGGGGGCCACGTCCCGCGTCACCACGCTGCCCGCGCCCACGATCGCGCCCGCGCCGACGCGCACCCCCGGCATCACGATCGCGCGCCCGCCGATCCAGGCTCCGGGGCCGATGCTGACGGGATGCGCGCGCTCCTGTCCCGCCATGCGTTTCGCGGCGTCCTTGTGGTGTTCGGCGCAATAGATCTGCACCCCCGGCCCGATCATCACATCATCGCCGATCTCGACCCGCCCCGAGTCCAGCACCGTGCAGCCCGCGTTCAGGTAGACCCGGTCGCCGAGGTGGATATTCATCCCGTAGGAGCAATGAAACGGCGCTTCGACAAAGACATCCCGACCGATCCTGGCAAAGAGCGCGGCCAATTCCGGCGCCATGCCCCCGCGCGCATCGGGCGCGGTCGTGTTATGGGCATGAACCGCGCGGCGGGCGCGCTGGCGCAGGGCCTCCAGCCCGTCATCGAGGCATGAGTACCAGTCCCCCGCCGCCATCCTGTCCTGCTCGGACATGCCCATCCCCTTGAAACGAAACGACCGGCATGGAGAGGGTCTCCTCCACGCCGGTCCAATCTCGCGGTTCGATCCGCCTTACTTGTTGCCAGTCGGCGGATTGGTCGGCAATGCGGGCGCGAAGGTGCCGTTGATGCGGTCGATCATCGTCTGCACCGTCTCCAGCCTCGTGCCGTTCTCGACCAGCGAATAACCCGTCACCGTCGCCACGACCGAGCCGTCATGCTCCGAGCAGACAATGGCCACCTGGGTGATCCCCGGCGGCACGTCGAAGCCGTAGATGGAATAGCTGCCCTCGCCGGTATCGGGCGTGCCGCCGTTCTCGCGGAAATGCGCGTCGAGCGAGTTTCGCGCGGTGTCCATGCACTCGGCCTCGGAGTTGAATCCGGTCACGTAGCCCGAGGAAAACCCTTCCGCCGAGGCGGCAAACGGGGCCAGGGCAACGGCGACAAGCGGTAGGAAAATGCGGTTCATGATATGATCTCCTTGGTTTCAATCTCCGGACGCGGGGGCAGGCCGGAGCGCCTGAACGAATGCGCGAATCGCGCCTGTCGCAGATCGGGCAAACTGGCGCGGGGCACTCTGGCGCCGTCTCCGCGCGGGCCGTGATCCGCCCTTGGGCCTCCATCCAAGCATGAAATCGGCCGTCGGAAAACGAAAACTTTCGTGTCGAGCGATCGTGGGGCCGTCCGTCTCAGCGCGGCTGCGGGCGGGTCGGGATCTCCTTCAGCAGCCCGCCCACGGCCATCGCGGCGATGTCGGCGCTGGTCACCTCCTGGCCGCAGATCACCCGCTCCAGCACCCAATCGGCCCCGTTCAGCGCGGGCGAGCGGGCGCAGCCCGGCAGGCCGATCACGGGGCGGTCGCCGAGATGCCCGAGGAACAGCAGGTTGCCCGGATCGACCGGCATGCCCACCCGCGTCACCCGCCCCCCCGCCGCGCGCAGCGCCTCGGGTCCGACATCGGCGGGGTCGGACGTGGCCGAGGCGGTCAGGATCAGGATGACCTCGCCCTCGGCCCGCGCAATCGCCCCCGCGAGGTCGGCGATCTCATGCGCGGCAAAGGCCCGGTCCGTCAGCCGCATCCCGAACCGGTCGAGCCGCGCGGCCATCGCCTCGCGGCCCTTGGGCGAGGGCTCCGCCGCGCCGATCCGGGTCTCGATCAGCGTGGCGGCGCGATAGACGGGGGCCGCGACATGCAGCGCCCCGGCCCCGGCCCGTTCCGCCTTGTGCAAACTCGCCTCCGCCACGGCATAGGAGATGATCTTGATCGTCGCGATCATGCCGCCCGCGCCGATGCGCTGGTAATCGGGCAGCGTGGCCAGGGTGACCATCGGATCGACGCTGTTCACCGCCTCGATTGCCGGTCCGTCGAGGCGCAGCAGCCCCGCGCCCTCCGCGTGCAGGTTGACGCGTCCCTTGGCCCCCCTGGCGATGCGGATACGGGCGGCCTCGGGGTCGGGGATCAGCGCGTGTGCCAGCCGGGTCGCAGCCGCATCCTCCGCGATATCCCCCGCCTCCAGCCGCGCCACGGTGACCGAGGTCACGCCCTCCGCCGCGAGGTCGGCGATATCGGCGGCACTCAGCACATTGCCCTTGGGAAGACGGCGCGCCTTGTCCCCTGCCCCGGTCACGCGCACGGAATGGGCCAGCACCGCGCCCGCGGCCTCCGCGACCGGCACCGGGCCGAACCTCATGCCCCCTCCTGCCGCAGAACCCGCGTGATCTCGGCCAGGATCGACAGCGCGATCTCGGCGGGGCCTTGCGACCCGATATCGAGGCCCACGGGCGCATGGATGCGCGCGATATCGTCGGGTGACACCCCCGCCGCGCCAAGCCTCTCGACCCGCTTGGCATGGGTGCGCGTCGACCCCAGGCAGCCGAGATAGAAGCAGTCCGAAGCCAGCGCGGCCTGGATCGCGGGATCGTCCAGCTTCGGATCATGGGTCAGCGTCACGATGGCGCTGCGGCTGTCGGGAGCGAGGGCCTCAAGGGCTGCATCGGGCCAGTCCTCGACCAGTTTCGCGCCGGGAAACCGGGCGGGCGAGGCGAAGGCCGGGCGCGGGTCGATCAGCACCGGGTCATAGCCCGCCATCTGGGCCATCGGCAGCAGGGCCTGCGCGATATGGACCGCGCCCACCACCATCAGGCGCAGGGGCGGGTTGTGGATGGCGATGAACTCGGACCCCTCGACGCCGGATTTGTCGGCCCGGAATCGCGCGGCCAGCGCGGGTGTGTCGCCTGCCGCCAGCCTGCGCGCCCCGGTCTCCAGATCGACCAGATAGGCCACCGGCTTGCGCGCCGCGCGGGCCGCGACCAGGTCGGCCAGCAGCGCCTCGGGCAGCACTGTGCCCACGGGCTCCACCAGCACCTTGATGCGCCCGCCGCAGGCCAGTCCCACGGCAAAGGCATCCTCATCCGCGACGCCGAATTCCAGCATCTGCGCGGCGTGGGAGGTCAGCGCCTCCATCGCCTCCTCTACCACCGCGCCCTCGACGCAGCCGCCCGAGACCGAGCCTTCCATCTCGCCCGCGCCCGAGACGACCAACTGGCTGCCGACGGGCCGGGGGGCCGAGCCCCAGGTTTCCACCACGGTGGCCAGCACCGCGCCGCGCCCCCGCCGGTGCCAGTCCAGCGCGATCTCGGGGATCTGGGTGAAGGTGTGCGTCATTCCGATTGCGTGATCCGGGTCAGGAAGCAGGTGTTGCGGGGGGATCCGACATCAACATAGGCCACATTCGCGCGGCTGAGAAGCGCCGTCGCGCAAGCCTCCAAGCCCGTCGCCGGGGTGATCCGGTCATCCTGGCCGCGTGGCAAAGCAACGGGCCTCGGGCGACCCGGAACCCCGCGCACAGGGGCGCCCCTCCGCCATCCCGGGCGGAGGGGCCTTGCTGGTCAGTTGTCAGTTGGCGCCTGCCACCTGCAGCAGCGGCGTCACCCGGCGCACCACGACGCGGCGGTTTTCGCGGGCGGCCTGCTGCGTTTCGATCAGCAGATCGCTTTCGCCATAGCCCTGCAGGACCATGTTGGCGGGCGAGACGCCGAAATACTCGGAGAGCGCCAACGCCACGGATTCGGCCCGCCGGTCGGAGAGCGCAAGGTTCAGCGCCCGGCCCCCGATCGCGTCGGTATGGCCCTCGATCAGGAACACCTCGCCGGGGTTCTCGGCGATGAGGTCGCGCATGAGCTGGCCAAGCGCGGTCAGTTCCTCGGCCTCGGAGGGCTGGATCGCCGCCGAGCCGGTGGCAAAGGTGACATTGTCGATATTGATCGCGGGCGCGAGGTAGCGGACCCGGTCGATATGGCGCACCTGCGCCAGCGAGAAGCCACGCCCCACCTGGGTTTCGGCGGCGAGGGCCGCGCGCAGGGCGGCGACATCGGCGTTGTCGGGGTCAAAGGACGCGGCGGGCGCGCCTTGCGGTTGCGGCAGCGTCGCCAGGTCGACGGCCTCGACAGTGCGCGTGTCGTCGAACAGAACGGTCTCGGTCCCGTTCGGCGACACCACGATGCGTTTCAGCACGCGCATCTCGGCATTGCGCACGGTCACGGTCTGCGACCCGTCGGGATGGGTGATGACAGTGCGGGTGGAGCCATCGTCGAAGCGGCGCGTCGTCACCTCGTCACCGGGACGGCGCAGGATGGTGTCATCGTCGCGGATCACCTCCAGGTTGCCCTGTTGGTCCTGCACGACGACGCGGTCGGGCGCGGTCGAGACGACCTCGCGGTTGCCCGACAGAAGCGCGCCGACGACAAGCCCCGCGCCCGCCGCGATCAGCCCGCGTTCGAGCGTCGAGAGGCCGTCATCATCATCATCCGTTCCGGCGGTTGCCGGGGGCGTGTCATCCTCGGCAAACTCCTCGTCCGAGCTGCGCACCTCCTCCGAGGTCACGGTTTCGGTGGTTTCCTCGACCGGATCGGCGTCCTCGGCGGCGGCGGCGGCTTCGGCGGCACCGCCTCCCGCAGCATCCATTTCGGCATCCGAGGGTCCGGTCGGGGCGGGCTCTTCGGTTTGCTGCGGTTCTTCCGTCACCTCCGCTTCGGCCTCGGCCTCGGGGGCCTCTGCTTCTGCCTCGGCTTCAACCTCTGCTTCTGCCTCTGATTCAACCTCTGCTTCGGCTTCCGGTTCTGCCTCACCCTCGGCTTCGGCTTCCAGCCGTTCTTCGATTTCCGCCGCGCTCGGGGTTTCGGCGTCGACCTCTGCCTCCGCTTCTGTTTCGACTTCGGCCTCGGCTTCGGGCGCCGCCTCTGCTTCGGCCTCGGGGGCCGCCTCTGCCTCTGCTTCAGCCTCGGTTTCAACGTCGGCCTCAACCTCTGCTTCGGCTTCAGGCGCTGCTTCCGAGCCTGCTTCTGCCTCTGCTTCTGCTTCAGCCTCTACTTCTGCTTCTGCTTCTGCCTCTGCTTCAGCCTCTGCTTCGGCCTCCCCTTCCGCGCCGTCCAGAAGCGCGGCGCAATCCTCCGCGCTCAGCCCCTCGGCGCATTCCAGCGCGTCGGACAGGATGTCATCCTGGGCAAAGCCGGTGGTCGGAAAGGGAACGGCCAGCGACAGGCTGGCGACAAGGGCGGTCGTGGTCGAGAGGGATCGGCGCATCTGGGGCCTCCTTCATGTTGATCTCGGTTCGCGGGATCAACGGCCATGGATACGCAAGGGTTCCCGCGCCGGGCCTGCACCGGCGGGTTTTCGCCAGTCGCCCCCGGACGCAAACAGGCCGCCCCCGGCACTCGGAGGCGGCCCGCGCGGTCCCGGTTCAGGACAGGATCAGTAGTTGTATTCGGTGATGATCAATTGCGCCGGGTTGTTGGAGCTGCGGTTGTAGCTGCCGGTCCAGATATCATATTGCCCCGACATCGGGTTGGTGAAGACGATGGCCGAATTGAAGCCGCGATAATCGTCATTGTAATACCACGAGCCATCGGGCGCATTCACCACCAGGATCGGGTCGACATTTGACCGCGCCTCAAGCGCGAAGGTCAGCCGTCCGGTGGGCGACGTGCCCTGGTATTGCAGCCGGAAATCTGGCCGCGACACCACCCACCCCGCACCTAGGTAGGGGCTGCAATCGGCCAGGTTCACCCGCCCGCCGGCGGTCAGGTTGCGCACGTAAGGGTCAGGCAGGAATCCGGCCTGAAGGCTTTGCTGGCCGAACACGGTCGGATTGTTCCAGTTCGGACAGGCAAGAGCCTGTCCCGCCCCCACAAGGCCGATGGCGAAGGCCAGGGTGGCAAAAAGGCGTTTGATCATGACGTATCTCCTAGGTCAAAAACAATTCTTGTGATCCCGCTTATCGGGCGGGTTCGGGTTAAGTTACCAAACTCCCGGCAAAAAATCCAAGTGAAGCGTGCAGCATGCCGCAACGAAAAACCGGTTTGGTGTGCGAATCCCCACAAGCCTCCCGCGGCGCGCGATCCCTGCCACAGGTCTTAAGTTTCGATAAAGTTTCCCGGTATTGTCACCAATCCCGCCCGGCACCTGCTGATTGTCACGCGCGCGTGGCCGTGGAGGCCGGAAATAGCCGCGCTTTCCTTAAAGAAATTGCGCATTCTCCCCGTTTCTGTGCCATAGTCGCGGGCCACAAAGACCCGAAAAACCGCCCCTGATACGAGTGTCCCATCATGCCCGATCCGACCCCCGCCAACGCCCCCACCCGTCCGACCCGCGCCGACTGGCAGGCGCGCATGGTGGAGATCGGCAAGATGCACGGGTTTTTTGAGCGTCTGGGGGCCGATCACCATGCGCTCTACGTGCAGGAAGGCAACACGCTGCTGGTCACGTTCGACGAGGTCGCGCGCGTCATCGACAAGGGCGAGGATGCGCTGCCGGTGGGATTCGAGGCGGTCAAGAAACGCGAATGGTCGATGCTCAGCATCCTGGCCGAGGGGCGCAGCTGGTTCCGCGACCCCGGCCTCTACCGCTTTTTCGACAAGCTGGTCGATGAAGGGTTTTTCGACAGTTTCGACAAGGTCATCTTCCTGGGCGCAGGCCCGATGTGCGGCCATGCGGCGGCGGCGTTTTCCGTTACCGCGCCAGGGGCCAAGGTGCTGGCACTGTCGCCTGCCGCCACGCTGGACCGCGCGGCCGCCCCGTTCGAGCTGCGCTTTCGCGCCGCCTGGCGCAAGACTTTCACAGACCGCTACGGTTATGCCCCCGACATGGTCGAAGGCGCATCGCAGGCCTTCATCGTCTACGATCCGCTGGAGGTGCTGGACGCCGCCCATGCCGCGCTTTTTCGTGCAAAAACAACGCAACGGCTGCGCTTTCGCGGCGGCGGCGCCGATATCCTGTCGCTGCTGGAGCCGCATCGCAATCTCGACCGGATGCTGAAAGCCACCGCCAACAACCGCATGACGCCGCTACGCTTTGCCCAGATCACCCGGCGGCTCAAACAGAGCAACCGGCGCTACCTGCTGTCGCTGCTGGCGCGGGCCGAGGAACGCGGCGGGCTGAAACTGGCCGCCATTGTCGCGCGGCGCGGGCTGGACGCGACCGGCGCGCCGCATTTCGCGCGCCGCCTCTCGGCGATCGAGGCCAAGATGACCGGCGCGCGGGACCAGGTGGCCGTCGCGGGGGAATAGCCCCCCGCCCTCGCCTTACTTGTTCGGGTCCGGCTGGCCCGGCGGTGCCGCGGGCGTCGGGTTGCCCGGCATCGGGGCCGCGCCGTCCAGAAGATACCCGGTTTCGCCCTGCAATGGCGGCTCGGTCGAGATCGAGGTCGGCTCATCGCGGGTGAACGGCTCACCCTCCTGGATGCCGCCATGATAGATCGCGATCCCGAGCGAGGGCAGATAGGTCAGGTAGTCGATGTAATCGGCGGTGCCGTCATCGGGCGAGGTCGTCACCACCATCGGCCAGCTTTCATAGGCGCAAGTGCCGATCATGGTCTGGCGCGCGGCCTGCGTCGCCACCGTCACCGTTTCCACGGCGCGCGCGCCATCGTCATGCAGCCGCACGGTCGAGCCCGACCAGCTCTGCCCCGCGCTCAGGACCGGCAGGTTCACCGGGCCCACGGCCCAGGTCGTAGCCTCACCGGTCTGCGGCACGATCATGCCGTTCTGGGTCGACCAGGATTGCAGCACATAGGCCCCGCGCAGACTTTTGACGCGAAAGCCCGAGCCGTCGTCGAAATTGGTCTCCTCCTCCATCACCGTGCCGTCGGACAGCAATTCGTAACGGATGTGGAAATCGTTGAAGGTGACATAGATACTGTCGGTGGTGTCGGCGATCGAGGTCGGACACTCGGCCAGGGCCGCGCCAGTGGTGAGGGCCAGGGTCGGCAGGACCGCGGCGGCAATACGCTTTGAGTGAAACATCAGGGGTCTCCTTGCAAAATCCGGTTTCGGGGGACCGTTCAATATCCCCGGCGCCGGGAATACGGCGCAGGGGCGGACCCGCTTGCATCAGTGTCGCGCGCAATCGGCCATCTGACCAGCCCCTATCGCGGGGGCATGACGTATCGGTCCGGCAGCACATCACGGCGCCCCCATGGGTCGCGCGACCGGGACGGAGCGTTCAAGAAACGCCGCCGGGGCAGGCGTTTGCGCGGGTCAGTCCCGCCCGCCGCCGGGGCGGATCGTCTTGGTGGTCAGCGCCTCGTAGAACCGCTTGCCGAAAAGCCCCAGGAACGCCCCCGCAATCAGGGGCAGCGCCCAGACCTGCCCCCAGAGCGCTTGCAGAAGTGCCGCCAGCGCCAGCGCGATCAGCAGGGTCAGCATGTCATACTCGCTCCGCTCCACCGGGATCGCGATGTCGAACACCTCCTCGACCGAGCGTTTGACATGGGGGTCAGCAATCGGCGTCAGATACCCGGCCAACAGGCCCAGAAGAAAGCTCATGATCATGGCGGTCGTCCTCATCCTTGCAGTCGCGCAGGGGGTATAGCGCGCCCGAAACGGCGGCGAAAGCACGGGAATCGCCGCGCCCACGCGATTTTGCGCTTTGCAGGGGGGGCTTGCCTCGTGTAACCGGCAGGCCATGACCGACACCCTGACGCTCCGCCGCCCCGATGACTGGCACCTGCATCTGCGCGACGGCGCGATGTTGCGGGCCGTCCTGCCCGAAAGCGCCCGCGATTTCGCCCGCGCCATCATCATGCCGAACCTGGTGCCGCCGGTGGTGACGGCGGCGGATGCGGCCCGCTACCGCGACCGGATCCTCGCCGCCCTGCCCGAGGGCAGCGGTTTCACGCCGCTGATGACGCTCTACCTGACCGAGGAGACCGACCCGGCGGATGTCGCCGCCGCCCATGCGAGCGGCCTGATCACGGCGGTGAAACTCTACCCGGCGGGGGCCACCACGAACTCCGCCTCGGGCGTATCCAATTTCGACAATGTGCGGGGCGTGCTGGAGAGAATGGCCGAGATCGGCCTGCCGCTCTGTTTCCACGGCGAGGTCACGGATCCGAGTGTCGATATCTTCGACCGCGAGGAGATATTCCTCGACACCGTCCTCGACCCGCTGCGCCGCGCCACGCCGGGGCTGAAGGTGACGCTGGAACATGTCACCACCAGCCAGGGCGTCGATTACATCACGCAAGCCGACGGAGAGATCGCGGGCACCATCACCACGCATCACCTGATGATCAACCGCAACCACATCCTGGCGGGTGGCATCCGCCCGCATTATTACTGCCTGCCGGTCGCCAAACGCGCCACGCATCAAGAGGCGCTGCGCCGCGCCGCCACCTCGGGCAACCCGCGTTTCTTCCTCGGCACGGACAGCGCCCCGCATCTTGACGCCGCCAAGGAAACCGCCTGCGGCTGCGCCGGCTGCTTCACCGCGACCAACACGCTCTCCTGCCTCGCGCATGTGTTCGAGGAGGAAGGCGCGCTGGACAAGCTGGAGGGCTTTACCTCGCTCAACGGCCCCGCGCATTACGGGCTGCCCGCCAATGAGGACACCATCTCCCTCGTCAAATCAGCCACGCCTGTCGACTACCCGGCCCAGATCGCCACGCCTAACGGCCCCGTCACCCTGTTCGACCCCGGTCATCCGCTTTTTTGGCGCGTGACCTGACCGCTTCTTTGTTCCTCAAATATCCCCGCCGGAGGCTCCCCCGGCCCGCCACAAGAGGCCACGCATGATCCCAAGCAGCTACCCCACCGATTTCGAGATGGCCCGGATGACCGCGCGGATGCTGCTCGACATCAAGGCCGTGCATTTCAACGCGGAGACACCTTACGTGCATTCCAACGGCAAGGAGGCGCCCACCTATGTCGATTGCCGCAAGCTGATTTCCTTCCCGCGCATCCGCTCCACGCTCATGGATTTCCTCACCTGCACCTTGATGCGCAAGGCGGGGCTGGAGGCGTTCGACAATGTCGCGGGCGGCGAGACGGCGGGCATCCCGTTTGCCGCCCTGGTGGCCGAACGCATGGCCCTGCCGATGACCTATGTGCGCAAGAAGCCCAAGGGCCACGGCCGCAACGCGCAGATCGAAGGGCAGATGGGCGACGGCGACCGGGTGGTTCTTATAGAAGACCTGACCACCGATGGCGGCTCGAAACTGGCTTTCGTCGACGCGATCCGCAAGACAGGGGCGACCTGCGGGCATACGGCGGTCATTTTCTACTATGGCATCTTCGACGAGACCATCCCGCGCCTGGCGGAACACGGGGTCGAATTGCATTACCTCTGCACCTGGTGGGACGTTCTGGCCGAGGCCCGCCGCGCGGGCGATTTCGACGATGCGACGCTGGCCTCGGTCGAGGCCTTCCTGACCGATCCCGAAGCCTGGCGCGCGGCGCGTAACCCGGCCTGAGTTAACGATTATTACCACAAGATGTGGCCTGCGGCAGACAATGCAGGGCTTGATGTGCTACGCTGCGCCGTGACGTAAACGGCAAGGCGGGGGCCGGGACTTGTCCCCAGATTCTCCACAGGAAATGCCGCTTCAACCCTGTCTTAGGGTTTGAGATGCAACCCCCGTTCGGGCTATGACCGGGCCGACGGGGCAGAAAAAACAGGGGGCAGAGGGCATGAACCAGATCAGCACGATACCGGGCGAGACCAGCCAAGCCGCTGATACGGCGGAACTTCCCCATAACGTCGAGGCCGAACAGCAGCTTCTGGGTGCGATTCTCTCCTCCAACGATGTGCTGGACCGGGTCGACGACCTGGTGAAGCCCGATCACTTCTACGACCCCGTCCATGCCGACATCTTCGCGCTGGCCTCGGGCCGGATCACCAAGGGGATGCAGACCGACGCCACCACGCTGAAGAACTTCATGGCCGACCATCCCGGCCTGAAGGCGCTTGGCGGGGCGGAATACCTGCTGCGCATGCAGCTTTCGGCCATCGCCACCACGGCGGCGCGCGACTATGCGCAGCTGATCCACGACCTCGCCCTGCGCCGGTCGCTCATTTCGCTCGGCAAGGACATCGCCGATTCCGCGCAAGCCGTGCGCGATGACAGCACGCCCGACGACCAGATCGTCGAGGCCGAGGCCAAGCTCTTCCAGCTGGCCTCCACCGGCACCGCCTCGAAGGGCTTCCAGAGCTTCCTGCGCGCGCTGACCGATGCGGTCGATATCGCCAACGCCGCCTATAATCGCGGCGGCGGGCTGGCGGGCATTTCCACCGGGCTGGCCGATATGGACAAGATGCTCGGGGGGCTGCATGAAAGCGACCTGCTGATCCTTGCGGGCCGTCCCTCAATGGGCAAGACCTCGCTGGCGACCAACATCGCCTTCAACGTCGCCAAGGCGTGGAAACGCGGCCAGAAACAGGATGGCAGCGAGGGCACGATCGAGGGCGGTGTGGTCGGCTTCTTCTCCCTGGAAATGTCGGCGGCACAGCTGGCGCAACGTGTCCTCTCGGAGGCCGCCGAAGTGCCCTCCGAGCTGATCCGCAAGGGCGACCTGAATGAGGAAGAGTTCCAGCGCTACCTGCGCGCGGCGCAAGACCTCGAGGCCTGCCCGCTCTATATCGACGACACGCCCGCCCTGCCAATCTCCCAGGTCGCGGCCCGCGCGCGGCGTCTGAAACGCTCGCGCCAGGGGCTGGACCTTCTGATCGTCGACTACCTGCAACTTCTGCGCGGCACCGGCAAGGCCGACAACCGCGTCAACGAGGTCTCCGAGATCACCCAAGGTCTGAAGGCCATCGCCAAGGAGCTCAACATCCCCGTCATCGCGCTCAGCCAGCTCTCCCGCCAGGTGGAATCGCGCGAGGACAAGCGGCCGCAACTCTCCGACCTGCGCGAATCCGGCTCGATCGAGCAGGACGCGGATGTGGTCATGTTCGTCTATCGCGGCGAGTATTACAAAGAACGCGAGAAACCGGGCGAGGAGAACCTGGAGGCCATGGCGAAATGGCAGCAGGACATGGAGCAGTTGCACGGCAAGGCCGAGGTCATCATCGGCAAGCAACGCCACGGCCCGGTCGGCGCAGTGGAGCTCAGCTTCGAGGGCCGCTTCACCAAGTTCGGCAACCTGGTCAAGCCCTGGCAACAAGGTGCGGATCAGGGGTTCTGAGCGCGCGCCCGGTATCACGGTCCGGATCTTGAGTATTTGGACCAAGAAGATGGAAAAATTTATTCAAATTGTCGTATCTTCTTGGCAAAAATACTCACGGCGCGACGGGTGCCTCCCCGTGCTGCCTTGACCCCGGCGCGGCAAGGCCCGACTAAGGCCCTCATGGCGACCGGGCAGCTTCATATCGATCTTGACGCAATCGCGGCCAATTGGGCCGCGCTCGATGCGATGACGGCCGTTGAGACCGCGGCCGTGGTCAAGGCCGATGGTTATGGCCTGGGTGTCGGCCCGGTGGCGCGGCGTCTGGCACAAGCCGGTGCGCGACGGTTCTTCGTCGCCATCGCCGAGGAAGGCGCGACCTTGCGCGAGGTGCTTGGACCAGGGCCCGAGATCAACGTGTTTTCGGGTCATATGGAGGGCGACGCCGGGCTCATCCATGAGGCCGGTCTGGTCCCGATGCTGAACAGCCCCGAACAGGCCGCCCGCCACCGCGCCGCGCTGCCGGATGCGCCTTACGGCGTGCAACTCGATAGCGGCATGAACCGGCTCGGGATGGAGCCCGCCGATTGGGCCGCGACCCGCGGCACGCTCCAGGCCGGTCCCCTGACGCTGGTGATGAGCCACCTGGCCTCCGCCGACGATCCTTCCAGTGCGCAAAACGCCGACCAGCTGCGCGTCTTTCGCGAGATGACGGGTGGTACCACCGTGCCCCGCAGCCTGGCCGCCACCGGAGGTATCCTGCTTGGGCCGGACTACCATTTCGACCTCTGCCGTCCGGGCATCGGCCTTTACGGCGGCGCGCCCTTCACTGACGCCACCCCCGTCATCCACCTCTCCCTTCCCGTCATCCAGACCCGGCCCCTCAGCCCCGGCGAAGCGGTCGGCTATTCCGCCACCTGGAGGGCCGATGCCGCCGCCAGGATCGCCACACTCGCCGCCGGATACGCCGACGGCATCCTGCGCGCGATCAGCGGCCGCGCGCAGGTCTTCGCGGGCGACATCGCCTGCCCCCTCGCGGGCCGCGTCTCGATGGACCTGATGGGGGCCGACATCACCCATCTGGCAAGCTGCCCCGATCACCTCGACCTGATCTGCCCGGCGCAAAGCATCGACGACCTCGCCCGCGCGGCGGGCAGCATCGGCTACGAGATCCTCACCGCGCTCGGCGCCCGCTACACCCGCCACTATACCGGAGCCGCACCATGATCCTGACCGCGCCGCTTGCCGCCATCGGCCGCTCGACCCTGGGGCTTCTGGCCGCCATCGGGCGCGTCGCGCTGTTCTTCTTTCAGGCCGTCAGCCACATCCTGCGCCCGCCCTGGTATCCGCGTGAATTTGCCGTGCAGCTGATCCAGATCGGCTGGCTGTCGCTGCCGGTCGTGGGCCTCACCGCGCTTTTCACCGGCGGCGCGCTGGCCTTGCAGATCTATGCCGGCGGCTCGCGCTTCAATGCCGAGGCTGTCGTGCCCTCCATCGTCGCCATCGGCATGGCGCGCGAGCTTGGCCCCGTCCTGGGCGGCCTCATGGTGGCGGGCCGCGTCGCCTCGGCAATCGCCGCCGAGATCGCCACGATGAAGGTGACCGAGCAGATCGACGCGCTGGTCACGCTCTCCACCAACCCGATGAAATACCTCACCGTGCCGCGCCTCCTGGCCGCGACGCTGACCCTGCCCGTTCTGGTGGCGGCGGGCGACAGCATCGGCATTTTCGGCGGCTTCCTCGTGGGCACGACGCGGCTTGGCTTCAACGAGGTCGGCTACATCACCAACACCGTCGATTTCCTCGAGTTCTGGGATGTCGCCTCGGGCCTGGTCAAGGGGGCGGTCTTCGGCTTCATCGTGGCGCTGATGGGCTGCTTTCACGGCATGTCCTCGGGGCGCGGCGCGCGCGGCGTGGGGAAGGCCACCACCAATGCCGTCGTCTCCGCCTCGATCCTGATCCTGGCGGCCAATTACCTCCTGACAGAACTGTTCTTCACCGCATGATCGACATCACCGGGCTTCATAAATCCTTCGGGTCAAACGCGGTCCTGCGCGGCGTCGACCTCAATGTCGAAACCGGAACCTCCACCGTCATCATCGGCGGCTCGGGCACCGGCAAGTCGGTGCTGTTGAAATGTATCCTTGGCCTCGTCAACCCCAACAAGGGCCAGATCCTGCTTGACGGCGAGGACGTGACCCGCGCCGAGCGCGATCCGTTCCTGGCCAAGTTCGGGATGCTCTTCCAGGGCGGCGCGCTCTTTGATTCCATGCCGGTCTGGCAGAACGTAGCCTTTCGCCTGCTGCGCGGCTCGCTCAGGAAACCGGTCGAGGAGGCGCGCGAGATCGCGGTCGCCAAGCTCGCCCGTGTCGGTCTCGGGCGGGAGGTGGCCGAAAAATTCCCCGCAGAGTTGTCGGGCGGCATGCAAAAGCGGGTGAGCCTCGCGCGCGCCATCGCCGCCGATCCGCAGGTGATCTTCTTCGACGAACCCACCACCGGGCTCGACCCGATCATGGCGGGCGTCATCAATGACCTGATCCGCGAGATCGTGGTCGAGATGGGCGCGACCGCGATGACCATCACGCATGACATGTCCAGCGTCCGCGCCATCGCCGACCGGGTGGCGATGTTGCACAGGGGCAAGATTCGGTGGGAGGGACCAGTGGCCGAGATGGACGCCGCAAGCGACCCCTATCTGCGCCAGTTCATCACCGGCGCCGCAGAAGGGCCGATCGAGACCTTGCGCTGACATCTCGCAATCGTCACCGGCAGCCCCTAGATCAGACTGGCAGCCATTCAGGAAAAGCCAATGCTCCTCACCGGCCTCGCCGCGCCGCTTGCCCTCATCCTTGCCACCTATGCCGCGATCACCGGCCTCTCCTGGGCGCGCCGCGTCATCGCCGAGCCGCGCCGCGCCCGGCAAGCGGGGCTGGCGCTCAACCTGATCCGCCGCGCGGGGCCCCCGCTGGCCGCGGCCCTTCTGTTGCTGCTGGCCGACCGCATCCTGTTCCTGCCCGACGCGCCCGCGCTGGCCGCCCTCATCGCCGCCGCCGCGCTGGCCTATGGCACCCATCGGGGCCTGCGCGATCTGGGGCCGGAGAACTGGCGCAGCCTGATCACGCGCCTTCTTCTCACCGCCGCCCTCTCCCTCTTCGTGCTCTGGCAATTCGACTTCGTCTAGAACCACGCCTGCCCCCTTGCCTTTCGCTGCCATCCCCGGTCTATCTCTGGCCCATGAGGGTTTACGCGATCGGAGATGTTCACGGCCACCTGGCCAAGCTGGAAGGCGCGCTGGCGCTGATCGAGGCGGACCGGGCCGAATGCGGCGACCGGACGGCACCGCTGGTGCAGGTGGGCGATCTTGTCGACCGTGGCCCCGACAGTGCCGCCACCGTCGATTACCTGCTCGACCTCACCCGCGCCGATGCCCGCGTCACCGTTCTGCTTGGCAATCACGACAACATGTTCGTGCAGTTCATGGCCGAGAGCCCCCGCGCCGATCCGCGCCTGCGCTCCGATCTCACCTGGCTCAACCCCCGTCTCGGCGGGCTGGAGACGCTGGCCTCCTACGGGGTCGATATCGACGCGGGCCCGGCCGAGATCCACGCGCAGGCCCGGCAGGCCGTGCCCCCCGCGCATGTCGCGTTTCTGGCCTCCCTGCCGCTTTCCTTCGCGCATGGAAGCTGCCTCTTCGTCCATGCAGGCATCCGCCCCGGCATCCCGATCGCCAACCAGGATCCGGAGGATCTCTACTGGATCCGGCACCGGTTCCTGGACAGCCGCGCCAATCATGGGCCCCTGATCGTGCATGGCCACACGCCGGTGGAGCGCGTCGAGCATCACGGCAACCGCCTGGCCATCGACACCGGCGCGGCCTATGGCGGGCCGCTCTCCGCCGTCGTGATCGAGGGCCGCCGCGCCTGGCTGCTGACGCCCCAGGGCCGGCAGGAGGTCACCCCCCGTGCCGCCGCGTGACATCGGCCTGATCGCGCTGGTGATCCTGGCCTGGGGCAGCAATTTCACCGCGATGAAACTGGCATTGGAGGAGGTGCCGCCCTTCCTGATGGTCGGCCTGCGCTTTGCGATCCTGGTGCCGCTGATCGCGGTGCTCAAACGCCCCGCCCTGCCCTGGTCCCGGATCCTCGCCGTGGGCGCGCTGATCAATATGGGGCAGTTCGCCTTCCTCTTCGCGGCCCTCAACGCGGAGGCGAGCGCGGGCCTCGCCTCGCTCCTCATTCAGATGCAGGCCCCGCTGACCATCGCGCTGTCCTTCCTCGTCTTCGGCGAGCGGATCCGGCCACTGCAGATCGAGGGCCTTGCCCTGGCGCTGGCAGGCCTGGGGGTCTTCGCGGCAAGTTCGGGGGGCAATGTCACCGGCCTGGGGCTGGCGCTGCTCTTGATGGCGGCGCTGTCCTGGGCCTGCGGCAACCTGGTGCTGAAACGGGTGGGCCGGGTCGACACGCTGGCGCTCTTCATCTGGGCCAGCCTGGTGCCGCCGCTGCCGATGCTGGCGCTGTCCGTGGCCGTCGAAGGCCCCGCCCCCTTCGCCACCATCGCCGCAATGTCGGCGCAGGGCTGGCTGGCGGTGATCTATGTCGCGCTGGCCTCGACCGTGCTTGGCTATTCGATCTGGGGGGCGCTGCTCGCGCGTCATCCGGCGGCGCTGGTCACACCCTTCGCATTGCTGATCCCGGTGGTCGGCGTCAGCATCGCGGCACTGGTCCTCGGCGAAAGCCTCACCCCGCGCGATGCGATCGGCGGGGCCATCATTCTGGCGGGTCTCGCCCTGACCCAGATGGGGGCGAAGCGGAGCAGATAGGCGTCAGGCGACGGGATCGGCCCCGTATTCATTGGGGCCATCGGTGCCCTTCAGAACGCCAAGCTCGATGATCGCCCAGATGCCGACGATGGCGGAAATCCACAGCACAAGCGAGGCCAGAAGCCCCGGCACCCAGATGCTCTCGCCCATGAATTCGATGCGCGAAAAGCCGATGCCGAGCAGGTTCATCACATTATAGACCAGCGAAGGCGCGATGAAGATCCAGAGCCACGGATTCGCCCCCTTCTCACGGTCATGCAGCCGCCGCACCGACAGGCCCGCGAAAAGCGCCAGCATGATGACGGAGATGATCAGCTGGATGAGACGGCCGAAAAATCCGTCGCCGAAGATCAGGCCGAGGATAAGCCCGACAACGATCCCGATGGCAATCAGGATGCCGATGCCGATCCACCACTCCTGACGGCCGATCCGCCCCTCGAATGTCATAAAACGTTCCATGAGAATTCCTCTGTTCCTGTAAATGGTTCGCGAAAGTGGTCGAACCGTAGCACGGGGCGGGCCGATTTCAACACCTGGTCGGCGGCGGGACCGATCCTGTCGCGCCTGCCCTAGGAAATCGCCCGCGCCGGGGCCATATTGAGGGCATGGATACACGGTTCCTCACCCTCATCGCCGGTATTGTGCTGGCCGCCGCGCTGACCCTTGGTGTTGCCTTTCTGGCCGCCGGGACGGTGCCCGCCCTGCCCCTTGCCGCGCCGCTGCTGACCGGCATCGCGCTGGCCCTGATCCTTGCGCAAAGGCGGCGGCGATGAGGGACGGGGCGCTTCCCGCTGACGGCACCCTGACGCAATCGGGGCTTGCGGCGGCGGGCCGGGGCAAGGTGCTGCTCCTGGCCTGCGGCGCGCTGGCGCATGAGATCGTGGCGCTGAAACGGTTGAACGGATGGGACCATCTGGACCTGCACTGCCTGCCCGCGATCCTGCATAACAGCCCCGAGAAAATCCCCGACGCGGTCGGGGCGGCGGTCGAAAAGCATCGCGACGGCTATGACGAGGTGTTCGTCGTCTACGCCGATTGCGGCACTGGCGGATTGCTTGCAGAGCGCTGCGAAGACCTCGGCGTGCAGATGATGCGCGGGCCCCATTGCTATTCCTTCTTCGAGGGCAATGACGCCTTCGCCGCCCATGACGATGAGATCACCGCCTTCTACCTGACCGATTTCCTTGTCCGCCAGTTCGACGCCTTCGTCACCCGCCCCCTGGGCCTCGACCGCCACCCGGAGCTGCGCGACATGTATTTTGGCAATTACACGAAACTGGTCTACCAGGCGCAGGTAAACGATCCGAAATTGGTTGAAAAGGCAAAGACTTGCGCGGCGTTCTTAAAGCTTGATTTCGAGCTGCGCCGCACCGGATACGGCGACCTGGAAACCGAGCTTGGCGCCGTGGCCAACCCGTAGGGTGCGCGTCAACGCACCGCTCACGCCGCCGCCGCTTCGCCCGCCAGGAACCGGATCCGCTCCACCATCGCGCGCAGCCCGTTCGAGCGTTGCGCCGACAGGTGATCGTTGAGCCCGAGCCGCGCCAGTTCACCGCCCGCGTCGACGCGCAGCACCTCCTCGACCGTCAGCCCGTTATAGAGTGCGGCCAGCACCGCGATCAGCCCGCGCACGATCATCGCATCGCTTTCGCCCCGGAAATGGAACTCGGCCCCGCGCCCCGCGCCCTCGATCTGCGGCAACAGCCAGACCTGCGAGGCGCAGCCATCGACCTTGGTGGCGGGCACGCGAAACGCCTCGTCCAGCGGTTCCATTGCGCGGCCCAACTCGATCACATGGCGATAGCGGTCTTCCCAGTCGTCGAGAAACTCGAACGTCTCCGCGATCTCTTCAAAGGCGTCGGTTGCCATTCATCCCTCCTGGTCGGTCGGCATTTAGGTATGTGCCAAACCGGCAAAGGTCCAGAGGCGCTTTTCAACACGCAAAGGATGCGCTAGGCAGAAGCAGCTTACGCGAGGGACCCCGCCATGACATTTCGCCTGTTGATCACCTTCGTCCTTGTGCTCGGCCTCACGGGATGCGCCACGCGCTGGAACCCGATGAACTGGTTCGGCGGCGACCGCGAGGAACGCATCGAGGTGACGGCGGATGAGGTCGAGACCGATCCGCGCGGCCTGGTGACCGAGATCGTCAGCCTGTCCGTCGTGCCCAACCCCGGCGGCGCGGTAATCAGCGCCATGGGCCTGCCGCCCCGGCAAGGCTATTGGGAGGCCGACCTTGTGGAAGTGTCCCGCGAGGGTGGCGAAATGGTCTTTGAATTCCGCGTCTTCCAGCCGCTCGATCCCAACACCCGCGTCTCCACGCAACGCTCGCGCGAGGTGCTGGCGGGCACCGCGCTCAATCGCTTCGATCTTGCCGGCATCCGCTCGATCACCGTGATCGGGCAGCAGAACCGCCGCACGGTCAGCCGCCAGTAACCCCTGATCAGACCGGGATGATCTTGACCTGTTGGCCCTTGGCCGACAGCGCGATCTCGCCCTCGCAAAGCCGCAGCGCATCCTCGCCGAACACCTGCCCACGCCATCCATGCGCCCACAGCCCGTCGCGCGTGCCGCAGGCGATATCGTCCAGATCGGCGGAGGAGGCAATGAGCTTCTGCGCCACGCCCGCCTCCTCGGCCTTGGCCTTGAGGAGCACGCGCAGAAGATCGGCCAGCGCCGGGTTCATCTGCGACTTGTCGCGCCCCGCGGGCGCTTTCGGCATGTCCTCGGGCCGGGTCTCCAGCCCGCGCTTGACGGCGGCCAGCAGCGCCTCGGCGGCATCGCCCTTGCGTCCGTCACGTTGCAGCAGGCGCGATTTGCTCAGATCCTGCACCGATTTCGGCTTGGTCGAGGCCAACTCCATCAGCACGTCATCCTTCATGATCCGGTTGCGCGGCACGTTGCGCGCCTGCGCCGTCTCCTCGCGGTATTTCGCAAGCTCGCGCAGGATGGCCAGGAACTTGCCCGAATTGGTCCGCGTCTTGAGGCGCTTCCAGGCCTCGTCCGGCTCGACCACATAGGCCTCGCGGTTGGTCAGCGTCTGCAATTCCTCCTCGACCCAGGCCCGGCGCCCGGTGCGCTCCAGCTCGGCGGCGAGATATTCGTAGATCTGGCGCAGATGCGTCACATCGGCCAGCGCATAGGTCTTCTGCGCATCGGTCAGCGGGCGGCGCGACCAGTCGGTAAAGCGCGAGGATTTGTCCAGCGAAGCCTTGGCGATCTTGCGCACCAGCGTCTCATAGCCGACCTGTTCGCCAAAGCCGCAGACCATCGCCGCGACCTGGGTGTCGAAAAGCGGCTCCGGCAGCACGTCGCCATCGACATGGAAGATCTCCAGATCCTGTCGCGCGGCGTGGAACACCTTGACCACATCGCGGTTGCGGAAGAGCTCGAAAAGCGGCTCCAGCGACATGTCCTCGGCCAGCGGATCGACCAGCACGGCATCACTGTCATCGGTGCCGGGCAGGGCCAGTTGCACCAGGCAAAGCTGCGCGAAATAGGTGCGTTCACGCAGGAACTCGGTATCGACGGTGACATATGGGCATTGCGCGGCGCGGGCGCAGAACTCGGCCAGCGCGTCGGTTGTGGTCAGGGTCTTGGGCACGGGGGTGTCATACCTGTGTGTGTTGGTGTTCTTGGGCCGCTCGGGCCATATCCCCTCATAGGCCAGCCCCGCCGGAATGAAAAGAGGCGCACCGTCCCCTTCTTTGTTCTCCAAATATCCTCGCCGAAGGCATCCGACACCGGCCCGACGCGCGCCGCCTGCACTTCTTTCCAGACCTCGCATTTATCCATGGCAATGCGTCGTGGCGACGGCCCCGAAGGGGCCCGAGCCGCGGCGCCCCCCGGTCGGCGCGCCCGCGCGTCGAAACCACCTAAGGCAGGCGCACGACCCGCCTGTCCCCGGCCGCAAACCGCCGCAGCACCGCCGGATAAAGCGCGTGTTCCTGCACCAGCACCCGCGCGGCCAGCGTTTCGGGGGTATCCCCCGGCAGAACCTTTACCCGCGCCTGGCCCAGGATCGGCCCGTCATCCAGCGCCGCCGTCACCTCGTGCACGGTGCAGCCATGCTCGGCGTCGCCTGCCGCCAGCGCGCGGGCATGGGTGTCGAGCCCGCGATATTTCGGCAGCAGAGAGGGGTGGATATTCAGCATCCGGCCCTGGTAGCGCGCGGTGAAGCCCCCGGTCAGCACCCGCATGAACCCGGCAAGGCAGAGGATATCCGGTCGCGCCGCGTCCAGCACCCGCGCCAGCTCCGCCTCGAAGGCCGCACGGTCGCCCTTGTAAGGCCGGTGATCGACGACGGCGGTGGGGATGCCCCGTGCCGCCGCCTTCGCCAGCCCGCCCGCATCCGCCGAATTGGCCAGCACCAGGCAGGGCCGCGCGGGGTGATCGCCTGTCATGCTGTCGGCCAAGGCCACCATGTTCGAGCCGCTGCCCGAAATCAGGATGGCCACCCGGCTGGTCACAGAAGCGCGCCCGTGTAGCTGATGCCCGCGCCCTCGCTCACGCGCCCGATCCGGGTGACGGTCTCGCCCGCGTCGGTGAGAATCCGTGCGGCCTCCTGCGCGCGCGCCTCGGGCACCACGGCAACCATGCCGATCCCCGCGTTGAAGGTCTTGAGCAATTCGCCCTCTTCCATCCCGCCGGTTTCCGCCAGCCACCGGAAAACCGGCGGCAGCGGCCAGGCCGACAGATCGACCTCGGCCCCACACCCCTCCGGCAGCACGCGCGGCAGGTTCTCGGTCAGCCCGCCGCCGGTGATATGCGCGAGGCCCTTCACGGCCCCGGCCCGCACGCCCGCCAGGGCCGAGGTCACGTAAAGCCGCGTCGGCGCCAGCAGGCCCGCGCCAAGCGCGCCCTCCGAGAAGGGCGAGGCATCGTGCCAGTCCAGCCCGGACCGCTCCACGATCCGGCGCACCAGCGAATAGCCGTTCGAATGCACCCCATCCGAGGCCAGCCCGAGCAGCACATCACCCGCCGCGATCCCCTTGGGCAGGTCGCTGCCGCGTTCCATCGCGCCGACGGCAAAGCCCGCAAGGTCGAAATCGCCGCCCGCATACATGCCGGGCATTTCCGCCGTCTCGCCGCCGATGAGAGCGGTGCCGGAGCGTTTGCAGCCCTCTGCGATCCCGTCGATGATCACCGTCGCGGCTTCGACATCCAGCTTGCCCGTGGCGAAATAATCCAGGAAAAACAGCGGCTCCGCCCCCTGACAGACCAGGTCGTTGACGCACATCGCCACCAGGTCGATGCCGATGGTGTCGTAAATCCCGGTATCAATGGCGATGCGCAGCTTGGTGCCGACCCCATCGGTCGCGGCCACCAGGATCGGATCGGCAAAGCCTGCCCCCTTCAGGTCGAACAGCGCCCCGAAACCGCCAAGCCCCGCCATGACGCCGGCCCGCGCGGTGGATTTGGCGGCGGGCTTGATCCGCTCCACCAGCGTGTTGCCGGCGTCGATATCCACGCCCGCCTGAGCATAGGTCAGCCCATCGGAATCTTTTGTCATGGCGCATGCTCCGTCGCTGTCGCGCCCTGCTAGCAGCGCTGACCGGGCCTGTCCATAAGAGGGGCGCGGCAAAAAGGCCGCATCGGGTCATGAACCGCCGATGCGCCCCCCCGCCCGGGCCATATTCATTCACCCCCAGATGATCGTGATATCGTCCAGCAACATGCTGACATTGGCGACGTTGCGGATCAGAAGTGTATCGCCGCCACCAAAATCCAGCAAAATGTTGTTGCCTGTATCGGTGGCGAACTGATTAAGAACCTGCTGCGCGCTCAGATTACCGACCCAGAGATTGTCATCCAGGCGGATCGTGTCCCGATTATCTTCGAAATCCATGATGCGATCAGCCCCGAATCCGTCGCGGTAAATAAAGGCGTCGCGCCCGCCCTGGCCCCACATCTTGTCCAGATTGCCCCTGGTGCCGTTAACCACGTCATTGCCCGACCCGCCCCTGAGGATATCGATGCCGTTGCCACCGATGAGCTTATCCCTGTCGGCATTGCCCAGGAGCGTGTCATTGCCGCGCCCGCCGTCGAGGGTGTCGTTTCCAGATCCGCCCCGCAGCGTGTCATGGCCGCGCAATCCGTCAATCTCGTCAGCGCCGCTGCGACCCAGCAATTTGTTAGAGACTCCGTTGCCCGTAATGTTGTCGTCGCCTGACCCGCCGGTTGCGTTTTCTATTATCACGCCGGATTCCCTGCCCCGGTTGCCAAGCGCGTCCGTGAAATCCGCCGCGATTGTAAAGCCGCCAAAGTAGGAGTTGCCGCCGCCGTTCATGATATAGGACAGCGGCCCGCCACCGGTCGGGGAATTGTCCAGCGTCGCCGAGTTCAGGTTGATCACCGCATCCCCCGATCCATTATAGCGGATCGTGTCGGTGCCACCGGTATCCCAAATGCTGAGCCAGCCGCCCGCTTCGGGGATAATATAGGTGGTGTTGCCGTTCTTGAAACTTGTATCGGCCCCGTAATAATACTGCACCAATGCAATATCGAACGCGCCAAGCCCTACATTGTAACCGTAGGCCGCCAGTCCGGAACCCTGTGGATCCTGGCCAACTTCCCAGCCACGGTTATAGGACATGATCGTATAGATCTGCTGGTTTAGCTCATTGTCGCCAAAGTCGTTCGAGTTCGTGACCCCCGGGAACAGGGGCGACCCGCCGCCATTGTCATGCGTATGGGCGAAACCCAGACCATGGCCAAGCTCGTGCATCATCATCCGGTATCCAAAGCCGCCCGGAGCCAACCCAGCCGGATCATAGGTCAAGCCCGATGCTGGATAGCTGTAGCTTTCGTAGTTGAAATAGCCATGCACCTGACCTGTGGTAAATGCTTGCTCTGGTGTTTCATGAGAGGTGGCTTGGTTTGTCTGAACAGTTTCGAGCCGTTTCGTAAGTGGATTTCCCGCTCGGTTATGCCGCGACCGGGATTTGTCGCGGCGTGATGTGATATGCCTGATCGGGTGTCTTCCCGTCCAGCGATGAATGCGGTC
>NZ_JBSXNT010000024.1:0-212815 GCF_056857775.1 Alterinioella sp. B-7
GTGCAGGACAAACCAATGCGGGCGGGGCTCAAGCCCGGAGACGATGTCTTTGAAAGCTCAAAGCATCTGGATATTTACGAGCTCCCGCCCGCAACCATCATCGCATAATCCAAACGGACTGGATATTTGCGGAACAAAGAAAGGTCAGGTCGGGGCAAGGTGCGAGGCGGGGAGCCAGCCTTCGTTGCCCGCGTGATCACGGCACCAGTGCCAGCCGGCGCGGGTCTTGAGGCTGGTGACGGTCATGCCGGGATGCACCGTCAGTTCCGCCGTGTCGAAATCTGACGCGACGCGGCCCCCCTCCAGCAGGCTGGCCGGGATCCAGCCGCCGAGGCCGCTGGCATTCGTGACCCATTGCCAGCCGGGATAGTCGTCGTCCATCCGTCCGGGCGTGACGCTGTCGCCCGCGCGGACGACAAGCGCCGACACGTAGGTCGCGCGCCAGGCGGAGATGACGCGCATGCTGCGCGGTTCAGGCGTGGATGGCGCCATCGCCGCACGCGAGCGCGGCTTCCCGCACGGCCTCCGAATAGGTGGGGTGGGCGTGGCAGGTCAGCGCCAGGTCCTGCGCGCTGGCCCCGAATTCCATCGCGACGCAGACCTCGTGGATCAGATCGCCCGCCGAGGGGCCGATGATATGCGCGCCGAGGATACGGTCGGTCTCCTTGTCGGCCAGGATCTTGACGAAGCCTTCGCCCTGGAACACGGCCTTGGCCCGGCCATTGCCCATGAAGGAGAACTTGCCCACCTTGTAGGCGCGGCCTTCGTCCTTCAGCGCCTCCTCGGTCTTGCCGACGGTCGCGACCTCGGGCGTGGTGTAGATGACGCCCGGAATGACGCCGTAATTCACATGGCCATGCTTGCCCGCAAGTACTTCGGCCACCGCCATGCCCTCATCCTCGGCCTTGTGGGCCAGCATCGGGCCGGGGATGGCGTCGCCGATGGCGTAGATGCCCTTGACGCTGGTGGCCCAGGTATCGTCGGTCTTGATCTGGCCACGGTCGGTCATCTCGACGCCGAGCTTGTCGAGGCCGAGGCCGTCGACGTAAGGTTTGCGCCCCGTCGCGACCAGCACGACATCGGCGTCGATCTGGTGCTCGCTCTCCTTCTTGCGCAGGGTGTAGTTCACCTTGGCCTTGGTCTTGAGCGCCTCGACGCTGGAGACCGCCGCGCCCATGACGAAATTCATCCCCTGTTTCTTGAGGATGCGCTGGAAGGTCTTGGCGACCTCGCCGTCCATGCCCGGTGTGATGGCGTCGAGATATTCGATCACCGTGACCTCGGCCCCGAGGCGGGCATAGACCGAGCCAAGCTCCAGCCCGATCACACCCGCGCCGATCACCACCATCTTCCTGGGCGTCTTGGACAGGCTCAGCGCGCCCTCGGAGGTGACCACGACCTTTTCATCGACCTCGACACCGGGGAGCGATGAGGGCTCCGACCCCGAGGCGATGATGATGTTCCTGGCCTCATGCGTGTCGTCGCCGACCTTGACCTTGCCCGCCTCGGGGATCGAGCCCCAGCCCTTCAGCCAGTCGATCTTGTTCTTCTTGAACAGGAATTCGATGCCCTTGGTGTTCTGGCCGATCACCTCGTCCTTGTATTCCAGCATCGCGGGCCAGTCGACCGACGGCGATTTGCCCTTGAGGCCCATCTTGGCGAAGTTGTGCTCGGCCTCGTGCAGCATGTGGCTGGCATGCAGGAGCGCCTTGGAGGGGATGCAGCCGATATTGAGGCAGGTGCCGCCGAGCGTTTCGCGCCCCTCGACCACCGCCGTTTTCAGACCCAGCTGCGCGCAGCGGATGGCGCAGACATAGCCGCCGGGGCCGGAACCGATGATGATCACGTCATAGCTTGCCATGTCAGGGTCTCCTTGTCAGAGGCACGGGGCCGATTTCCCCAAGGTTTGGGCCGTTCGCGACGCGAGGTCAACCGGAATTGGAAAGCGGTGCCAAAATCGGGGCGGTTTTTCGCGCGCGTTTCTCCGCGTGCCGAATTGTGTGATCACAAATGGGCGGGCTCAGACCAAGGCGGCGCAGAGCATCACGATAGTGGCCAGGAATCCCAGCCCCCAGATCGCCGAACGCCACATGCCGACGGCGATCACATAGGCCGGGACATAGAGGATGCGCGCGACCAGGTAGACCCAGGCGCTGGTGACGGTCACGGCGCTGGACTGGTTCGAGACGGTGATGACCATGACGGCGATGGAGAACAGGATCAGCCCCTCGAAATGGTTGTCCTGCGCGCGTTTCAGCCGCCCGGCCAGCCCGTGCAATTCCAGCGGCTGGTCGCGCGGGCCGGTCGTCTTGGCGGGGCCAAGCTGGATGTTCGCGGGCACGGCCATGATGACGAATTGCACCACTTGCAGCAGCGCGGCCAAGGTCAGGGCGGTCAGTTCCTGGGTCATTCGGCGGCCTGTGGCAGATCGGCGGGGTCGGTTGTCCACTCGGCGATCTTCTCGGGGGTCAGGATGCGATCGCGGCGCTCATGGAACCAGTGCAGCGCGGCCTGTTCGAGATGGTAGAGGATCATGTCGTCGCGCAGCTCCTCAAGCTCCTCCTTCAACGCGGGCAGGATGCGCAGGATCGACGCATCCTCGATATCGTTGCGGTTGCAGCGGGTGTAGAAGATCGAGTCCATGAAATACTTGCCCAGGCCTAGCGTATTCGCCGCGCCCCTGTCGTTCTTCATCAGGAAGGTATCGTCCGAGCGCACCGCGTAATGGTTGATCTGGGCGTTGTCCCAGGTCAGTTCCGCCCGGTCCATCTTGCGGTGGCGTTCATGGGCCGGTTTGAACATCGAATCCGTGGTGATGGCATTGCCACGCGTGTTGTGGTTGCGCACCTTCGGATGGGTCGGGTTCTTGGGCATGTGGATCGAGATCGTGTTGAACTTGCGCGCCTTGAACAGGGCCTTGTGCAGGCAGGAATTCCAGGCCGGTTCAGCGCGGGCGCGGGTGAAATTCTCGGTCACCAGCCCGCCGGGCCAGGTCTTGTGGCCATTGTTGCCGAAGAGGCGCCAGGCGATGGCCACCGCCTCGGTCGGCGGCATCAGGTCCAGCAGGTCATCGACATGGCCGTCGCCGCAGGTGACATTGAGAAATTCGTCGCTGTCGACATGCAGGCACCATTCGGCCAGCACGAGATCATCGACCTCCTCGCGCGCGATGCGCAAGGATTCCATCTGCGGCCGTCCCGCCCCGCGCCAGTCATTGCGCAGGTGGCGGACATAACCCATCTGCTCCAGCCGATCCAGCATCAGGTCGGTGCCGTCGGTGCAATTGTTGGTGACGACGACGGCCCTTTCGAACCCGATCACGCGGTAATAGGCGATCCATTCCAGCAGGAACATGCCCTCGTTGCGCATGCAGCTGAGCACGACCTTTGACCCGTGGCGGCTTTCCATCAGGCGGCCTTCGCGGGGGTGTCTGCGCCCTCGACCGGCAGGGTCCATGCGGCGATACGCTCGGGCGTCAGCACGCGGTCGCGGCGGTTGTCCCACCAGATCTGCGCGGCCTGTTCCAGCGTCGCCAGCAGGGGATCGGCGCGCATCTCACCCATCCTTTCGCTGACCTCGGGCATGTGCCGCAGGATCGAGCTGTCGGAGCGGCGATTGGTGTTGTAGCGGCGGTGGAAGGTGGAGTTGAGGTAGCGTTTCGTGCCGCCCTGGTTGGCCCCGTCGCCACGGTCGTTCTTGAGCAGGAACAGATCCTCGGACTTGATCGTGTAATGGTTCAGGCAGGCCCCCTCCCAGGTCAGCTTGGCCCGGTCCATGCCGCGATGGCGTTCATGCGCGGCGGTATAGAGCGCGGCGGCGTCGATCTCCTCGCCCATGGCGTTGCATTGGCGCGCGTCGGGGCGGAGCGGGTGTTTCGGCATATGGACATGGATGCCCTGGAACTTGCGCGGCTGGAGCAGGGCCTTGTGGAAGGCATTGTTCCAGAACGGTTTCTTGTCGCAGCGGATGAAGTTTTCCAGCACCGTGCCGCCGGGCCAGATCTTGTGACCGCTATCGCCGAAGGGCCGCCAGGCGATGGCACAGGCGTCGAAGTCTTGCGCGACCTCGATCAGGTCGTCGATGCCGTGCTGCCCGTGAAAGATGTTGAGAAACTCGTCGCTGTCGACATGCAGAAGCCAGTCGGCCTCACCCACGATGGGCAATTCCTCCTTCGCCTTGCGCAGCCCGAAAATCTGCGGGCTTTCCGCGCCATAGGCATTGTTGCGCAGATGGGTGACGAGGCCCATTTCCTGCATCCGGTCCAGCATCAGGTCGGTGCCATCGGTGCAGTCATTGGTGATGACGACGAGGTTGTCGAAGCCGAGCGCGCCGTAGAAGGCGACCCATTCCAGCAGAAAGAGCCCCTCGTTGCGCATGCAGGACAGGACGGTTCGGGTGCCAAAGCGACTGCTCATCGCGTGCCTCACTCGGTGACTGCTCGGATCCGCGCTCTCGAGGGCGCTTTGGCGACAGTATGAAGGAGAGGTCAAAATTTGGCAAATGAAAGCGCCCGGTCCTGTGACGGGCCGGGCGCGTGGGCGGGGAAAATCTTCCCGAAGATTTTTCAGGGCGGAGGAATTTTGGGCAAAATTCTTCCGCTTGGACCGCTTACAAATCCATCAGCAACCGACGCGGATCCTCCAGCGCCTCTTTCACGCGCACCAGGAACGTCACTGCCCCCTTGCCGTCGACGATCCTGTGATCGTAGCTGAGCGCCAGGTACATCATCGGGCGGATCACGATCTCGCCGTCCACGACCATCGCGCGGTCCTGGATCTTGTGCATCCCCAGGATCCCCGATTGCGGCGGGTTCAGGATGGGCGAGGACATCAGCGAGCCATAGACACCGCCATTCGAGATGGTGAAGGTGCCGCCCTGCATCTCGGCCATGGACAGCTTGCCATCCCGCGCGCGGCGGCCCTTTTCGCCGATCGCCTTCTCGATCTCGGCAAAGCTCATCCGGTCGGCGTTGCGGATGACCGGTACGACAAGGCCCTGCGGCGTGCCGGCGGCCACGCCCATATGCACGAAGTTCTTGTAGACGATTTCATTGCCGTCGATCTCGGCATTGACCTCGGGCACCTCTTTCAGCGCGTGACAGCAGGCCTTGGTGAAGAAGGACATGAAGCCCATGCGCACGCCGTGCTTCTTCTCGAATGCCTCCTTGTAGGTGTTGCGGAGCGCCATCACCTCGGTCATGTCCACCTCATTGTAGGTGGTCAGGATCGCGGCGGTGTTCTGGGCGTCCTTCAGGCGCTTGGCGATGGTCTGGCGCAGGCGGGTCATCTTGACGCGTTCGATGCGGTCGGCATCTTCGGCGGCATCGGGCGCACGCGGGGCTTGGGCGGGGCTTTCCGTCTTGGCGGGGGCGGAGCCTGCGGCGGCCTTCACCACATCCTCTTTCATCACCCGGCCATCGCGGCCCGAGCCCTTGACGCTGGCCGCGTCGATGCCCTTTTCGGCCATGATCTTCTTGGCGGCGGGGGCGTCTTCCACGTCCTTGCCGCTGCTGGCCTGGGCCTTTTCTTCCGACGCGTCGGGGCGGGGGCCGGGTTCGACCGTGCCATCCGCGCTGCCCGAGATCACCGCGAGCTTGGCCTTGGCATCGACCGTGGTGCCCTCGGGGGCGACGATTTCCGTCAACACGCCGCCGCAGGGCGCGGGCACCTCGACCGAGACCTTGTCGGTCTCCAACTCGCACAGCATCTCGTCCTGGCTGACGGCATCGCCGACCTGCTTGAACCAGGTGGCCACCGTCGCTTCGGTGACACTTTCGCCCAATGTCGGCACCATCACATCGGTGGAGCCGTTGCCTCCCTTCGCGGGGGTCTCATCGGCATCCGGTTTCGCCTTGGGCTTCTCCTCGGCATCGTCTTTGGACCCGCCGTCAGAGGCCCCGTCACCGGCATCCAGCGTCGCCAGCAGCGCGTCGACGCCGACGGTCTCGCCTTCCTCGGCCACGATCTCGGCCAGCGTTCCGGCGGCGGGCGAGGGCACTTCGACCGTCACCTTGTCGGTCTCCAGCTCGCAGAGCATTTCGTCTACGGCGACAGAGTCACCCGGTTTCTTGAACCAGGTTGCGATGGTCGCCTCGGTGACACTTTCGCCCAGGGTGGGCACGCGGACTTCTACGGACATGGATTACTTCCCTTCGATCGTGAGCGCATCGTTGACGAGTGCGGCTTGCTGTTCTTTGTGCATGGAGGCGAGGCCGGTCGCGGGCGACGCGGCGGCGTGACGCCCGGCATAGCGCGGGCGCGTGTGATCGGCGCCGATCCGGCTCAATACCCATTCGATATTGGGTTCGACAAAGCTCCACGGGCCCTGGTTCTTGGGCTCTTCCTGGCACCAGACCATCTCGGCGCCCTTGAAGCGCTCCAACTCCTTGACCAGGGCCAGCGCCGGGAACGGGTAGAATTGCTCCAGCCGCAGCAGGTAGACATCCGTGATCCCGCGCTTGTCGCGTTCTTCCAGCAGGTCGTAATAGACCTTGCCCGAGCACATGACGACGCGCTTGATCTGGTCATCCGCCACCAGTTCGGTGTCGGAATGGCCCTTCTGGGCGTCATCCCACAGCACCCGGTGAAAGCTGGACCCGGTGGTGAAATCGTCGGCATCGCTGATCGCCAGCTTGTGACGCAGCAGCGATTTCGGCGTCATCAGGACCAGCGGCTTGCGGAAATCGCGGTGGATCTGGCGGCGCAGGATGTGGAAGTAGTTGGCGGGCGTCGTGCAGTTGGCGACGATCCAGTTATCTTCGGCGCACATCTGCAACCAGCGCTCCAGCCGGGCCGAGGAGTGTTCCGGCCCCTGGCCCTCATAGCCATGCGGCAGCAGCATCACGAGGCCCGACATGCGCAGCCATTTGCGTTCGCCCGAGGAAATGAACTGGTCGAACATGATCTGCGCGCCATTGGCGAAATCGCCGAACTGCGCCTCCCAGGCGACCAGCGCGTTGGGTTCGGCTAGACTGTAGCCGTATTCGAACCCGAGCACGGCATATTCCGACAGCATCGAGTCGATGACCTCGTATTGCGCCTGCCCCTCGCGGATGTTGTTGAGCGGGTAGTAGCGGTCCTCGGTCTCCTGGCTGACCAGCGCGGAATGACGCTGGCTGAAGGTGCCGCGGCTGCTGTCCTGACCCGACAGGCGCACCGGGTAGCCCTCGGTCAGGAGGCTGCCGAAGGCAAGCGCCTCGGCGGTGGCCCAGTCAAAGCCCTTGCCGCTGTCGAACATCTCCTTCTTGGCGTCCAGAAGCCGCCCGACCGTCTTGTGCAGGGCGAAGCCGTCCGGGGCTGTGACCAGCGCCTTTCCGACCTCCTCGAAGGTCTCGGGCTTGATCGCGGTCTGGCCGCGCTCATATTCCTCGCCCTCGCGGTCCAGGTGGCTCCAGCGCCCGTCCAGCCAGTCGGCCTTGTTGGGCTTGTAGCTTTTTCCGGCCTCGAACTCATCGTTCAGATGGCTCTGGAAGGCGGCCTTCATATCCTCGATCTCGCCCTCGGGGATCAGCCCGTCATTCACCAGCCGGTCGGTGTAGATCTGAAGGGTGGTCTTCTGCTTCTTGATCTTCTTGTACATGATCGGGTTGGTGAACATGGGCTCATCGCCCTCGTTATGACCGAACCGGCGGTAGCAGAAGATGTCCAGCACCACGTCCTTGTGGAATTTCTGGCGGAACTCGGTGGCGACGCGGGCGGCGTGGACCACGGCCTCGGGGTCGTCGCCATTGACGTGGAAGATCGGCGCCTCGACCATCAGCGCGATATCGGTGGGGTAGGGGCTGGACCGGCTGAAATGCGGCGCGGTGGTAAAGCCGATCTGGTTGTTGACGACGATATGCATCGTGCCGCCGGTGCGGTGGCCGCGCAGACCGGACAGGCCGAAGCCCTCGGCCACCACGCCTTGCCCCGCAAAGGCCGCGTCGCCATGCAGCAAGATGCCCAGAACCGCGGTCCGGTCCGAGTCGTTCTGCTGATCCTGCTTGGCGCGCACCTTGCCCAGGACGACGGGGTTCACCGCCTCAAGGTGGCTGGGGTTCGCGGTCAGGCTGAGATGAACCGAATTGCCGTCGAAACTGCGGTCCGAGGACGCGCCGAGGTGATATTTCACATCGCCCGAGCCATCCACGTCCTCGGGCTTGAAGCTGCCGCCCTGAAACTCGTTGAAGATCGCGCGGTAGGGTTTGGCCATCACGTTGGCCAGCACCGAAAGACGCCCCCGATGCGGCATCCCGATGACGATGTCCTTGACGCCCAGGGCGCCGCCGCGCTTGATGATCTGCTCCATCGCCGGGATCAGTGCCTCGCCGCCATCGAGGCCGAAGCGCTTGGTGCCCATGTATTTCACATGCAGGAATTTCTCGAAGCCCTCGGCCTCGACCAGCTTGTTCAGGATCGCCTTGCGCCCCTCGCGGGTGAATTTGATCTCCTTGTCGAAACCTTCGATCCGCTCCTTCAGCCAGCCGGCCTCCTCGGGGTTTGAGATGTGCATGTATTGCAGCGCGAAGGTGCCGCAATAGGTCCGCTTCACGATCTCCAGGATCTGCCGCATCGAGGCGACATCGAGGCCAAGCACCTGGTCGATGAAGATGGGCCGGTCCATGTCGGAATCGACAAAGCCGTAGCTCGCCGGGTCAAGCTCGGGATGCGGTGTGTGGGCGCGCATGCCAAGCGGGTCCAGATCGGCCACCAGATGCCCCCGGATGCGGTAGGCCCGGATCAGCATCAGCGCGCGCAAGCTGTCCAGAACCGCGCGGCGCACCGCCTCGTCCGAGACCGAAACGCCCTTTTCGGACGCCTTGTCGGCGATCTTCTTGGCCGCCGCCTTTGCCTCGGCGGACGCCGTGTCGGGCCATTCCCCGGTCAGGGCATGGGTCAGGTCGTCTCCTGGCATCGGCGGCCAGTCGGCGCGCGCCCAGGACGGGCCCGCGGCCTCGGCCTTGACCTGCGCCTCGCCATCGCCGAGCGATTTGAAGAACTCCACCCAGGCCTGGTCCACGGCGGCGGGATCGCGCGCGTATTGGGCGTAGAGCTGCTCCAGATATTCGGCATTGTGGCCCTGCATGAAGCTGGAGGCCTGGAAGGCGTCGTTGGGGGATTGGTCGGTCATGGGCTCTTACCTCGTTCGAGGATGGGGAATGGAAATGTCGGTCATGTCGGCGGCGCAAACCGCCAGGTGAGCATCAGGGCCTCGCGCCCGGCAAGCATGGCGGTGAAAACGGGCGTGCCGTCCAGCCGCAGCGCATCCAGCCGGGCGGGCACGTCCTGCCCAGCAACCGCGATGTCCTCGGTCGCCATGCTCACGCCGATGCCGTCGCGGCTCATCGCGTCTTCGGCCAGCATCTCAGTGGCTTGCGGCAGGTCGGGGGCGGCGAAGACGCAGGACAGCCTCAGGCTGTCGCCCATGGGCGGGCCAAGCTGGATCGAGGCCGAAACCCCGTCGCGGAAGAAGACGCCTGTGCCGTATTGATAGGCCCGCGCGCCGCGTTCCGCCGCCGATTCCGCGAACCGGGTCGCGTCCTCGAGGCTTTCGAAGGGGGCGGGCAGGATCTGCATCGCCTGCACCGGCTGGTAGACGACCGCCACGGCGGCACGCCAGGCCTCGCTATCGGTCTCAAGCTGGGTCCAGCCCTCGGACTCCATCGCGGCGATGTAGCCGGACAGGTCGGCATGGGCGGTCAGGCAGGGCGTGTGCAGGGGGGCGTCCTGGGCGATCGCCGCGCCGGGGATCAGCGCCATGAGACCGCCAAGCACCCACCCCACGATCCGCCCCGCCCGCATGGGGCAAGCGGTCCGGTCGGCGTCGGTTGGGGAAATGGGCATCATTGGCATCGGACCATCCATGTCTCGCGATTGATCCCGAGGGCGGAGAGATCGGAGCTGACCGGCGAGACCTGGGCCGCGCCGCCGCACCACTCCCGGGCCGCGCCACGGACGTTCGGAATGATCCCCTGCACCGCATCGATCTCCACCAGGATCGCGCCGGGCACGGGTTGCCCGACGATACGGCTATCGGCGAGGGGGAAGGGCGCGGCGGTATTCACCGGCGCGGACGGCGCCTGAGGCTCACTTGCGGCGCATCCCGACAGGGTCGCGATGGCGATGACGCAGATGATGGGTCTGATGGGCATGTCCTTCCTCATCTTGTGCGGTGGCTGACAGACCGTCGCGACCGCCGCCTGTCAGGCGTCGCTGCGGGCTTCGTGACTGGGGATGCTGATGGACGTTCGAAGGCTGTCATTCGGAACCCTCCGAATATGCAATGTGAACGGTTGAAGGAGAAATAGTCGATAATATCTGAGAAACCCGGTCCTCGGGGAGGTCGGATGCCATGAGCAAGGGCTCAAGCGCCGCGAGATCGAAACGAGCGGCTGCGACTTGATGGCCACCTGGAAGCGATCCCATGGTCTGCCCCAAAACGCCCGAAATCTGTTGCGTCGTTTGTTCGAAGCCTATCCGCTCCAGCAACGCCAACAACTGGTCCGGGCCTGTGAGAACGCAATAGGGCGTGCCTTCCGAGATGCCCAGAACGGCTATCCGGTAGCCATCCAATTCCATCCCGACCTGATCCGGGCCAAGTGCGGAATTCCCCAACACCGATGCTGCCATGAAACCGGCATTGGTGAATGTATAGGCAAGGTCGGCTGCATTGAAGTTGAAGGCGACAACAGCATTGTAGAGCGCAATTGCGGTTGCGTCTTCCGACGGCTGCCAGCCGCTGTCATCCAGCACTTCACGCGCCGCGTCCGGACTGTCCGGCGGCGACAGGCAAAGGTTAAAAGCAGCCGTGAGACTGTCATCCATCGACTGCGCAGATGCAGCGGGCCCGATCAGGGCGACAAGTATCGCTCCAACCGACAACATCATGGATGTTCGCAGACCCGCCATCACCTCACCCAATCGCCTCCAGCACCGCCTCGCCGAGCGTCGCGGGGCTGTCGGCCACCACGATCCCGGCGGCGCGCATGGCTTCGATCTTGTCGTCGGCCCCGCCCTTGCCACCGGCGACGATGGCACCGGCATGGCCCATGCGGCGGCCCGGAGGGGCGGTGCGGCCCGCGATGAAACCGGCGGTCGGCTTCCAGCGGCCTCTTTTCTTCTCGTCGGCCAGGAACTGCGCCGCGTCTTCCTCGGCATTGCCGCCGATCTCGCCGATCATGATGATCGACTGGGTCTCGTCATCGGCCAGGAACATCTCCAGCACGTCGATATGCTCGGTCCCCTTGATCGGGTCGCCGCCGATACCCACGGCGGTGGACTGGCCGAGGCCGATATCGGAGGTCTGTTTCACCGCCTCATAGGTCAGCGTGCCCGAGCGGGAAACGACACCGACCGAGCCACGCTTGTGGATATGGCCCGGCATGATGCCGATCTTGCAGGCGTCGGGCGTGATGATGCCGGGGCAGTTGGGGCCGACCAGACGCGACTTGGAGCCCTCCAGCGCGCGCTTGACCCGCATCATGTCCAGCACCGGGATGCCTTCGGTGATGCAGCAAATGAGCTCCATCTCGGCGTCGATGGCCTCAAGGATGCTGTCGGCGGCAAAGGGTGGCGGCACATAGATGACACTGGCATTCGCCCCGGTTGTCGCGCGCGCCTCATGCACCGAGTTGAAAACCGGCAGGTCCAGATGCGTCTGCCCGCCCTTGCCGGGGGTCACGCCGCCGACCATCTTGGTGCCATAGGCGATCGCCTGCTCGGAATGGAAGGTGCCCTGGCTGCCGGTGAAGCCCTGGCAGATAACCTTGGTGTTTTCGTCGACGAGTACGGCCATGTTGCCTGTCCCTCTTTTTCTGGTTCTAGTCGGCGGGCGGCGGCAGCCGCTCCACGTTGATGAATGTTTCCTGGCCGTCCGACCCGTCCCGCGTGCCCACATGCACAACGGCCCGGATGCCGCGGGCGTTCAGCAGGCGGGCTTGGATGAAATGTGTGCCGTCATGGGCTTCGAAGCCGTCTGGCAACTCGGTGACGGTGCCGAAGACAGGCGGGCCTTGCATGGCGCTCCGCAAGGTCTCGGTCGCGTCCTCGACATGGTCGCCGGGAAAGGACACCTCGCAGCGCCGATTGGTGCCGGGCGTCGGATCATCCGGCGTGTCGCCAAGCGTGGTGTCGTAGAAGCTGGTCCCGAAGGGCAGGCCCGAGCCGCCCGCGTTGGCCACATGCGCCCGCATCCGCGCCTCCATCACCGCCGCCGTCTGGCCCGGATTGGTGCAGATCGCGGCGAAGGCCGATTGCGCCAGCGCGGCGGTATCAGGGGCCTCGTCGGCCACGGCCTGCCCTGCCGCAAACGCGACGGCCCCCGCGATGCAGAGGCCCTGCAAGAGCCGCCAATGGGGAAGGGAAGTCATGGGCTCAGATGCTCCTGGTCTCCAGCCGGGGTGGTCAGTAGTGGCGGGTGGCGGTGACGGCCTGCCCGTTCAGGATCACGCCGGGATGGCCCGGATCATCCAGCACCCGCTCCATCCCGTCGGTCGAGATCGGCGGAAAGAACGAATGGCCGTTGTTGCGCACCAGTTCCCGCGAGCAGCCCGCCAGGCCGAGCACGAGGACAGAGGCAATCGCGAGTTTCATGATGGCAGTCATGGTCGTCTCCTTTTGGTTTTCGTTCTGATTGTCTCTAAATTCCTGAATCTACAACGAGGGGTGCCAACTCAAAGCGAATCCAGTCGTAGGAGAATTTGGACGGTCTGACAGCCAGATTTCCCCCGGAGTATTCGGCAAGCTCCAACGGTGAAGGCCATCCTCAACGACAGCTGTAGTTAGACGATCGTCCAACCAGGTAGAGCGCGAAATGGATGACAACACTGAACTAAATTCACCATATTGTGAGGAAAGTGTGCAACCTTCGGTCCCAGGGCCTTGATCATACGCAAGCATTAAGACTCCGTTTCGGTAAACCCTCCGATCAGCTGCCGAAATTAAGTGCTCAAATCCGACTGCGAGGACGGTTTGGGACTCGCCGCCTGACCGCCAAGTCGATTGGAGACACAGTAGTTCGAATACTTGGCCAGCAACGTCACCGACGCTTATGGTGGGCTCGCTAGTCTGTGCGTAGGTCAGCGTCGGAAAAGAACCGCTGATGACCTGAAGAACTGCTGCGAAAGACAATATGGACAGGCTTCGCAAATCCCTTACCCCTTCACTGCTTTCACGATCTTCTGCGCGCCGTCTTTCAAATCGTCGGCGGCAATGACGTTGAGGCCCGAGGAATTGATGATCTCCTTGCCCTTTTCGACATTGGTCCCTTCCAGGCGCACCACCAGCGGCACCTGAAGGCCCACTTCCTTGACCGCCGAGACCACGCCCTCGGCGATGATGTCGCAGCGCATGATGCCGCCGAAGATATTGACCAGGATGCCCTTCACGTTCGGATCGGAGGTGATGATCTTGAACGCCTCGGTCACCTTCTCGGCGGTGGCGCCGCCGCCCACATCGAGGAAATTCGCAGGCTCGGCCCCGTAGAGCTTGATGATGTCCATCGTCGCCATGGCAAGCCCTGCACCATTCACCATGCAGCCGATCTCGCCATCCAGCGCGATATAGTTCAGGTCGTATTTCGAGGCCGCCAGTTCCTTGGGGTCTTCCTCGGTCTCGTCGCGCAGGGCCGCGATGTCGTCATGGCGGTAGATCGCGTTGCCGTCGAACCCGACCTTGGCGTCCAGCACCTTGAGGTCTCCATTATCCGTCACGATCAGCGGGTTGATCTCCAGCATCTCCATGTCCTTCTCGGTGAAGGCCTTGTAGAGGATGCCCATCAGTTGCACGCATTGCTTGACCTGCTGGCCCTGGAGGCCGAGGGCAAAGGCCACGCGGCGGCCATGGAACGGCTGGTAGCCGGATGCAGGGTCAACGCTGAAGGACAGGATCTTGTCGGGCGTCTCGGCGGCGACCTCCTCGATATCCATGCCGCCTTCCGTCGAACAGACGAAGGAGATCCGGCTGATCTGCCGGTCGACCAGCAGCGCCAGGTACATCTCGGTCTCGATGCCCGAGCCATCCTCGATATAGATGCGGTTGACCTGCTTGCCCGAAGGGCCGGTCTGATGCGTCACCAGGGTGCGGCCGAGCATCTTCTTGGTGTGCTCGGCGGCCTCTTCGACCGACTTGGCCAGGCGCACGCCGCCCTGCTCGCCGGCATCGGCCTCCCTGAAGCTGCCCTTGCCGCGCCCGCCGGCGTGAATCTGCGCCTTCACGACCCAGAGCGGGCCGTCCAGCTCGCTTGCGGCTGTCTTGGCGTTTTCGGCTTTCTGAACCACGCGGCCATCGCTGACCGGGGCACCGTATTGGCGAAGCAGAGCCTTCGCCTGGTATTCATGAATGTTCATGAAACTGTCCCGTGTTGCTTTCGGTTGGGGCAGTCTAAACATGACCGGATGTTGAAAAGAAACAGCAATCCAGTTGCTTTTCAGGGATTCGCGGGGAAATCCGACATTTGTGATCACACGAATTGGGCCTGTGATCACATAAGTTCAAACCCGTGCCAATTCCGGTCTTCGCACGGCGAATCGACCCCGAATCGCGGGGTCGACCGACAGCATGCTGTCCCAGGCGGGCCGGGGTGACAAACGGAAAAGGGCCGGAGGCGATGCCCCCGGCCCCTGCGATACCCGCGCGGGATGTGCCTTACTTCAGGCTCTCGTCGATGCCCTTGCAGGCCTCGATCAGGCCCTTGACGGCCTCGACCGATTTGGTGAACCCGGCCTGTTCTTCCTTCGACAGGTTGATCTCGACGATGCGCTCGATCCCGTCCTTGCCGATCACGGTGGGCACGCCGACATACATGCCGTCGAGGCCGAATTCACCGTCACACCAGGCCGCACAGGGCAGCACGCGCTTCTGGTCTTTCAGATAGGCTTCGGCCATTTCGATGGCGCTGGTGGCGGGCGCGTAGAAGGCCGATCCGGTCTTCAGCAGGCCGACGATCTCGGCGCCGCCGTCACGCGTGCGCTGCACGATGGCGTCCAGTTTCTCCTGCGTGGTCCAGCCCATCTTGACGAGGTCGGGCAGGGGGATGCCGCCGACGGTGGAATAGCGCACCGAGGGCACCATCGTGTCGCCATGCCCGCCAAGCACGAAGGCGCTGACATCGCGCATCGAGACGCCGAATTCCTCGGCCAGGAAATGCCGGAAACGCCCCGAGTCGAGCACGCCCGCCATGCCGACGACCTTCTTGTGCGGCAGGCCGGAAAACTCGCGCAGCGCCCAGACCATTGCGTCCAGCGGATTGGTGATGCAGATGACAAACGCGTCGGGCGCGTTGGCGGCAATGCCCTCGCCGACGGATTTCATGACTTTCAGGTTGATGCCAAGCAGGTCGTCGCGGCTCATGCCGGGCTTGCGCGGCACACCGGCGGTGACGATGACCACATCGGCGCCCGCTATGTCGGCGTAATCGGTGGTGCCTTTCATATCGGCATCGAACCCGGCGGCGGGGCCGGCCTCGGCGATGTCCAGGGCCTTGCCCTGGGGGATGCCATCCGCAATGTCGAACAGGACGACATCGCCCAGTTCCTTGAGTGCTACCAGATGGGCAAGCGTGCCGCCGATCTGTCCTGCGCCGATAAGGGCGATCTTGGGTCTGGCCATGAGAGACGTTCTCCGAAGCTCCGTTGATATTGGAGCGTGGCCTATCCCCACTGGGAGAGTCGTGCAAGGCCCCTGCAATACGGCCCCATAGGCCACTGGTCGGGCGTTACCGGGCGCGGGCGTTCTAACGGTCGGATATCACGTTGTTTTTCGCGCCGACTGGTGCAAATCGTCACTGTATACCGCAGTATGCCATCAGCGATTGCACCGCCCTATAGCGCTTCGCCCACCGGAACCGGGGCCAGGTTTTCCCAGTAGCGGCCCGAGGCGACAAGGCATGTGGTGCCGTTGGCGTCGGTCACGGTGATGGTCCAGGTGCCGGTTTCCTCGGACGCGAAGACCTCCACGATGCGGTTGCCCGGCCCCATGCCCCAGCTTTGCGCGACCTCGCCGAAGCGCCCGGTCAGCGTCTCGACGACCTGGTCGCGCGCGCCGCAGACGGCCCTTGGGGCCTGTGCGTGGAGCGTGCCGGTGGTGAGGATGACCGCCAGCGCCCCGGTGATCAGTCTGATTGCCTGTGTCATGGTCCTGCCTTTCAGGTCGAAGGGGGCAGGCTGACGGGGATCGGCATCCGAAAGGGGTGGGTAGGCAACGGATCCGTCCCGCAGCTCGTCCCCCGATTGGATCGGGTCCGCCATGAGCGGCGGATCGTCCCGACTATGCTCATAAAATAGCAAAGTAATGGTTAAGGCGCGAATAACCATTCTTCACCCTTCGGCGCGCGCCGCGTGATCGCGCAAGAATATTTCGCTACGCTGCGGCGAAACGGAACTTGCGTTCGCAGCATTCTTGCTATTCCTTGCGCCCGGAAGCCGACCGGACACAGACAGAAGGACCGCCCGCCGATGGATCAGACCGCCCGCCCGTTCCGCTCGGTTCTCTATATCCCCGCCTCCAAGGAACGCGCGCTGGAGAAGGCCAGGACCCTGCCCGTCGATGCCATCATCTTCGACCTCGAGGATGCCGTTGCGGTCGAGGAGAAGCCCGCCGCGCGCGCCACGCTGGCCGAGGCGCTGGCCCGGGGCGGCTACGGCCCGCGCATGAAGATCGTGCGCATCAACGGGCTGGATACCGATTGGGGCGCCGACGATGCCAGGGCCGCCGCCGGTATGGGCTGCGACGCGATCCTCCTGCCGAAAGTCGAAAGCGCGGATCAGGTGCAGGCGCTGGCCAACCGCATCGGCGACACCCCCATCTGGGCCATGATGGAGACGCCGCGCGGCATGCTGAACGCCGCCCAGATCGCCGCCCATCCTCAGTTGCAGGGTTTCGTCATGGGCACCAATGACCTGGCCAAGGATCTGAACACGCGGGCTCGCCCCGATCGCCTGCCGATGATGGCGGGGCTGGGCCTCTGCCTGCTGGCGGCCAAGGCCGAAGGCATCCCCATCGTCGACGGTGTCTACAATGCCTTCAAGGATGAGGACGGGCTGCGCGCCGAATGTGATCAGGGCCGTGACATGGGCTTTGACGGCAAGACCCTGATCCACCCCGCGCAAATCGCCACCGCCAACGCCGCCTTCGCCCCGTCCGAGGCCGAGATCGACCTCGCCCGCCGCCAGATCGCAGCCTTCGAGCAGGCCGAGGCCGAAGGGCAGGGCGTCGCCGTCGTCGATGGCAGGATCGTCGAGAACTTGCATGTCGCCACCGCCCGCGCCACGCTGGCCAAAGCCGACATGATTGCCAGATTGGAAACCGCCTGATGTCCCTTATCCTCCTCCTCGCCGGTCTCGCCCTCTGGGCCGGGGCGCATTTCTTCAAGCGTATCGCACCCGATGCCCGCGCCCGGATGGGGCAGGGCGGCAAGGGCGTCATCGCGCTGGCTCTGGTCGGCGCGATCGTCCTCATGGTGATCGGCTATCGCGGGATGGACTTCATCCCGGTCTGGTCGCCGCCGCCTTTCCTGACCCATGTGAACAACCTGCTGGTCCTCATCGCGCTCTACCTTTTCGCGGCAGGCGACACCAAGGCGTCGCTGACGGCCCGTATGCGCCACCCGATGCTGGCGGGGATGAAGACCTGGGCCATCGCGCATCTGCTGGTGAATGGCGACCTTGCCTCGATCATCCTCTTTGGCGGGCTCCTTGCCTGGGCCGTGGCCGAGGTCATCGTCATCAACCGGTCCGAGCCCGGCTGGAAGGGCCGCGAAAACACCTCGCTCAAGGGTGACGCGATGGCGGCGGTCGGCGCGCTCGTCCTCTTCGTCGTGATCGGCTATATCCACAGCTGGCTCGGTCCCTGGCCGTTCGGCGGCTGAAGGGGCGCTGATCCATGGCCAAGACCAATCCCGGCAATTTCTTCGAGGATTACCGCCTCGGGCAGCGCATCGACCACGCCGTGCCGCGCACCGTTTCCGGGGGGGAACGCGCGCTCTACCATGCGCTCTACCCGGCGCGTCATGCGCTGCATTCCTCGGACGAATTCGCGCGCGCCTGCGGGCTGCCTGCCTCACCGCTCGACGATCTGGCCGCGTTTCATGTGGTCTTCGGCAAGACCGTGCCAGATGTTTCGCTGAATGCCGTGGCCAATCTGGGCTATGCCGAGGGACGGTTCCGGAAGCCTGTGTTCCCCGGCGATACGCTGCGCAGCACCTCCGAAGTGATCGGGCTGAAACAGAACTCCAACGGCAAATCCGGCGTGGTTTATGTCCGCACTGAGGGGCTGAATCAACGTAACGAAGTTGTGCTGGATTACGTGCGCTGGGTCATGGTGCGCAAGCACGACCTGAACGCCGCAGCCCCCGAAACCGTGATCCCCGATCTGGCCAAGGTGGTTCCGCCCGACAGCCTCGTGATCCCCGAGGGCCTCGATTTCACCGGCTACGGTTTTGCCCCGGCCGGGGAACCGCACCGGATGGCCGATTACGAGATCGGAGAGGTCATCGACCATGTCGATGGCGTCACCGTCGAAGAGGCCGAGCACATGCTGGCCACCCGCCTGTGGCAGAACACCGCCAAGGTCCATTTCGACGCGACCAACCGCGAGGGTGGCAAGCGGCTGATCTATGGCGGGCACGTGATCAGCCTTGCGCGCGCGCTGTCTTTCAACGGCCTTGCCAACGCGCAGATGATCGCGGGCATCAACGCGGGCGCCCATGCCAACCCCTGCTTCGCGGGCGATACGGTCCGGGCCTGGACGGAGGTGCTGGACAAGGCCGAAACCCCTGCCCCAAATGTGGGCGCGATGCGCCTGCGGCTGGTGGCAACCAAGGGCGGAGAGGTCGGCGCGCTGAAGGGCGCGGATGGCAAATTCCTGGCCGACGTTCTGCTCGACCTGGATTACTGGGTGCTGATCCCGGTTTGACGCGGGGCACGCGCTGCGGCTACCGTGCCCCCATTCGTAACGGAGCGACGCCCCATGATGATCCTGTCCCTGTCGCTCTATGGCCTTGCCGCGCTTGGCACCATCGGCATCGCCGCGCTCTATGTCTTCGGCCCGGTGCCAATGCCCTATCATCGCGAGATCCTGGAACGCGAGGGCACGACACTCACGCCCGGGCTGGAGGCGGTGCTGACCGCCCTGTGCCGGATCCTGGGCGCGGGGCTGATGGCAAGCGGCATTTCCGCGCTTCTCTTCGCCCTTGCGATCCAGGCGAGCGACCCCTTGCTGATCAAGATGCGCCCCCTGCTGATCGGGCTGATCGTTGGCCTGCCCTGCGTGATCTATCCGCGCCGGGTCGAGACGTTGACAGGGGTGCGCACACCCTGGCGTCCCGCCGTCGCGCTGATCGCGGTGATGCTGGCGGGATTCGTTGCCTCGGTTCTGTGATCACACCGCCAATTCATGTGATCACAACCGCGAAAAATGCGGCGATACGACCCATGAAAGGGCGATGTTTTCCCATTGTCCCCCGTGACTCCGCCACAAAACTCGGTATTCATTGGGGCACACGGACCTGAGATACGCCTAACCTGAAAGGGTCACAGCCATGGCAGACGTTAACAGGGGCGACCGGCCCCTATCCCCGCACCTGCAAGTCTATCGCACCGAAATCAACATGGTCACGTCGATCCTGACCCGGATCACCGGCGTGGCGCTTCTGGGCGGCGCGGTTCTGTTCGTCTGGTGGCTGATGGCGGCGGCGGTGTCCGAGGAGTATTTCGCGACGGTCGACTGGCTGCTGACCTCGATCCTGGGCGATATCGTCATGACGCTCAGCGTCTGGGCGCTGTGGTATCACGCGCTGGCGGGCATCCGGCACCTGGTCTGGGACATGGGCTATGGCTTCGATCCCGACACCTCCGACAAATCCGCCTGGGGGGCTGTGATCGGCTCGGTGGCGCTGACCTTCCTGACCATCATCACGATCTGGGGGATCTGAGCCATGGCCATGATGACCGCCCGCAAACGAGTCGAGGGGTTGGGCTCGGCCCGCTCCGGCACCGATCACCACTGGAAGACGACGATCAGCTCGGTCGCGCTTCTGGTCATCGTGCCGATGTTCCTCTTTTCCGTCGCGCCGCTTCTGGGCAATCCCTATACGGACGTGCAGGCCGCCCTTGGCCGTCCCTTCCCGGCGCTCTCCACTGCCTTGATGCTGATCGTGGGCTTCTATCACTTCCGCCTCGGCATCCAGATGGTGATCGAGGATTACGTGCAGGGAACCGCGCGCAAGGTGTCCATCGTGGTGATGGCCTGCATCAGCTACGGTCTGATGGCGCTCGGCCTCATTTCCCTCGCTCAAATCGCGCTCTAATCCATTTCAGGGGGCTTTTCCGCTCATGACCGCTTCGCAAGAGATCATCCATCATACCTATGACGTCGTTGTTGTCGGGGCCGGCGGCGCGGGCCTGCGCGCGGCACTCGGCATGGCGGAACAGGGGTTGAAGACCGCCTGTGTCACCAAGGTCTTCCCGACCCGCAGCCACACGGTCGCGGCGCAGGGCGGGATCGCTGCCAGCCTCTCGAACATGGGGCCGGATCATTGGCAGTGGCACATGTATGACACCGTCAAGGGCTCCGACTGGCTCGGCGATACCGACGCGATGGAATACCTCGCGCGCGAGGCGCCCAAGGCGGTCTATGAGCTGGAGCATTACGGCGTCCCCTTCAGCCGCACCGAGGAAGGCAAGATCTACCAGCGCCCCTTTGGCGGCCACACCACCGAGTTCGGCGAAGGCCCGCCCGTGCAGCGCACCTGCGCCGCCGCCGACCGCACCGGCCACGCCATCCTGCACACGCTCTATGGCCAGTCCCTCAAGCACAACGCCGAATTCTACATCGAATATTTCGCCACCGACCTGCTGATGTCCGAGGATGGCGAATGCCAGGGCGTCGTTGCCTGGAAACTGGATGACGGCACGCTGCACCTCTTCAACGCCAAGATGGTCGTGCTGGCCACCGGCGGCTATGGCCGCGCCTATTTCTCGGCCACCTCCGCCCATACCTGCACCGGCGATGGCGGCGGCATGGTGGCGCGCGCGGGCCTGCCGCTTCAGGATATGGAGTTCGTGCAGTTCCACCCCACCGGCATCTACGGCGCAGGGTGTCTGATCACCGAAGGCGCGCGCGGCGAGGGCGGGTATCTGACCAATTCCGAGGGCGAACGCTTCATGGAACGCTACGCGCCCACCTACAAGGATCTGGCGTCGCGCGACGTGGTTTCCCGCTGCATGACGATGGAAATCCGCGAAGGTCGCGGCGTCGGCGAAAAGGGCGACCATATCCACCTGCACCTCAACCACCTGCCCAAGGAAACGCTGGACCTGCGCCTGCCGGGCATCTCGGAATCCGCCCGAATCTTCGCCGGTGTCGACCTGACGAAGGAGCCGATCCCGGTCCTGCCGACCGTGCATTACAACATGGGCGGCATCCCGACGAATTACTGGGGCGAGGTGCTGAACCCGACCAAGAAGGATCCCGACGCCATCGTGCCGGGCCTGATGGCCGTGGGCGAGGCGGGATGCGCCAGCGTTCACGGGGCCAACCGCCTCGGCTCCAACTCCCTCATCGACCTCGTCGTTTTCGGCCGCGCCGCCGCGATCCGGGCGGGCAAGGTGGTGGACCCGGAGGCGTCGAACGCGCCCACCAACCAGGCCTCGCTCGACAAGGCACTGGGCCGCTTCGACGACATCCGCTATGCCAACGGGTCGATCCCGACCGCCGATCTGCGCGACGAGATGCAGCAGACCATGCAGGAAGACGCCGCCGTCTTCCGCACCGACAAGACGCTGGCCGAGGGCGTCGAGAAGATGCAGGCCGTCGCCGGCAAGATGTCCGATCTCAAGGTCACCGACCGCTCGCTGATCTGGAACTCGGACCTGATGGAGAGCCTTGAGCTCACCAACCTCATGCCCAACGCGATGGCCACCATCGTGGCGGCAGAGGCGCGCAAGGAAAGCCGCGGCGCCCACGCGCATGAGGACTATCCGGACCGGGACGACAAGAATTGGCGTAAGCACTCCCTCGCCACGGTCGACGGGGCCAAGGTGACGCTGGCCTACCGCCCGGTTCATCTTGACCCGCTGACCGACGAGGATCAGGGCGGCATCGACATGAAAAAGATCGCGCCCAAGGCGCGGGTGTATTAAGGTGGCCAGGTGAACGCGGCGGGTCATATTGCCATCGGGGTCGCTCTGGTCGTGCTTACGGCCTGCGGCCCGATGAGCGCCAGCCGCGCCTATGATCTCTGTTCCGAGCGCGCCCGCCTGGCCGCCCAACCGCGCGGCATGATCGGGGTGGGCGTCGGCTCGGGCGGGGCGTCCGCGACGGGGTCCATCACCATCACCAGCGACTACATCCAGGGCCGCGATCCCTACCTCGTCTATGACACTTGCTTCCGCCAGAACACCGGTGCCGGTCCGACCCGGCCCCTGTCGCTATGAGGCCCCTGATGCGCGCACGACTGCTTCCCCTTATGGCGCTGACCGCCCTCATCGCCTCCTGCGGGGTCGTGTCCGAGGCGACCGACGACCTCGCCCGCGACCAGGCCAAATCCACCGTCAACCGTGTCGTCGCCGACCGCTTTCCGGGCGTCAACGCGGCCCCCGTCACCGACTGCATCATCGACGCGGCGGATGCGTCCGAGATCCTGTCGCTGGCGGGCGCCTCCGTCACCGGCGTCACCGACCGCACCGTGCAAAACGTCCTCGACATCGCCGCGCGCCCCGAGGCCGTCACCTGCCTCGCCCGCAACAGCCTGAGCCTGCTGTGATCCGCGCCGCCGCCATATCCAGGAGGGCGCCTTGGAGCTGACCCAACCCCGCGTCATGGGGCTCGGCACCCATCACAAGACCGGCACCGTCTGGATGCAGCGGGTGTTCCGCTCGATGGGCCGGACGCTGGGCATCCCCTGCGCGCAGGTCTTCCGCAAGACGGCTGACGAATTGGTGCCGGAAGAGGGCCGCATCTTCCTCTTCTCCTGGTCGACGCGGTTTCACGAAAGCATCCTGGCGCGCCCCGATACCCGCATCATGCACATCATCCGCGACCCCCGCGACGTGCTGCTATCCGGCATGCGCTATCACCAGGTCTGCGGTGAATTTGGCGAGAAAGCCATCCACATGAAGCGCGACGATCTCGGCGGCCGCAGCTACCAGGAACATATTTGCAGCCTGCCCAATGACGAGGAAAAGCTGCTCTTCGAGATGCGCGAACGTCACGCACGGACGATTGGCGAAATGGTCGCCTGGGACTACACCCGCCCCAACGTGATCGAGCTGCGCTACGAGGATCTGATGCAGGACAGGGACGCGGTCGCCTTCACCCTGCACCTGCGCGCCCTCGGCCTGACCGTGCCCGAGGCCGAGGAGGGCGGACGCATCTTCTGGCGCAAGAGCCTCTTCGGCGGCCTCGCGAAAGACACCAAGCGCGACGACCGCGTGAAGACACATGTGACCTCCGGCAAGATCGCGCAGTGGAAGACCGCCCTGCCGCGCCGCGTCGCCGAGATATACGCCGAACGTCATGGGCAAGACCTCGTGACACTCGGCTATGAAACCCACCCCACGTCCTGGTTGCGGGAGCTGCGCCATGCAGCCTGACCGCCCATCCACACCGCCTGAAGGAGCAGCCCCATGGTCCAACTGACGCTTCCGCGCAATTCCAAGATGATGACCGGCAAGACCTGGCCCAAGCCGAAGGGCGCGACGAACCTGCGCAAGTTCCAGATCTACCGCTGGAATCCCGATGCCGGGAAGAACCCGCAGATCGACACCTATTTCGTCGATATGGACAACTGCGGCCCCATGGTCCTGGACGCGCTGATCAAGATCAAGAACGAGATCGACCCGACCCTGACCTTCCGCCGCTCCTGCCGTGAAGGCATCTGCGGCTCCTGCGCGATGAATATCGACGGCATGAACCGGCTGGCCTGCATCTTCGGCATGGACGAGATCAAGGGCGACGTGAAGATCTACCCCCTTCCGCACATGCCCGTGGTCAAGGATCTGGTGCCGGACCTCACCCATTTCTACGCGCAGCACGCCAGCGTCATGCCCTGGCTGGAGACCAAGACGCAGCGCCCGGAACATGAATGGCGCCAAAGCATCGAGGACCGCAAGAAGCTCGACGGGCTCTATGAATGCGTCATGTGCGCGTCCTGCTCGACCGCCTGTCCCAGCTACTGGTGGAACGGCGACCGCTACCTGGGGCCGGCCGCGTTGCTGCACGCCTATCGCTGGATCATTGACAGCCGCGACGAGGCGACGGGCGAACGCCTGGACGACCTCGAGGATCCGTTCAAGCTCTACCGCTGCCACACGATCATGAATTGCACCAAGACCTGCCCCAAGGGCCTGAACCCCGCCGAGGCCATCGGCGCGATCAAGAAGATGATGGTGGAGCGGCAATTGTAGCCGCAGAGCCTTCCAAGGCTCTGCCGAGGCTCTTCGAAGAGCCTCGCCCCTGCCGATAGCTCCGGCCCCCGGAATCGTGCTACCTTCCCCACCCAGGGGGAGGCGCATCCATGACCCATCCAACCATCCTCATCGGCACCACCAAGGGGGCCTTCCTCCTCAGCCATGCCGACGGCTGGCAGGTCTCCGGCCCGCATTGCGGCGGCTGGGGCATCAACCATGTCGTCGGCGATGCGGAAACGGGCCATATCTGGGCGGGCGGCGGTGGCGACTGGTTCGGCGCGGGCATCTGGCGCTCGACCGATCGGGGCGCCACATGGACGCTCGCCAAGCTCTCCAACGGCCAGATGGATGAATGGGCCGCGGGCGATCCAGACATGGCGGCGATGTTCGACTGGACGCCGACCGAGACGCCCTTTGACGGGCAGGTCACATCCATCTGGTCGCTGCACCACGCCCATGGCCGCCTCTACGCGGGCGGCAAACCGGCCAACCTCTACGTCAGCGCAGATGGCGGTGAAACCTGGACCCAGTCCGTGAGCCTCGCCAGTTTCCCAGACCGCGAGCAATGGGCCCCCGGTGCTGCGGGCCTCGTCCTGCACTCCATCGTCAGCCATGACGACCCGGCAAAACTCTGGCTCGGCATCTCGGCGGCAGGTGTCTTCGCCACCGAGGATGGCGGCGAGTCATGGGCGCGCCGCAACCGCATCTCCAATGCCGATGCCTGCGACCATCACCACCACCCCGCCGCCCCAAGCGGGGGCGAGATCGGCCATTGCGTCCACAACATCGCCCGCGCCGAGGGCGACCTGCTCTACCAGCAGAACCATCACGGCACCTATCGCAGCCCCGATGGCGGGCGCGTCTGGCATGACATCAGCCACGGCCTGCCGTCCAGTTTCGGCTTCCCCATCGCGGTGCACCCGCGCGATTCCGAAACCCTCTGGACCATCCCGCTCAATGGCGACATCGACGGCCGCTTCCCGCCCGGGGCCAGGGCCGCCGTCTGGAAATCCACCGATGGCGGGCAAAGCTGGTCCGACAAGCGCGCTGGGCTGCCGCAACAGGGCTGCTTCTTCACGGTGCTCCGCCAGGCGATGGCGGTCCACGGCGACGCCACGCTGGGTTTCGGCACCAATACCGGCTCGATCTTCCTCAGCCATGATGAAGGCGAGACCTGGGACGAGGTCGCCCGCCACCTGCCCACAATCCTCTCGGTCGAGATGATGTGACCTCGCGCCCTTAACCCGTCCTTAAGGTTAGAGCGCTCCCGCCCCCCTTCTTTGTTCCACAAATATCCCTGCCCATTGCCCGATAGGCGGCGTCATGCCGCTGAAAGGGGAGGCTCCCGCGCCCCGGCCAAGCGCACAACCTCTCAAACCACGGCACGCCGCCATCCCCATTCCCGCAACACCCCCGCACCGAATCCACCCTTCCCCCGATTTCCAGCTTGCCCCGCCCGGTCCCTCGCCTAGGCTGAACCTCCGAAGGAGAGGGGGGGCATGGACGCAGACGTGATCATCATCGGCGCGGGTCTTGCGGGCATGAGTGCCGGGCATGAAGCCGTGAAACGCGGCCGCAAGGTCATCTTGCTCGACCAGGAGGGGCCGCAATCCCTGGGCGGGCAGGCGTTCTGGTCCCTGGGCGGCCTCTTCATGGTGGACACGCCCGAACAGCGCCGGATGCGGATCCGCGACAGCCACGCATTGGCGCGCTCCGACTGGATGGGGTCGGCGCGCTTCGACCGGGCCGAGGACGCGAACCCCCGCAAATGGGCCGAGGCTTATCTGGATTTCGCCGCAGGCCCGATGCGCGCCTATCTCTCTGCCCTCGGCATGTCGTGGTTTCCCGTCGTCGGTTGGGCCGAACGCGGCGGCGGGCTGGCGACGGGCCACGGCAATTCGGTGCCGCGCTTTCACATCACCTGGGGCGCGGGCGAGGGCGTCGTCGCGCCGTTTGCCGAAAAGATGCGAGAGGCCGAGGCGCAGGGCCAGCTACAAATGAACTTCCGCCACCGCGTCACCGCGCTGGACTACCACGATGACGGGGTCGAGGGCGTGCATGGTGACATCCTGGCCGAGGATGACGCCCGGCGCGGCGCTCCCACCAGCCGCGAAGTGACCGGCACGTTCGACCTCAAGGCCGAGGCCGTGGTCATCACCACCGGCGGCATCGGCGGCAACCAGGAGGTTGTGCGCGATTACTGGCCGCGCGACCGCCTCGGCATGCCGCCCGAGCATATGGTCACCGGCGTACCCGACTACGTCGATGGAAAGATGCAGCTGACCGCGGAACGCGCAGGCGCCCATGTCATCAACCGCGATCGGATGTGGCATTACTGCGAGGGGCTGAAAAACTGGGATCCGATCTGGCCCGGCCACGGCATCCGCGTGTTGCCCGGTCCCTCCTCGCTCTGGTTCGACGCCGATGGCGTGCGGATGGAAGCGCCCTGCCTGCCCGGCTTCGACACGGCTGCCACGCTCAAACGCATCCTGCAAACCGGCCACGCGCATAGCTGGTTCATCCTGACGCAAAGCATCATTGAAAAGGAATTCGCCCTCTCCGGCTCGGAACAGAACCCCGACCTGGTGGCGGCGAAATGGAAGGCGGTTCTGAAGGAACGGCTCGGCAAGGGGGCCACCAGGGCGGTCGAGGCGTTCAAGGAGAAGGGCGAGGATTTCGTCGTCGCGCGCGATCTCGACACGCTGATCGAGGGCATGAACCGGCTGACGCCCGAGGCGACGCTGGACCCCGCCGAGATCCGCGCCCAGATCGAGGCGCGCGATGCCCAGATCGCCAACCCGTTTTCCAAGGACGCGCAGATCATGGCCATCCGCGCGGCCCGCGCCTATCGTGGCGACCGGCTCATCCGCACCGCCAGACCGCATCGCATTCTCGATCCGAAACACGGGCCGCTCATCGCCGTGCGCCTCAACATCCTGACCCGCAAATCGCTCGGCGGGCTGCACACCGATATGCAGGGCCGGGTGCTGCAACCCGGCGGCCAGCCCTTCACCGGTCTCTTCGCAGCCGGTGAGGCGGCAGGCTTCGGCGGCGGCGGCTATCACGGCTACAACGCGCTGGAGGGGACGTTCCTGGGCGGCTGCATCTTCTCGGGCAAACGGGTGGGCGAGGCCGTGTGATATTTTCGCGCCCCGTATCCGCTGGGGGGGTGTACAGGGGGTGCATCGGGGGGTGTACGGGGGGTGACATGCCAATTTCAGGGGAGAAACCGACCATGACCGAGCCAAAAGACGCCGAGGCCCGCCGCGCCGTCACCCCCGTGATCTGCTACCCGAATGACACGCTGCCCAGGCTGGACCCGGCCCTGATGGAGCGCGCCAGATCGGATTGGCAGAAGGTGTCCGAACTGCTGGTTCCGCCCCGCGACGCGCGCTGTTTTCACGTCAAACCGGGCCAGGCGTTCCGCATCACCTCGGTCGAGGGGCCGCAGGTGGGCGACCTCAACCTGTGGAATTCAAAGGATTTATCCGAACGCTTCTATTCCGGCAAGACCCGAGCGCTGCACGGGGCGCATGTGACGACGGGCGACCGGCTCTGGTCAGGTTTCCCCGCCCTGCGCCCGATGGCGACCATCATCGCCGACACGCTCGACTGGTACGGAATCGACAGCTTCGGCGGCTCGGTTCATGACGTGATCGGCACAAGATGCGACCCCTACACACATCATCTGTTAACCGGCGGGCAGTATCATCACTGCTGCCATTCCAACCTGACCCGCGCCCTCGTCGCTGAAACCGGCCTCTCCCCCGACAAGGCCGAGCCGCTTGTGCATGACGTGCTCAACGTCTTCATGTGCACCGGCTTCACCCGCGACACGGGCCAGTATTTCATGAAACAAAGCCCGGTGCGCCCCGGCGATCATATTGATTTCATAGCGGAAATCGACCTTCTCGGCGCGCTCTCGACCTGTCCGGGCGGCGATTGCGGAGCGCAACATTCCTCCGACACCGCCGCCTGTCACCCGCTGCTGGTCGAGGTCTTCGACTGCGCCGCGACCCCCGATTGGCAAGCCCCGGAACGCAACGGATATTGCGGCGGGCACGGGCTGAAAAAATAATCTGGCCGACGCGAAAAAAGTCTTGATTTGTGATGCGAACGGGCGCAAATGCGCAATCAAGACGCCAACGCACGCGCCTCTGTCACGGTGGGCTACATCCCACGCAGTTACGTAGCGACGGTAACGTCTCCCTTTGAAGTGAGCGGTCTGCGCCGGGAAACCGGAATGGCCGGGTCTTATGGAGATGACCAATGCACGTAACGCAAGCCGATTTCTCGGCACGATTCCCTGTCGCCACCCCCTCCCGCGTGGAGCAGTTCATCCGTCAAACCAGTTTCGACCGGCCCACGTTGGTCCTGGATATCGACGCGGTCGAGACGCAGTATCACGCGCTGAAAGCGGGTCTTGACCGCGCCGACATCCATTTCGCCGTCAAGGCAAACCCGGCGCGTGAGATCATCGAACGTCTTGTGTCGCTCGGCTCGCATTTCGACGCCGCATCGCGCGGCGAGATCGAACTGTGCCTGTCGCTCGGCGCGCATCCCGAGCATATCTCCTTCGGCAACACCGTCAAACGCGCCTCGGACATCGCTTTCGCGCATCATGCCGGGCTGACCCTCTTCGCCGCCGATGCGGAGGAAGAGCTTGAGAAGATTGCGGAAAACGCCCCCGACGCGCAGGTCTACATCCGCCTGATCGTGGAAGCCTCGGGCGCGGATTGGCCGCTCACGCGCAAGTTCGGGACCACCCGCGGCAAGGCACTGCACCTGCTGGCGATGGCGCGTGACCTCGGCCTCGATCCGGTCGGCTTCTCGTTCCATGTGGGCTCCCAGACCCGCAAGCCCGAGATGTGGTCCTCGACCCTCGATCAGGTCGCGGCGATCTGGACCGACGCGCGTGACGCGGGCTTCGACCTGTCGCTGATCAATATCGGCGGCGGCTTCCCGGCCTTCTACGGCGAGGAGATCGCCCACCCGACCGTCTATGCCGCCGCCGTCATGGCGCAGGTCGAGGCGCGTTTCCCCGGCGCCCGCGTGATGGCCGAACCCGGTCGCGGGCTGGTCGCCGAGGCCGGCATGATCGCCGCCGAGGTGCTGCTGGTGTCGCGCAAATCGGACGACGATCTGTGCCGGTGGGTCTATCTGGATATCGGCAAATTCTCGGGGCTTGCCGAAACCATGGAAGAGGCGATCCGCTACCAGTTCACCACCGACCGCGATCACGAGGATACCGGCCCCTGCATCCTGGCCGGTCCCTCCTGCGACAGCGCCGATGTGCTTTACGAAATCCGCCCGGTGGCCTTGCCCCTGGGTCTGAAATCCGGCGACCGGATCCTCATCCGCAACTGCGGCGCCTACACGTCGAGCTACAGCTCGGTGGGCTTCAACGGCTTCCCGCCGCTGGATGTCGTGGCGATCTGAGGGTCGAGTCAAAGGGGGGAGGGGGTCCGGGGGGCATGCCGCATGGGAGAGACGGCAAGCCCCCCCCCGGAGTCCGAAGGCAATCAGGCGAAGGCCGCCTCCAGCGCGATCTCGACCATGTCGGCGAAGCTGGACTGCCGATCCTCCGACGGCAGCGCCTCGCCGGTTTGAAGGTGATCGGAAATCGTCAGAACCGCCAGCGCGCGCGCCCCGTGACGCGCGGCGACGGTGTAAAGCTCGGCGGCCTCCATCTCGACGCACAGCACCCCGTGTCGGGTCATCTGCTCGGTCAGGTCGGGCCGTTCGTCATAGAACACGTCCGAGGAATAGATGCCGCCGACATGGATGCCCGCGCCGGTCTTCTCGGCTGCCTTGTGCGCCGCCATGAGCAACCCGAAATCGGCGCAGGGCGCATAGTTGAGTTCCTTGAAAAAGCCCGAGGACGGCGTGGAAAGCGTCGTCGAGGTCATCGCCAGCACCACGTCGCGGATCTTGACATGGGGCTGCATCCCGCCCGCCGATCCGATGCGGATCAGCGTCTTGGCGCCATAGTCGCGGATCAGTTCATTGGCGTAGATCGACAGGCTCGGCATCCCCATGCCCGAGCCATGGATGGTCACCGGGTTGCCCTTCCAGGTGCCGGTAAAGCCCAACATGCCGCGCACGTCGTTGACGCATCTTGGATCGTCCAGAAATGTCTCCGCCGCCCATTTCGCGCGCAGCGGATCGCCCGGCATCAGGACGGTTTCGGCAATATCACCTGGCTTCGCGCCGATATGGACTGTCATGGGAACCCCGCATGTGACTGATTGCGGGCATCAGACCCAAAACACGGACCCGGCGCAACCCAGTGAAAGCGCGCCGGGGCCGGTGCGGGATTTCAGATCTCCATTTCGGAGGCGTCTTTTCCGGCTGCGATGGCCGATTTGTACCAGGCAGGCTGGCGTCCGCGTCCGGTCCAGGTCTGGCTCGGGTTCTCGGGGTTGCGGTATTTCGGCACCGCGGTCTTGCCCGAAGTTTTCTTGCCGAGAATTTCGTCCAGCGAAAACCCGTGCTCCTCGGCGGCGCGTTTCGCGGCGGCCAGGGCGGTTTCCTTCTGGCGCTTCTCGAAACTCGCCAGCGCCTTGTCGACGTTCTTCCTCAATGCCAGCAATTCGTCTTTCGACATCGAATCAAGGTCGATTGCCATTCTCATTTCTCCCTGTTTGCGTTCAGGGACTGACATAGCCGAAGTAGAACCGAATTCAATTCCCATCGGCGTGACCTGACGAAAAGGACAGGCGGATTGCCGAGGGAATGACGGATCGCGCCTTATTCCGCGGCAATTTCCGTGGGGTCGAGCAGTCCGACAATATCCATCATGATTCGGTTCAATTCGAAATCCTTGGGCGTATAGACCCGCGCCACGCCGAAACCGCGCAGTTTCTCGGCATCTTCATCGGGGATGATTCCGCCCACCATTACGGGAATGTGACCCAGGTTTCCGGCGCGCAGCCGGTCCATTACTTGGCCGATCAGGGGCACATGGCTGCCTGACAGGATCGACAGGCCGATGACATCCGGGCGCTGCTCAATCGCCGCCGCCACGATCTGTTCCGGCGACAGGCGAATGCCCTCGTAGGAAATATCCATGCCGCAATCGCGCGCGCGGAAGGCGATCTGCTCGGCCCCGTTGGAATGCCCGTCGAGCCCCGGCTTGCCGACCAGGAATTTCAGCCGATGGCCGAGCTTGTCCGAAACGAGGTCAACCGCCGCGCGAATATCCTCCAACCCTTCGGTCTTGTTCGACACGCCCCGCGCTACACCCGTGGGGCCGCGATATTCACCATGCACGACGCGCATCACATCGGCCCATTCGCCCGTGGTGACGCCGGCCTTCGCGGCCTTGATCGAGGCGGGCATGATGTTGCGCCCCTCGGCGGCGGCGGCGCGCAGATCGTCCAAAGCGCGGCCCACCTCATCCGCGTCGCGGGACGCGCGCCAGTCGTCAAGCCGCTCGATCTGCTCGGCCTCGGTGGCGGGATCGACGACCATGATGCCGCCGCCTTCGCTCATCAGTGGCGAGGGCTCGCCCTCGGTGTATTTGTTGACGCCAACCACGACCGTGTCACCGCGCTCGATCGCGTTCACACGGTCGGCATTCGATTCGACCAGCCGTGTCTTCATGTAATCAATCGCCGCAATCGCGCCGCCCATGGCATCGAGATTGGCCAATTCCGCCCGCGCGCCCTCTTTCAGCGCCTCGACCTTGCCATCGACCACGGGATTTCCGTCAAAGAGGTCGCCATATTCCAGCAGGTCGGTTTCATAGGCCATGATCTGCTGCATCCGCATCGACCATTGCTGATCCCAGGGGCGCGGCAATCCGAGCGCCTCGTTCCAGGCGGGCAATTGCACGGCGCGGGCGCGGGCGTTTTTCGACAGGGTGACGGCCAGCATTTCGATCAGGATGCGGTAGACGTTGTTTTCGGGCTGCTGTTCCGTCAGCCCAAGCGAATTGACCTGCACGCCGTAGCGAAAGCGCCGCATCTTGGGGTCGTCAACGCCATAGCGGTCGCGGCAAATCTCATCCCAGAGATCCACGAAAGCGCGCATCTTGCACATTTCGGTGACGAAGCGAATGCCCGCATTCACGAAGAAGGAAATGCGCCCGACCAGCATCGGGAAATCACCCTCGGGCACCCGCGGTTGAAGTGCGTCCAGCACCGCGATGCCCGTGGCCAGTGCAAAGGCCAGTTCCTGCTCGGGCGTGGCACCGGCCTCCTGCAAATGGTAGGAACACACGTTCATCGGGTTCCATTTCGGCACGTTCGTGTAGCAAAACTCGGCCACATCCGCGATCATTCGCAGGCTCGGTTCAGGCGGGCAGACATAGGTGCCCCGGCTGAGATATTCCTTGATCAGGTCATTCTGCACCGTGCCGGTCAGCTTGGAGATGTCCGCGCCCTGTTCCTCGGCCACCGCGATATAGAGCGACAGAAGCCAGGGCGCCGTCGCGTTGATCGTCATCGAGGTGTTCATCTGCTCCAGCGGGATCTGGTCGAACAGCGCCCGCATGTCGCCCAGGTGACAGACCGGCACGCCAACCTTGCCGACCTCGCCGCGCGCCAGCTCGTGGTCGCTGTCATAGCCCGTCTGCGTCGGCAGGTCGAAGGCCACGGAAAGCCCCGTCTGCCCCTTGGCCAGGTTCCCGCGGTAGAGCGCGTTCGACGCCTTGGCGGTGGAATGGCCCGCATAGGTGCGGATCAGCCAGGGGCGGTCTTTCTGGGCGGCGGTCATGGCAAGGCTCCTGACATGTCGGGTAATCTTGTTTCGTGAGTAACGATATATGGGAAACAAAAATACCTTGTCAACGTGCTGCATTGCGGCATCGCTGGCCCGTCAGCCGCGTTTGCGGAACTGCATGATCAGGGCCTTGTCGGTGCCGTGGTCGCCGCCGGGCTTGTCGTAGATGTCAAACTCATGAAACGCGACCGGCGTGATCTGTCCGCGCGCCACCATCTGCGCCAGCGCGGATCCGAACCCGGCACTGTCCAGAACATCCGCGATCACGGTGCAGACGAAGAGGGCATCCGGCCTGGCAATGCGCCACAGTTCGGCCAAGCAGACCGCGCCGACATGGCCATGCGTGAAAGTGCCGGTCGACACCAGGCCGCCATAGCTCTCGGACGGGATATCCAGCGGCCCGGTCAGGTCGCCGGTCATCAGATTGCGATAGACGCCCTTGCCGCGCGCGACCTCCAGCATCTCGGGCGACAGGTCCAGCGCGTCGATCACCGTGCCCTGCAAGGCTTCGCCAAGCAAGCCCGTGCCCGCGCCGATATCCAGAACCGGCGCGTTATCCCCCTCGGCGGCGCGAAACACCCGTGCCACCTCACGCGGCGAGGCATAGCCGCGCGCCTCGGCAAAGCTCTCGTCATAGGTCTCGGCCCAATCCGCGTAGAACTCCTTGGTCTCTTCCGCGTCGCCAAGGGCATAGGCGCTGTCGAGATCGGGCTTGGGCATCGGTCATCTCCTCTTGCTGTCCGGCCCCGATCATGCTGCATAAGCGCGATTGATGCCACGCGGTTTTCCTGCCACCGTCGCCTGCAATGTTCAGATCAATCGAAGTCCCGGCCTGGTTCCTGATCCTGATGCTGCTTTTCGCGGCGGTCACCGCGTTGGACCGGGTGCTGATGCCGTCCGTCCGCTGGTATCTGCGCCGCCGGTTGGAGCGCGCGGTCGAGCGGTTGAACCAGCGCCTTGCGATCCCGATCCGGCCCTTCAAGCTGGCGCGGCGCCACGACACGATCATGCGGTTGCGCTATGACCCCGCCGTTGCCCGCGCGGTGCTGGATTACGCACGCGAGCATAATATCCGCGAGGATGCCGTGGCCGAACGCGCCGAGCGCTACGCGCGCGAGATCGTGCCCTCCTTCTCGGCCTTCACCTATTTCGGCTTCGCCATCCGTGTCGCCCGGTTCCTGTCGCGCTCGCTCTACCAGGTGCGGGTCGGGACGGAAAACGCCGACGCGCTGGAGGGCGTGGCCGAGGATGCCACCGTCGTCTTCGTGATGAACCACCGCTCGAACATGGATTACGTGCTGGTCACATGGCTGGCCGCGAACCGGTCCGCGCTGGCCTATGCGGTGGGGGAATGGGCGCGGGTCTGGCCGCTGCAACCCCTCATCCGGATGCTCGGCGGCTACTTCATCCGCCGCCGCCACAACAACCCGCTCTACCGCAAGGTGCTGGCGCGCTACGTGCAGATGGCGACCGAGGCGGGCGTGACCCAGGCCGTGTTCCCCGAAGGCGGCCTCAGCCGTACCGGCGCATTGCGTGAGCCGAAACTGGGGCTGCTGTCCTATATCATCGACGGGTTCGAACCGGGCAAAAGCCGTGATGTCGTCTTCATGCCGGTGGCGATCAACTATGACCGCGTGATGGAGGATCGCGCGCTGATCCAGGCCAACACATCCGGCACGCGGAACTTCCGGTTCTCGCTCAAGCCGATCTACCGTTACCTGCGCAACCTTGTCTGGCAGAAACTGACGGGCCGGGTGCATCGCTACGGGATCGCCGCCGTCAGTTTCGGCGAGCCGCTGCGCCTGAGCAGTTTCATGGAAGAGCACCAGGGTCAGGCCGAGACACTGGGCGATGACCTGATGGCGCGCATCTCGGACGTGATGCCCGTCGTGCCCTTCCCGGTGATCGCCCATGCGATGACTGCGGGCGTGCGCAGCCGGGCGGCGCTGACCCCTGCCGTCAAGGCCCGTGTCGCGTATCTGGAGGCGCGGGGCGCGCGGATGCAGATGCCCGAGGCTGACCTCGACACCGTCATCGACGCAGGGCTCAACGGGCTGGCGCTGCGCAAGATGCTGCAGGTGCGCGATGATGCCCTGATCCTGACCCCGGATGGCGAAGAGATCATGCAATTCTACGCCCAATCCATCGCGCCGCTCCTGGTGGATTTTGACGGAGACAGCCCGGACTGATCTACGCCGCGACATAATATTACGCGATACCCCCATTTCCGGGTTGCATAGTTGCGCAGGGGCTTTTATCCCTTGCTGCAAGCGCGGAATCATTCCGCATTGCAGAAATTCCTGATGGAGGAGCTGATGGCCTTGGACAGCAACCCCGCAATCGCGACCTATGACGCGCCCGAAAAAGACCTCTACGAGATGGGTGAGATTCCCCCGATGGGGTTCGTTCCCAAGCAGATGTATGCCTGGGCGATCCGCCGCGAACGCCATGGGGAGCCGACCGAGGCGTTCCAGGTCGAGGTGGTCGACGTGCCGGTGCTGGACAGCAACGAGGTGCTGGTCCTGGTGATGGCGGCAGGCGTCAATTACAACGGGGTCTGGGCGGGCCTCGGCGTGCCGATCAGCCCCTTTGACGGCCACGGCGCGCCCTATCACATCGCGGGCTCGGACGCCTCCGGCATCGTCTGGGCCGTGGGCGACAAGGTCACGCGCTGGAAGGTCGGCGACGAGGTCGTGATCCACTGCAACCAGGACGATGGCGACGACGAGGAATGCAACGGCGGCGATCCGATGTTTTCCACCAGCCAGCGGATCTGGGGCTACGAGACGCCGGACGGCAGCTTCGCGCAGTTCACCAACGTGCAGGCGCAGCAGTTGATGGCGCGTCCCAAGCACCTGACCTGGGAAGAAAGCGCCTGCTACACGCTGACGCTGGCCACCGCCTACCGGATGCTCTTTGGCCACCACCCGCATGAGCTGAAGCCCGGCCAGAACGTGCTGGTCTGGGGCGCCTCGGGGGGCCTGGGCTCCTACGCGATCCAGCTGATCAACACGGCAGGGGCCAACGCGATCGGCGTGATCTCGGACGAGGACAAGCGCCAGTTCGTGATGGACCTGGGCGCAAAGGGCGTGATCAACCGCAAGGACTTCAAGTGTTGGGGGCAATTGCCCACCGTCAACACGCCGGAATATGCCGAGTGGTTCAAGGAAGCGCGCAAGTTCGGCAAGGCGATCTGGGACATCACCGGCAAGGGCAACAATGTCGACATCGTCTTCGAGCATCCCGGCGAGGCGACCTTCCCGGTCTCGACCCTGGTCTGCAAGAAGGGCGGCATGGTGGTGATCTGCGCCGGAACCTCCGGGTTCAACACGACCTTCGACGTGCGCTACATGTGGATGCACCAGAAGCGCCTGCAAGGCTCGCATTTCGCCCATCTCAAGCAGGCTTCGGCGGCCAACAAGCTGATGGTCGAGCGGCGGCTGGATCCCTGCATGTCCGAGGTCTTCCCCTGGGAGGAGCTGCCGCAGGCGCATATGAAGATGTACAAGAACGAGCACAAGCCGGGCAACATGTCGGTCCTCGTGCAGGCCCCGCGCACTGGTTTGCTGACGCTGGAGGATGTGCTGGAGGCCGGGCCGAAAGCCTGATCCGGATGCACTGGACTGAGAGGCCCGCGCCCATTGAACGGCGCGGGCCTTTGTCGTTGCGGGGGGCCGGGGCGGCGCGCGTCAGGCCGCCTTTGGCAGCCCTCCTAGCGCCGCATTTCCATGGACAGGATCAGGGGGCGATGAGTCCAACTGACCATGGTGGTTGTGACCGCTGTTGCGCCGGTGAGTATTTGCACCAAGAAGATGATCAGACGCGGTTTTCGCATGGTGGCCCGATTTCCTTGCCGGTAGGGTGGCCCCATGGCAGGCGCGGCAGTGACATTTTCGGACGATCAGGCGGCGGCCTTCGATGCGCTGGCCGAGGCCATGCGCAAGGTCGGTGTCGATCTGGAGGCCGAGACGCTTCTGCCCGCAGCCGAGGGCAAGGCGCAAGTCATGGCCGTGATCGGCAAGGCGGGCAGCGGCAAGACCTTGCTGTTGGCCGAGCTTGTCACCGCGCTGGAGGGCCTGGGGGTGGAGCTGGTCTCCGGCGATTGGGAGGGCAAGCGGCGGCGCGACCGGCGCACCCTGGCCATCCTGGCCCCCACGAACAAGGCGGCCTCCGTGCTGCGCACCCGCGGCGTGCCCGCGACCACCATTCACCGCATCCTCTATACGCCTGTCTATGACCCGGAATACGAGAAGGTCGCGGAATGGCTGGCGGGCCAGGGCGAGCGGCCCGAGATCGAGGCACTGACCGAGGCCATGCTGGACCGCGCCAAGCTGGTCTATGACGCGCATAAATCGGTGCCCGCGGCGCTGGCGGCTGCGGGGCTGCGCGGTTCGGATTTCATCACCGGCTGGAAACGGCGCGAGGACGGCTTGGATATCGGCTTTGTCGATGAAAGCTCGATGCTGGATGAGAAACAGCTGGACGATCTGCGCGAGATCTTTCCGATGCTGGTGCTTTTCGGCGACCCGGCGCAATTGGCCCCCGTCGGTCAATCGGGCGAGATGGTGTTCGACCGGCTCTCGGGCCCGCGCAAGCTGGAGCTTCGGCGCATTCACCGGCAGGAGGCGGATAACCCGATCCTGGACCTGGCCCATGCGCTTGGCGATCCGGACCTCGGCTTCGAGCAGTTCGAACGCATGGTCGAGGAGGCGGCAGCCCGCGATGAGCGGATCGTGTTGGGCGCACGGGCCGATAGCGACCTGATGGCGCGCAGCCCGGTCCTGGTCTGGCGCAATGCCACGCGTATCCGGCTGATCCGGGCCTTCCGGCTGGCGCATGGCGCGCCCGAGGATGCGCTTTTGCCCGGCGAGCCGCTCATTTGCGACGGCATCGAGTTGCCCGTGAAGCACCGCAAGAAGCGCATCGACCTGGAGGCGCGCGGCCTGATCAAGGGCGCGCAGGTGGTCTACCTGGGACCGGGGCGCAAGCCCGGCTTTTCGCGTCTGCACGTGGTCGGGGCGGAGAGCCCGCAACTGTCGGCGGCCTCCATCGTCAAGATCGAGAAACCGGATGAGGAGGAGCCCTTCATCCCCTATGCCGCGCGCATGGGGGCGGCGTTCCTGCATGGCGCGGCGGTGACCATCCACAAGGCGCAAGGGTCGCAGTGGAAGGATGTGCAGGTCTTCGCGCCCGACCTCTACGGCGCGGCGCGGATGGGGCGGATGGAGGCGGGGCAGGCCCTGTGGAAGCGGCTGGCCTATGTCGCGATCACGCGGGCGGAGGAGCGGTTGATCTGGATCCGGCGCTATGCCCTGTCGAAACCGACCACGCCGCTTGGCACCGACGATCTGGAGGTGCCGGTGACGCCGCTGACGCTGGAAGCGCAGGACGATCTGGAGGGGATATGAGATGGGCGTGATCCTGATCACCGGGGCAAGTTCGGGCATTGGCCGGGCGACGGCGCAGGCGTTCCTTGGCGCGGGCTGGCAAGTGGGTCTGCTGGCACGGCGGCGGCAGGCGCTGGAGGCGGTGGCGGAGGGCCACGAAGATGCGCTGATCCTGCCCGCCGATGTGACCGACCTGGCCGCCATGCAGGGCGCAGTGGCGGCGCTGGTGGCCCGCTTCGGCCGGCTCGATGCGCTGTTCAACAATGCGGGCATCTTCGCGCCGCAGGGCACCATAGACGAAATCGACCCGGAAGATTGGGCCGCCAGCCTGGCCGTGAACCTGACCGGCATGTTCAATGCGGCCCGCGTGGCATTCGGCCAGATGCGGGCGCAGGTGCCACAGGGCGGGCGGATCATCAATAACGGCTCGATCAGCGCCCATTCCCCGCGCCCCGGATCGGTCTGCTACACAACCACCAAGCATGGCGTGACCGGCCTGACCAGGACGCTGAGCCTTGATGGGCGGCCCTATGACATCGCCGCCGGTCAAATCGACATCGGCAATGCGCGTACGCCGCTCCTCGAAAGCGTGGCCGAGGGGGCACGGGCGCTCGGCCAGGAAGAACCGCCGATCATGGAAGTGGAGGATGTCGCCCGCGCCGTGCTGCATATGGCCGGTCTGCCGCCGGGCGCGAATGTGCAGTCGATGACCGTGATGGCGACGAAGATGCCATTTGTTGGCCGAGGCTGAGGGGACGCCGCGTCGACGGCCCTTCTTTCCACGGTCTATCGACGGGCCTTGCGCCCCGCTCAATTGCTGCGGATATACCGGAACACCGCCGAGGCCGACCAGCCCGCCGCGATGGCGATCACCAGCGACAGCAGCCCGTAGATCAGCGGGCGTTCATGCGCCAGCGTGTAGATCAGCCGTTCCAGACCGACCTTGCGCACCTCGATGGCGGCGGTGTAGCTCGACACCACTTCGCGCCCGCGGGTCAGGAAGATGCGCGCGCGGTAATCGCCCTCGACCAGGTTGGCGGGCAGCGCGATGGAGGTGTTGAACAGGGTTTCGCCGCGCAGCGTGACCGTGTTTTCCAGCACCTGGTAGAGCCCCGCATCGGAGCGGATGCGGATCACGGCCTGGGTGAAATCGGCGGGCCTGTCGCTGCCGGTGCCCACGGCCCGGATCGCGCGCGGGATCGAGATGCGATGGCGCAGGTCCTCGGTCGATGTGATCACCTCGTTGAAAGGCGCGGTCGTGGCGACCGCATAGAAAGTGGGGGCGGCGTCGATCTCGACCGACTCGACATTCATCCAGATGCCGTAATTGCGGTCCATCCGGCGCACGGTGGCGGGGCGCGGAGGGCCCTCGATGGTGATGATGACCTCCAGCGGGTCTTCGCCCTCCACCGGTCCGTCTCGCCGCACCGCCCCGAAGACGAGGATTTCCGAGCCGTTGAAATTCGCGGTGATGGCGACGGATTCCTGGCTGAGGCCGACCACGATGGATTCGGGCGGGGTTTCGTCGTCTTCCTGCGCCAGCCCTGCGAGGGGGGCCAGCATCAGCGCACATATGAGGGCAAGCCGTTTCAATGCGACCCTGCCATGCCGATCGAGAACAGCTCGGCCGGTTGCACCAACAGGTCGAAGGCCAGCTTGCCGCAGACCGCCAGCACCATGATCGCCAGCAGGATGCGCAATTGTTCGGCCTTGAGGTAGACACCGATCCGCGCGCCCACCTGTGCGCCGACGACGCCGCCGACCAGAAGCAGCACGGCCAGAACCATGTCGACGGTAAAGTTCGTGGTCGCGTGCAGAAGCGTCGAAAAGGCGGTAACGAAGATGATCTGGAACAGCGATGTGCCCACCACGACCTTGGTGGGCATGCCGAGGATATAGATCATCGCGGGCACCATGATGAAGCCACCGCCGACGCCCATGATCGCGGCCAGCACACCGACCGCGACCCCGACCACGAGCGGCGGAATGACGCTGAGGTAGAGGCCCGAGGTGCGGAACCGGGTCTTGAAGGGCAGGGCATGGATCCAGCCGCGATGGTGGCGGCGCGGTGGTGGGCCGCTGGCCTTGCGGGACTTGGCGATGGCGTTCAGGCTTTCGACGAACATCAGCGCGCCGATGATGCCGAGGAAAACCACGTAGGACAGCTTGACCAGCAGATCGACCTGCCCGATGGCGCGCAGCGCATTGAAAAGCTGCACACCGAGCGCGGCACCGATCAGCCCGCCAACCAGCAGCACGCCGCCCATCTTCAGATCGACGGTTTTGCGCTTGAAATGCGCCAGCACGCCGGAAAAGGAGGAGGCGACGATCTGGTTCGCCTCGGTCGCCACCGCGACGGCGGGCGGGATGCCGATGAAGAACAAGAGCGGCGTCATCAAGAACCCGCCGCCGACGCCGAACATGCCCGACAGGATGCCGACCAGCCCGCCAAGCCCAAGCAAAAGAAACGCGTTCACGCTGACTTCTGCGATGGGAAGGTAGATCAACATGTGCGGCGCATTTCCTTATACGTACATGTCCCTTAGCCTGACCGGCGCGCCATTGCCAGTGACGCACGCGGGCCCCTGCCTGCGACAGATCGGAGCAATCGGCCCTTGGGTTCGGGGCCGGTGCGAAAAACCGGCGCCGCCGGCGATCGCGCGTCAGGCCGCGCGCAGATACCGGCGCAAGATCTTTTCCAGCTTGGCCGCGCCAAGCGGGGCCATCTTCTTGGTATGTTCGTGGCTGATGGACTCGTCGCTGAGGCCCGCCGCCATGTTGGTCACGGTCGAGATCGCGGCCGCCTTCAGACCCAGGAACCGGGCCAGGATGACCTCCGGAACGGTCGACATGCCGACGGCATCGGCACCCAGAATACGGATCGCGTTGATCTCTGCGGGGGTCTCGAAGGAGGGGCCGGAATACCAGGCATAGACGCCTTCGGACAGCGCGATGTCCTCGGCGATGGCGGCGGCTTGCAGGGCGCGGCGGATCGCCGGATCATAGGCGTCCTTCATCGGCACGAAGCGCCGGTCCGAGGCTTCCCCGATCAGCGGATTGAGGCCCGAGAAATTGATGTGATCGCTCAGCAGCATCAGGTCGCCGGGCTGGATATCGGGCCGCATGGAGCCTGCCGCATTCGTGGCAATCAGCGCCTCGGCCCCAAGCGCGTGCAGCACCTCCAGCGGAAAGCGCATCGCATCGCCGCGCCCGCTTTCGTAGTAATGCGCGCGGCCCCCGAAGACGGCGACGCGGGTGCCCTCCAGATCGCCGATGACCAGCTTGGGATTGTGGCCCGACACGCCCGCATGGGGAAATCCCGGTAGGTCGGCATAGTCGATCGCCACGCCCTCGACCGCGTCGGCCAGGTGCCCCAGGCCCGAGCCGAGGATCAGGCCGATGGCGACCGGATCGGCCCCCGCACGGTCGCGGATGGTTGCAAGCACGCGGTCGAGCCCGGCCATCTCAGCGCTCCTTCACGTACGGCTCGCCACCGGCGCGCGGCGGGATCGCCTTGCCGACGAAGCCGGCCAGGATCACCACGGTCAGGATATAGGGCAGCGCCTGCATGAACTGCACCGGGATCACGAATTCGCCAATCGCGATGTTCTGATACCGCGCCCCCACCGCGTCCAGCAGACCGAAGAGCAGGCTGGCATAAAGCGCATACCAGGGCCGCCATTTGGCAAAGATGAGGGCGGCCAGCGCGATAAAGCCACGGCCCGCGCTCATGTCCTTGTTGAACCCGGCGGCCAGGCTGGTGGCAAGGTAGGCCCCCGCGATGCCGGTCAGCACGCCACAGATCAATACGGCCGAATAGCGCGCCCGCACGACCGAGATCCCGGCGGTATCGACCGCGGCGGGGTTTTCGCCCACGGCCCGCAGGCGCAGCCCGAACCGGGTGCGGTAGAGGACCCACCACGTCAGCGGCACGAAGAAGAAGGCCATGTAGACCAGGATCGAATGGCCCGAGATGAGGTCGGAATAGATCGGCCCGACCAGGGGCACGTCGGCGATTGCCTCGGCAAAGGGCAGGGTGATGTCGCGGAACCGGCCATCGCCCACCAGTTGCGGCGTGCGGCCGCCAAGCTGGAACCAGCTATCGCCAAGCACGACGGTCATCCCGGCGGCAAGGAAGTTGATCGCCACGCCCGAGATCAGCTGGTTGCCCCGGAAGGTGATCGAGGCCAGCCCGTGCAGCGCCGCAAAGACCATGGACGCGGCGATGCCCGCCAGAAGGCCGATCCAGACATTGCCTGTGAAGGCCGCGACCGAGGCCGAGAAGAAGGCCGAGATCAGCATCTTGCCCTCGAGCCCGATATCGAAAATGCCCGAGCGCTCCGAATAGAGCCCCGCCAGGCAGGCCAGGAGCAGCGGCGTCGCCGATCGGACGGTCGAGTCGAGCAGTTGGAGGATGGTTGCGAAATCCATGGCTCAGCTCCGGCTGGTGGCAAGTTTGAAGGCGGCAAAGGCGAAGAACACACCAAGCGCGCCTTCGACCCCGGCCCTGGCGCGGGCATAGGGCGCTCGGAACGGGGCCAAGGACAGCGCGACCGTCCATGCCCCGTGCCCGAGGAACGAGATCAGGAAGCCGCAGACCAGGATCAGCGCGACACCGGGGCCGGATGACAGAGCGCCGGTCAGGTGCGCAGCCCCGGCGATCAGCAGGTTGGGCAGCCGTTCGAGGATCATGCCCTCTCCCTCCTGAGGCTGAGGAACACCCGCGCGACGGGTGTGCGCACCATATTGTCCAATGCGCCGGTAAAGAGGATCACCAAGGCCTGGATCACCAGGAGCATCTCGCGGCTCACGGCGGGCATCTCGAACTCCAGCTCGGCCCCGCCCTGGTAGAGCATCCCGAAGAGGAGTGCCGCCAGGAACACGCCGACGGGGTGCGAGCGGCCCATCAGCGCCACCGCGATGCCGACGAACCCCGCGCCCTGCACCGGGTCGATGACCAGCCGTTCGGCCTCGCCCATCACCGAATTGATCGCCATCAGCCCGCTCAGCCCGCCCGAGACCAGCATCGAGATCATGATGATCCGCACCGGGTTGATGCCGGCATAGACCGCACCGGGTTCGGAAAACCCGTAGGCCCGGATCTCGTAGCCGAGCCGCGTGCGCCAGATCATCAGCCAGACCCCGATACAGGCGGCGACGGCGACGAAGAACGAGACGTTGAGGGGGGTCGAGCGGCTGAAGCCGAGCCAGGGCGCGACATCATAGGCATTGGGCAGGCGCGCGCCCTCGGCAAAGCGCGCCGTTTCCGGGGCCATGTTGCCGGGCACGCGGAAGACGTTGACCAGCAGATAGACCAGCAGCGCCGAGGCGATGAAGTTGAACATGATCGTGGTGATCACGATATGGCTGCCGCGCTTGGCCTGCAGGTAGGCCGGGATCGCGGCCCAGGCCGCCCCGAAGATCGCCGCCCCGATCGTCGCGCCGAGCAGCGCCAGCGACCAATGCGGCCAGGGGATGTAGAGACTGACCATGGCCACGCCAAGCCCGCCCAACGCGGCCTGCCCCTCGCCGCCGATATTGAACATGCGGGCGTGGAAGGCCACCGCCACGCCAAGCCCGGTGAAGATGAAGTTGGTGGCGTAATAGAGGGTAAAGCCCCATCCATAGGCGCTGCCGACGGAGCCCCGGATCATGACCTGCAATGCCTCGACCGGGCTTTCGCCGATATAGAGCACGACCAGCGCCGACACCGCCAATGCCAGCACCAGGTTGATGAAGGGGATCAGCGCCACGTCGGCCCATCTCGGCATCTTGTCCATTACGCGGCCCCCTTGGTCACACCGGCCATCAGCAGGCCGAGTTCCCCCTCATTGGTCTCGTCCGGCAGGCGCTCGCCCATGATGCGCCCGTCGAACATCACCGCGATGCGGTCCGATAGCGAGAAGATCTCGTCCAGCTCGACCGAGACCAGCAAGATCGCCTTGCCCTCGTCGCGCAGGGAGATGATCTGCTTGTGGATGAACTCGATCGCGCCGATATCCACGCCCCGCGTCGGCTGCCCGACCAGCAGCAGGTCTGGGTTGCGCTCGATCTCGCGGGCGACGACGATCTTCTGCTGGTTGCCGCCCGAGAAATTCTTGGCCTGCAACATCGGATCGGGCGGGCGCACGTCATAATGTTCCATCTTTTCGGCCGTGTCGCGCTTCATCGCGGCATTGTCCATGAAAAGGCGGTTCTTCTGGTATTTCGGATCGTGGTGATAGCCGAAGGCGACGTTTTCCCACGCCGCGAAATTCATGATCAGCCCCTCGCGCTGGCGGTCCTCGGGCACATGCGCGATGCCACGCTTTCGGCGGCTCTGGCCGTCGGATTTCGCCCCGGTCAGGTCGATGCTGTCGCCGTTCAGGACGATCTCGCCGCTGGTCGCGGCGATCATGCCGCCGAGCACTTCCAGCAACTCGGTCTGGCCATTGCCGGACACCCCCGCGATGCCCAGGACCTCGCCGGCCCTGATCTCGAAACTGACGCCTTTCAGCCGTTCGACCTTCTGTTCGTCATGCACCACCAGGTCGCGCACTTGCAGGACCGTCTGGCCCGGTTTCGTCGGGGACTTGTCCACCCGCAAGAGAACCTTGCGCCCCACCATCAGTTCGGCCAGTTCCTCGGGGCTGCTGTCGGCGGTCTTGACCGTCGCGGTCATCTCGCCGCGCCGCATGACGCTGACGGTATCGGTCACATCCATGATCTCGCGCAGCTTGTGGGTGATCATGATGATCGTCTTGCCCTCGTCCTTGAGACGTCCGAGGATGCGGAAAAGCTGATCGGCCTCGGCGGGCGTCAGAACCCCGGTGGGTTCGTCCAGGATCAGTATGTCCGCCTCGCGGTAGAGCTGTTTCAGGATCTCGACCCGCTGCTGGTGACCGACGCTGAGATCCTCGATGATCGCATCGGGATCGACATGCAGCTCATATTCCGCCGCCAGTTCGGTCAGCAGCTTGCGCGCCTTGGCGACCGAGGGCTTCAGCAGCGCGCCATCCTCGGCCCCCAGGATGACATTCTCGACAACGGTGAAGTTCTCGACCAGCTTGAAATGCTGGTGGACCATGCCGATGCCCGCGCGGATCGCGGCCTGGCTGTCGGGGATCGGGGTCAGGGTGCCATTGATGAAGATTTCGCCCTCATCGGCCTTGTAGAACCCGTAGAGGATCGACATCAGCGTCGATTTTCCGGCCCCGTTCTCGCCCACGATGCCGTGGATCGTGCCCTTGCGGACCTTGATCGAGATGTCCTTGTTGGCCTGGACCGGCCCGAAGGCCTTGGAAATGCCCTTGAGCTCGATGGCATAGGGCGCGCTGTCCGATTGGGCGTCTGTCATTGGCTGATCTCTGTCCCGCGTGGTCTTGTTGGTCTTTCCGGCCCGCCGCCCGGGCAGACTCAGACGTTACCACAGCACTTTCCCCTGTCCAGCGCCGAGGCAACAGAAAACGGGCCGCCCCTTGCACCGGGCGGCCCGTCCTTCTCATGTCAGGGCTGCGGCGATCACATCACCGGGCAGGCCCCGTCATCCGAGTAGTTATGCACCTCGATCTCGCCGGAGATGATCGCGTCGCGGGCCTCGGCCACACGCGCCTGCATCTCTTCGGTGATCAGGTCGGCGTTGTTCTCGTCCAGCGCATAGCCCACGCCGTCCTCTTCCAGGCCAAAGAAGTGCAGGCCGGTCTCGATTTCTTCGACGGGGGTCGAGAAAGCGTCATAGACGGCCACATCGACGCGCTTCAGCATCGAGGTCAGGACCGAACCGGGATGCAGGTGGTTCTGGTTGCTGTCCACGCCAATACCCAGAATGCCCTCATCCGCCGCGGTTTGCAGGACGCCCAGGCCGGTGCCGCCTGCGGCCGCGAAGACCACGTCGGCGCCCTGGCTGATCTGGCCACGGGTCAGTTCACCGCCGCGCACCGGGTCGTTCCAGGCCGCGGGCGTTGTGCCGGTCATGTTCTGGATGATCTCGATATCGGGATCGACCGCACGCGCGCCTTGCGCATAGCCGCAGCCAAAGCGGCTGATCAGCGGAATATCCATGCCGCCGACAAAGCCGACCGTGCCGGTCTCGGAGGCCATCGCGGCCAGCATCCCCACCAGGTACGAGCCCTGCTCCTCCCGGAACACGACCGAGCGCACGTTCGGCGCGTCGACCACGCCGTCGATGATCACGAAGGTGGTGTCGGGATAGTCGGGGGCCACGACTTCCAATGCCGAGGCCTGGCTGAAGCCTGCCATGACGATGGGGTTCGAGCCCGCTTCGGCCAGGCGGCGCATCGCCTGTTCGCGCTGCGCGTCCGACTGCAACTCGATCTCGCGGTAGGAATTGCCGGTTTCCTCCGACCACTGCTCGGCCCCGCGCCAGGCGGCCTCGTTGAACGAGCGGTCGAACTTGCCGCCGAGGTCGAAGATGATGGCCGGGTCCTGGGCCAGCGCGGCACCGGCCGAAAGGGCCATGGCCGCAGCGGCACCGAGGAAGGTTTTCATGAGTGTCATATAAGTCTCTCCCGAGTTGGATGGCGGCGGGGCATCGTTCGAAAGGCGTGTGCCCCGCCCGCAAAGATCATCTGATCCCTGCGGGATTAAGGCCAAAGAGGGGGCGGGCGGTCAACCGGATTCTGGCATTGCGACCGTGCCGGAGGTCAGGTTTCGCGCCATCAGAACCGCATCGGCCCGCGTTCCGTCGGGGCAGGCGTAGTAGGCGGGACGCAGGCCGTTGCGCCGGAATCCGGACGCCTGATATAGGGCAATCGCGCCTGCATTTCCGGCGGCAACCTCAAGAAACATGGCCTCGGCCCCCCGCGCGGCGGCCCTGTCCAGGGCGGCCCCCATCAGGCCCCGCGCGATTCCCTTGCGCCGATGCGCCGGATCAACGGCGATGGTCAGAAGCTCGGCCTCGCCCGCAAGGGTGCGGATCAGGGCGAAGCCGTGATCATGGGGAATCAGGTCGCAGTGGGGATCGGCCAGGAAGCCCGCGAACTCCTCCGCCCGCCACGGGCGCGGCACGGTGAAGGCGGCGCGGTGCAGGCTGGCCAGCGCCTCGGGCGTCACAGCAGGACCGGCCCGGTATCGCGCGCGGGTGCCGCATCGGGGCTGCGCAGGTAGAGAGGGGCGGGGCGGGGGGCACCGTCGCGGTAGCGCCGCGCCGCGATCCGGGCGATCGCAGGGGCGGGCGCATAGGGGGCGGGGCCGGTTTCGGCATTCAGCTTGGTCGCTATCTCGGCGGCACGGTTGCCGAGGCACATCAGCCCCGGCAGGGACCACCCGTCGTCAACCGCGTCGAAGGCCACCATTTCAGGGCCCCGATCCGCGCCTTTCGCAAAGCGTTGCAGGTAGAGATGGTCTCGCCGCGCGTCGATGCTGGCCAGAACCGGGCCGTCATGGCCTTCGCGCAGCGCCTCCAGCAGCGTCACACCGACCGCCGGGATGCCGAGCGCCAGCGCCAGCCCCCGTGCTGCCGAGACCGATATGCGCACGCCGGTGAAATTGCCGGGACCGATCCCGACGCCAATGGCGGTCAGGTCGCGCAGACCCGCGCCGCCCGCGTCCATCACCGCCTCGATCATCGGCATCAGCGCCTCGGCCTGGCCCTTGCCCATCTCCACCTGCTGAGCCGCCAGCACCCTGTCGCCCGACAACAAAGCGGCCGCACAATGCGCGGCCGATGTGTCGAAGCTGAGGATCAGGGGGGTGTCAGACGGCAACGGGCCGCACCTCGACCACTTCGGGGATGTAATGGCGCAGCAGGTTCTCGATCCCCATCTTCAGCGTCACGGTCGAAGACGGGCAGCCCGCGCAGGCGCCCTGCATATGCAGGTAGACAATGCCACGGTCAAAGCCGTGGAAGGTGATGTCGCCACCATCCTGCGCCACGGCAGGCCGTACGCGGGTGTCAAGCAGCTCCTTGATCTGGCCCACGATCTCGGCATCCTCACCGATGTGTTCGGCATGGCCGCCCGCGCCTTCGGAGCCCTCCATGGCGGGCGCGCCGGACTGGAAATGCTCCATGATCGCGCCCAGGATAGCGGGTTTCACATGGTCCCATTCGACGCCGTCCTGCTTGGTCACGGTCACGAAATCGGTGCCCAGGAACACGCCGGTCACGCCATTGACGCCGAAGATGCGGCTGGCCAGCGGCGAATTGCCCGCCGTGTCCGCCGCCGGGAAATCGGCGGTGCCTGCGTCCAGCACCTGCTGGCCCGGCAGGAATTTCAGCGTGGCGGGGTTCGGGGTGGATTCGGTTTGGATGAACATCGGGCGCACTCCTTCGCGGTTGCCTCGGATATGCGCGTCAGGGGCGCAAATGTCAAGATTTAGAACCGTTCTAAACGGTCAGGTGATCGCTTCGAGCTGCTCTTTCGACAGCTCCCCCGGCACGATGGTGATCGGCACCGGCAATGTCCCTGCGTTCTTGGTCAGCGAGGTGACCAGCGGCCCCGGCCCCTTGCGCCCGGTCCCCGCCCCCAGGACCATCACCCCGATCTCGCGGTCTTCATGGACCTGCGCCAGGATCTCGTCGAGCGGCACGCCCTCGCGGATCACCAGTTCCGGGTCGACATTCTGCTTGTCGCGCATCCACTTGGCGAAGACATTGAAATGCGCCTCGATCCGCTCGCGGGCCTCGGCGCGCATGACCTCGCCCACGCCGATCCAGTGGTTGAACTCATCGGGCGGAATCACCGACAGAACCTGCACGCCGCCGCCGGTATGCGCCGCCCGCATCGCGGCAAAGCGCATCGCGTTCAGACATTCGCGTGAGTCGTCCAGAACGACAAGAAACTTGCGCATGGGCTGATCCTTCTCTCCCCGGCGGGCATCATGGCCGAGCACGGCCCATCCCGCAACCGCCGGATTTTCCTTGGGCCGGACGCATGACCTGCGGCATGATGGCACCGGCAAGGGGGCACAAGATGGCATTCTACCATGATCTCAAGGGCTATGGGCCTGAAAAAGCGGCCTGGATCGCGCAGCGCCTGCTGGAGTTGCGCGCCGACCTGGAATTGCAGATCCGGGTGCGGCGGCGGTCGAACTCGCTGATCATCGGGTCGTGGAACATCCGCGCCTTCGACGATGGCCGCCCCCGCATGGACGAGAGCTTTCACTATATCGCCGAGATCATCGACAATTTCGACATCTGCGCCGTGCAGGAGGTGAAGTCCGACCTTGCCCCCCTGCGCCGGTTGGTGAAGCTGCTTGGGCCGTCCTGGGATTTCTTCGTCTCCGACGTGACCGAGGGCGGCCCCGGCAACCGCGAACGCATGGCGTTTCTCTACAATCGCAACCGGGTCCGGTTCCGCAACCTGATCGGCGAGCTGGTGCTGCCGCAGGAGGCCCTGATCGAGGGGCGGCAGATCGCGCGTTCGCCCTTCTTCGCCAGTTTCCAGGCCGGCTGGTTCCGCTTCACCCTGTGCAGCGCGCATATCCTCTATGGGGGCACGGGGCCGCGCGACCATGCCCTGCGCGCCGCCGAGATCGCGGCCATTTCCGACGCGCTGATCAAGCGTTCGAATGCCGAGGATGAGGTTTATGTCCTGCTTGGCGACATGAATATCGAGTCGGCTGATGACAGCATCATGCAGGCGATGACAGACCGCAGGCTGCATGTACCCCTGTTCGGTCCGACCAATCTGGGCGGGACCAAGCATTACGACCAGATCGCCTTCACCAAGGATCACGTCAAGACGCGGCTTCTGAACAAGGGCTGTTTCGACTGGCGCAGCGCGGTCTACCGGCCCGGCGACATGGACCATTACCGGCCTCACGCGAACGCGATGCGGGATGCGCCCTACAAGGATTTCTCACGCTCCTACAAGACCTGGGCCACCTATGAGATGTCCGATCACCTGCCGATCTGGATCGAGCTTGAGGTGGACTATTCCGACGACTACCTGCGCCGGTTCGTGCCTTAGCCGCCCTTCGCCCAGGCCCAGTAGAGATCGCGCGCGGCCCTGGCGACCGGGCCGACCTGGTAATGGGTGCCGTCGAACTCCACCACCGGCGTCACCTTGGACATGTTGCCGGACATGAAGACCTCGTCCGCGCTGCGGAAATCGTCGAAACTCAGCACCTCTTCTCGCACGTCATGGCCCGCCGCGCGCAGGTTGACGATATGGCGCGCGCGGGTAATGCCGGACAGGAAGGTGCCGTTTGGCACCGGCGTGCGCACGATGCCGTCCTTGACCATGAAGATATTGGCGGTGGCGGTCTCGGCGACATTGCCCATCGCATCGGCCACCAGCGCGTTGTCATAGCCCTTGGCGCGCGCCTCGGCCAGCATCCGGGCGTTGTTGGGGTAGAGGCAGCCCGCCTTGGCATTGGTCACGTTGTCGGCCAGCACCGGGCGGCGGAACTGCGTCGTGGTCAGACGCGCGGTGCGATCTGGCGGGGCCAGCGGAATCTGTTCCAGGCAGATGCAGAACCCGACCGTGTCCGATTTCGGCACCACCGCGGTCGCGTCCCCGTCGAGGCCCCAATACATCGGCCGGATATAGAGCGGTGTATCGGCATCATAGAGCGCGATGCCCTGCCAGGTGATGTCATGGATCTCCTGCGCCGAGTGCGTCGGCTCCAGCATCAGGGCACGGGCCGATCGGTTCACCCGTTCGCAATGTGCCATCAGGTCGGGGGCGACGCCATAGGCGTAGCGCGCACCGTCGAAGACAGTGCTGCCGACCCATGCGCCATGATCGGCGGCGCGCATGATGGGCACGTCGCCCTCATGCCATTGGCCTTCGAAATATGTGCGGATATTGGTGCCGGTCGCCATTGCAGATGCCCCCTTTCAGATCTCGGGGGCACCTTGCGTCGTATCGGGCCTAGCGTCCAGACGTAAAGCCCTGCTGGTAGTCCATGGTGACGGGAATCGCCGCAGGCTCGGGCTTGTCGGCTGCCGCCGCGGTTTCGGGCTTCGCTTGGGGGGCCTGCGTGACGGGTGTAGGCGTCGGGTGTGCAAGTGTCTTGGCGTCAGACATGCCGTCTCCTCCTTGTCGATTTTTATTGACTGTCGCGCCTCGTGAGAAGGCGCAAGCGCACTATCCCGCTTAGGTCTTAAGCGCGGGTTAACGCTAACAAGGAGGGTTTAGCCGATCAGGCTCAAAATGCCAAGGGTCAAGCGCGCGGAACCGGGGATTGGGCGGTGCCTTGCGCATGAATGTTGCGTCAAATCAGGGCTGATCTGTCAGATGTTGCGGCAGTTTGTCCCGCTCGGATCAGCGTCCGACCATGCCGACGATGCGGTAGGTTTCCTCCAGAACCGGCGCGCTCAGCGCGCGGGCCCGGTCCGCCCCGCGCGCCAGGATGCGGTCGATCTCACCCTCGTCCTGCATCAGCCGGGCCATCTCATCCGCGATCGGGGCCAGTTTTTCCACCGCGATCTCGGCCAGGTCCTGCTTGAAATAGCCAAAGAGCTTGCCCGCATTGGCCTCGACCACTGCCTCGGGCGTGGTTTCGGCCAGCGCGGCCCAGATATTGACCAGGTTGCGCGCCTCGGGCCGTGCGTCCAGCCCCCCCAGGTTCTCGGGCAGCGGGTCGGGGTCGGTCTTGGCCTTCTTGATCTTCCTGGCGATCGTGTCGGCATCGTCGGTCATGTTGATGCGCGTCATGTCGGACGGGTCGGATTTCGACATCTTCTTGGTCCCGTCGCGCAGGTTCATCACGCGGGTGGCGGCGCCCTCGATCACAGGTTCGGTGATGGGGAAGAAATCGACGCCGTAGTCATGGTTGAACTTGGCCGCGATATCGCGGGTCAGCTCAAGATGCTGCTTCTGGTCCTCGCCTACCGGCACATGGGTCGCATGATAGATCAGGATGTCAGCGGCCATCAGCGCCGGATAGGCGAAAAGCCCAAGCGACGCGGCCTCGGCGTTCTTGCCCGCCTTGTCCTTCCATTGCGTCATCCGGCCCATCCAGCCCATGCGCGCGACGCAGTTGAAGATCCAGGCAAGCTGCGCGTGTTCCGGCACCTGGCTCTGGTTGATCAGGATGGATTTCTCCGGGTCGATCCCGGCGGCGATGAAGCCCGCGCACAGCTCGCGCGTGCTGCGGGCCAACGTGGCGGGATCCTGCCAGACGGTGATCGCGTGCAGATCGACCATGCAATAGACAGTCTCGTGCGTCCCGGCGTTCTGCATGTCGACCCACCGCTTCATCGCGCCCAGGTAATTGCCCAGATGCAAATCCCCCGAGGGCTGCATCCCCGAGAACACACGGGGGGTAAACTTGGCTGTCATCGCTGTCGCCCTTCGCTGGTGCCCTTGCGGTCGGGGCATCTTTTCATCCACGCGCGTCTCGCTTACCCATGGGCGCAAGGCCCGTCAACCGAGAGGCACAGACGATGCGTAGCGACGATTCATCCCCCTTCAACGTGATCCCGCCCGCCGTGGTGGCCCTGTCGGTCCTGATCGCGGGGCTGGAGGTGATGTTCCAGCTTGCCGCCGCCGGAATACTCGGCGGGCAGGACGGGGTCGGCTGGCGCATCGCGGCGCTGACCGATTACGCGGTGCGCGACGATGTCTGGGAATGGATGCTGGCCAACCGGAATTTCCGGCCCGATGAACTGCTCCGCTTCATCGCCTATCCGCTGCTGCATGGCGGCTTCGTTCATGCGGCCTTTGTCGTTGTCTTCCTGCTGGCCCTTGGCAAGCTGGTGGCCGAGGCGTTCTCCTCCGCCGCCTTCCTCGCGATCTTCTGGATCTCGGCCCTTGTCGGCGCATTGGCCTTCGTCACGATCCTGGACAGCCGTCCGGCGCTGGTCGGGGGGTATCCCGGTGTTTATGGCCTGATCGGGGCGTTTTCCTTCATCCAGTGGGTCGGGCTGCGCGGCACCGGGGGCAGCCAGTTCCGCGCGTTCCAGCTGATCGCCATCCTGCTGGCGATCCAGCTTCTCTTTGCCACGCTTTACGGCCAATACGGGGATATCGTCGCCGATCTCGGTGGCTTCGTGACCGGGTTCCTCCTGTCCTTCCTGCTCAGTCCTGGCGGCTGGCATCGCTTCCTGGTCAAGATCCGGCGGCGTTAGCCCCGGCGCAGGGCCTGCCGGAAATCGGACAGGCGAAACGCGCCCATCACCTGCCCCGCGACCCCGTAGACCGCGATCCCGAGCACCACCAGAAGCGCCAGCGCCAGGTAGCGCCAGCCGCCCGTTTCCAGCATCGGGGCCAGCGCGCGGGCCAGGCCCCAGAGGAACGCCCCCATGAGAGCCGAGGCCAGCACGATCCGGCCAAGCCGCGCCATGTAGCGGGCGTCGAACCGCGCGACGTCTCCGAATTTGCGCGCGCCCCAGAACAGCAGCCCGCACATCGCCCAGGCCGAGACCGTGGCGGCGACGGCAGGGGCCAGCCAGCCGATCCAGGGCATGAGGCCGAAGGCGAGAGCGGCATTCACCACCATCGCAACCAGCGCATAGCGGAAGGGCCGCGCTGTATCCTCGCGCGCGAAGAAGAGCGGCTGTTGCAGCTTTTGCAGGACGAAGGCGGGCAGGCCGAGACCGTAGATCGCCAGGGCGGAGGCAATGGCGGCGCTGTCGCTGGCCTCGGTCGCGCCGCGTTCATAGAGGACCGAGACCAGCGGCAGGGGGATGACAAGGAAGGCCGCCGCGCAGGGCAGGGTCAGGGTCATGGCAAATTCGCCCGCACGGCTGAAAGAGGACCGAGCGCCCGCGTCATCGCCCGATTTCAGCCGCCGCGACAGCTCCGGCAGCAGCACGATGCCGATGGCGATGCCGACCACGCCAAGCGGCAATTGATAGAGCCGGTCGGCCGCGAAAAGCCAACTGACCGCGCCCTCGGTGCGCGAGGCGACCAGTTGCCCCACGACAAGATTGATCTGCACCACGCCATTGGCGAGCGCGGCAGGCAGGCCCACGGCCACCAGATGCTTCATCTCGGGCGACCAGCGCGGGCGGCTTGGCCGGATCACGACGCCCGCCTTCTCCGCCGCGCGCCAGACCAGCGCCAGTTGCGCGGCCCCCGCCAGCGGAATGGCCCAGAGAAGCCAGGTGATCACCGCGCCACCCGTCAGCGCGCCAAGCGTCATCGCACCGATGGCGAAGATGTTGAGCAGCACCGGCGCGGCGGCGGCGGCGGCGAAACGGCCATTGGCGTTCAATACGCCCGAGAACAGCGCCGCCAGCGACATGAACAGGATGTAGGGAAAGACGATGCGTCCAAAGCCCACGGCCAGGTCGAACCGTTCATCGCCCCGGAACCCCTCCGCCGTGGCCCAGACCAGCGCGGGCATGAAGACCATGCCAAGTGCGACCAGCACAAGCACCACCGCCGAGAGACCGCCGAACGCCTCGCGCGCGAAATCATCGGCATCCGCGCCCGCCTCGGCGCGCTTGGCATACATCGGCACGAAGGCCGCGTTGAACGCGCCTTCGGCTAGGAAACGGCGGAAGAGGTTGGGCAGGCGGAAGGCGGCGACGAAGGCATCCAGCAACGGGCCGGGGCCGATCAGCGCCAGGATCAGGATCTCGCGCAGGAACCCCATGACGCGGCTGACCAGCGTCCAGCCCCCCACGGTCAGGAACCCCGAGACCAGCCGGATGGGGCGCGCGCTCATGCGCCCGCCCGTTCCGCGACACGGGCGATGGCGGCGCGCAGCTTCTTGTCAAGCGCCTCCTGCTTGAGCTTGTTGTGCAGCTTCAACCCGAACATGTCCTTGACGTAGAAACTGTCGATCACCTGTTCGCCGAAGGTCGCGACGACGGCGCTGGCGATGTAGATATTGCTGTCGGCCAGCGTCTTGGTCAGGTCATAGAGCAGGCCGGGCCGGTCGCGGGTATCGACCTCGATGATCGTGTAGATCTCGGATCCGTCATTGTCGAAGGTGATCGTGGTCGGCACGTTGAAGCGGCGTTCACGCTTCTTGATCTTGTCGCGCTGGTCCATAGCGGTCGACGTCACGACCTCGCCCTTCAGCGTCTTCTCCATCATCGTGCGCAGGCGGGGCAGGCGGCGTTCCTCGTAGGGGTGGCCCTCGTGGTCCTGCACCCAGAAGACGGCGGTGGCATAACCGTCCTTGGTGGTGAAGGTGCGCGCATCGACGACATTGGCCCCCACCAGGCTGAGGGCGCCCGCCATGCGGCTGAAGATGCCGGGATGATCGGCCAGCGCGAATGAGACGCGGGTGGCGTCGCGATCCTCGTCTAGGCCGGTTTCGATGCGGATCTCGTGCTCGGTTATATCGCGCAGCATCTCGGCGAAGATGACATGCGCATCGGTGTGCAGGCCCTGCCAATAGGGCGCGTAATGGCGCCCCGTCTCGGCGGTCAGGGCCTTGCGGTCCCAGCCTTTCAGCCGCGCGCGCAGGGCCTTCTTGGCCTCGGTCTTGCGCTTGTCGCGGTTCAGATCCTCCAGCCCCGTCTCCAGCGCCTCGCGCGTGGTGTGGTAGAGCTGGCGCAGAAGCGTGGCCTTCCAGTTGTTCCACACTTTCGGCCCGACGCCGCGAATGTCGCAGACCGTCAGCACCGTCAGCAGGTCCAGCCGCGCGATGGTCTTCACCGCCTTGGCGAAATCGCGCACCGTTCGCGGGTCGGAAATGTCGCGCTTCTGCGCCATGTCCGACATCAGCAGGTGATGGCGCACCAGCCAGGCGACGGTTTCGGTATCCTCGGGTTTCAGACCCAGGCGCGGGCACATCAGCCGCGCGATCCGGGCCCCCAGGACAGAGTGATCCTCGGATCGGCCCTTGCCCAGGTCGTGGATCAGGCAGGCCAGGTAGATGACCTTGCGGTTGACGCCCGCCTTGAGGATGGCGGAGGCCACCGGCAACTCCTCCTCGACCTCGCCGCGTTCGATCTGTGCCAGGTGCGAGATCACCTGGATCGTGTGCTCGTCGACCGTGTAGCTGTGATACATGTTGAACTGCATCATCGCCACGACCGGCGCGAATTCCGGCAGGAAGGCGGCCAGCACGCCAAGCTCGTTCATCCGGCGCAGCGCGCGTTCGGGATTGCCGTGTTTCAGCAGCAGGTCCATGAAGATGCGGGTGGCGACCTTGTCGCGGCGCATCTCGTCGTCAATGAGGTGCAGGTTGGCCACCACCAGCCGCATCGCATCGGGATGGATCAGGTAGCGGGTGCGCAGCGCCTCCTCGAAGAGGCGCAGAAGGTTCAGCTTGTCGGACAGGAACTCTGCGTCATCGACGATGGCCAGCCGCCCCTGGATCACGGTGAAATTCGGTTTCAGCTTGCGCCGCCGCGCCCGCGCCCCGCGCAGAAGGCCGATCAGCATCGGCTCCTTCTTCAGATGCGCCGCCTCCATCGCGGTCAGGAAGATGCGGGTCAGCTCGCCCACGCGGGTGGCGTGGCGGAAATAGTCCTGCATGAAATGCTCGACCGCCCGCCGCCCCCCGTGATCGACATAGCCGATGCGCTCGGCCACTTCGACCTGCAGATCGAAAGTCAGCTGGTTCTGCGCCCGGCCCGTGATCAGGTGCAGATGACAGCGCACCGCCCAGAGAAACCGCTCGGCGGCATTGAAGGCGCGGTATTCATCCAGTGAAAAGACACCGAGATCGACCAGTTCGCGCGCGCGCTGCACGTCATGCTCGTATTTCGCGATCCAGTAGAGCGCCTGCAGGTCGCGCAGGCCGCCCTTGCCCTCCTTCACGTTCGGCTCGACCACGTAGCGCTGGCCGCCCTGTTTCTCATGCCGTTCGGCGCGTTCCTCCAGCTTGGCCTCGATGAACTCGCTGACGGTGCCGGCAAAGACCTTGTCATGCAGGGTGCGGGTCAGATCCTCGGCCAGCCCCGCATCGCCCGCGACATAACGCATCTCAAGCAGTGAGGTGCGGATGGTGAAATCCTGGCGGGCCAGCCGGACGCAATCGGGGATCGAGCGGCTGGCGTGACCCACCTTAAGGCGCAGATCCCACAAGATGTAGAGGCAGCTTTCGATCACGCTCTCGGCCCATCCGGTCATCTTCCAGGGCAGCACGAAGAGCAGGTCGAGGTCGGAATAGGGCGCCATCTCGGCGCGTCCCGAGCCGCCAACCGCCATCAGCGCCAGGCGTTCGGCCTCGGTCGGGTTGGGGCAGGGGTGCAGATAGGTGGTGGCCACGCGCAGCGTCTCGCGCACCATCCCGTCGGCCAGAAGGGCATAGGCCCGCAACACCCGGCGCGCGGCCAGCGGCTTTTGTGCGAAGGCCGCGGCGATGGCGGCGCGCGATCTGTCCTGAACCTCGTTCAGCACCGCGACCGTCGCGGCGCGGATGTCAGCGGCATCGCTCAGACCGGCCAGGTCGGCATCGAGCCGGGCAGCGACGGCGCTTGCGTCAAATATCTCGGACCCCGGAAGAATAAGCTCTCCGGGGTCCGATGAAATGGCGGGAAGGCGGGGGTTCCGGTCAGAAGCCGGGACCGCCAAGGCGTCCTGGAGCGGGGTCAATGATCGCCACCTGTTGATCTTGGATTTCAGCGATGGCCAGCGCGCGCTGCACGGTGCCGGTGCTGCGCAGACGGAACGCGCCCCCGGCCCCGTTGAAGCCGGTCGCGCCCGCCAGATTGGTCACACCGAGGGCACCGGTCGTTGCCGCCGTTTCGCCGACCGCGCGCATCGCGTCATAGCCGATCCCGGCCAGCACATGCGGCGCGTCGCCATAGGCGGCGGTGTAGCGCGCGTTGAAGGCGGCGGCGGCGTTCGGGTCGGGCAGCGCGAACCAGCCTCCCTGCAGCCCCGACAGCTCCAGCGTCTGCGAGGGCACATCCCACCGGGTCAGGCCCATCACCCGTACCGCCTCGGTGTCCAGCCCGTTCTCCGGCAGAAGCTGCGCGAAGAGGGGCAGGGCGGCAGAGGCGTCCGAGGTGATCACCAGCGCATTGGCATCCGCCGACCGGATCTGGCCCATCACGTCGGGAATGGCGTTGATCACGCCGGTTTGCGAGAACTCGTAGCTGGTCACGCCCGCGACCGTGCCGCCGGCGCGGGAAACGGCGCTTTGCACCGCGTCGCGCGCGACCTCGCCGGCCAGGTTCTGCGCGTGCAGGATCATCACCCGGTTGCGCCCCTGCGAGACCGCGTAGCCTGCGAGCCGCTCGGCGGTGTTCTCGTAGGTGTTGCCGAGGACAAAGACATTGCCGCCCGCGATTTCGGTGTTGTTGGAGAAGCTCAGCACCGCGATATTGCTGCTGGCGACGGCCACGCCAACGGCGGCGGCGGCATCCGAGCGCAGCGGCCCGATGATGACCTGCGCGCCGTCCTGCACCGCCTGGCGCGCCACCGACGCGGCCTGTGCGGCATTGCCCGCCGTGTTGTAGACGGTCAGCTCGACCTCGACGCCGTTCAATTCCGAGGCCGCCAGCCGCGCCGCGTTTTCCAGCGACCGCGCGACCAGCTCGTCACCTGCGTTGGCCGAGCCATAGGGCAGCAGCATGGCGACCGACACCGGCCTGCCGCTGCGCAGCTGCGGGCCCGCGCCGCCGATTGGCAAGGCCACGTCGCAGGCGGCCAGCACGAAGGCCAGGAAGGTCAGGATCAGATAGCGTGGCGTCCGGCGAAGCAGGCTGATAGCAAGGGTCATGAAAGGCCGTCTCCCGATGCGGCGAGGGGGATGTTTTGCCCGGACCCTACACGGGTTCATTGCCACAAGTAAACGACAGGAAACGCCCGCGATGAGTGATCAGCCAGCCACCGCCAAGAAGGCGCTCGCGCACGACCTTGCACCGGGCCTCTACCTTGTGGCGACCCCGATCGGGGCGGCGCGCGACATCACGCTGCGCGCGCTCGATATCCTGGCCGGGGCCGATGCGATCGCGGCCGAGGATACCCGCACCGCCCGCAAGCTGATGGATATCCACGGGGTCGCCGTCGCAGGGCGGCCTCTTCTGGCCTATCACGACCACAGCAAAGACAGCGCCCGCACCCGCGTCCTGCGCCTGATCGAGGAGGGCAAATCCGTCGCCTATGTCTCCGAGGCCGGCACGCCGCTGGTCGCCGATCCCGGCTACCAACTGGCCCGCGCCGCGATTGCGGAGGGCTTGCCCGTGACCACCGCGCCGGGGGCATCGGCGGCCATCGCCGCGCTGTGCCTCTCGGGCCTGCCAAGCGACCGGTTTCTCTTCGCGGGTTTCGCGCCGCAGTCCAGGGCCGCGCTGAAGACCTGGGTCGCGGAACTGGCCCCGATCCGCGCTACGCTGATCCTCTACGAATCGCCGCGCCGGATTCACAAATTGTTAGATGTTTTGGCGGATGGTCTGGGGGGCGACCGGCGGGTCGCGATCTGCCGGGAACTGACGAAACATTTCGAAGAGGTGCTGCGCGGCAGTATTGATGACCTGCGTGACCGAATCGCGGATCGAACGCTCAAGGGCGAAATCGTCGTCGTGATCGACAAGGGCGATGCGGTGGAAACAGACGCGGAAACACTTGACGATGCGTTGCGCCAGGCCCTCGTCGGCCAGTCGGTCAAGGATGCGGCGGCGATGGTGGCGGCGGCGACAGGCTTGCCGAAGCGGCAGGTATACCAGGCGGCATTGCAACTGTCGCGGCAGGAGGATGATAAATGAGCGGCAAGGTTTCCTATCTCGCGGGGCTGTCGGCGGAAGACCAGGTCGCGCGCGACTATGCCCGGTCGGGTCACGTGATTCTCTCCCGCCGCTGGCGGGGCGCGGGCGGTGAGATCGACCTTGTCGTCGAACGCGATGGCGTCGTCATTTTCATCGAGGTCAAGAAAAGCCGCGATCACGCGCGCGCCGCGGAACGCCTGTCGCAACGCCAGTTGCGCCGCATCTTCCTCAGCGCCGAGGATTACATCGGCTCGCTGCCGGACGGGGCCAACACCAATGCCCGCGTAGATGTGGCGTTGCTCGATGCGCAAGGCCGGATCAGCATCCTCGACAACGTGATGTGCGCCTGAGGCGGCAGGCCCGCCATTGCACCTTGCGCCAACTCGGGTCATCTATGCCGCAGCCTGACCAGCCCGGAGATGCGCCATGGCCCTCAAGATTGCCTTCCAGATGGACCCGATCGACGCGGTCGATATCGACGCCGACAGCAGTTTCCGCATCGCCGAGGAGGCGCAGGCGCGCGGTCATTCGCTGTTTTACTACACCCCCGACAAGCTCGCCTACCAGGAGGGGCGGATCACCGCGCGGGGCTGGCCGCTCACGGTCCGCCGACAGCGCGGCGATCACTTCACCCTGGGCGACAGGGCCGAGGTCGATCTTGCCGAATTCGACGTGGTCTGGCTGCGCCAGGATCCGCCCTTCGACATGAGCTATATCACCACGACGCATCTGCTCGACCGCATCCATCCCGAAACCCTCGTGGTGAATGATCCGTTCTGGGTCCGCAACTACCCCGAGAAGCTGCTGGTCCTAGACTTCCCCGACCTCACGCCGCCCACGACCGTGGCGCGCGATCTGGCCACGCTCAAGGCCTTCAAGGCGCGCCATGGCGACATCATCCTGAAGCCGCTTTACGGCAATGGCGGCGCGGGGGTCTTCCGCCTGACACCCGAGGATCGCAACCTCAATTCGCTGCATGAGCTCTTTGCCGTCCTCAACCGCGAGCCGCTGATTGCGCAGAAATTCCTGCCCGATGTGGCGGCGGGCGACAAGCGGATCATCCTGGTCGATGGGGAGCCCGTGGGCGCCATCAACCGGGTGCCCGCCGAGGGCGAGACGCGCTCCAACATGCATGTCGGCGGCCGCCCCGAAAAAGTCGAGATGACCGAGCGCGACCGAGAGATCTGCGCCCGCATCGGGCCGCTTTTGCGCGAAAAGGGCCAGATCTTCGTCGGCATCGACGTGATCGGCGGTTGGCTGACCGAGATCAACGTGACCTCGCCCACCGGCATCCAGGAGCTTGAGCGCTTTGACGGCCTGAACATTGCCGAAAAGATCTGGCAGGCCATCGAGGCGAAACGGGGCTGAAGCGAGGAGCGCGCGCAAGCGGGCGAGGAGCGGCCCCTCAGTTCCGCGCCGCGATCAGCCGGAAACTCAGCGCCTCGGCGATATGGGGCATCGCCACGCCGTCGGACCCTTCCAGATCTGCAATCGTGCGCGCCACCCGCAAGATCCGGTGATAGCCGCGCGCCGAGAGGCGGAACCTGTCGGCGGCCTTCAGCAGCATGTCGCGTCCTTCCTTGTCTGGGGTCGCGATCTCCTCCAAGAGCGCGCCGTCGGCATCGGCATTCACGCGCGCCGTCACCTCCAGCGCCTCGAATCGCGCGCTCTGCACCGCGCGCGCCGTCGCGATCCGGGCCGCGACCGTGGCGCTGTCATCGCCCGAAGGCGGCAGGTCCAGGTCGGTGAACCCTACCGGCGGCACCTCCAGCCGCAGGTCGAACCGGTCCATCAAGGGGCCGGATATGCGGCCCATGTAATCCTCACCGCACAGCGGCGCGCGCCCGCAGGCCTGGTCGGCATCGTAGAGATGGCCGCAGCGGCAGGGATTGGCGGCGGCAATCAGCAGGAACCGGCACGGGTAGGTCACATGCGCATTGGCCCGCGCGACCACGACATCGCCGGTCTCGATGGGTTGGCGCAGAGTCTCCAGCACGGGGCGGGCATATTCGGGAAACTCGTCCAGGAACAGCACGCCGTTATGGGCCAGGCTGATCTCGCCCGGCTTGGCATTGCGCCCGCCGCCGACAATCGCGGCCATCGACGCGGTGTGATGCGGCGCGCGGAAAGGCCTTGTGCGGGAAATTCCGCCCTCGTCCAGCAGGCCCGCCAGTGAATGGATCATCGAGGTTTCCAGCGCCTCGGCGGCAGTGAGCGGCGGCATCAGGCCGGGCAGGCGCGCGGCCAGCATCGACTTGCCGGACCCCGGCGCCCCCACCATCAGGAAGTGGTGCCGTCCGGCGGCGGCGATCTCCAGCGCCCGCTTGGCGCGTTCCTGCCCGCGCACTTCGCGCAGGTCCTTCACCGAGGTCTCGGCGATCACCTCGCCGGGTTCGGCGGGGGCCAGCGGCGCGCGATCGGTCAGGTGGCCGATGATCTCGGCGAGGGTGCGCCCCGCGAACACCGGCGTCGCCCCGACCCAGGCGGCTTCCGCCCCGCAGGCGGCGGGGCACAGCAGCGCGCGGCCATCCTCGCCTGCCGCCAGCGCCGTGGGCAGCGCGCCGATGACACCCACAAGCGATCCGTCCAGCGACATCTCGCCCAGGCTCATCGCCGCCTCGACCCGCTCCTGCGGGATCACGCCGAGCGCGCCCAACAGCGCCAGCGCGATGGGCAGGTCGAAATGCGAGCCTTCCTTGGGCAGGTCGGCGGGCGACAGGTTGATCGTCACGCGCTTGGATGGCAGCGCGATGGCCATGGTCGAGAGCGCCGTGCGCACCCGGTCGCGCGCCTCCGAGACCGCCTTGTCGGGCAGGCCGACGATGGAAAAGGCGGGCAGGCCGGGGGTGACGGCGCATTGCACCTCGACGCGGCGCGCCTCCAACCCCTCGAAGGCGACGGTGTAGGTGCGGGCAAGGCTGTCTGGGCGCGGGGCATCGAGCATGGTTAACGATTAGCCCGCGCGGGTTAGCGAAAGGTTAACCGCCGATCATGATTGCGGAAAATCGCGGCGCGGCAGGTCCATCTCATAGGCGGGCTGGTCCGGTCCCTCGTCCAGCCCGGCCTTGCGCCATTCGACAAGGCGCGGGTGGGTCAGGTGGCGACTGACATAGGCGCGCGCCCTCTCGGAGACCGGCAGACCGTATGTCACCAGCCGCGTCGCCAGCGGGGCAAAGAACACGTCGGCCAGAGAATAGGCGCCACAGAGCCACGGACCGCCATGCGCCGCCAGGGCATGCGCCCACAACGCCTCGACCCGTCCGATATCGGCCAGAACGGCGGCGCTCGGCTCGAAGCCCGTCCAGCCCGTGCGCAGATTCATCGGGCAGGCGGTGCGCAGGGCGGAAAACCCTGAATGCATCTCGGCCACGAGGCTCAGCGCGTCGCCGCGCGCGCCTGGGTCGGCGGGCAACAGCCCCTTGTCGGGGAAGGCTTCTGCCAGAGCCCATGCGATGGCCAGGCTGTCAGTCAGCAGCGCGCCGCCCGGTGCCTTCACCAGCGGAACCGTGCGGGCCGTGTCGGAAAACGCCGCCAGATCACGGGCGAAATCGTCGCAATACATCCGGGTCGAGGTCACGTTCACCGGAATACCGAACGCGGCGAAGCACAGCCAGCCGCGCAGCGACCAGCTGGAATAGGATTTGTCGGCGATGAGCAATTCATATGTCATGGCGGCACAAGACCCTGATCCGGCGCGCCTGTCCAATGCCAATTCGTGGCGCGCCCCATCACGGGCAGCGATTGATCGCCTCGACGCGCCAGCCGCCCTCATGCACCAGATGCGTCACCGAGAGATTGCCGATCTCATGCGCCAGCGCCTCATAGGCCGTGCAGCTTGATGCGCGCTGGATCTGCGTCAGGATTACGCCGATATGTGCCACAGCGATGATCTCGGCCTCGGGATGGGCCGCATTGATCCGATCGACGAACCCCGCCACCCGTTCCGCCGCCGCGTTCCAGCTTTCGCCGCCGGGGGGCGCGACATCGCCGGGCTCCTCCCAGTAGCGGCGGCTCAAGACCGGGTCGCGTGCAGCGACCACGTCGAACCGCAGCCCGTCCCAATCGCCCAGGTTGAACTCGCGCAGATCCGCTGCATGGGGCAGGCGTGTGCGTCCACCCGCCAGCGCATCCGCCGTTGCCACCGCGCGGGAAAGATCGGAGGAGACCAGCAGCGCCCCCGCTGGCAGCGCCGCATCCAGCCGCGCGATCCGTGCCCTATCGCTCAGGTCGGCGGGCACGTCGCGCCAGCCCACGAAGGCCGTCTCATGCGTCGGAGCATGCCGCACCCAGTGCCAGACGGTCATGGGCCGTCCCCTTTCAGGACCATCGGCAGACCCGCGACCACCATGGCCACAAATCCGGCCTCCGCCGCCAGCTTCTGGTTCAACCCGCCCTGCGCCGCGCGAAACCTTCGCGCCAGCGCGTTCTCCGGCACGATGCCCTGGCCGACCTCGTTGCTGACCACGACCACCGGGCAGGGGCAGGCGGCGAGGGATGCCATCAGCGCCCGCGCCTCCGCCTGCCAATCGCGGTCCGCCAGCATCAGGTTGCTCAGCCACAGCGTCGCGCAATCGACCAGCGCCACGTCCCCCGCCGCAAGCCCGCCAATCGCATCGGCCAGCGCAAGCGGAGCCTCGACCGTGTCCCAATCGTCTCCCGCCCGCGCCTGCCTGTGCGCCGCGATCTTGGCCTCCATCTCGGAATCGAATGCTTGCGCCGTCGCAATATAGACGCGCCGCCCGGATCTGCCGCGCACCAGCCCCTCGGCATAGGCCGATTTGCCCGATGCGGCCCCGCCCAGGATCAATGACAAAGACGGCAAAGACATGCGCGGCCCCCCGCATTTTTTCGCAGAAAATTTGAACCAGACCCCTTAACGGCGCGTAACCCTAGCAGAACCTGACCCAGGAGGGGGCGTTATGGCACTCGATATTCACGCTGACCAGACACTTTCCCGGCACGCCCGCGCGGCGGAATTGCTGGATGCGGAAACCGAGGCTGACCTCGCCCGCGCCTGGCGCGATGACCGCGACGAGGCCGCCCTGCACCGCCTGATCACCGCCTATATGCGGCTGGCCATCTCGGTCGCCTGGAAATTCCGCAATTACGGCGCGCCGATGAGCGACCTGATCCAGGAGGCGGGGCTTGGCCTGATGAAGGCCGCCGACCGGTTCGATCCCGATCGCGGCGTGCGCTTTTCCACCTATGCCGTGTGGTGGATCCGGGCGGGCATGCAGGACTTCGTGATGCGCAACTGGTCGATGGTGCGCACCGGCTCGACCTCCTCGCAAAAAAGCCTCTTCTTCAACCTGCGCCGCGTGCGCGCCCGGCTGGAGCGCGAAGCGGCGGCCAATGGCGAGCGGCTCGACGGGTTCCAGCTGCGCGAGATGATCGCGCATGAGATCGGCGTCAAGCTGAGCGAGGTCGAGATGATGGAAGGCCGCCTTGCCGGCTCGGATTTCTCGCTCAACGCCGTGCAGAGCGAGGGCGAGGAGGGCCGCGAGTGGATCGAGCTTCTGGAGGATGAGGCTGAACAGGCCGCCGATCAGGTCACGCGCGAACGCGACGCGGAGACGCTGAAGGGCTGGCTTTCGGTGGCCATCGGCAGCCTGACCGAGCGCGAACAGACCATCATCCGCGCCCGCAAACTGTCCGAGACTGCCCGCACGCTGGAATCGCTGGGTGAAGAGCTTGGCCTCTCCAAGGAACGCGTGCGCCAGATCGAGGCGGCGGCGCTGGTCAAGATGCGCCAGAACCTCGCCCCCCGCGAAGAGGAGTTGCGCGCCTATATCGGCTGAGCTTGCGGATAGGGGGCCGATCATGGTCAAGATACGCGCCATGATCCTGCGCCTTTTCCTTGCCCTGTTCATCTTCACCGCCCCCGCACTGGGCGAGGAGCTTTCTGGCGTCGACGCCCTGGCCGGGGCCGATGTGGTGCTGCTCGGCGAAGTGCATGACAATCCCGATCATCACCTCTTCCAAGCCCGTGCCCTGCGTGCCCTGACCCCTGCCGCCGTGGTCTTCGAGATGCTGAGCGAGGACCAGGCCGCCCGCATCACGCCCGACCTGCTGGACGATCCAGAGGCGCTTGCCGCCGTGCTGGACTGGGACAACAGCGGCTGGCCCGATTTCGGGATCTACGCGCCGGTCTTCGCGGCCCTCGGCTCGGCACGGGTCTCCGGCGCCGCGCTGCCGCCCGCGACGGTGCGCGCCTCCGTGACGGAGGGCGCGGTTGCGCATTTTTCGGGCAATGCGGTTCAATTCGGGCTGGCGGCGCTCCTGGAGCCGGACGAACAGGCGGCGCGCGAGGCGGGGCAGGGGGCGGCCCATTGCGGCGCCCTGCCGGTCGAGATGCTGCCCGGCATGGTCGCGGCACAGCGCCTGCGCGACGCGGAACTGGCCCGTCAGGTGATCCTTGCGCATGCGGCCACCGGCGGCCCGGTCGCGGTCATCACCGGCAATGGCCATGCGCGCAGCGATTGGGGCGTGCCGCGCGTTCTGGCACAGGCCGCGCCGGAGCTGACCACCCTGTCGCTCGGCCAGCTGGAGGCCCCGCCGGAGGGCACGGCCCCCTATGATCTCTGGCGCGTCACCCCGCCCATCGACCGCCCTGATCCCTGCGACGCCTTCCGCTGATCCGGGCCATTTCGATTGAGTTTGGTCCCTCAACCCCCTACCTCTGGGGCAAGCGGCACAAAGGGACACCACGATGCTGACCGACAAGCGCATTCTCCTGATCATCGGCGGCGGCATCGCGGCGTTCAAATCGCTCGACCTCATTCGACGGTTGCGCGACCAGGGCGCCACCGTCACGCCGGTCCTGACCCGCGCGGCGGAGGAATTCGTGACGCCGCTATCGGCCTCGGCGCTCTCGGCAGAGAAGGTCTATCGCGACCTCTTCGACCTGACCGATGAGGCCGAGATGGGCCATATCGAGCTATCCCGCGCCGCCGACCTGGTCGTCGTCGCGCCCGCCACCGCCGACCTGATGGCCAAGATGGCGGGCGGGCTGGCCAATGACCTTGCCTCCACCCTGCTGATGGCCACCGACAAGCGCGTGCTGATTGTTCCGGCCATGAATGTGCGCATGTGGGAGCATCCGGCGACGCGGCGCAACCTGGCGACGCTGAAAGGCGACGGCGTGCTGGTCGCGGGACCAGAAGAAGGCGCGATGGCCTGCGGCGAGTTCGGCCCCGGACGCATGGCCGAGGTGCCCGACATCATCGAGGCGATCCGCGCCGCGCTGACCGATGGGCCCTTGAGCGGCAAGCATGTCCTCGTGACTTCCGGCCCGACGCATGAACCCATCGACCCGGTGCGCTACATTGCCAACCGCTCCTCGGGCGCGCAAGGATCGGCGATTGCCGCCGCCTTGCGCGACCTGGGCGCGACAGTGAGCTTTGTCACCGGCCCCGCCGATATCCCGCCGCCTGCCGGGGTCCGCGTGATCCGGGTGCAGACCGCGCGCGAGATGCTGGAGGCGGTCGAGGCCGCCCTGCCCGCCGACGCCGCCGTTTTCGCCGCCGCCGTCGCGGATTGGCGCGTGGCCAATGCCGCCGACCGCAAGATGAAGAAGACCGACAGCACCGGGCTGCCGGCGCTGGAATTTGCCGAGAACCCCGATATCCTCAAGACCGTCGCGCAGATGGGCGAGGGCCGCCCCACCCTCGTCGTGGGTTTCGCCGCAGAGACGCATGAGGTCGCCGCCAACGCCACCGCCAAGCGGATGCGCAAGGGCTGCGACTGGATCGTGGCCAACGATGTCTCGGCGGCGACCGGCATCATGGGCGGGGCCGAGAACAAGGTCAGCATCATCACCGGGACGGGCGTCGAGGACTGGCCGCGCCTCAGCAAGGAGGAGACCGCCCGCAGGCTGGCGCGCCGCATCGCCGATGCGCTTGGCCGCTAGGGCGGGATTTTGAGTATTTTGGCCAAGAAGATGGGAGGGGCGATGCGCGTCGAAATCCGGGTCATGCGGGAAGATTGGGCCGATGCGCGCGTGGCGTTGCCCGCCTATGCGACGCCGGGCGCGGCGGGGGCCGACCTGCGGGCGAATTTCGCGGAAAGTGATCGGGACGGGATCGTGCTGGCCCCGATGGCGCGGGCGATTGTGCCGACCGGGCTGCGGGTCGAGATCCCCGAAGGCTACGAGATGCAGATCAGGCCGCGCTCGGGCCTGGCGCTGAAACAGGGTCTTTCGCTGCCCAACACGCCCGGCACCATCGACAGCGACTACCGGGGGCCGCTTGGGGTGCTGATGATCAACCTCGGGGCTGAGCCCGTGCATATCGCCCATGGCACCCGCATCGCGCAGGCCGTGATCGCGCCGGTGGTGCGGGCGGGGTTCGACCTGGTCGACGCCTTGACCGACAGCGACCGGGGCGGCGGCGGTTTCGGCTCCACCGGGGTGGGCTGATGGGGTGGGTTCTGCTGATCGCGGGCGGTCTCTGGGCGCTTGGCTGGTGGATGGGAACGCCGGTGCGGGCGCGGCTGATCCTGCTCGGGCTGCTGTTCCTGGGCGTTCTGGCGATCCATGTCGCCCTGCCGGACGGGCATCCCTTGCGCCTGGCCCTGGGCGACAGCGCCGGTCCCTGGCTGGTGCTGGCGGGGCTGGTCGGGCTGGTGCTGGCCTATCGCCAGGTTCTCGGACGGCTGCGCGCGCGTGCCGGTGAGGCCGAGGAGGCCCGCGCCGACGAGGCGCCGCAACCGGGCCCCTTCAGTGACGCCGAGCTTGAGCGCTACGCCCGCCACATCACCCTGCGCGAGATCGGCGGCACCGGGCAGCGGCGTCTGAAGCAGGCCAAGGTGCTGGTGGTGGGGGCAGGCGGCCTTGGCTCGCCCGCCTTGTTCTACCTTGCGGCGGCCGGGGTGGGCCGGATCGGGGTCATCGACCATGACGTGGTGGACCTCTCGAACCTGCAACGCCAGATCATCCACACCGACGCGGCGCAGGACATGCCGAAGGTGTTTTCCGCGGCCGAGCGTGTCGCGGCCCTCAACCCGCATGTCGACCTCAGGCCCTACAACCGGGAACTGACCGAAGACATCGCGCAGGAGCTTTTCGCCGAGTATGACCTCATCCTCGACGGCACCGACCATTACGCGATCCGCGAGTTGATCAACCGCGCCGCCGTGGCGACCGGAACGCCCGTCGTGTCCGGGGCCATCGCCGCCTGGGAGGGGCAGGTGACGATCTTCGACCCTGCGCACGGCGCGCCCTGCATGGCCTGCGTCTTTCCCAAGCCCCCCGCGCCAGGACAGGCGGCAACCTGTTCCGAGACCGGCGTGATCGGCGCTTTGCCAGGCATCATCGGCTCGCTCATGGCCGCCGAGGCGATCAAGCATATCGCGCAGGCGGGTGAACCGCTGAAGGGCCGGATGCTGATCTATGATGCGCTCTACGCCGAAACGCGCGTCATCACCGTCAAGCGCGACCCCGGCTGCCCGGTCTGCGGCGCGGGCTGACCCCCTTGCGCGGGCGGGGAACCGCGCCATACTGCGGGGATAACAGACAGGGAGATCACGAAAATGAACCGCCTAGTTGCTGCCGCGCTGGCCTTTGCCGCGCTGGCCCCGACCCTTGCCCTGGCCGATGGCCACCTGCCCGATCTCGACGGGCGCGAGATCGTCATCGCCACCGAGAACGCCTATCCGCCGCTGCAATTCGTGGATCCCGTCACTGGCGACCCCGTGGGATGGGAATATGACGCGATGGAGATCATCGCCGCGCGCCTCAATGCCGACATCACCTATGAGACGATCTCCTGGGATGCGATGATCGCCGCCGTTGCCGAGGGCCAGTTCGACATGGGCATGACCGGCATCACCATCCGCGAGGACCGCGCCGAGATGGTCGATTTCTCGGACAGTTACATGACCAGCCAGATGCGGATGCTGGTGCGCGCCGATGAGGACCGGTTTTCCGACGCGCAGGGCTTTGCCTCGGATGACGATTTCCTGATGGGCAGCCAGGCCGGCACCACGCCCTTCTATGTCGGCGTCTACGAGGTTCTGGACGGCGACGAGGCCAACCCGCGCATCGTCCTGTTCGAGACCTTCGGGGCCGCCGTGCAGGCACTTTTGACGGAAGATGTCGATATGGTGCTGACCGATTCGACCGGCGGCGAGGGCTATGTGCGGGCCAATCCCGACGACCTCCGGATTGTCGGAGACCCTCTGGGAACCGAGGAGTTCGGCTTCATCTTCCCGCCGGGATCGGACCTGGTCGGCCCGATCAATGCCGCGATCGCCTCGATGCGCGAGGATGGCACGCTGGATGCGCTGAACCAGCACTGGTTCGTCGAGTATGAGTTCGAATAACCTGCAACGATAACGTGTTTGCGGCCCGGCCACCCCTGCGAGTGGCCGGGCTTTCGCATGGAGGGCGACGATCATGGCGGCATCCGCGCCGGACAAGGATTTCCCCTGGTGGCTGCTGGCGGTGGTGGCCCTTGGCGGCTTTGCCTATTGGCAGATCCTGTCGGACGACCTCTATACCCAGGTTCTGTCCACGCTGAGGCGCGGGATCGTGACGACGGTTTTCGTGACGCTGGTGGGCTTTGCGCTGGCCGCCGCGCTTGGGCTCCTGCTGGCGCTGGCGGCGCTGTCGCGGTCTCTGATCCTGCGCCAGGTCTCGCGCTTCTATGTCGAGATCATCCGCGGCATCCCGATCCTCGTTCTGCTGCTCTATGTCGCCTTCGTGCTGGCCCCGGCGCTGGTCGCGCTGTGGAACTGGGGCGCGGAAAGCGTCGGGGCCGACCCCATCCGCACCCGCGATTTCAACCTGCTCTGGCGGGCGATCCTGGCGCTGTCCATCGGCTATTCCGCCTTCCTGGCCGAGGTGTTCCGCGCCGGGTTGCAATCGGTGGACGCGGGCCAGATCGAGGCCGCCGAGGCGCTTGGACTGAACCGCTGGAACCGGTTTCGCCATATCGTCTTTCCGCAGGCGATCCGCACCATCCTGCCGCCCCTGGGCAATGATTTCGTGGCGATGGTCAAGGATAGCAGCCTGGTCTCGGTTCTGGGTGTGCTGGACATCACGCAACTGGGCAAGGTCACGGCGGCGGGCAACTTCCGCTATTTCGAGACCTATAACGTGGTCGCCCTGATCTACCTGACGATGACCATCACCCTGTCGCTGGTCCTGCGCCGGTTCGAGAAACGGATGCGGCAGAGGCCGGACGGGTAGGGGCGTGCCAGGGCTTGTGGGTGCGGTGCCTGTGGCTTGGGTCGGATTTTGAGTATTTGGACCAAGAAGATGGGGGCAGGCGCGCGTTAACCTTAATCGGGGGTTAGCGGGGCATGGCGGTTGCGGATGTGAAGGTCTATCTAGGCGCCAACAGAGGAGATCGTATATGACCAACCCGCTCTTGCAGGACTGGACCACGCCGTTCGGTCTGCCGCCCTTCGATGGGATCGAGGACACCGATTTCGGACCCGCGCTGGAGGCGGCCCTGGCGGAAGGGCGGCGCAATATCGCCGCGATTGCGGAGGATCCCGAGGCGCCCACATTCGCCAATACGCTCGAGGCGCTGGAGTGTGCCGACCGGCTTCTGGATCGGGTCGCGGGCGTGTTCTATAACCTCGCCGGGGCCGATGCGACCCCGGCCCGCGAGGCGTTGCAGCGCGAGATGGCGCCGAAGCTGGCGGCCTATTCCTCCGAGATCACCAATAATCGCGCCCTGTGGCGCCGGATCGAGACGCTCTGGCAGAGCCGCGAGGCGCTCGGCCTGACCGAGGAGCAGGCCCGGGTGCTGATGCTGACCCGCCGGTCTTTCCTGCGCGCGGGCGCGGCGCTGGAAGGTGAGGATCGCGCGCGGCTGACCGAGGTGAAGGCGCGGCTGGCGGTGCTTGGCACGCAGTTCACCCAGAACCTGCTGGCCGAGGAACGCGGCTGGTTCATGGAGCTGGCCGAGGGCGATCTCGAGGGCCTGCCCGGTTTCGTCGTCGATGCGGCGCGGGCGGCAGGCAGGGAAAAGGGCGCGGCGGGGCCGGTGATCACGCTGTCGCGCTCGCTGATTGTGCCGTTCCTGCAATTCAGCCCCCGCCGGGACTTGCGCGAGAAGGCGCAGAAGGCATGGGCGGCCCGCGGGGCCAATGGCGGCGACACAGACAACCGCGCCATCGCGGCGGAGATACTGGCCTTGCGCCAGGAGCGGGCGCAGCTTCTGGGGTATGAGAGTTTCGCCACCTACAAGCTGGAAACCGAGATGGCAAAGACGCCGGGCAATGTCCGCGAGTTGCTGATGCAGGTCTGGGAACCGGCCCGCGCGCAGGTCGAACGGGATGCCGGGATCCTCACCGGAATGATGCGTGAAGACGGGATCAACGGCGACCTCGCGCCCTGGGACTGGCGCTACTACGCGCAAGCAAGGCGCAAGGTCGAGCACGATCTGGATGAGGCGGAGCTCAAGCCCTATTTCCAACTCGAGCGCATGATCGCGGCGGCCTTCGATTGCGCAAGCCGCCTCTTCGGGTTGGACTTCACGCCGCTCGATGTGCCCCTCTATCACCCGGATGTCCGCGCCTGGGAGGTGACGCGGGAGGGCCGCCACATGGCCGTCTTCCTCGGCGATTATTTCGCGCGCGGCTCGAAGCGCTCGGGCGCGTGGTGTTCGGCGATGCGGTCGCAGTCGAAGCTGGATGGCGAGACCCGGCCCATCGTGGTCAATGTCTGCAATTTCGCCAAGGGCGACCCGGCGCTCCTGTCGCATGACGATGCGCGCACGCTGTTCCATGAATTCGGCCACGCGCTGCACCAGATGCTGTCGGATGTGACCTATCAATCCATTTCCGGCACCTCGGTGGCGCGCGATTTCGTCGAATTGCCGAGCCAGCTCTATGAACACTGGCTGGACGTGCCGGAGGTGCTGGAGAAACACGCGCTGCATGTCGAGACCGGCCAGCCAATGCCGCGCGACCTGTTGCAGCGGCTGTTGGCCGCGCAGACCTATGACATGGGGTTTCAGACCGTGGAGTTCATCGCCTCGGCGCTGGTCGATCTCGATTTTCACGACGGCCCCGCACCCGCCGATCCGATGGCGGCCGAGGCCGAGACGCTTGCCCGGATCAAGATGCCCGATGCCATCGTCATGCGCCACGCGACGCCGCATTTCGCACATGTGTTTTCAGGCGACGGCTATTCCTCGGGCTATTACAGCTACATGTGGTCCGAGGTGATGGATGCCGACGCCTACCGGGCCTTCGAGGAGGCGGGCGATCCGTTCGATGCGGACACGGCGGCCAGGCTGGAACGCTTCATCCTGTCGGCGGGCGGCAGCGCCGAGGCCGATGCGCTCTACACCGCGTTCCGGGGGCGGATGCCGGGGGTCGGGGCGCTGCTGGACGGGCGCGGGCTCAGCGCGGACAGCCCGTAGGGGCTGGAGACGCGGCGCGGGGCGCGGTCAGTCGAATTCCTCGCCCGGATCGACGCCCCAGAGCGTCGTGATCGGCACCCATCCGCTATGCCCGCCCACGTCCAGTCGGCACCAGTCGTCGGCGCACTCCTCGACAAAGGCGATGACGCCAAGCTCGGCCTGCGCGCGCACCGGGGAGTCGGGGTCGGGACGCTGGCGCAATTCCAGCATGTCGACCTCGACAATCGCCGTGCGCACGCCCGAAAGCAGCGAGTAATGCATCCAGCCGCCAGCCCCGTCGCGGTCGATCACGCGCCGCCAATTGCCATATTCGGCGACGATCTGCATCGGGATGTTGCGGCGCTGGAATACCCAGTCGATGCGGTGACTGCGCGACGGTCCGCGCCGGGCATGGGCCTCGGGGGCCCGGATCGAGACGTAGCGCGGCAGGGGAAAGCCGGTGACGGGTCCGACGGCCTGATCCTGCGCCGGAACCGGGTCCGCGCCAAGTGACAGTGCCAAAGCCAGGACGAGGCCCGCCCAGATGCGTTTCATGTGGTTGTCTGCCCGTCTCATGGGCCGCGTTTGTTGCGGCCTCGTTGGTGTTTTTGTCGCGCCCGCGCGGCGATGCCTTGCGGCGCGGGCGCGGATAAGAGAGTGTCACGGAAAGGGCAGCAAAGCCAGCAAAGGATGCATGTGATGCCAGGTCAGAAGCTGAGTGTTGTCGTAACGCGACGGTTGCCCGAAGCCGTTGAAACCCGGATGTCGGAACTCTTCGATGTCGAGTTGCGCAGCGACGACACCCCGATGAGCCGCGATGAACTGGTCGCCGCGACGCGTCGGGCCGATATCCTTGTTCCTTGCGTGACCGATACGATCGACGCAGGGCTTCTGGGCCAGGCGGGCGAAAAGCTGAAACTGATCGCCAATTACGGCGCTGGCGTGGATCATATCGACGTGCACACCGCCCGCCAGCGCGGCATCCTGGTCTCGAACACGCCGGGCGTGGTGACGGAAGACACCGCCGACATGACCATGGCGCTGCTGCTGGCCGTCACCCGCCGCATCCCCGAGGGGCTGGCCACGATGCAGGCGGGCCGCTGGACCGGATGGGCCCCCACGGCCTTCATGGGCGGGCGCATCGGCGGCAAGCGTCTGGGCATCCTCGGCATGGGCCGGATCGGGCAGGCCGTCGCCCGCCGCGCCGCGGTTTTCGGGATGCAGGTGCATTACCACAACCGCCGCCGCTTGCATGAGGATATCGAGGCCGAGTTGGAGGCGACCTATTGGGAAAGCCTCGACCAGATGATCGCGCGCGTCGATGTGCTGTCGATCAACTGCCCGCATACGCCGTCGACCTTCCACCTGATGAACGCGCGGCGGCTGAAGCTGATGAAGCCCTCGGCGGTCATCGTGAACACCTCGCGCGGTGAGGTCATCGACGAGAACGCCCTCACGCGGATGCTGCGCGCGGGCGAGATCGCGGGGGCTGGCTTGGATGTGTTCGAACACGGCAAGGACGTGAACCCGCGCCTGCGTGAGTTGGAAAATGTGGTGCTGCTGCCGCATATGGGCTCGGCCACGGTCGAGGGCCGGGTCGAGATGGGCGAGAAGGTTCTGATCAACATCAAGACTTTCGCCGATGGGCACAGGCCGCCCGATCTGGTCGTGCCGAATATGCTGTGACGAAGAAAATTCACGAATTTTCTTCAGGTCCCGAAATTCGTGAAGGAAGAATTTCGGGACCGTGACGCGCCTCCTCCTCCTCCCCCTCCTCATTGCCTTCGCCTGCCTCCTCGCCGGTCTGGGGTCCGCCGCACGCGGGCGCATGCGAAAAGCTGACAAACCTGTCAGGAATTTCTGACACCCGCGTCGGAAATGTGCGCTATCAGGTCGGGTCAACCTGTCACCCCGGCGCGAATTTCGCCAGATTGGCCGCAACAAATCAGACGCGCGGAGTCCGTTCCCCATGAAAACCCAGGTCAAAGCCCTTGTCGTCGGCGGCGGTGCCGTCGGAACCTCCATCGCCTATCACCTGGCCAAGGCCGGTTGGGAGGATGTGATGCTGCTGGAACGCGATGAGCTGACCTCCGGCTCGACCTGGCACGCGGCGGGCCTCCTGCCGCTTTTCAACATGAGCTTCGCCACCACCCATATCCACAAATACTCGGTCGATTTCTACAAATCGCTGGAGGCGGAAACCGGCCTCAACGCGGGCTTCGCCGTGGTAGGCAACCTTCGCATGGCGCAGACCGATGCGCGGATGGATGAATACATGCTCTACGCCTCGACCGCCGAAACCTGCGAGGTGCCGTATCAGTGGCTGACCCCCGACGAGATCAAGCAGCGTTGGCCCCTGATCAATACGGAAGACCTGAAAGGCGCGCTCTATCACCACACGGACGGCTACATCAACCCCGCCGATGTGACCCAGGCCATGGCCAAGGGTGCCCGCCAGCGCGGCGTCGCGATCGAGCGCAAATGGCAGGCCGATGCCTTCCACTGGACCGGCGAGGCCTGGGAGGTGACTTGCACGAAAATGGTGGAGAAGGGCGGCAACCTGGTGCCCTCCGACGAGCAGATCGTGATCACCGCCGAACACGTCGTGACCGCCAGCGGCAACCACGCGCAGAGCACGGCGAAGAAGCTCGGCATCAAGATCCCCGCGATTCCGGTCGAGCACCAGTTCATCGTCATGGACAAGGATCCGGCGCTGGTCGAGTACCGCCAGCAAGGCGGCAAGGAACACCCCGTCATCCGCGACGCCGACGCGCAATCCTACGTGCGCGAGGAGCGCGGCGGCTGGATTCTCGGCGTCTATGAGAAAAATGCTCCGGCGGTCTTTGAACATGGCGTCCCCGACAGCTTCCGCGCCGACCTCTTCCCGCTCGACCTGGAGCGGATCGAAGACCAATACATGGCGATGATCCACCGCATCCCGTCCTGTGAGGAAAGCGGCCTCAAGGACGATTTCAACGGCCCGATCTGCTACACGCCCGACGGCAACCCGCTGGTCGGCCCCGCGCCCGGCCTGCGCAACATGTGGCTGGCGGAGGGGTTCTCCTTCGGCATCACGGCGGCGGGTGGAACGGGCTATTACCTGGCGCAGATGATGGTCGATGGCGAGGCCGAGATCGACATGGCCTCGCTCGACCCCAAGCGCTACAGCCAAAGCTGGATGACCACCGAGTTCGCCGCCCGCAAGAACGAGGAATGCTACGACCACGTCTACATCCTGCACCACCCCGATGAGGAACGCCCCGCCTGCCGCCCCCTGCGCACCGCCCCCGCCTATGACCGCCAGAAAGCGCGCGGCGCGCAGTTCGGCTTCGTCAACGGGTGGGAACGGCCCAACTATTACGGGCCCCTCGATGCGCCCGAGACGTTCGACCACGACGCGCGGTCCTTCCGGCGCGGCGATTGGTGGCAATACGCGGTCGACGAGGCGAAAGCGATCCGCGAAGGTGTGGGCCTGATCGACGCGACCGCCTTCACCAAGCATGTCGTCAAGGGGCCGGGGGCCACGCGGTTCCTCGACTGGTTCACCTGCAACAAGCTGCCCAAGGTGGGGCGGATCAACCTGACCTACGCCCTGACCGCGCATGGCACGACGCGCACCGAATACACCATCGTGCGCAATGGCGAGGACAGCTATTACCTCGTCTCCGCCGGGGCCTGGACGGAATATGACGCCGATTTCCTGCGCAAGGCAGCCGCCGACAAGATGGGCGAGTTCGGCTATATCGAGATCCAGGATGTCACCACGCAATGGGGCGTCTTCGCCATTGCCGGTCCCAAATCGCGCGATGTGCTGCGCGAGGTGGTCAAGGATGCCGACCCCGACACGGTGCTGTCAAACAAGCGCTTCCCGTGGCTCTCGGCCCGCAAGATCGAGCTTGGCATGTGCCCCGTCAACGCCATCCGCGTCGCCTATACCGGCGAGTTGGGGTGGGAGTTGCACCATCCGATCGAGATGCAGAACTACCTCTTTGACCTGCTGGAGACCGCGGGCGCGAAGCATGGCATGAAGCTGGTCGGCGCGCGGGCGCAGAACTGGCTCAGGCAGGAGAAGAGCTACCGCGCCTTCGGCAATGAGCTTGGCCGCGACGCGACCCCGCTCGAGGCCGACCTGCCGCGCTTCGTCGATATGGACAAGGACTATCACGGCAAGCAGGCGATGCTGGACACGGGCGTGCGCGCCAAATGCGTGACACTGCTGATCGACGGGCCGGAGGATGCCGACCCCTGGGGCCGCGAGGCGCTATATGACGGCGACACCAAGGTGGGTCGGCTGACCTCGGGCGGCTATTCCGTCGCTTTCGGCAAATCCATCGGCATGGGCTATGTCCGCCCCGATCTGGCAGAGCCCGGAACTCGGCTGAAGGTCAAGATGTTCGACCGGCTCTGGGAGGCCGAGATCGCGCAGGACAGCCCCTATGACCCGACCAACGCGGCGATCCGCAAGGACGGATAACCCCTTTCATTTTGCGAAAAATACCTCGGGGAGCGCGAGGGGCAGCGCCCCTCGCATCGGTCGGCGCGCGTAGCGCGTCGATACTTCTACCGGATAAACCGCCCCAAGATGTCATCCAGCGCCGATCCGTCGCCATCGGCGTCCAGCATCCGTGACAACGCGTTCGCGCCGCCCCCACCGCCGCCGCCGAGCAATCCGCCGACAAGCCCGATCAGCCCGCCACCCTGATCCTCGGTCTCCATCGCGTCGATCGAGCTGTCGGGCACCTGGCGCTGCAAGCCGCCCTGCACCATTGCGGCAAGGGCAGGCAGGAATTGCTGCACGGTGCCGCTATCGACGCCCGCGCGTGTCGCGGCTTCACTGGCCAATTCGTCGGCCTGATCGCGGCCGCCAAGCAGCGCGGACAGGAAATCGCGTCCCTGTTCGCGCCCCTCCTCGCTGGCCGCAAGTGCGGCGTCGTCGAAATTCCGTGCCTGCGCCTCGCCGCGCAGCGCGCCGAGCAGATCGGCCATGCCGCCCGATTGCACCCGCCTGTTGGCTGCCGAGCCGATGGCCGGGGCCAGCATGCCCGTCAACTGGTTGGCCTGATCGCGGTCGATCCCCAGTTGCTCGGCCAGCTGGTCGATGCCTTGCCCGCCCTGGGCCTGTTGCAACAAACGAAGAATGGACATGAATGACCCCCCGGTCGGTTTCCAAAATCCGCCTCAGATCAGCATGTTTGGGGGCCCCTTGGGAAGGAAAACCTTGGCGGTCAGCCGCCCCGATCCGCCTGGCGTGCGATCAGCATCAGGTTGTTGGCGGGCATCTCCTGGGCGGTGACGACCAGCGGAGACAGCCTGTCAACGACCCAGGCGAGGTCCTTGTAACCGATCTGCGCGTCCTGCGCCTGAAGGCTGGCGTGAAACTGCGCGTCGCCCGCGCTGGTGGTCGCGCCGTCGCGCAGGAACGGACCGTAGAGGAAACCCGCGCCGCCGTGGGCCAGCGCGCGGGCGATCTCGGACAGCAAGGTCTCGGCCTCGCGCTTGGAGATCAGGTGCAGCAGGTTGACAGCCAGGATCATCTCGACGGGACCGTGATCCTCGGCCCATCCGGGTCTTGTGGCATCCATGTAGATCGGGGCGCGAAGGGTTTCCGGCCCCTCGGCCCGCGCCCAAGCCGCGATCGAGGCAAGCCGGGTCTCGTCAATATCACTGGGCTGCCAGTCGAGGCCCGGAAAGGCACGGGCAAAGGCCACGGCATGTTCGCCGGTTCCCGCCGCGATCTCCAGCGCGCGTCCCTCGCGGGGGGCATGGCTCAGCAGGACATCGAGGATCGGCCCCATATTGCGCGCCGTTGCGGGCGCGCGCAGGCGGCCATCCTCCTCTGCATCGGGTCGGTCGGGGTGGATGGGCGCGCGGGTCATGCGAAGCGCGCGGGGCTGAGGGCGGCGACGATCCCGGCGGGGAGTTCGGGCCTGCGGTCCGCGATCAGGTCCGCGATCAACTGGCTGGCTGCGGGCGCGGTCTGGAACCCATAGCCGCCCTGCGCCGCAACCCAGATGAAATCACCGGCGTCCACGGCAGGACCAAGCACCAGCGTCCGGTCGGGCGCGAAACTGCGCAGGCCCGCCCAGGAGGTCTCGACCCGCGTTACCTCTTCGGTGACATAGGGCTGATAGCGGGCGATCCCCTCGGCCAGCACCATGTCATCGGCCCAGGCATCGTGGGGCGTTTCCACCGGGTCTTCCTCGGCAGGGGAAACCAGCCACTTGCCCGCGTCGGGCTTGGCATACCAGGTCTCGCCCGCGCCGATCAGCATCGGCCAGCCGCCGACATCATGGCCGCCAGGGGCAGGCAGGCGCGCCATCGAGCGGCGCAGCGGCGTAATGCCGATGGGGGCGACGCCCGCCATGCTGGCGATGTGATCGGCCCAAGCACCGCCCGCATTGACCAGGATGCGGGAGCTGTAGCTGTCCGATGCGGTATCGACCTGCCAGCCGGAGCCACCCCGCGCGATGCCGGTGACCCGCGCCTTCGTCGTGATCACCGCGCCATTGCCCCGTGCCTCGCGCGCGAAATTCTGCACCATCAGGTCGGTGTCGATGTCCCAGGCGCTGGCGTGATAGGCGGCCCCCGTGAGGTAGGCCGTATCCAGGATTGGCACCATCGCCCGCGCGTCCGCAAGGCTCATCGGCGTCAGGTCCATCGCCTTGATGTCGGCCTCAAGGCCCGCCTCTTCGCCCGGTCCCGCCAGGAACATCAGCCCGCGTGGGGACAGCACGCCGCCATTGGCCCCCTGCAGATACGCGGCCGAGGCGCGGTTGAGGGCCACGGTCGGAGCGTTGCCATAGGAGGGCTCGAACAGCGCCGCCGACCGGCCCGAAGCGTGATAGGCCAGCGCCTCCTCGCCCTCCAGCACCTGGACCGAGCCGAGATGAGACAGCCGCGCGGCGGTCGAGATGCCCGCGATGCCGCCGCCGATGATGAGGAAATCCGTGCTCATGCGCGAAGGCATGGCATGTCAGAAGCGGACGGGCAAGGCGAGGGGGCCGCGAAAGGTGAAGCCGTGCCATCTGACGGCGCCTGCGTCGATCAGCGCCATGTCGGGAAAGCGATCCAGTAGCGCGGGCAGCAGCACCTCGGCCACGCTCATCCGCGACATTCCCCGCCGACAGGCCGGGGGCCAGCGCGCCGTCCTTGCGCATCATCGTGGTGGCCTGGAAGCTACGGTCGGCGGGGGTGGTGGTGTCCTCGGCTCGCGAAGAGGTCGGGGCTTTCCTTGATGTGGCGCAGGTCGGCGGCTCGGGTGATGAAGACCCGGCCCGTCGCGGGGATATGCGCGACGGGCGCCTCATGCCTCAACCGCGTGCAGATCGCCTGCGGGTCGCGGTAGAGATCGGCAATGGTGACGTCGTCGAAACGGGGTATCCGGCTCATCGCCGGTTCCATTGTGTCTGACCGACCCCGGCATGAATCGAGGCGCGGCGAGGAGCTGAAGGCGAGGAGCAGCGTCGAAACGAAAAGAGGCCCGCCGGGTCAGGGCGGGCCTCTCGCTGTCTCTGTGCTGCCGGGCTTAGTTCGGCACGTCGCCGGTCATGCCCTCGACATAGAAATCCATGCCCAGGAGGGTGCCGTCATCGGCGGTTTCGCCCTCGGCCAGCCAGACCGAGCCGTCCTGCCGGTTGATCGGGCCGGTGAAGGGGTGGTAGCTGCCATCCTCGATGCTGTCGGCCAGTACCTGCGCCGAGGCGCGCACCTCTTCGGGGATCGCGTCGGATATTTCGCCGATTTCCACCATGCCGCTGTCGATGCCGCCCCAGACATCGCTGCTTTCCCAGGTGCCATCCATCACCGCCTGCACCCGCTCGATGTAATAGGGGGCCCAGTTGTCGATGATCGAGGAGACGCGCGGCGTCGGCGCGAACTGCCCCATGTCGGAGGCCTGCCCGAAGCCGATGGCGCCCGCCTCGGCCAACACGGTCATCGGTGCGGTCGAATCCGTGTGCTGCAAGATCACGTCGGCACCCTGGTCGATCAGCGCCTGCGCGGCCTCGGCCTCGACCGCCGGATCGAACCAGGTATAGGCCCAGATCACGCGGAACTCGACATCCGGGTTCACTTCGGCCGCGTGCAGATAGGCCGAGTTGATGCCCCGGATCACCTCGGGGATCGGGTAGGAGCCGATATAGCCGATGACGTTGCTTTCCGTCATGTTCCCCGCGATATGGCCCATCACGGCGCGGCCCTCATAGAAGCGCGCGGCATAGGTCGAGACGTTGGGCGAATTGCGCAGATAGCCGGTGGCGTGCTCGAACATCACGTCCGGGAACCGGGCCGCGACGTTGTTGGTGGGCTCCATGTAGCCGAACGAGGTGGTAAAGATCAGGTCGGCCCCCGACAGCGCCATCTGCGTCATCACGCGTTCGGCGTCGGCGCCTTCCGGCACGTTCTCGACATAGGTGGTCTCGACCGCGTCGCCGAAATACTCCTCGACCGCGAGGCGGCCCTGGTCATGCTCATAGGTCCAGCCCAGATCGCCGATCGAGCCGACATAGACAAAGCCGACCTGAAGCGGCTCGTCCTGCGCCATCGCGCCGCCCGCCAGGCCAAGCGCAAGCGCCGCCCCGGCGAGGAGTGTTGTGGTTGTCTTCATGTGACATCTCCCTTGTTGTCATCGTTGTCTTCATGCGTTTCCGAAAGCTCCAGCCCTGCATCCTCCAGATCGGATTCGAGCAGGGCCGCCGTGATGATCGCCGCGGGACCGGCCACGATGCCGAGGCCCACGAAAAGAACCAGTGTTGTGAAAATCCGCCCTCCCACTGTCAGCGGAACCATGTCCCCATAGCCGACAGTGGTCAAGGATGCGACGGCCCACCAGAGCGCCATGGGGATCGAGGAAAAGACCTCGGGTTGTGCCTGGTGTTCGAAAATGTAGATGCCCACGGCGGCGACATAGAGCACCATCGCCGCCATCACGCCCAGGACCGTCAATTCGCCGCGCACCGAGCGTACAGCCCGGCGCATCCGGTTCAGCGCCAGCGAGGTGCGGAACAGTTTCAGCAGACGCACCAGGCGGATCAGCCGGAACACCCGGACCGAGGCCCATTGCGGTTGCAGCAAGACCAGTGCGGGCAGCACGGCCAGCAGGTCGACCAGCCCCCAGAAACTGAAGATGTAGCGCCAGGGCCGGGGCGCACAGATCACGCGGACCATATATTCGACCGCGAAGATCGCCAGGATCGCGACCTCCAGCCAGAAGAGGGCGGATCGCAGCGGGGCGGGCAGGCCCGGCATGGTCTCGACCGCGATCGTGGCGGCCGACAAGAGGATCAACCCGTTCAGCGCCAGCGCCACGGATTTGCCAAAGCGCGGCCCGGTTCCATCCAGGATGTGCAGGACATCGCTGCGGGTCATGGTCTCTCCTAGCCGGTTGCATGGAACACCTTGCCGAGGGATGCGGGCGCATTCAATGCGGCACGATTGCGGTCGGAGGACATGATGACCAGCACCAGGATGGTGACGACATAGGGCGACATCGACAGGTATTCGACCGGAATGTCGAAGCCTGCCGCCTGTAGCCGCAGTTGCAGCGCCGTGATGCCGCCGAAGAGGTAGGCGCCAATCAGGGCGCGCCAGGGCTTCCAGCTGGCGAAGACCACGATGGCCAGCGCGATCCATCCCGCGCCCGCCGTCATGCCCTCGGTCCATTGCGGCACCCGCACCAGGCTGAGATAGGCCCCGCCGAGCCCCGCGCAGGCCCCGCCGAACATGATCGCCAGAACCCGGATCCGCACCACCTTGTAGCCAAGCGCATGGGCGGCATCGTGGCTTTCACCGACGGCGCGGATGATCAGGCCCACGCGGCTGTATTTCAGCGTCGCCCAGACAGCGGCGACCAGAGCCACCGACAGGTAGACGATGGCGTCATGCGAAAAGAGGATGGGCCCGAGCACTGGCATGTCGCTGAGGCCGGGGATGTCCAGCGAGGGCGTCACCGGCGGCGAGATGCCCGAGTAGCTGACCCCGATCAGGGCAGAAAGGCCGAGCCCGAAAAGGGTCAGCGCCAGCCCCGTCGCCACCTGGTTGGACAAGAGGTATTGCGTGAGGAAGGCGAAGACCAGCGACAGCGCCGCGCCACCCCCTGCCGCGGCGATAAAGCCGAGCGTGGGTGAGCCGCTATCGACCGCGATGGCAAACCCGCAGATCGCGCCGGTGATCATCATGCCCTCGACGCCCAGGTTGAGGACGCCCGCCTTTTCCACGACCAGTTCGCCGATGGCGGCCAGCAGGATGGGCGTGGAGGCCACGATCAGCGCGGCGATGAGTGTGACCGGATCAATGCCCATCATGCCAGGCCCTCCCGCTTCAGTCTTATTCGGTAATTCGACAGCACGTCGACGGCCAGCAGGAAGAACAGGAGCATCCCCTGGAACGCCTGGATCGCCGGGGCGGGGATGGTCAGCATAAGCTGCGCAAGCTCCCCCCCGATATAGGTCAGTGCCATCAGGAGACCGGCCAGCAGGATGCCCACCGGGTGCAACCGGCCAAGGAAGGCCACGATGATCGCGGTGAAGCCGTAGCCGACGTTGAAGTCGATGCTGATTTGTCCCGCCGGCCCCGTCACCTCGAACACGCCCGCAAGACCCGCCAGCGCGCCCGAGGCCCCGAGGCAAAGCACGATCAGCCGGTTGGGACGGACGCCCGCGAACCGCGCCGCGCGCGGGGCCTGACCGGCCAGCTTGATCTGATAGCCCAGAATGTGCCGGTTGAGCAGGATATAGGCCATGATCACCGCGATGAAGGCGGCGACGACGCCCCAATGCATGCCCGTATTCGCAATCAGCTCGGGGTTGTTCATCGCCTCGATCTGGCTCAGGTTCCGGCTGCCCGGAAAGCCGCGCCCGTCGGGGTTGCGCAGCCAGCCCGTCGCGGCGGAGGCCAGGAACTTCTCGGCCACATAGACCAGCAGCAGCGAGACCAGGATTTCATTGGTGCGGAACCGGGTCTTGAGGATGGCGGGGATCATCGCCCAGGCCCATCCGCCCGCGGCCCCCGCGATGATCATGCCGGGAAAGACCAGCGGGTTCTCGGTCGGGTAGAAATAGAGCCCGAAAGCCGCCCCCGCCAGCGCGCCCATGATATATTGCCCCTCGGCCCCGATATTCCAGATACCGGCCCGAAACCCGAGCGCCAGCCCGATGGCAATGAGGATCAGCGGTGCCGCCTTCACCAGCAATTGCGGCCGCGCATAGGAGGCGAATTGCGCGTTGAAGAGCGGATCCCAGAAGATGATCCGAATGGCCTCGACCGGGTTCTTGCCAAGGGCCGCGAACATCAGCCCGCCCGCGATCATGGTCAGCACCACGGCCAGAACCGGCGTCGCCGCGATCCAGCCTTTCGACGGCTGCGGGCGTTTTTCAAGCACCAGCATGGAGTGCCTCCTTGTCTGCTTCGTGCATGTCATGCGCGCCGCCGAGCATCAGGCCGATGGTCTCCATCGTCAGGCCGGACGTGGCGCGCACATTGGACAGGCGGCCCTCGTTCAGAGCGGCGAAATTGTCCGAGACTTCCAGCAACTCATCGAGGTCCTGGGAAATCACGATCACGCCTGCGCCTTCCTGCGCCAGGTTCAGCAAAGCCTGCCGGATATCGGCGGCGGCCGAGGCATCGACGCCCCAGGTGGGCTGGTTGACGACCAGCACGGTGGGGCCTTGCAGCACCTCGCGCCCGGTGACGAATTTCTGCAGGTTGCCGCCCGACAGCGACCGCGCCGCGTTTTCCGGGCCGGGGGTGCGCACGTCGAAATCCCTGATGATCTCTTCGGCGTAGCTTCGGGTCTTGCCCCAGTTGATGAAACCGCTCCGGGCCAGCCCCTTGCGCCCCCGTGCGGTCAGCAGCGCGTTTTCCGTCAGGCTCATATCGGGGGCGGCGGCGTGGCCGAGCCGTTCCTCGGGCGCGCAGAGAAGGCCCCGCGCACGGCGCTCATTGGGGCCGAGCGCGCCGATCTTCTCGCCCTCCAGCGTGACCGATCCGGGTGCCGTCGTGGCCTCGCCCGACAGGGCCGCCAGCAACTCGTCCTGCCCGTTGCCCGCGACGCCGCCGATGCCCAGAACCTCGCCCTTGCGCAGCTCGATCCCGATATGGCGCAGCGGCGTGCCGAAGGGGCTGGCGGGCTCCACCGAGAGACCGGAGACCTTCAGGACCACCTCGCCATGCGTGACATCGCTGCGCCCCGGCTTGGCCAGCGACTTGCCGACCATCAGTTCGGCCATCTCGGCGGCGGATGTTTCGCGCGGCGTGCAGGTGCCGACGACCTTGCCAAGCCGCAGGATCGTGGCCTCGTCGCAGATCGCCCGGATCTCCTCCAGCTTGTGGCTGATATAGAGAATCGCGGTGCCCTCCTCGGACAGCTTGCGCAGGGTGTGGAAAAGAATCTCGACCTCTTGCGGGGTCAAGACGCTGGTCGGCTCGTCCATGATCAGCAGCTTGGGATCTTGCAACAGGCAGCGGATGATCTCGACCCGCTGGCGTTCGCCCGCGCTGAGGTCACCGACCAGACGGTCAGGGTCGAGCGGCAGGCCGTAAGCCTCGCTCACCTCGCGGATGCGGGCGGCAAGGGCGGCCTGTTTCGGCGGGTTTTCCATGCCAAGTGCGATGTTCTCGGCCACGTTCAGCGCCTCGAACAGGCTGAAATGCTGGAACACCATGGCCACGCCCGAGGCCCGCGCGGCGCGCGGCTCTGATGGCGTGAAAGGCGCGCCCTTGAAGCTCATCGACCCGCTGTCGGGGCGCACCAACCCGTAGATCATCTTGACCAGCGTGGATTTCCCCGCGCCGTTTTCGCCAAGCAGGGAATGCACCTCACCGGGCATGATCTGGAACGAGACGTCATCATTGGCGACGACGCCGGGATAGGCCTTGGTCAGCCCCTCGATCTTCAGAAGCGGCGTATCGCTCATGCGCCCGTCCCCTGATCCGCGTCTTGTGTCATGGTCATGTCCCCTGTTGCGCCGTCTTTCGCGGCGTGTGACGCGGCTCTTGCGCGTGTGAGTAAGTCGGCGGCGACGCCGACGGCAATCGCTTGCGGATGTTTGCCGAGGCCCGGATCGCCGATCGGGCAGGTAATGCGCGAAATATGGGCAGGTCCATGCCCCAGCTGCACAAGCCGGGTGCGGAACCGCGCCCATTTGGTGTCGGACCCGATCAGCCCCGCATAGGCGAAATCGCGCGATAGCAGGCGGTGGCAGATCTCCAGGTCCATCTCATGGCTGTAGGTCACGATCAGGTGCTCGGCGTGATCCGGTGCGTGGCGCACGGCATCGGCAGGCTTGACGGCGGGAAAATACGAGACGCCGGGTTCGCGGGTTGCGGGGTAACGCGAAGGCGAGGTGTCGACCCAGGTGATCCGCCAATCCGGCAACGGGGCCATGACCCCGACGATGGCCCGCCCGACATGGCCCGCGCCGTAGATCCAGAGGCTGTGCGCGGGTCTCAGTTCGGGCTCGATGAACCAGCCCTCCAGCACGGTCGGCCCGTCCAGCGCCCCGTCCTGCACCAGCCGCGCGACCGATTGCGGCATGTCGGCCGGATCGTCGTGTGGGTCGAGAGGGCGCGCATAGGGCAGCGGCATGGCGGTGTCGGCGATGTCGAAGCGCTCCATCAGCAATGTGACGGCCCCGCCGCAGCACTGGCCCAGTTCGGGGCCGAGCGGCAAAGTGACAAGCGCGCGGGGCTGCGCCTGTCTGCGGGCGCGGGTGGCGGCCTGAAACTCAAGCTCTCCCCCGCCGATCGTCCCCGATTGCCCGCCCGGCCAGACCAGCATCGACGCGCCGACCTCGCGCGGGGTCGAGCCGCGCACCCGCACAATGACCACCCGCATCACAGGCCCATGCGCATGGGTCGCCCGGGCAAGGGCTGAGCGGTCGAAACTCACCCGCGCGCCCTCGCAACGGCGGCCAGCACGGCCTCTGCGGTGGCGGGGGCCTGCAGGTCCGGGTAGTTCGGCCCGCAGGCGGAGACCGCATCGGCCAGGGCCGACCAGACGCTTATCCCCAGCATGAGGGGCGGCTCGCCCACGGCCTTGGAACGGTAGATCGTCTCGGCGGGGTTGGGCGCATCCCAGAGCGCCACGTTGAAGATGCGGGGCCGATCGGAACAGGCGGGGATCTTGTAGGTCGAAGGCGCGTGGGTGCGCAGGCGGCCCGTCTCGTCCCAGACCAGTTCCTCGGTGGTCAGCCAGCCCGCGCCCTGCACGAAACCGCCCTCGATCTGGCCGATATCAATCGCTGGATTCAGGCTGGAGCCCGCGTCATGCAGAATATCGGTGCGCAGGATGCGGTTCTCGCCGGTCAGGGTGTCGATCACGACCTCGGAACAGGCGGCCCCTTGCGCGAAGTAGAAGAACGGGCGGCCCCGCCCCGCGATCCGGTCCCATTCGATATCGGGGGTCTTGTAATACCCGGTCGCGGACAGGCTGACGCGGCCCATATAGACGCGATTGGCGGCCTCGGCGAAGGGGATCTCCTCGGCGCCCACATGCACCATGCCATCGGCAAAGCGCACCTGATGCGGTTTCACCTGGTGTTCGGTGGCGAGATATTCGGCCATGCGGTCGCGGATCGTGTCGCAGGCGGCCTTGACCGCCATCCCGTTCAGATCGGAACCCGAGGAGGCGGCAGTGGCCGAGGTGTTGGGCACCTTGCCGGTATCGGTCGCGGTGATCTTGACCATGTCGGGCGAGATGCCGAAGCGGTCGGCGGCAACCTGCGCGACCTTCTGGTTCAGCCCCTGGCCCATCTCGGTGCCGCCATGGTTCATATGGACCGAACCATCGGCATAGACATGGACCAGCGCGCCCGCCTGGTTGAGATGCGTCAGCGTGAAGGAAATCCCGAACTTGACCGGCGTCAGCGCGATGCCCTTCTTCAGCACCGGCTGGCCCGCGTTCCACTCGGCAATCGCCGCCTTGCGCGCGGCGTAGTCGCAATCCGTGGCCAGTTTCTCGGTCAGCCCGTTCAGCAGGAAATCGGTGACCTCCATGTGATAGGGGGTGGTCTGCGCGCCGCCTGCCATCGGCTCAGGCGAATGCGCCCCGCCAAAGCGTTTCGAGGCCCCGGTCCCGCTCGACAGCTTGTGCGCTGTCCCTGCCTTCTTTGTTCCGGAAATATCCTCGGGGGGGCCGGGGGGGGCAGACAGCCCCCCCTGCGCCACGCCTGCCCCAAACGCATCGTCGTAATAGTTGCGCTGCCGCACCTGCAACGGGTCCAGCCCAAGCGCGTGCGCGATATGGTCCATCACCCGCTCGATCCCCACAACGCCCTGCGGCCCGCCGAACCCGCGAAAGGCGGTGGCGCTCTGGGTGTGGGTGCGCAGCCGGTGCGAGGTGATCCGCGCGGCGGGCAGGTGATAGGCGTTGTCGGCATGCAGCATGGCGCGGTCGGCCACCGGCAGCGACAGGTCCAGCGCCCATCCGCAGCGGGTCATCTGGGTGAACTCGGCACCGGCTATGCGGCCCTCATCATTCACGCCGACGCGGTAATCAATCCGGAAATCATGCCGCTTGCCGGTGATCATGAAATCATCGTCCCGGTCATAGCGCATCTTGGCGGGCAGCCCGGTGCGATGCGCAATGAGGGCGCAGGCGATGGCCAGGTGGTTGCCCTGGCTCTCTTTGCCGCCGAAACCGCCGCCCATGCGCCGCGTTTCGACCCGGACGCCGTTCATCGGCAGGTGCAGGGCATGCGCCACCTTGTGCTGGATCTCGGTCGGGTGCTGCGTCGAGGAATGCACGATCATGTCGCCATTATCCTGCGGCATCACCATCGCGGCCTGACCTTCGAGGTAGAAATGCTCCTGCCCGCCCATCTCGATGCGGCCTTCGATGACATGCGCGGCACTGGAAATGGCCTGATCCACATCGCCCTTTTCATAGATGCGCGGGCCGTCCTCGAAACGGCTATTCGCTTCCATCGCGGCGTCGATGGTCAGCAGCGGTGTCGCCTCCTCATATTCGATCTTCGCCAGCGTCACCGCCCGGCGCGCGGCCAGGTGGCTGGTGGCGGCGACCAGGAAGACGGGCTGTCCGAGGTAGTGGATGGTGCCGTCCGACAGAAGCGGCTCATCCTCGGCGGAGGGCGAGCAATCGGGGATCTCGTCCAGATCGGACCCGGCGATGACCTGAACGACGCCCTGCGCGGACCGCACCGCGTCCAGGTCCATCGAGGTGATGCGCCCATGCGCGATCTGCGCCATCCCGAATGCCAGGTGCAGGCAGGTCGCGGGTGTCGGGATGTCGTCGACATAGCGCGCGCGGCCCGTAACATGCAGCGGCGCGGAATCGTGGGGCAGAGGGGTGCGCACGCTCATGCCGACACCTCCAGCACATTCGTGGCCACGCCCTGATCCTCGTGGAAATAGCGCATCAGCATGTTGGCAGCGGTAGTAAGGCGATAGGATGCCGAGGCGCGCATGTCGCTCATCGGGGTGAAGTCGTCGCCGTAGCGGGCCATCGCTCCGCGCACGGTGGCCTCGGTCCAGGGTCGGCCGATCAGGGCCGCCTCGACGTTTGTGGCGCGTTTCGGAATACCCGCCATGCCGCCATAGGCGATGCGGGCGGCGGTGACAGTGCCGTTTTCCACCGTGATGTTCAGGCATCCGCAGACGGCGGAAATATCCTGGTCAAACCGTTTCGACAGCTTGTAGCAGCGCAGCCGGTCGGTTTGGCGGGGGATGGAGACGGCCTCGACGAACTCACCCGTCTCGCGGTCCTGCTTGCCGTAATCGAGGAAGAACTCCTCCAGTGGCAGGCTCCGGCGGGCCTCGCCCTTGCGCAGGTGCAGCGTGGCCTCCAGCGCGATCAGGGCGGGCGGGCTGTCCCCGATGGGCGAGCCATTGGCGATATTGCCCCCCACGGTCGCGGCGTTGCGCACCTGGACCGAGGAAAACCGGCGCAGCATCTCGTGCAGGGAGGGGTGCAGGGGCGCGATGACGGGCATCATGTCGGTGAACGAGACCATCGCGCCGAAGCGGATCTCATCCTCCGTGGTGGTGATCTGCTTGAGGTCATCGCAGCCCGACAGGAACGCCACCGGATCGAGATGGCGCAGCGCCTTGGTCACCCAGAGCCCCACGTCGGTGGCCCCCGCGATCAGCGTCGCGTCGGGATTGGCCAGATACCACTGGGCCAACTCATCGGCAGAGGTCGGCGCGTAGGGCGGGTGGTTCTGCGGCGCCGCAGCGGGGTCACCCACCAGCCTTGCATCCTCCAACATCCATTCCGGCACTTCATGGCTCGCCGCCGCCTCAGCCGCGCGGATGATCGGCGCATAGCCGGTGCAGCGGCAGAGGTTGCCCGCCAGCACATCATCGTAATCCGTCGCACCCTTCAGATGCGCCACCGCCAGCGACGCCACGATCCCCGGCGTGCAGAAGCCGCATTGCGACCCGTGCAGATCGACCATCGCCTGTTGAATGGGGTGCATCCGGCCATCCGGGCCGCTGATGCCTTCCACCGTGCGCACCGCCTTGCCGTCGATCTGCGGCAGGAACAGGATGCAGCCATTCATCGCACGCGGGCCGTTCTCATCGGTGACGATGATCGTGCAGGCGCCGCAATCGCCCTCGTTGCAGCCTTCCTTGGTGCCGGTCAGGCCCATATCCTCGCGCAGCCAATCCAGGAGTGTGCGCGTCGGCGGGGGGGCCGGCACCTCGACAGGCTGGCCGTTCAGATGAAAACGCACCGTGTCAGTCATGACGTAACTCTTGGTCGCGATCTTGTCGGAGGATCGTTGTCCTCTATTGCGCGGCCCGAGGCGACGATAAGGCGCAGCGCCGTATTTCCCTGTTGCATGGGGCAGGAAAGCGGCTTTTGGGGCGTGTGGCAAGGGTGGATGCCCGACGGTATCGGGAAAGTCTTTCAACGATGCGGCGAAAATCTCTGTGGTTCGGCCCGCATCTGCACCATTGGCTGACCGCTCCTCGCCCCCGTTCCGGGCGCTCCTCGCCACTTCCCGGGTGGTTTTGCGTGGCGGCGCGATGCGGCCTGCGCTAGCCTCGCCCCCATGACCGATAGCCCCCGATTCATCCACCTGCGCACCCATACCGAATACTCGTTGCTGGAAGGCGCGATGCGGGTCAAGAAACTGCCCGCACAGGCCGCGGGTCTGGGTATGCCCGCGATTGCAGTCACCGATACCAACAACATGTTCGCGGCGCTGGAGTTTTCCGAGACCGCCGCCAAATCCGGCGTGCAGCCCATCATCGGCTGCCAGATGGACCTGGACTATGATCCGCCCGCCCCGGGCGAGAAACCGCGCCTGCCAGCGCCCATCGTGCTGCTGGCGCAGAACCAGGCGGGCTATTCCAACCTGATGAAGCTCAACTCCTGCCTCTACCTGCGCGGCGATGGCAGCGTGGCGCACATCACCGAGGCCGAGCTTTCTCTGCACAGCGAGGGGCTGATCTGCCTGACAGGGGGGCCGGACGGGCCGGTCGGGCGGTTCCTGCAGGGTGGCCAGCATCCAAAGGCCGAGGCGCTGATGGCGCGGCTCAAGGATATCTTCGCCGACCGGCTCTATGTCGAGTTGCAGCGCCACCCGTCCGATGGCGGCCTGCCCGAGGCCGAACGCGCCAGCGAACGCGGCTTTGTCGAGATGGCCTATGCGATGGAACTGCCGCTCGTTGCCACCAACGATGTCTATTTCCCCGAGGCCAGGATGTACGAGGCGCATGACGCGCTGATCTGCATCGCCGAGGGGGCCTATGTCGACCAGCAACAACCCCGCCGCCGCCTGACGCCGCAGCACTATTTCAAGTCGCCCGAGGAGATGGTCACGCTCTTCGCCGACCTGCCCGAGGCGCTGGAGAACACCGTCGAGATCGCCCGCCGCTGCGCCTTCCGCGCCCGCACGCACCCGCCGATCCTGCCGAAATTCGCCGATGACGAGGTCGAGGAGTTGCGCAGACAGGCCCGCGAGGGTCTGGAGAAGCGGCTCGCCGTCATCCCCCATGCCGCCCCGGTCGAGGATTACGAAAAGCGGCTGGAATTCGAGCTTGGCATCATCGAGAACATGGGCTTTCCCGGCTATTTCCTGATCGTGGCCGATTTCATCAAATGGGCCAAGGATCATGACATTCCGGTCGGGCCGGGGCGCGGTTCCGGTGCCGGGTCATTGGTTGCCTATGCGCTGACCATCACCGACCTTGACCCGCTGCGCTATCAGCTTCTGTTCGAACGCTTCCTGAACCCCGAACGCGTTTCGATGCCCGATTTCGACATCGACTTCTGCATGGACCGCCGCGAGGAGGTGATCCGCTACGTGCAGGAGAAATACGGCCGCGAAAAGGTGGGCCAGATCATCACTTTCGGCGCGCTCCTGTCCAAGGCCGCCGTGCGCGATGTGGGCCGCGTCTTGCAGATGCCGTTCGGGCAGGTCGATCGCCTGTCCAAGATGATCCCGGTCGAAGGCGTCAAGCCCGTCAGCATCGAAAAGGCGCTGGCCGATGAGCCGCGCCTGCGCGAGGAGGCCAAGAACGAGGAGGTGGTGGACCGCCTTCTGACCTATGGCCAGCAGGTCGAGGGGCTGCTCAGGAACGCCTCCACCCATGCCGCCGGGGTGGTGATCGGCGACCGGCCCCTGGATGAGCTTGTGCCGCTCTACCAAGATCCCCGCTCCGACATGCCGGCGACGCAGTTCAACATGAAATGGGTGGAGCCTGCCGGACTGGTCAAGTTCGATTTCCTGGGCCTCAAGACCCTGACCGTGATCCAGAACGCGCTGGACCTTCTGAAACCGCGCGGGGTGGAATTCGATATCGGCCTGATCCCGCTCGATGATCAGAAGACCTATGACCTTTACGCCAGCGCCAAGACGGTCGCCGTGTTCCAGGTGGAAAGCTCGGGCATGATGGACGCGCTGCGCCGCATGAAACCCACCTGCATCGAGGATATCGTGGCGCTGGTCGCGCTCTACCGGCCCGGCCCGATGGAGAACATCCCGACCTATTGCGAGGTCAAGAACGGCCTCAAGGACCGCGCCTCGATCCATCCGCTGATCGACGACATCCTGGAGGAAACGCAGGGCATCATCGTCTACCAGGAACAGGTGATGCAGATCGCGCAGGTGATGGCGGGATACTCCTTGGGCGGTGCCGACCTGCTGCGCCGCGCCATGGGCAAGAAGATCGCCGAGGAGATGGCCAAGGAACGCCCCAAGTTTGAGGCGGGCGCGATGGCGAACGGGGTCGACAAGCGCAAGGCCACCGAGGTGTTCGACCTGTTGGAGAAATTCGCCAATTACGGCTTCAACAAATCGCATGCCGCGGCCTACGCGGTGGTCAGCTACCAGACCGCCTACCTCAAGGCGAATTACCCGGTCGAGTTCATGGCCGCGGTGATGAATTGCGACATCCACCTGACCGACAAGCTGAGCGTCTACAAGCAGGAGGTCGACCGGCTGGAGATCGAGGTGATCCCGCCTTGCGTCAACCGCTCCGCCGCGATGTTCACGGTCAAGGATGGCTGCGTGGTCTATGCGCTTGGCGGCCTCAAGAATGTCGGCACCGACGCGATGCGCCTGATCGAGGAGGCGCGCGGCGACCAGGTCTTTTCCACCCTTTTCGATTTCGCCCGCCGGGTCGATCTGAAACGGGTCGGCAAGCGGTCGCTCGAAATGCTGGCGCGGTCCGGTGCCTTCGATGAGCTTGACCGCAACCGCCGCCGCGTCTTCGACAGCCTCGATGCGCTGGTGGCCTATTCCGCCGCGATCAACGAGCAGCGCAATTCCAACCAGGTCTCGCTGTTTGGCGAGGCCGGGGATGACCTGCCCGAACCGCGCCTGACCTCGCCTGCCGACTGGCTGCCCAATGAACGGCTGGCCGAGGAACACAAGGCGGTCGGCTTCTACCTGTCCGGTCATCCGCTGGACGACTATATGCCCGCCCTGAAACGGCGCAAATGCCTGACGCTGGAGGAGGTGCAGGCGCGCGCCGAGGGCGGGGCTTTCGTGACCAAGATGGCCGGGTCGGTGTCGTCACGCCAGGAACGCAAGAGCCAGCGCGGCAACCGTTTCGCCTTCGTCTCGCTGTCTGACCCCACGGGGCTTTACGAGGTCACGATGTTCTCGGACGTGCTGGAGGCAAGCCGCGAGCACCTGGATTCCGGCTCCAACGTGGTGCTGACGGTCGAGGCGACGTTTGAAGGCGATCAGCTGAAACTTCTGGCGCGCGGCGTGCAACCCATCGACGGCGCGGTGGCGGATGCGGGCGGCAGCGGCTTGCGCGTCTTCATCGAGGAACCCACGGCGGTGCCCGGTATCGCGGGACTCTTGGAACGCGCGAAGGGCGAGGCCAAGCTGAAGGGCCGCGGGCCGGTGCAGCTTTGCCTGCTGGATGCGGATCTGCCGGGTGAGGTGGAGGTGCTGCTCGGCGAGGATTTCCCGGTCAACCCGCAGATCAAGGGCGCGCTGAAGAGCCTGGAGGGCGTGGTGATGGTGGAGGAGGTTTAATTGAGAACCTATGAAAGATACGTATTCCAGTCTGGCACGTTCACTCGGGATTCAACGGTCAGAGGGCTTTCCTGGTCTCATCGTGCAGAGTGATCGCGTGCATACACTAGAGGTTGTCAAATGCCCCCCAACGCATGTGGGTCTAGGGCGGGTTGTGATTCATAATTCACAACGGGATGGAGCAAAACGCCATCAGGTGGTTCGGATCCTGACGTCTTGCGGAAAGTTTGCAGATGCAGCCGTTATTGGTCGGCAAGTTCTCGACAATAAGATCGGCATGGATTTCGAGCTTCGTAACTCGCTCGGTTTGAACGTCGGAAAGAAATACTCTCTCGAAATTCGCAAACTCAGATTCTGGGGGGCGCTGCGCTGGTACTTGCGTCGACGCGATCCCGCGATAAGAATCCCGGCGCTCTTGGCTTCCCTCTCAATCGGTCTGGGAGTTGTAAGCCTGTTGATAGCATTGTTTTCTTGATCGCATCTTCCCATTCCCCACCCTCGCGCCTACCGTCCGGCGCATGACGCACCCCTCCGCCCTCGACTCGCGCGCCTCCTGGCTGCGCCTTGCGATCTCGCTGGCCATCGCCGTGGTGGGCAATGTGGGGATGTGGGCGATCATCGTGATCATGCCCGCGATGCAGACCGAATTCGGGGTCGAGCGGGCCGATGCCTCGATCCCCTACACCCTGACCATGATCGGCTTTGCGCTTGGCAACTACTACATTGGCCGCGTCGTGGACCGGTGGGGCATCACCGTGGCGCTGTCCGGCGCGGCGCTGATGTTGGGGGTGGGGTTCGGTCTCGGGGCGTTTGCGCCCAATATCTGGGTACTGTCGGCGTTGCAACTGATCACCGGCTTCGGCTCGGCGGCCTGTTTCGGGCCGCTTATCGCCGATATCTCGCATTGGTTCCTGAAACGGCGCGGCATCGCGGTGGCGATCGCGGCCAGCGGCAATTACCTTTCCGGCGGCATCTGGCCCCTGGTCCTGGCCGAAGTGCTGGCCGGTCCGGGGGGATGGCGCAGCGCCTACCTGATCATCGCGGCGACCTGCGTGGCGGTGATGATCCCCCTCTCGCTGCTCCTGCGCGCGCAGGTTTCCGAGGCGGGGCGGGCCGAGGCCGAGAGCGCCGCCGCATCGCGCGCGCTGACCTCGGGGTTCAGCCCGCGCGCGCTGACCTGGCTGCTGGCCGTGGCCGGGATCGGCTGCTGCGTGGCGATGTCGATGCCGCAGGTTCATATCGTGGCGCTGAGCGCGGACCTCGGCTATGGCCCTGCCGTGGGGGCCGAGATGCTGTCGCTGATGCTGTTCGGCGGGGTAGCCTCGCGGCTGGTCTCGGGCGCGCTGGCCGACAGGATCGGCGGGGTGGCGACGCTGCTGATCGGGTCGGGGCTGCAATGCGTGGCGTTGTTCCTCTACCTGCCGACCAGCGGCCTCAACGCGCTCTATCTCGTCAGCCTGATCTTCGGACTCAGCCAGGGCGGGATCGTGCCGAGCTATGCCGTCGTGGTGCGCGAGTATCTCCCTGCGCGCGAGGCGGGGCAGCGGGTGGGCTTCGTGATGATGTCGACGATCCTGGGAATGGCTTTGGGCGGCTGGATGTCGGGTTGGATCTTTGACCTGACCGGCAGCTATCAATGGGCCTTCCTGAACGGGATCGCCTTCAACCTGGTCAATATCGCCATCATCGGGCTGATCCTGATACGGTCCCGCCCGCGCCGACGCGGGACGGTTCCGGCCTGAACGGGCGGCTTTCGGCCCATTGCGCGCGGCCCCAGTCGGCCGCTGGACAATTCCGCCATTTCCTTGAAATCATTCGCGATGATCCTAGACTGCCGGGGTGAAACCAAACCCGCCTTTGAAGAGTTTCAGTGTCATGGCCACGATCCGAGAGATTACCCGCGCCTATTGCAACCGCAGCGATCCGCTGGCCGCGGCCAGCTATTTCGGCACGTTCGCGGTGTATTTCCTGACGCTGTGGCTGGCAGTGATCAGTTTCGACACGCTGTGGCTGATGGTGCCCTTGGCGGTGATCAATGCGCTGTCGGGGGTGCGGCTTTACGTGTTGCAGCATGATTGCGGGCATCATTCGCTCTTCGCCAGGGCCTGGGTGAACGATTGGGCGGGTTATGGCCTGTCCACCTTCACGCTGACGCCCTACCGGGTGATGCAGTTCAACCATAACCAGCATCACAAGTTCCTCGGCGACCTGGAGGAGCGGCGCTCGGGCGAGATCCACACGATGACGCTGGCCGAATGGGAGCGGGCGGGGGTCTGGGAGCGGCTTGGCTACCGGCTCTACCGCAACCCCGCGATCCTGATCCCGCTTGGCGGCATCTTCGTCTACGCGCTGCGCTATCGCTGGCCCAAGAACACGGGCCGGGTCGGCGTCACCGGCGTGCTGATCCACAATATCCTGTTGATTGCATGGATTTTTCTGCTGTGGATCCTGGGCGGGACAAATGCGCTGATCGTCTATGCCATCACCGTTTTCGTGGCGGCCTGCACCGGGGTTTTCCTGGTCTATCTGCAGCATAATTTCGAAGACACCTATTGGGACCGCCGCCCCGATCTGCGTCCTGACATGGCGGCGCTGCAGGGCTCCTCGGCGCTGGATCTGGGGTGGTGGTTCGACCTGGCGACGGGCAATATCGCCTATCACGACATCCACCATTTCAACGCCAATATCCCCTCCTACCGGTTGCGCAAATGCCACCGGGCGCTGCGCGATGAATACGGGCTGAGGGTGATCAAATGGCCCGAGGCTTTGCGCAGTTTCACGCTGAAACTGTGGGACGAGGAACACGAGCGGCTGGTGCCGTTTCCGCGTCGGGCGGCGGGGCATCTGGTGGCGAATTGAGGGGGGTGCATATGCGTACACCCCCCGATGCACCCCCCGTACACCCCCTGATGCATTAATTCGGGGTTATTGGAGACTTGGTTTCGCCGCGCCCTCGGCGCGCCGACCGGCCGGGGCTCTGCCGTCGTCATTGTCGCTCGGACCAATGGCGCAACAATGACGACCCCGAGGTATTCTCAGCAAAATGAAAGAGGCATGTCGGTGGGCTTACCAATGCGGCGGTTTCTGGTCGGCCAGCGGGATGGTGCCGGAACTGTCGGCCTCGCGTTCGGCCTCGCGGTTCATCAGCATCTGGACGCGGGCCGTAAGGCGGTCGATCTCTCGGTCCTGGCGGGCGATCACGTCCGACATCTCCTCGACCTGGCAGGTGAGGTGGGCGAGGGCTTCTTCGAGGTCTACGAGGCTGCTCATGGCGCGGTTCTAGGGCAGGGGAGGGGCTTTGGCCAGCCCGGCCCTCCTTGCCCCCCGCTGGCCACTGGGCTAGGAGGCGGTCGACCCAGAGTTGAGCCGGGATGGACCAGATGGCCAAAGTCAAGAAACAGCCGCGCCCCAAGGCGGAAACGCCGAAAGGGTTCGTCGATTATTTCGGCGCGGATGTGCGCGAACGAAATGCGATGCTGGAGACGATCGGCAAGGTCTATCACCGCTATGGCTTCGACCCGCTGGAGACCTCGGCGATCGAAACGGTCGAGGCGCTGGGCAAGTTTCTGCCCGATGTGGACCGCCCGAATGAAGGCGTCTTTGCCTGGCAAGACGAAGATGAGAAATGGCTGGCGCTGCGCTATGACATGACGGCGCCCCTGGCGCGTGTGGCGGCGCAGTTCCGCAATGACCTGGCCGCACCCTACCGGCGCTACACGATGGGGCCGGTCTGGCGCAACGAGAAGCCGGGGCCGGGGCGGTATCGGCAGTTCTACCAGTGCGATGCGGATACGGTGGGGTCTGCCTCGATGGCGGCGGATGCGGAGATCTGCGCGATGCTGGCCGATACGCTGGAGGCGGTGGGCATCCCGCACGGGGATTATGTGGTGCGGGTGAATAACCGGAAGGTCTTGAACGGGGTGCTGGAAAGCATGGGGTTGGGCGACGACCAATCCCGCCGCGACGCCGTGCTGCGCACTATCGACAAGTTCGACAAGGTGGGCGAGTCGGGCGTGCGAGAGTTGTTGGGAAAAGGGCGTCTGGATGCGTCGGGGGCCTATATCGACGGGGTGGGGTTGAGTGAGGATCAGGCGGGGCCGGTGCTGGCCTTCCTGACCTCGAAAGGGGCAACCGGGGCCGAGACCGTGCGGAACCTGCGCGCTGCCGTGGGGGACTCGGTCATGGGGTCCGAGGGTGTGGCGGAGCTTGAGGAGATCGCCGCCCTTCTGGATGCCCAAGGCTACGGCCCCGACCGCATCGTCATCGACCCTTCCGTCGTGCGCGGCCTCGGCTATTACACCGGGCCGGTCTATGAGGCGGAGCTGACCTTCGAGGTGCTGGACGACAAGGGCCGTCCGCGCCAGTTCGGCTCGGTCGCGGGCGGCGGGCGGTATGACGATCTGGTCAAGCGGTTCACCGGACAGGCGGTGCCCGCGACGGGCATCTCCATCGGCGTCGACCGGCTGCTGGCCGCCTTGCGCGCCAAGGGACGCGCGGGCGGCAAGATGCAAGGCCCCGTCGTCGTCACCGTGATGGACCGGGACCGGATGGCCGACTATCAGGCGATGGTGGCGGAGCTTCGCAATGCAGGCATTCGGGCCGAAGTCTATCTGGGCAACCCGAAGAATTTCGGCAATCAGCTTAAATATGCCGACAAGCGCGAAAGCCCGGTGGCGATCATTCAGGGCTCGGACGAAGCGGCGCGCGGCGTGGTGCAGATCAAGGACCTGGCGCTTGGGGCCGAGATTGCCGCCAGCGCCAGCCTTGAGGAATGGAAGAGCCAGCCGGCGCAGCGCGAGGTGGCGCGGGACGACCTGGTGGGCGAAGTGCGGGCGATCCTGGACCGGTTGGCATGAGCGACAAACTGGCGGTGCGGGCCGAGGCGGAGCGGCTCTTTGCCTTTTTCAAGGCGGGCGGCGCGGAGCCGGTGGATGCCGATCTGCTGCAACCGGCGGGCACGCTCCTGGACCTCTATGGCGAGGATATAAGGGCGCGGGCCTATGTCACGCAGGACCCCGACGCGGGCGAAATGATGCTGCGCCCCGATTTCACCGTGCCGGTGGTGCAGACCCATATGCGCGAGGGCGGCGAACCGGCGCGCTACACCTATATGGGCGAGGTGTTCCGCAAGCAGCAAAGCGGCTCGGACCGGGCGCGGGAATATCTGCAGGTGGGCTACGAGGTCTTTGACCGGGAGAACCCCGAGGCCGCCGATGCCGAGGTCTTCGCGCTTTTTGCCGAGGCGCTGTCGCCGCTTGGCCTGCGCGCGGCGACGGGCGATATCGGGGTGCTGAAGGCGGCGGTGGGCTGCCTGTCCACGACCGGGCGGCGCAAGGCGGCGCTGATGCGCCATATCTGGCGGCCGCGCCGGTTTCGCGGGTTGCTGGACCGCTTCACGGGCCGCGTGGCGACCGACCCCTTGCGGCTGGCGACGCTGGCCATGGTCGCGCAGGACGGGGCCGAGGCGGTGCTGGAGCGCGCCGGACCCCGGATCGGGCAGCGCAGCGCGGGCGATGTGCTCCGGCGGCTCAACGCGCTGGCCGAGGATTCGGCGGCGCCTGCCATCGGGCGGGCCGAGGCGGAGGTGCTGGACACCATCCTGTCCCTGCGCGAGACCCTGCCCAATGCCCGCAACCAGTTGCGCGACATCGCCGTCGACCTGCCCGGTCTGACGCCTGCCCTTGAGCGGATGGAACGGCGGATGGAGGCGCTGGCGCAGGCGGGTGTCGATGTGGCGGGGCTGCCCTTCGAGGCCAGTTTCGGGCGCACCACGATGGAATATTACGACGGGTTCGTCTTCGGCTTTTTGGCCGAGGCGCGGCCCGACCTGCCGCCTGTCGCCACCGGCGGGCGCTATGACGCGCTGACGCGGGTTCTGGGGCGCGGAGCCGAGATCCCGGCCGTGGGCGGCGTGATCCGTCCGGGCCTGGTGCAGATCCTGCGGGAGGGGCTGGCATGACGCTGAAACTGGGCGTGCCGTCCAAGGGGCGGCTGATGGAGAAGACCTTCGACTGGTTCGCGGCCCGTGGTGTCACCATGCGGCGGACCGGGTCGGACCGGGAATATGCCGCCGAGGTCGAGGGGGCGGACCTGGACCTGGTGCTGCTGAGCGCCGGGGAAATCCCGCGTGAATTGCAGGCGGGGCGCATCCATCTGGGTGTCACCGGCAGCGATCTGGTGCGGGAGCGCATCCCGGCCTGGGAGGCGGTTGTCAAGGCGATGCAGCCGATGGGGTTCGGCTATGCCGACCTGATCATCGCGGTACCGGCCTTCTGGGTCGATGTGAACACGCTGGAGGACCTCGATGCCGCCGCCGCCGATTTCCGCCGCAGCCACGGCCACCGGCTGCGCATCGCCACCAAGTACCACCGGCTGGTGCGCGAGTTCTTGCGCGATGCGGGCGTTGCCGATTACCAGTTGGTCGATAGCCAGGGCGCGACGGAGGGCACCGTCAAGAACCTGACCGCCGAGGCTGTGGCCGACATTACCTCGACCGGAGAGACCCTGCGGGCCAATCACCTGAAGCTCTTGTCCGACGGGTTGATCCATCGCAGCCAGGCGGTGCTGTTCAAGTCGCGCGTGGCGGAGTGGAGCGACGCGGACCGCGCGGCGCTGGAGCAGTTGAGCGAGCGGTTGCGGTAGACAACGGTTCGACCTGGGGATGCGCTCGGTCGATCGAGCGCATCGGCGGCCCGTCGACGGGCCGCGGACCCGTTCCGAACGCTCAGGAATCGCTGCTGACCACGCCCCAGATATTCCCGACCGGGATCATGCCGGGGCCGCCGCTATGAGCCGGAATCCGGCTGTCGGCGACGTTGTCGCGGTTGTCGCCGAGGACGAAGACATGGCCTTCGGGCACCGTCAGGACGTCGGGGTTGTCCAGCGGGCCGACCCTGAGGTTCAGCACCGGGTAGCTGGCTCCGCCGGGCAGGGTCTCCAGCGCCCGGTCGATCTCGCAGGTCTCTGTGCCGGGCGGGGCGGAGGGGCAAGGGAAGGTGGGGTCTTACGATGTGTCATAGGTCCGATCGGGCAAGGCGCTTTGCGCGACCTCCGCGCCGTTCAGCCAGAGCCGTCCGGCGCGCATCTGCACCTCGTCGCCGGGCAGTCCGGTCAGGCGGAAGATGGGGTCGGCATCGGTGAGCGGATGGCGAAACACGATGATCGCGCCGCGCGGCGGCAGGGGGGTGTCGGCCTCCCACCTTTCGGCCACGAAACAGGCACCGGGGGCGAAAGCGGGCAGCATGCTGGTGCTGGCGGCCCGGAAAGACCGGAAACCGGGCAACACGCATTGCGGGCAGAAACAGAGCGCGGCAGCCTAGCCCGCCATCAGGGAGGCGGCGAGGAAAGTTGCCAGCCCCGTCACCGCACGCCGATCTCGGCCAGGGCCGATTGCAGCTCGGGCGGCAGTTTCTCTTCCCGCGCTCGGGCGGCGGAGAGGTCGGCGGGCGCATCATCGGGGGGCAGGTAGCGCCAGCCCTGGAAGGCGCGTTTCGGCGTCGCCTCGACCCGGATCAGCGGGCGATCGAGTTTGATCCCGCAGCGGCGGATGCCGTCCTCGCGGATCACCTCCTCCAGCGCCAGGATACGCTGGCGGCACAGGATCACGCCCTTGATGACCCAGTAGATCGAGCCGCCATTCAGCACCTCGTCGGCGCGCTTGGGCCACATCCGCGTGACGTGGCGTGGCTGTTTGTCGGGCCAGCGCAGGCGCGCGGTCTCCTGCCACTCGGTGAGCGATTCGACGGACTCGGTGCCGACCGAGAGCTTGATGAGATGGGTAGAGGTGCCGGGCATCGCGATTCCTTCCGAATTGCAACATAGGGTGTCAAACCGGTGCCGTCCACGTTGACCCGGCAAAGTCTTGTGGGTATCTTGTCCCTCTTCCACCACCTATATGGACCTGCCCCAAGGGCGCAGGCAGTGACCCATGAGCCGTTTCTCCGCCCCCATCGCCGAGGCCATCTGGGATATGAAATACCGGATGAAGGAGGCCGATGGCACGCCCATCGACCAGACCGTCGAGGATAGCTGGCGGCGCGTGGCGCGGTCGCTGGCGGCGGTCGAATCGGAGCCGGACCTGTGGGAAGACCGTTTCTATGACGCGCTGGACGGGTTCAAATACCTGCCCGCGGGCCGGATCGCGGCGGGGGCGGGGACGGGGCGCAACGTCACCCTGTTCAACTGTTTCGTCATGGGCACCATCCCCGACAGCCTGGGCGGCATTTTCGAGGCATTGAAAGAGGCCGCGCTGACCATGCAGCAGGGCGGCGGGATCGGCTATGACTTCTCGACCATCCGGCCCAAGGGCGCGGATGTGAAGGGGGTGGCCGCCGATGCCTCGGGGCCGCTGTCCTTCATGGATGTCTGGGACGCGATGTGCCGCACCATCATGAGCGCGGGCAGCCGCCGGGGCGCGATGATGGCGACGATGCGCTGCGATCACCCCGATATCGAGGAGTTCATCACCGCTAAATCCGACGCCGCCCGGCTGCGCATGTTCAACATGTCCGTGCTGGTCACCGATCCGTTCATGGAGGCGGTGAAGGCCGATGGCACCTGGAACCTGGTTTTTGGCGGCAAGGTCTACCACACCGTGCAGGCGCGCGATCTGTGGAACCGGATCATGCAATCGACCTATGACCATGCCGAACCCGGCGTGATCTTCATCGACCGGATCAATGCCGCGAACAACCTGGGCTATGCCGAGACCATCGCCGCCACCAACCCTTGCGGCGAGCAACCCCTGCCGCCCTATGGCGCCTGCCTGCTGGGCTCGGTGAACCTGGCGCGTCTGGTGAGCGACCCGTTCGAGGAGGCGGCAGCCCTGGACATGGACGCGCTGGAGGACCTGGTGCGCGTCGCGGTGCGGATGATGGATAACGTGGTCGATGCCTCGCGGTTTCCGCTGCCGGAACAAGCGGCCGAGGCGAAGGCGAAACGCCGGATCGGGTTGGGCGTGACCGGGCTGGCCGATGCGCTGCTGATGCTGGGGCTGCGCTATGGCTCGGACGCGGCGGCGGCGCAGACCGAGGCCTGGATGAAGGCCATCGCGCATGCGGCCTATCGCGCAAGCGTCGATCTGGCCAAGGAACGCGGGGCGTTTCCGCTGTTCGAGGCGGAGGCGTATCTGGCCTCGGGCAACATGGTGAACATGGACCAGGAATTGCGCGATGACATCCGCAAGCATGGCATCCGCAACGCGCTGCTGACCTCGGTCGCGCCCACGGGCACGATCAGCCTCTATGCGGGCAACGTGTCCTCGGGCATCGAGCCGGTCTTTGCCTATGCCTACACGCGCAAGGTGCTGCAACGCGACGGCAGCCGGACCGAGGAAGAGGTGGTCGATTACGCCGTGCAGATGTGGCGCGAAAAGTTCGGAGACCGCGAGTTGCCGGAGTATTTCGTCAACGCCCAGACCCTGACCCCGCTGGAGCATGTCAAGATGCAGGCGGCGGCGCAGAAATGGGTGGATTCGTCGATTTCCAAGACCATCAACTGCCCCGAGGATATTTCCTTCGAGGCGTTCAAGGATGTCTACATGCAGGCCTGGGATACAGGCTGCAAGGGCTGTACGACCTATCGCCCGAACGAGGTGACGGGATCGGTATTGAGCGTGTCGGAAGCCTCCGAGGCCCCGGCGGCCACGCCCGACGACCAGGGCGACGTGGTCTATATCGCCGAGCCGCTGGACCGCCCCGCGCAACTGGAGGGCCACACCTACAAACTGAAATGGCCCGACAGCAATCACGCCATCTACATCACCATCAACGATATCGTCATCGCGGGCCACAGGCGGCCCTTCGAGATCTTCATCAACTCCAAGAACATGGAGCATTTCGCCTGGACCGTGGCGCTGACCCGGATGATCAGCGCGGTGTTCCGGCGCGGGGGGGATGTGTCTTTTGTCGTGGAAGAATTGAAAGCGGTGTTCGACCCGCGCGGGGGCGCGTGGATGCAGGGCAAATATGTGCCCTCGATCCTGGCGGCCATCGGCGGCGTGATCGAGAAGCACCTCATCGCCATCGGCTTCATCGGCGGCGAGGGGATGGGGCTGAAATCGGACCCGCAGGCGGAAGTGGTCGAGATCGGCGCGCGTCCGTCCTCGCCCGCCTGCCCGAATTGCGGCGAGCACGAGATGCGGATGATGGAAGGTTGCCTGACCTGCGCCAATTGCGCCTATTCGAAATGCGGGTGAGGCGGGGCTGAGACGGAACAGATCGCGCCCCTCATCCGTTGGCTCGCCAACGAAAGGATGAGGAGCCCTGACATGTCCCAGATCACCACGATCAACCCCGCCACCGAGGAACCCCTGGCCAGCTATGACCTGGTGTCCGAGACGAAAGCCACACAGATCGTCGAGGCGGCCCATGCCGCGTTTCTGGATTGGCGCGGGAAGACGCATGAAGAGCGCGCCGAGCATCTGACCGCCATCGCTGCCAAGCTGCGCGAGAACGCCGATGACCTGGCGAAGCTGATGACGCAGGAGGTGGGCAAGCTCTACAAGGACGGCAAGACCGAGGTGGAGCTCTGCGCCGGGATTTTCGAATATGCCGCCAAGCACGGTCCCGAGTTGCTGGCCGATGAGGAGCGCGTCCATGGCGACGGCCAGCGCGGTGTCGTGACCTACCAGCCCATTGGTGTCGTCTATTCGATCCAGCCGTGGAATTTCCCGCTCTACCAGCCGGTCCGCGTGCTGGCGGCGAACCTGATGGCGGGCAATGGCTGTGTCCTGAAACACGCCGCGATCTGCACCGGCAGCGCATTGCGCCTGGCCGAGATCTGCGTCGAGGCGGGGCTGCCCGAGGATCTGTTCCAGGTCCTGGTGATCGACCACGACATCAGCGACCGGATCATCGCCCATCACCATGTGCGCGCCGTGACCATGACCGGCAGCGACGATGCCGGGCGTCATATCGGCGCGAAGGCCGCCGAGGCGCTGAAGAAATCGGTGCTGGAGCTTGGCTCGAACGACGCCTACCTGGTGCTGGAGGATGCCGATATCGAAACGGCGGTGAAATTCTCCACCATCGGGCGGCTCTACAATAACGGTCAGACCTGCGTCAGCGCCAAGCGGTTCATCGTCACCGACAAGGTCTATGACGCCTTCGTCGACGCCTATGTCGAACAGATGAAGCAGATCGAGATGGGCGACCCGATGGAGGAAGGCACCAAGCTGGGCCCGCTCTCCAGCCAGGAGCAGCTGGATACGGTCGTCAGACAGGTCACGAAGAGTATTTCGAGAGGTGCCAGCCTGCTCTGCGGTGGCGAAGCGCCGGAGCGGGTGGGGGCCTATTACCCCGCCACGGTGCTGGGTGATGTGGAGCCGGGCATGCCCGCCTATGATGACGAGATCTTCGGCCCCGTCGCCTCGATCATCCGCGCCAGGGACGATGAGGACGCGATGCGGATCGCCAATGACAGCCGCTACGGGCTGGGCGGCGGCATCTTCTCGAAGGATGAGGCGCGCGCGCTGGACCTGGCGCGCAAGCATTTCGACACCGGCATGGTGCGGATCAATTCCTTCGGCGCGGCTGACCCGAACATGCCGTTCGGCGGCGTGAAAAACTCCGGTTATGGCCGCGAACATGGCGGGTTCGGAATGCGCGAGTTCGTCAATATCAAGTCGGTCTTCCTGCCGTCGAAGGCCGCCTGACCGGGGGTGCCGAAGATCCTTCTTGAAGGATTTTCCGGTGAGGAAGAATTTTGTGACAAAATTCTTCCTCACGGCCCCGAATTTCGAATCGATGCCACCTTGGGCTGGTCCGATCGGACTCCGCGTGATAATTTCGCCTCAATTCAACAATAAGCTCGCAAAAAAATCGCGACGGGCAGATGAGGCAATGACGATGATGCAGGTGCTGGGCCGGGCAGGTGTCCTCCTTTTTCTATTGGCGCTCTTGCCGCAATCCGCGCTGGCGCAGTCCTGGTGGGACAGTCGCGAGACGCTGGGGCGCGCGCGCCTTTTCACAAACGATCTGATCGGCGATGGTGAAGACCGCTGGCGATCCGGGGCCTATAGCGTCTCGGTCCTGCGCGGGTCCGGCTGGGATGGGGGCCTGCCCATGCGCATGGGCGAGATCATGGAATACCGTTTCCGGGGCGAGACGATCACGCCCGCCAATATCAACCGCCCCGCTGCGGGCGACCGGCTCTATGCCGGGGTGCTGTCGGTGGGCGCGCATACGTATTTCACCTGGCAGGGCCTGGAGGCCGCGCTTGGCGCCGACGTCATGGTGTTGGGCGAACAATCCGGCGTGCGCCACATGCAGGAGGCGGTGCATGACGTCTTCAGCCTGGTCAGCCCGAATGTACAGAATTTCCAGGTCGAGAATGGTGTCTACCTGCATGGCACGTTTGAACTGGGCCAGGAGATCGACCTTGGCGGCGCGCGCATCCGCCCGTTCGTCGAGGTGCAGGCAGGGGTCGAGACGCTGGCCCGGATCGGGTTCGACCTGACCATCGGCGATTACGGGCTGGACGGGCTGCGCGTGCGCGACAGCACGACAGGCCAGCGGATCACCGCCATCGACGGCGGCATCGACCAGGGCTTTTCGTTCCTGCTGGGCGGTGACATGGCCTATGTCGACAGCTCGCGCTACCTGCCGTCGGATCGCGGCTACGAGGTGGAGGAGGCGCGCTACCGGCTGCGCGCGGGCGTCAATTACGCCTTCGGTTCCTCCAACATCTTCTATGGCCTGACCCACCTGTCCGAGGAGTTCGTCGGCCAGCCCGAGGGGCAGACCATCGGCTCGGTCTCGTTCGGGTTTCAGTTCTGACAGCGCCGCCGCAGTGATTCGAAAAAATGCCGCAGGGGCGAATCATCTACTTCACAGGGTGATTCGCGCGTGTTAGCGTCGGTCCAAAGAGCGGTATAAGCACTATAATAAACAGGCGAATGAAGATGGGCACGGGCATTCGGGGCCTGACCATGATCGCATGGTCGCAAACCCTGATAGAGGGCGATCCGGCAGATAATAATAGTGAACTGGCCGAAGGGATGACCTGGCGCTGGCATGGCCGCGCACTTCCTCTGGAAGGCGATGGCGCCGCGCTGCTTCTGGGAGTCAGCCAGGATCACGCCGAGCTGCGTGCCAGGGCGGCGCGGGTGGTGCGCAAACTGATGCACCACCCCGCACCCACCCAGAGCGAGACCGCCGCCGATGAGGCCGATCCGCTATTCGCCGATGCGTTCGTGCTGTCCGATGGCACCCGGTTCTACACCGTGGTGCCGGTCGCGGCCCATGCCGGGCGTCTGCCGATCCTGATCTTTCCCGACACCATCCCGCCAGTGGGGCGCGACCTGACCATCGTGCGCGCCAACCAGCCGCGTCCGCGCGCCTATGCGCCCGAGGTCGCCTCGGTCATCTGCTTCACCCCCGGCACACGGCTGCGCACGCCCGAGGGTGCGGTCGCGATCGAGAATCTCGGCCCCGGCGACAAGGTGCTGACCCGCGATGACGGCCCGCAGGAGGTTCAGTGGACCGGCCAGCGCCGCATGTCGGGTGCGCGCCTTTTCGCGATGCCCTCGCAGCGGCCGATCCGTATTCGCGCCGGTGCGCTTGGCCTCTACAGGCCCGACGCCGATCTGGTGGTGTCGCCCGAGCATCGTGTGATCGTGAAGGGGGCCGCCGCGCGCGACCTCTTTGCGCAGCCCGAGGTTCTGGTCTGTGCCAGCGACCTGATCGGCGACGCGCGGGTGACAGTCGATCACTCGATGCGCGAGACCTGGTATGTGCACCTGATGCTGGAACGTCACCAGGTGGTCTGGGCCAACGGGCTGGAGGTCGAGACCTTCCACCCCGGCTATATGGGGCCGGAGCATCTTGACGGGAAGCAGCGCGAGACGCTGCTGGACCTGCGCCCCGAGCTTGGCACCGACCCCTTCACCTATGGCGCGCCCGCGCGGCGGATGCTGGACCGGGCCGAGGCGGCGATCTTGATGCATGGAATGAAGCCACGGCTTTCGCGGCATTGACACCGGCGCACACGGGTGTAAAAGGCCCCGATCCCGGCAGGCGACTGCCGGGGTTTTCATTGGTGTTGGTGGCCCCCGCAAGGGGATGCCTGTCAAAGCGCAAGCTTAGAGGACAACGCCCTTCAATGCCGCGTCTGGTTTGGACGTCGGTTCGCGCAACGGGGACTGTCGCAGCAGCGACCATTACCCGAAAAGTGGGAACCGGTTTTCGGATCAGATGATGGTGCCAAGATAGAAGGAGATCAGACGGTGACCAAACGCACCTCTGCCAAGTACAAGATCGACCGCCGGATGGGTGAAAACATCTGGGGTCGTCCGAAATCCCCGGTCAACCGCCGCGAATACGGCCCCGGCCAGCACGGCCAGCGCCGCAAGGGCAAGCTCAGCGACTTCGGCTTGCAGCTGCGCGCCAAGCAGAAGCTGAAAGGCTATTACGGCGATCTGACCGAAAAGCAGTTCCGCCGCATCTATGCAGAGGCCGAGCGTCAGCGCGGCGACACCGGTGAACAGCTGATCGGCCTGCTGGAGCGTCGCCTCGATGCCGTCGTCTACCGCGCCAAGTTCGTGCCGACCGTCTTTGCCGCGCGCCAGTTCGTGAACCACGGCCATGTCCGGGTGAACGGGCAGAAGGTCAACATCCCCTCCTACCGCGTGAAGGAAGGTGACGTGATCGAGGTCCGCGACCGCTCGAAGCAGAATGTCGCCGTGCTGGAAGCCGTCGGGCTGGCCGAGCGCGACGTGCCCGATTACATCGAGGCCGACCACTCCAAGATGACCGCCACCTTCGTGCGCATCCCGGCCCTGGGCGATGTGCCCTACCCGGTGATGATGGAGCCGAACCTGGTCGTGGAATACTACGCCAAGAACTGAGCCGCGCCTCGCGCAGCAAAGGGAAAGGGGCCGCGCCATATGGCTGCGGCCCCTTTTCGTATGTGGTGATGATCGCGGCGAGGAGGAGGTCATCGTTTCGCACGATGCTGCGGGAGGGTTGCATGGCCGCCTTGGCGGTCCGGGCGGGTCTGGGCATGTCCTGGCCTCCTGGTAAGCTGGTACGGACTGCCGAGCAATGATCCGGAGAAACACATGCTGTTCGTGATGGGGGCGACGGGACGCATGGGCGGCGCGGTGCTGCGCCATGCCGCCGGTCGCGTCCGGGCGGGCACACGGTCGGGCGGGCCCGTGGACGGCGCGGCTGAGGCCGTGCGCTTCGACCTGGATGACCCGGACGGCTTCACCGCCGCGCTGACGGGCTGCACGGAGATCTTCGTCATGCGTCCGCCGACCACGACCTCGCGCGCGCCGTTCGAGCGGTTGATGACCGCCGCGCGGGAGGCGGGCCTGCGCCACGTCGTCTGCGCCTCGGTCTACGGTGCCGACACCTCACGGGTGCTGCCGCATCGGCACATGGAGGCGGCTGTGCGGGCAAGCAGCCTGCCGCACACGTTCCTTCGGCCTGCCGACTTCATGCAGAACCTCGCCGACAGGCATGGGGTTTCGATCCGGAAGGACGGAGAGATCGCGGTACCGGCAGGGCGGGGCCGGTCGGCATTCCTCGACGCCGACGACATCGGGCGCGCCTGCGCCGCCGTGTTGGCCGCGCCGGGCGAGCATGACGGGCGCGGCTACGATCTGACGGGGCCCGAGGCGCTGACTTTCGGGGAAGTGGCCGAAGTGATGACGCGGCTGCTCGGTCGGCGGGTCTGCTACCGCCCCACCTCCGTCCCCGGCTTTGTCCTGCGCGAGGTCCGACACGGGCGGCCCGCCTCCTTGGCCTTGGTCATGGCCGCGCTCTACACCGTGCAGCGCCTTGGCCGCGCGGCCCCCGTGCGTCCGGACCTCGAACGCCTGACCGGCCATGCCCCGTCCAGCCTGGCAGATTACCTGGCGCGCGAGAGAGCGGCGTTTGCCCCGCCATAGGAGCGGCGGACAGCATGGCGTCAGCCCCTTTCTTCCTGTTCCCGAAGGGTGTCAGAAACTGACCGAACCTTGCGCGCCCGCATCGGGCTTGGCGTCGGTCAGCGTGCTTTTCGCGATTTCATAGAGGAATTTCGCCCCGCCATCGGTCACCGACACCTCGCCCGCGCGCGGCGTGAATTGCAGCAGACAGACATCGGGGTCACTCTCGCCGCCCTCGAACCAGGCTTCGGCGATGAAGCTCCAGACCTCGTCCAGCGCCTCGCGGTTGTTCGATTGGCGCAACTGGCCCGCGACATCGGCATAGAGCCCCGATTTCGCATCGGCCACCACGAAACGGGCGTCCTTGGGGCCGCCCGCCACGCCTTCCGCCAGATCGGTGCCCTTGGCGGTGATGAACCAGACATGGCCCGGCACGTCGTCATCGACCTGCGGCGACATAGGTATCAGCCGGTCGGCCCCGTCGAGGCCGAGCATCCCGGCCTGCACATCGTCCAGGCGTTTCCAGAACTCCTGTTTCAGATCGGTCATGATATGTGTCCTTTCAAAGCGGTGCGTTTCGGACCCAACCGAATGCCCCCGCCCCTTGTTCCCCGCCGCCTTGCGCGCGCGGCGACAAAAGACCCCCTTGCGATCCGGCCCCGACCGTCGCATCACGGGTTCCCACGGCAAGACACGCGCGGAGGATGCAGGCCATGACCACGGAATACCCGGTTTACGGCAGGATCGACGGACCCATCGTCATCATCGGCTTCGGCTCGATCGGCAAGGGAACCTGGCCGCTGATCGAACGCCATTTCGACTATGACGCCGACAAGCTGGTGGTGATCGAGCCCGATGCGGGACAGGCGAATTTCCTGCGCCAGCATAAGCTGAACCACGTTGCCACGGCGCTGACGCCGGAGAACTACCGCGATGTCCTGGGCGGGCTGTTCGAGCGCGGCAAGGGGTTTTGCGTCAATCTCAGCGTCGATACCTCCTCGCTGGACCTAATGAAATTCTGCCGCGAGATGGAGGTGCCTTACATCGACACGGTGGTGGAGCCCTGGGCCGGGTTCTATTTCGACACCACGGAAAACGCCGAGCGCACCAATTACGCGCTGCGCCAGGCGATGCGGGACGAGAAGGCGCGCAATCCCGGCGGGTCCACGGCGGTCAGTTGCTGCGGCGCCAACCCCGGCATGGTCAGCTGGTTCGTGAAAGAGGCGCTGTTGACCCTGGCCCGCGATACCGGGCGCAAGATCAAGCAGCCGGTGGCGCGCGAGGGATGGGCCGGGCTGATGCGCGATCTGGGCGTGCAGGGCATCCATATCGCCGAACGCGACACGCAGGCCCGCCGCAAACCGCGTCCGCGCGGCACCTTCGTCAACACATGGTCGGTCGAGGGCTTCATCGCCGAGGGCTTCCAGCCCGCCGAACTGGGGTGGGGCACGCATGAGCCGTGGTTCCCCGAGAACGGCCACCGTTTCGACACCGGCTGCCAATCCGCGATCTGGCTGGAGCGGCCCGGCGCCATCACCCGCGTGCATAGCTGGTGCCCCACGCCGGGGCCGCAATTCGGGTTCCTGGTGACGCATAACGAGGCGGTCTCGATCTCGGATTACTACACCGTCGGCGATGCGGGCGACCCGGAGTATCGCCCGACCTGCCATTATGCCTATCACCCGAGCGACGACGCGGTGTTGTCCTTGCACGAGATGTTCGGCTCGGGCCGGCAGCAGACGCGCCATGAGATCCTGGATGTCGACGAGATCGTCGAGGGCATCGACGAGTTGGGCGTGCTTCTCTTCGGGCACGAAAAGAACGCGCTCTGGTTCGGCTCGCGCCTGTCCAATGACGAGGCCCGCGATCTTGCGCCCTATCAGAACGCGACCGGGTTGCAGGTCACCTCGGCGGTGCTGGCGGGCATGGTCTGGGCGCTGGAGAACCCGCAGGCGGGCATCGTCGAGACCGATGAGATGGACCATGCGCGGTGCCTGGACGTGCAGCGCCCCTATCTGGGCCCGGTCGAGGCGCATTACACCGATTGGACCCCCTTGCAAGACCGGTGGGAGCATTTCCCCGAGGAGATCGACGAAAGCGTGCCCTGGGCGTTCCGCAACGTGCTGGCAACCTGATCGGCGGCCCCTGGCCGGGGCTGTGCATGGAGGCACAGTGCAGCCGCAGGGGCCGCGTGTCCCTGACCTCTCGTCAATCCCGCGCCGCGGGTGTAAAGGGCGGGGATGATTGGCGACAAGATCAGAACCGTGACATTGGAGGAGGCCCGCGCCCTGCCGCGCTGGCGTCAGCCGATCGGCTTGCTGGTCCTGATGGCGCTGGCCATGCCGATCGCCTATTCGACCTGGTCGGCGCTGCTCAACAATTTCGTCATCGAGGTGGCCAGTTTCGACGGGGCCGATATCGGGCTTCTGCACACGGTGCGCGAGATCCCCGGTTTCCTGGCCGTGGGGGTGATCGCGCTGATCATCTTCATCCGCGAACAGGTGTTGGGGCTGGTCTCGCTGGTGCTGCTGGGTGTGGCGACCGGGCTGACGGCACAGTTTCCGTCGCTTGGCGGCATCCTGGTGATCACGCTCTTCAGTTCCATCGGGTTTCACTATTACGAGACGGTGAACCAGTCGCTGCAACTGCAATGGCTGGACAAGAAGCGCGCGCCGCAGGTGCTTGGCTGGCTGATGGCGGCAGGGTCCGCCGGGACGCTTCTGGCCTATACGCTGATCATCCTGACCTGGCGCGCCTATGACCTGAGCTACTCCACCGTCTACTGGGCAGGCGGCGGATTCACCGCGCTGGTGGCGGTCGCGGCGCTGCTGCTCTACCCGCAATTCGAGGCCCCGAACCCGCAGCGCAAGCAGATGATCCTGCGGCGGCGCTACTGGCTCTACTATGCGCTGCAATTCATGGCAGGCGCCCGGCGGCAGATCTTCATCGTCTTCGCGGGCTTCATGATGGTGGAGCGGTTCCATTTCGATGTGCATGAGGTTGCGGGACTGTTCATGGCGACGCTGGTCCTCAACATGATGGTCGCGCCCATCCTGGGCCGGGTCGTGGCCGTCTTCGGCGAACGCGCGGCGCTGGTCTTCGAATATATCGGGCTGGCGGTGATCTTCCTGCTCTATGCCGGGATCTACCTGTTCGATTGGGGCGTGTGGCTGGCCATCGTGCTCTATATCGTCGATCACCTGTTCTTTTCGCTGGCCCTGGCGATCAAGACCTATTTCCAGAAGATCGCCGACCCCGGCGACATCGCCCCCACGGCGGCGGTGGCCTTCACCATCAACCATATCGCGGCGGTGTTCCTGCCGGTGGCTCTGGGGCTGTTGTGGCTGACCTCGCCGATGGCGGTGTTCCTGATGGCGGCCGGAATGGCGCTGACCTCGCTAGTGCTGGCGACGCTGATCCCGCGCCACCCGGAGCCGGGGCATGAGACGGTGTTGACGCTGCCGGCACCGCGCCCGGCGGAGTAGGGGTTTCGCCGCCTGACGGCGTCGACCGGGCGCGCGGGCTGACGCCCGCGCGGAGTTGAGTATTTGGACCAAGAAGATGGGGCTGGCGAAGTTGCGCGTCCCGGCCTATGCGGGGGGCCATGTTCCGAATGGGAGAGACCCGATGCCGACCTTTACCGCGCTGACCACCCTGACCGAGCGGTCCCAGGCCGAGGCCCTGGGCGAGAAGCTGGAGAGTCTCGATCCTGCTCCGACCGGCGTTGGCGTGTTCGAGATGGAGGACGGATCAAACCTGTGGGAGGTCGGGGCCTATTTCGTGGAGGCGCCCGACGACGTGGCGCTGGCGGTGCTGGCGGCGGCCTATGGGGCCAAGCCCTTCGTGGTCTCGGAACTGCCCGAGACCGATTGGGTGGCGCATGTGCGGCGCGAGTTGCATCCCGTCGAGGCCGGGCGGTTCTTCGTCTATGGCAGCCATGACGCGGATGCCGTGCCCGAGGGGCGGGTGGCGCTGCTGATCGAGGCGGCGATGGCCTTTGGCACCGGGCATCACGGCACCACGCAAGGCTGCCTGGAAGCGCTGGAGCGGCTGATCCAGGCGGGCCATGAGAAGCACAACGCGGTCGATATCGGCTGCGGCACCGCCGTTCTGGCGCTGGCGGCGGCCAAGACCTGGGGCCAGCCGGTTCTGGCCTCGGATATTGACGCGGTCGCGGTCGAGGTCGCCCTGGCCAATGTCGCGGCCAATGGCGAGGCGGGGCGGGTCGCTTGCGTCGAGGCGGCGGGGTTCGACCATCCGACGCTTCGCAATGCGGCGCCCTATGACCTGATTTTCGCCAATATCCTGAAGGGGCCGCTGATCGAATTGGCCCCGGATGTGGCGGCGCATCTGGGCACGGGCGGGCATGTGATCCTGTCGGGGTTGCTCAACGCGCAGGCCGGGGATGTGATCGCCGCCTATGAGGCCCAGGGCCTGCGCCTGGAGCATCGCGCCGAGATCGGCGACTGGACGACGCTGACGCTGATCCGCTGATGACCACAAATTTGCCACAATTCTGCATATAATTTGCCACGGGGTTGGGGGCGTCAGATGCAGGGCTGCCACCCATGGATCAGAACTTGTCGCGCTTCAACCAGCGCGTGAACCGAATCGAACGCTCCGCCTCGGCGCGGCTTCCCCGTAACATGCATATCCGCCGCGATGGGCTGGTCGAATACCGCAAGCCGATCTGGCGGCCCGGTATCCCCTGGCGTAGCCTGACACTGGCACTGGCCTGTTTCCTGGCCCTCAAGGGTTTCATGATCTGGCACCAGGGCGAGACCGGCTATGCCGCGCGGCTGGCCGAGTTGGAGACCGGGACGACCGGTGGCCAGATCGCGGCGCGGGTTCTGTCGATGGATCCGGCCTCGACTTGGATTGCGCAACAGATCTCTGCCGTTATCGGCGCGCCACCGGACCGCGAGGCCGCACCGGAGAGGACTGCCGGTCTGGAGGATGGCGCGCCCGCGCCGGTCCAGTAGGCGGAACACGAATGGGCCGCGTCCGCGCGCGGCGGAAACGGCCCTTCGATCTGTGACCTGTGCGGTCGGCTTAGCGGCGGATGCCGGTCGCGATGCCGTCGATGTCGCCGCGATGCAGGCCGAGGTCGTCCAACTCACGGTCAGTCAGGGCCGACAGCGCCTTGCGGGTCACGCGGGCGTCGTTCCAGGCGGCGATGCGGCCCACCAGGGCGGCGAAGATGTTCACAGTGCTGAGGCCAGCGCCGAGGGTGCGGTTCGTCATGATAGCCATCTGAGTCATCCTTTCCGATCTCTGAAATTGGGGCCTGTCAATACGTTCGATAAGCCGCAACTAGGCTTTGGCCCCTGCCGGGGCAATAGGTGAATTTTGCATGGGTGCCATGCGATTTCCGCATGACGGAAATCGCGCTTAACATGATGTAAACACGGCAAGAATCCGCTCTGTCACATGTCCGAAACTGACCATCCGCTTGTCTGGTTCGGACAGGATCAACGCCGCATGTCGCAATCAGGATATCGGCACACTGAAAGCGACCAAGGCTGGTCAGTGTTCGCGTTTCGTGCTAGTGGTGCAAAAAAGAAACAACAAAAACGACGGGTCGGGCGGAAATGCGGATAATCGGAATCGATCCGGGGCTGAGATACCTCGGATGGGGCGTGATCGAGGCGGATGGGTCGCGACTCAGCCATGTCGCCAACGGGGTCTGTTCCAGCAGCGGCACCGACCTGGCCGCGCGGCTTCTGTCGCTGCATGTCCAGTTGAGCGCGATCGTCGCCCGCTACGCCCCCGATCAGGCGGCGGTGGAGCAGACCTTCGTCAACCGCGACGGGGCCGGGACGCTGAAACTGGGGCAGGCGCGCGGAATCGCGATGCTGGTGCCTGCGCAGGCCGGGCTGGCCGTTGCCGAATACGCGCCCAATGCCGTAAAGAAGACCGTGGTGGGCGTCGGCCATGCCCAGAAACAGCAGGTGGCGCATATGGTGCGGTTGCAACTTCCCGGCGCGTTGCCCGAAAGCGCGGATGCCGCCGATGCGCTGGCCATCGCGATCTGTCACGCGTTTCATGCCCGGACCGCCGCGCGCATCGCCGCCGGGGCCGCAAGATGATCGGCAAGCTGACGGGGGTGGTCGATCACAAGGGGCCGGGGATGGTCCTGCTGGATGTGAACGGCGTGGGGTATGAGCTGCATTGCTCCGACCGGACGCTGGCGGAATTGCCGGGGGTGGGCAGCCGCGTGGCGCTCTTCACCGAGCTTCTGGTGCGCGAGGATCTCATGCAGCTTTTCGGCTTTCGCACCGCCTATGACCGGGAATGGCACCGGCTGCTGGTCTCGGTCCAGGGGGTGGGCGCGAAGGCGTCGATGGCCATTCTGGGCACTTTGGGGGCGGAAGGCGTGGCCCGCGCGATCGCTCTTGGCGATGCGGCGGCGGTCAAGGCCGCGCCGGGTGTCGGCCCGAAACTGGCCGCGCGCGTCGTGAACGAGTTGAAGGACAAGGCGCCGGGCGTGATGGCGATGGGCGGCGATGTGGTCGAGGCGTTGGGCGATGCGCCTGCCGCGCCCGCTGCCGCCGTCACACCCACCACATCTGCCGCGCAGACCGAGGCGCTGTCGGCCCTGCGCAACCTCGGATATGCCCCCGCCGATGCCGCGCAGGCCGTGGCACGGGCAGCGGGTGCGGAGGAGGGGGCCGGAACCTCCGCCCTGATCCGCGCCGCGTTGCGCCTGCTGGCGCCGAAGGACTGACATGACCGACCCCGATCCCACCCTGCGCCCGACGCCCCTGCCCGAGGATCAGAGCCCGGATCGCGCCTTGCGGCCGCAGCACCTGTCCGAGTTCATCGGGCAGGAGGAGGCGCGCGCCAATCTGGGCGTTTTCATCGAAAGCGCGCGCAGGCGGGGCGAGGCGATGGATCACGTCCTCTTTCACGGGCCGCCGGGATTGGGCAAGACCACGCTGGCGCAGATCATGGCGCGGGAATTGGGCGTGAACTTCCGCATGACCTCCGGGCCTGTCCTGGCAAAGGCGGGCGATCTGGCGGCGATCCTGACCAATCTGGATGCGCGTGACGTCCTGTTCATCGACGAGATCCACCGCATGAACCCGGCGGTGGAGGAGGTGCTCTATCCCGCGCTGGAGGATTTCGAGCTGGACCTCGTGATCGGCGAAGGCCCCGCCGCGCGCACTGTGCGGATCGAGTTGCAGCCCTTCACGCTGGTTGGCGCGACGACGCGGCTGGGGCTGCTGACGACGCCCTTGCGCGACCGGTTCGGCATTCCCACGCGGCTGCAATTCTACACCGTTCCCGAGCTGAACGAGATCGTGACCCGTGGCGCGCGCCTTCTGGGCATTTCCTGCGACCCCGATGGCGCGATGGAGATTGCGCGGCGGGCGCGCGGCACCCCGCGTATCGCGGGCAGGCTGCTGCGCCGGGTGGTGGATTTCGCCCTTGTCGAAGGCGACGGCACCCTGACCCGCGCGATTGCCGATTCAGCGCTGACCCGGCTTGGTGTCGATCACCTGGGTCTCGACGGGGCCGACCGGCGCTACATGAGCCTGATGGCCGAAAACTACGGCGGCGGACCGGTGGGGGTGGAAACGATGTCGGCGGCGCTGAGTGAAAGCCGCGACTCGATCGAAGAGGTGATCGAGCCGTTTCTGCTGCAACAGGGCTTGATCGCGCGCACCCCGCGGGGAAGGATGCTGGCCAGCAAAGGCTGGTCGCATCTGGGCCTGGACGCGCCGAAAAGCCCCGATCAGGCCAGCCTGTTCTGAGTTTTCGTCCCGAAGGAGGACCGTCATGCGCCGTTTCCTGTGTTCCCTGTCACTGGCGCTTGCGGCAACGACGGCCAGCGCCGATGTGGAATTGGGCGCCTACCAGCAATACCAGACCCGGTTCGGCCCGGCGCAGGTGACGGGTGAGATCTATCAGCAAAGCCTCTCGGTCCTGGGCGCGGCCCTGCCGGTCGAGACCGATTACCGCTGGACCATCCTGGGGGCCTATGCGCTGGCGGAGGCCGATCACGACTGGCTCCTGGCCACGCATCACCATGGCGGCAACATGTGCGGACCGGGCATTACCGTCATCCGTGTGTCGGAGGCGCGCGTGCAGCCGATGGGCGAGACCGGCGGCTGCGAGGGGGCCTTGCGCGATCTGAGGGTCTACCCCGAGGCGCTGGAGCTTGACATCTACCGCGACGGGATGCGGCAGCAATTCACCACCTACCGGTTCAGCGACGAGGGCCAGCTTGAGACGCCGAACGAATTGCCCTTCGCCTCCGGCCAGCCTGCCGGGGCGGGGCCGGAGGCGCAGCGCTGGATCGGCGAACACCCCTACGAGATCTTCCGCCACGCCGATGAGCGCGCCCGGTTCCTGACCATCATGACAGTTGAGGAGATCCGCGACCTCTCGACCCGCATCGGCCCCGCGAACAACGTGATCCAGCGCGGCGACTGGGTGCTTGGCGCGGGCTGCATGGCGCATAGCTGCAACATCTCGGGCGGGGTCTGGGGCATCCGCATCTCGGACGGCGCCCCGGCGGCGGCATTGCTGGATGCGGGCAGCCCCCCGGTCACCTATGGCGCTGAGGCGGGCGACCCTGTATTCCGCGGCTGGATCAATGAGCACAGCAACTAGGAAGGCCCGCCATGGACGCCGACACCGCCGCCGCGCTGTTTACCCGGTCGACGGGGGAGTATCTCTTTGCCCGTTGGGGCCGCCCCATCGTGCCGGTCGTCTTCGGGGTCGAGGAGGCGACGGTCTCCATCGTCAAGGGCGCGATCGAGGCTGTCGTGGCGCTGGCCAGTCACAAGATGGCCGAGACCGACCCGGAGCTTGGCGCGAACCTGATGATCTTTTTCATCCGCGACTGGGACGAGTTGACCGAGACCCCCAACCTGCACCGCCTGATCCCCGATCTAGGGCCGTTGGTCGAGCGGTTGAAGGCGGCGGATGCCAACCAGTATCGCAGCTTTCGCTTCGACGGGGACGGCGCGATCCAGGCCAGTTTCGTCTTCGTGCGGATGGACCCGGCCATGCGCGACCTGCCCGCCGAGACGATCGCGCTTGGCCAGATCGTGCAGGTGATCTTGCTGTGGTCCGACACGGCCTTCGCGGAAACCTCCCCCCTGGCCGCCGCCGAGGGTGGCCCCGCGCTGCTCAAGCCCGAGATCGCCGAGGTGATCCGCGCCGCCTATGACCCGGTGATGCCCGTCAGCGCCAGTGACCCGGCCCATGCGCTGCGACTGGCGGCGCGGATTTCAGCGCCGAGGTCGGGTTGAGCCGCATCGCCGCGGCGGCGGCAAGCTATGCGGGGCTGATCTTTGCGGCGGGGTTTGTTCTGGGCACGCTGCGGGTTCTGGTGCTGGTGCCGCGGATCGGCGCGGTATGGGCCGAGGCCATCGAGGTTCCGATCATGCTGGCGTTGTCCTTCCTGGTCGCGCGCTGGCAGGTGGCGCGTCATGGCGTGCCTGCGCGCCTCTCCCTGCGGCTTGCAATGGGCGGGCTCGCCTTCATTTTGCTGATGTCTGCCGAGATCGTCTTGGGGGTGATCGGGTTCGGTCAGCCGCTGGCGGAGGTTCTGACCGGCTATGGAGACCCGCAGCGATGGATCGGCCTGGGCGGCCAGATCGTCTTTGGCCTCATGCCCGTGCTGCTGTTGTTGAGGGGAACCCGGCCATGACCCACCTTTTCCACACCCGCGTCTATTACGAGGACACCGACCTTGCGGGGATCGTCTACCACGCCAATTACCTCAAGTTCATCGAGCGCGCGCGCTCGGAGTTGGTGCGCGAGGCGGGGGTCAGCCAGAGCGACCTCAAATCCGATCACGGGATCGTCTTCGCCGTGCGCAGAATGGCGGTGGAGTTTCTCGCCCCCGCGAAATTCGAGGATATGCTGGAGGTGCGCACTGGATTCGTCAGCCTGACCGGCGCACGATTCATGCTGGATCAATCGGTCTGGCGCGATGGGACGCGCCTCTTTCAGGCCGATGTGCAGGTGGTTTGCCTGGACGCGGCAGGCCGTGCGGCGCGGATTCCGGCGGATATTCGCCAAAAGTTAACGCGATTTCAGCAAGCCAGCGGCGCAGACCCGGAATAATTGGTTTTTTCCCTTCCGCTTTGCTAGTGTCCGCCCCAAATGAGGTGTCGCGAACAACCAGACACCCGATCAGAGGCCGGGCAATCAGGAATACGACTTCATGGAAACCGAAACGCTTGCAGCCGCGCAGGAGCTTGATTTTTCATTGCTCGCGCTGTTCTTCCGCGCATCCTTCGTGGTGCAGATCGTCATGGTGCTGCTGTTTGCGGCCTCTGTCTGGGTCTGGGCCATCGCCTTTTCGCGCTTTTCGACCTATCGTCGCTCGCGCCGCCGCGCGGCCGAGTTCGACGCCGCCTTCTGGTCGGGCGAGCCACTGGATGAGCTTTACGAGCAGATCGTCGAATCACCCAAATCGGCCTCGGAACGGGTCTTCGCGGCGGGCATGACCGAATGGCGGCGATCCTTGCGTGACGATGGCGCGCTGATCCCCGGTGTGCAGCAGCGCGTCGACCGGTCGATGGACGTGGCGATCACGCGTGAGGCCGAGCGGCTGACCTCCGGCCTCAACTTCCTTGCCACCACCGGGGCCACGGCGCCCTTCATCGGGCTGTTCGGCACGGTCTGGGGCATCATGCGGTCCTTCCAGGAGATCGCGACCTCGGGCAACACCTCGCTGGCCGTTGTCGCGCCGGGTATCGCCGAGGCGCTTCTGGCCACCGGGCTCGGCCTTCTGGCCGCGATTCCCGCCGTCATCCTCTACAACAAGCTTTCCGCCGATTCCGACCGGCTGGTCGCGATCTACGAGGGCTTCGCGGATGAGTTCTCGACCCTGCTGTCGCGGCAATTGGACTGAGCCATGGCCGCCGGAATCCGTCAGAAACAGACAGGCCGCAGGCGCAGCCGCCGTTCGGGCCATGCCGCCATGTCCGAGATCAACGTCACGCCCTTCGTCGACGTGATGCTGGTGCTGCTGATCGTGTTCATGGTCTCGGCGCCGCTGATGACCGTGGGCGTGCCGGTCGAACTGCCCGACACCTCGGCCGAAGCTTTGCCGAGCGACAGCGACGAGGAGCCGCTTTCCGTGACCCTGACCGAAGATGGCCGGGTGCTGATCCAGACCACCGAGGTGGCGATGGACGAGTTGATCACCCGGCTTCAGGCCATCGCCGCCGAACGGACGAGCAGCCAGATTTTCCTGCGCGCCGACGGGGCCATTCCCTATGACGCCGTGATGCAGGTGATGGGCGCGCTCAATGCCGGTGGGTTCCGCGAGATCGGCCTGGTGACGGATGCGGGCGGCCCGCGCCTTGACGCGGGGCTGGAATGACATGGAGATGCGGCGCGCGCTTTACGCATCCGGCGGGATTCACCTGGCCGTGCTGCTCTGGGCGGTCCTTGGCGGCAACCTGCTTTGGGACCGGGAAGAGCCCGAGTTCCAGGTCACCGGCGTGACGCTGCTCAGCACCTCCGAGTTCGACGCGATGTTCGAACAGGCTCCGGCCCCCACCGTGTCGGACGCGCCGACGCCGCCCTCGGTCGAGGCCCCGACCGAAACGCCTGTCGCCCCCACGCCCGAGGCCCCCGCGCCGGAAACCGCCGTGCCCGACGCCACGCCGCCGCCGCCCACCGAAACCGAACCGGATGTCACCGCGCTGGCGCCGCCGCCGCAGGCCGACGTGACCGATGAGGTCGGCGCCCTGCCGAGCCCGCCCGCGCAGGACGAAACCGCACCGCCGAGCGAGACCCCCGCACCGAGCGAGGCCCCGCGCGTGGCCCCCACCCCCGCGCCAGCACCGCCGCCCGAGGCCGACATCGCGCCCGAGATCGTGACGCAGCCCGAGCCGTCCGAGACGCCCGCGCCGCTGCCTGAAGTGGCGGAAACAGCGCCCGAGGAAGCCACGAGCGAGATCGTGACCGAGGCCGAAACGCCCGCCGCCAGCCTGGCCCCCGTGGCCTCGACCCGGCCCGCCGCAAGGCCCGACCGCGTTGTGGCTGCTGCCGAACCGGCGCCGGAGGTGCAGGTGCCGGACACGGCCGACGAGCCGGAGACCGAGGAGCCTTCCGACGCGATGGCCGACGCGATTGCGGCCGCCGTGGCCGAAGCCGCGACCTCTGCCCCCGCCACGCCCTCCGGCCCGCCGCTCAGCGCGGGCGCGCGCGAGGGCCTGCGCCTGGCGGTGCAGGAGTGCTGGAATATCGGATCCCTCTCGACCGAGGCGCAGCGCGTGACGGTGACGATCTCGGTGCAGATGTCGCAAAGCGGCGTGCCCGAGACCAATTCGGTGCGGATGATCGACAATACCGGCGGCTCCGAGACCGCGATCCGTCAGGCCTTCGAGGCCGCGCGACGGGCGGTCCTGCGCTGTGGCACATCGGGCTATGACCTGCCGGTCGAAAGCTATGACCATTGGCGCGAGATCGAGATCACCTTCAACCCCGAAGAGATGAGGTTGAGATGAGCGAGACCAAGCGGCCCATGACCAAGAAGAGTGGCGGTTCGGTCACGCCCCTCGGGCAAGCCTTTGATGCCGACCGATGTGCTGTGTCAGGCTTGGGCCAGTCCGGCTATGATTTCCCGATTGAACCTTTTTGGTTGTTGCGCCGTTTTGACATGACGCCATTTTCCCCGGAGAAGAGGTTGAGATGACCCGATTCCTGACCATTGCCTTCCTGGCCCTCGCCAGCCTCGCCGCGCCCGCTGTGGCGCAGGACACTCCCGGCCCGCTGAGGATCGAGATCACCGAGGGCGTCATCGAGCGGTTGCCGTTTGCCCTGCCGCAATTCATCGCCGGACCCGGCGCCGAGGACCAGGCCGCCGACATCACCCGTGTGATCGCCGCCGACCTCTCGGGCACCGGTCTCTTCCGCGAGATCCCGCGCGATGCGCATATCTCGCCGATCACCAGTTTCGACAGCCCGGTACAATATACCGATTGGCAGGCGATCAACGCGCAGGCGCTGATCACCGGCTCGGTCACCATCGAAGGCGGGCAGCTGGTGGTGCGGTTTCGCCTGTTCGACGTGTTCTCGAACGAGCCGCTCGGAGCCGGTCTGCAATTCGTGGGCTCGCCCGACAGCTGGCGTCGCATGGCCCATAACGTGGCCGACAATGTCTATGAGCGCATCACCGGCGAGAGCGGCTATTTCGACAGCCGCGTCGCCTTCGTGCACGAGGAAGGGCCGAAGAATGCCCGCCTCAAGCGGATCGCGATCATGGATTACGATGGCGCGAATGTGCAGTATCTGACCGACAGCCGGTCGCTGGTGCTGGCCCCGCGCTTCGCGCCCGATGGGCAGACGCTGCTCTTTACAAGCTACGAAAGCGGCTCGCCCCGGCTCTACACGCTGGACCTGGCGACCGTCAGCCGCCGACCGCTTTCCGACCATCTCAACGGCACGATGAGCTTTGCGCCGCGTTTTTCGCCCGACGGCGACCGCATCGTGTTCTCGCTGGAGCAGGGCGGCAATACCGACATCTACCTGATGGATGTGGCGACCGGCATGCAGACGCAGCTGACCGAGGCGCCGTCGATCGAGACCGCGCCGAGCTTTTCGCCCGATGGCACCCAGATCGTCTTTGAAAGCGACCGCTCGGGCAGCCAGCAGATCTACATCATGCCCGCCACGGGCGGCGAGGCGCGCCGGATCAGCCAGGGCGAGGGGCGCTATGGTACGCCGGTCTGGTCGCCGCGCGGCGATCTCATCGCGTTCACCAACCAGCAGAGCGGGCGATTCCATATCGGCGTGATGCGCACGGATGGCTCCGAGGAACGGCTGCTGACCTCCTCCTTCCTGGATGAAGGACCGACCTGGGCCCCGAATGGTCGCGTGATCATGTTCACCCGTGAAACCGCCGGGACCGATGGCGCGCCCGCGATCTATTCCGTCGACATCTCGGGGCGCAATTTGCAAAGGGTGGCGACGCCCGGCATGGCCTCCGATCCCGCGTGGTCGCCGCTCAATAACTGACTCTTTCACGCCGCCCATGTTCAGGGCGGCGAAGACATGGTAATTTGCCGCAAAAGGGCAAGAAACAAGGATACCGCAGGTATGAAACTCCTCCTCAAACTGACATTGCTCGTCGCAGTCCTGGGCCTTGGGGCCTGTGCCAACAACCGCTATCTGGGCGACACCACGATTAATCCGAACGCCGCAGGCGCGGCGGGCGACCCGAACTCTGTGGCCTATTTCAACCAGACCGTGGGCGACCGTGTGCTGTTCCTGGTCGATCAATCCAGCCTTACGCCGACCGCCGAGGCCACGCTGGACGACCAGGCCGATTGGTTGCTGCGCAACATGGAATACACCGCGCTGATCGAAGGCCATGCCGACGAACAGGGCACGCGTGAATACAACCTCGCGCTTGGCGCACGCCGCGCGGCCTCGGTCCAGGCCTACCTGATCAGCCGTGGCGTCTCGGCCTCGCGCCTGAACACGATCAGCTATGGCAAGGAACGTCCGATCGAGATCTGTTCGAATGAAAGCTGCTATGCCCAGAACCGCCGCGCCGTGACGGTGCTGTCGGCTGGCCTGGGGAGCTGACGGTCATGTGGCGCGCGGCTCTTGTCTCACTGGCCCTGCTGGTGCCCGGCGCGGCCCATGCGCAGCAGGAAACGCTGGCCGATATTCGGCAGGAACTGTCGGTGCTCTATGTCGAGTTGCAGCGCCTGCGCGGTGAGCTGAACACGACCGGCGCACCGTCGGGTTCGGGCGGCGGCGGGTCGGTCCTGTCGCGGGTCGATGCCATCGAGGCCGAGCTGCGCCGCCTGACCAGCGCCACCGAAGAGCTGGAGCTGCGCATCGACCGGGTGGTCTCGGACGGCACCACCCGTGTCGGCGACCTGGAGTTTCGCCTCTGCGAATTGGAGAGTGATTGCGACATCTCCACCCTGGACGAGACCTCGACCCTTGGCGGCGGCGATTCGGCGGGGCTGGCCCCTGCGCCCGCCCCGACGACCGCGTCCCCCGGCACCAGCATGGCAGCGGCCGAGCAGAGCGATTTCGACCGCGCCATGGCCGCCTATGAAGAAGGCGATTTCGCCAGCGCCGCGACACAGTTCGAAGCCTATACCGAGACCTATCCCGGCGGTGCATTGTCCGCCGAGGCGCATTTCTGGCGCGGCGAGGCCGAAGCCGCGCAAGGGGCGTGGAACCGGGCCGCGCGCGCCTATCTGGCCAGTTTCAGCGGCTCGCCCGAGGCCCCGCGTGCGCCGGAAAGCCTCTACCGGCTAGGCACCAGTTTGCAGGAGCTTGGCCAGTCGGACGAAGCCTGCCTGACCCTGGGCGAGGTCGAACGGCGCTATCCCGATTCTCCGAGTGTCCTGGACGCCCGCGCCGCGATGACGCGTTTCGGCTGCAATTGACCCTGACGGACAGGTTTGCCGAGGCGATGGCCCGCGTGCTGGATGGCGCGCGGCCGGATCGCCTCTGCGTCGCCGTCTCGGGGGGTAGCGATTCGCTGGCCCTCTTGGCGCTGACCTGTGATTGGGCCGGACGCGGCACCGCCGTGGAGGCTGTCACCGTCGATCACGGGCTGCGAGAAGGCAGCGCCGAGGAGGCCGCGCAGGTGGCCGAGGAGGCGCAGCGCCTGGGGACCGATCACACGCTCTTGCGCTGGCAGGGATGGGACGGGACCGGTAACCTGCAGGCCGAAGCGCGGCAGGCCCGCCGCCGCCTGATCGCGGAACATTGCAAGGCGGAAGGCATCGACGCGGTTCTTCTGGGTCATACGCAGGACGATCAGGCCGAGACGCTGCTGATGCGGCTGGCGCGCGGCTCGGGCGTCGACGGGCTGGCGGCGATGCGCGAAGGGCGCATGGGGCGCGACCTGTTCCTGCGCCCCCTGCTGGCCGAGACCCGTGCCGACCTGCAAGCCTACCTGACGGCGCGCGGCATGACCTGGGCCAGCGACCCCAGCAATGACGATCCGCGCTTTCACCGGGTGCGGGTGCGGCGCGCGATCGACGCGCTTGGCCTCGATCCGGCGCGCCTGGCCGAGACCGCGCGCGCCATGGACCGGGCACGCGAGGCGCTGGACCGCCGGGCCGAAGATGTGGCCAGCCGGGTTGCGACCGACCGTGCGGGCATCATCGCCTTTGACATTCAGGGACTGGCCGGGACCGAGGCCGAAACCCGGCTGCGGCTGGTCGCCCATGCGTTGAAATGCCTCTCCGGCGCGCCGTACCGCCCCCGCCTGAGGGCGCTCGAAAACGCGCTGGCCGCTGCAATGGCGGGGCAGGCGGGCACCCTGCAGGGCTGCCACCTGATGCCGTATCGCGAAACCCTGCTGATCTGCCGGGAATACAGCGCGGTCGCGGGCCTCGAGGTCGCCGCCGACGGCGCCGCCTGGTGGGACAACCGCTGGCGCATCCAGGCGCCCGATCACCCCGCCGCCACGATCCGCGCGCTCGGCGATTCCGGCACCGCGCAAATGCCGCGCCCCGAGGGCCTGCCGCAGGCCGCGCTGACCGCTCTGCCGGGCGTCTGGCAGGGCGATAACCTGCTGGCCGTCCCGCAATTCCATCACCCCGAACGGATCACGGCCACGCCTGCCCCATGGGCGAGTTTCCACCGGACCATTTTATCGCATTGAAACCCCGGCGCGCATCCCTATTTTAAGCCCGTGGGACCGTGGCACCGCTGCGCGCCCCCGACCGCCATGTAGAGGAGATCACTTTTGGGCAACGCTAGAAACATCGCTTTCTGGGTCATTCTGTTTTTGTTGATCCTCGCGCTCTTCAATCTCTTCAGTGGCAACCAGTCCGAAATGAACGCGCGCTCGGTCGCCTATTCCGATTTCATTTCCCAGGTCGAGGGTGGCGGCGTGACCTCTGTCGTGCTGGATGGCGAGACCATTCAATTCACGACCGGACAGGGCACGTTCGAAACCGTGCGCCCCTCCGAGGTTGATGTGACCCCGGTGCTTCTGGAAAACGACGTGCGCATCCAGGCCCGCCCGCAGGAGCAGTCGGGCTTCATGGCCGGCCTCGTGATGTGGCTGCCGGTGCTGGTGCTGATCGGCGTCTGGATCTTCTTCATGAACCGGATGCAGGGCGGCGGACGTGGCGGCGCGATGGGGTTCGGCAAGTCCAAGGCCAAGCTCCTGACCGAGAAATCGGGCCGCGTGACCTTTGACGACGTCGCCGGCATCGACGAGGCCAAGGAGGAGCTTGAGGAGATCGTCGAATTTCTGCGCAACCCGCAGAAATTCAGCCGCCTTGGCGGCAAGATCCCGAAAGGCGCGCTGCTGGTCGGCCCTCCGGGCACCGGTAAGACGCTGCTGGCGCGTGCCATCGCAGGCGAGGCCGGGGTGCCCTTCTTCACCATCTCGGGCTCCGATTTCGTCGAGATGTTCGTGGGCGTCGGCGCCAGCCGTGTGCGCGACATGTTCGAGCAGGCCAAGAAGAACGCCCCCTGCATCGTCTTCATCGACGAGATCGACGCCGTGGGCCGGTCCCGTGGCGTGGGCTATGGCGGCGGCAACGACGAACGCGAACAGACGTTGAACCAGTTGCTGGTCGAGATGGACGGGTTCGAGGCCAATGAGGGCATCATCATCGTCGCGGCCACCAACCGTCCCGACGTGCTGGACCCCGCGCTGCTGCGCCCCGGTCGTTTCGACCGCCAGGTGCAGGTGCCCAACCCCGACATCAAGGGGCGTGAGAAGATCCTGGGCGTTCATGCCCGCAAGGTGCCGCTCGGCCCGGATGTCGATCTGCGCATCATCGCGCGCGGCACGCCGGGGTTCTCGGGCGCTGACCTTGCCAACCTCGTCAACGAAAGCGCCCTGATGGCGGCGCGTGTCGGACGGCGCTTCGTGGTGATGGAAGATTTCGAGAACGCCAAGGACAAGGTGATGATGGGGGCGGAACGCCGATCCATGGTCATGACCGAGGACGAGAAGAAGCTGACCGCCTATCACGAGGCGGGCCATGCCATCGTCGGCCTCAACGTTCCGGAACACGACCCGATTCATAAGGCCACGATCATCCCGCGCGGGCGCGCGCTCGGCCTTGTCCTGTCGCTGCCGGAACGCGACCAGTTGTCTGTGACGCTGCGCAAGTACAAGTCCAAGATCGCCATGGCGATGGGGGGGCGCGTGGCCGAGGAACTGATCTTCGGGCCCGAACATGTCACCTCGGGCGCGGCCTCGGATATCCAGCAGGTCTCGAAGATCGCGCGCGCCATGGTCACGCAATTCGGCTTCGCGGAGGAGCTTGGCTATGTCGATTACGCCAATGAACAGCAGTCCCACCTGGGGCCCTATGGCGGCGGCACGTCGCATTCGGCCGACACGCAGAAGGTGATCGACGACAAGGTCAAGCAGTTGATCGACGAGGGGTATCAGACCGCCAAGCGCATCCTGACCGAAAAATCCGACGATCTGGAGCGGCTGGCGCAGGGCCTCCTGGAATACGAGACCCTGACCGGCAACGAGATCACCCGCGTGATCGCCGGTGAGCCGCTCAACCGGGGCGAGGATGACGACGACGCCGATACCGGCGGCACCCCGTCGATCACGGCCATTCCGAAGACCAAGACCAAGGCGTCTTCCTCGGATGAGGATGGCGGGATGGAGCCGGAACCCTCGACCTGATCGCCCCTGCTGCAGGATAGACGAAAGGCCCCGGACACGAAAATCCGGGGCCTTTTTGCATGTGGACGCAGGCGCGGGTTACTCGAACCGCTTGCGGGCGGATTCCATGGATTTCTCCATTTCCTTCCATGCCTTGTCGACACCCGCCTGCATGTCTTTCATCGCGGCGCTGTTGGCGTTAGCCATGGTCTCCAGCTGCTTCTCGGCCTCCTTGCGCTGTGCGTTCAGGGCCTCCAACTGGGTCTTCATATGCTCCTGCCCGGTTTCCATGGCCTGCTTTTGCAGCTTCTGCATCTCGCTTTGCCATTTCTCCATCTGGGCCTTGGCCTGATTGAAAAAGTCCTTCTGATCCGACATGTCCATAAGCCTCCGTTTGGGGTTGCGCCCGATGCTAGCACGATTTCCGGGGGGCAGGTCAAATTTGGTCGCCTCTGCGCGGGTCTGCTGCTATCCGGGGGGCCGACCCGGCATAAGAGGACTTGGGACATGCCCGCGCTTTTGCCCACGCAGTATTATGGCACGATCATCTGGCTAGGCGTCGTCGAGGATCGCGACGCCGCGCTGCCCTCCGCCCGCCGCAACCGGATGGAATTGCGCTTTTCCGGCCCCGAGGGCGAGGCGCATGGCGGGCTGACGCGCCCCTCTTGCAGCCGGGTGACGGCGCAATACCCGCGCGGGACCGAGATCCGCAACACCCGGCAGCTGTCCATCGTCAGCGCCGAGGATCTGGCGCGGATTGCGCGGAATATGGGGGTGGAGGGGCTGGATCCGCATCTGATCGGGGCCAGCATGGTGATCGAGGGCATCCCCGATTTCACGCATATCCCGCCCGCATCCCGTCTACAGGGCGAGGGCGGTGCGACATTGGTTGTGGATATGGAAAACCGGCCCTGTCATCTGCCCGCGAAGCCGATTGACGCGGAGGGGCCGGGGCGGGGCCGTGCCTTCAAACAGGCGGCGCAGGGGCTGCGCGGGATCACGGCCTGGGTCGAGCGCGAGGGGGTGCTTGCCATCGGCGAGCGCATCCGGCTGCATGTACCGGACCAGCCCGCCTGGCCGCATCTCGATGCGGCGCGGCGGGGCGTTTAGGCGCCGATCAGGACCAGGGCCGCGAGGCCGAGGCCAATGCCGAAACCGAAACCTGCATGGATCAAAAGGATCGGGGTGCTCATCTGGCTTACTCCTGCTTGATTGCATCGTCGTTACCAGTAAGACGCGCAGGCCCGCCAAAAGGTTCACAAAAAAACGTCTTCGTGATCGGGACGCCGGTTTTGGCGGATGCAAGACGGAATTGGTCGCAATCGCTCAGCTTGCCGCCCGGTCAGGTTGCTATAGGCTGCGCATGAACAACGCCGCTTCCAACAGGAGCCTGCCCAATGGCCTTCAAGACCGACATCGAAATTGCCCGCGAGGCCAAGAAACGCCCGATCCAGGAGATCGGAGAGAAACTTGGCATTTCCAGCGATCACCTGCTGCCCTATGGCCATGACAAGGCCAAGGTCAGCCAGGAGTTCATCAACTCGGTCCAGGACCGCAAGAACGGCAAGCTGATCCTGGTGACGGCGATCAACCCGACGCCCGCGGGCGAGGGCAAGACGACCACCACGGTGGGTCTTGGCGACGGCCTAAACGCCATCGGCAAAAAGGCCGCGGTCTGTATCCGCGAGGCCTCACTGGGCCCGAATTTCGGGATGAAGGGCGGGGCCGCCGGGGGCGGCTATGCGCAAGTGGTGCCGATGGAGGAGATGAACCTGCATTTCACCGGCGATTTCCACGCCATCACCAGCGCCCATAACCTGCTGTCGGCGATGATCGACAACCACATCTACTGGGGCAATGAGTTGGAGATCGACGAGCGCCGCGTGACCTGGCGCCGGGTGCTGGACATGAACGACCGCGCGCTGCGCGACACCGTGACCTCGCTTGGCGGCGTCTCCAACGGCTTCCCGCGCCAGACCGGGTTCGACATCACCGTCGCCTCCGAGGTCATGGCGATCCTGTGCCTGGCCCGCGACCTGGCCGACCTGACCGAACGCCTGGGCCGGATGATCGTGGCCTACCGCCGCGACCGCAGCCCGATCTATGCCCGCGACATCAAGGCCGATGGCGCGATGACCGTGCTTCTCAAGGACGCGATGCAGCCCAACATCGTGCAGACGCTGGAAAACAACCCCGCCTTCGTGCATGGCGGCCCCTTCGCCAATATCGCGCATGGCTGCAACAGCGTCATCGCCACCACCACGGCCCTGAAACTGGCCGATTACGTGGTGACCGAGGCGGGCTTCGGCGCCGACCTGGGGGCCGAGAAATTCATGAACATCAAGTGCCGCAAGGCAGGGCTGGCCCCCGATTGCGTGGTGCTGGTCGCCACCGTGCGCGCGATGAAGATGAATGGCGGTGTGGCCAAGGCCGACCTGGGATCGGAGAATGTCGATGCCGTCAAGGAAGGCTGCGCCAACCTGGGCCGTCATATCGGCAACCTGAAAAGCTTCGGCGTGCCGGTCGTCGTGGCGATCAACCATTTCGTCACCGACACCGATGCCGAGGTGCAGGCGGTCAAGGATTACGTGAAGACGCAGGGTTCCGAGGCGATCCTGAGCCGCCATTGGGAACTTGGCAGCAAAGGCTCCGCCGAGCTTGCCACCCGCGTTGCCGAGATCGCCGATAGCGGTGTCAGCCAGTTCGCCCCGCTCTACAAGGACGAGCTGAGCCTCTTCGAGAAGATTGAGACCGTGGCCAAGCGCATCTACCGCGCCGATGAGGTGCTGGCCGATGCCAAGATCCGCAACCAGCTGAAGGAATGGGAAGAGGCCGGGTATGGCAACCTGCCGGTCTGCATGGCCAAGACGCAATACAGCTTCACCACCGATCCGAACCGGCGCGGCGCGCCCACGGGCCATTCGGTGCCGGTGCGCGAGGTGCGGCTGTCGGCGGGCGCGGGCTTCGTTGTGGTGATCTGCGGCGAGATCATGACCATGCCGGGCCTGCCGCGCACCCCTGCCGCCGAAAGCATCCGCATCAACGACGCGGGCGTGGTCGAGGGGTTGTTCTGAAAAACAAGGGGAGAGGGCGTGCAACCGGCGCGCCCTTTCTCTAGAAGCGTGACCAGTTCGACCGAGGGAGACAGACCAGATGACGGCCAAGATCATTGACGGCAAGGAATTCGCGGAACGGGTGCGGATGCAGGTGGGCGCCCATGTCGCGCGGCTCAAGGACGATCACGGGCTGACGCCGGGCCTGGCCGTGGTGCTGGTAGGCGAAGACCCGGCAAGCGAGGTCTATGTCCGCTCGAAAGGCAAGATGACGGTCGAGGTCGGCATGGAGAGCTTCGAGCACAAGCTGCCCGCCGACACCTCCGAGGCCGACCTGCTGGCGCTGATCGACCGGCTGAACAACGACCCGGCGGTGCATGGCATCCTGGTGCAACTGCCGCTGCCGGATCACCTTGACAGCGATCTGGTGATCAACGCGATCAACCCGGCCAAGGATGTGGACGGGTTCCATATCTCGAATGTCGGCCTTCTGGGCACCGGGCAGAAAAGCATGGTGCCCTGCACCCCGCTCGGCTGCCTGATGATGCTGCGCGACCATCACGGGTCGCTGTCGGGGATGAATGCGGTCGTTGTCGGTCGGTCCAACATCGTCGGCAAGCCAATGGCGCAGCTTCTGCTCGGCGACAGTTGCACGGTGACCATCGCCCATAGCCGGACAAAGGATCTGGGCGAGGTTTGCCGGGGGGCAGATATTCTTGTCGCCGCCGTGGGCCGGCCCGAGATGATCCCCGGCGATTGGGTGCGCCCCGGTGCCACCGTGATCGACGTGGGCATCAACCGCATCCCCCATCCCGAGAAAGAGGGCAAGACCAGGCTGGTCGGCGACGTCGATTTCGCCAGCGCCAAGGAGGTCGCGGGCGCGATCACGCCGGTGCCGGGCGGCGTCGGGCCGATGACGATCGCGTGCCTGCTGGCCAACACCGTGACCGCGTGCTGCCGGGCGAACGGGCTGGAAGAGCCCGAGGGCCTGACGGCCTGAGTGGGGGGGGCGCACGGGCCTCAGGCCCCCTGCGGGAGCCCTCGTCCGCGCGCATTGCCAAGGATCTGTGGCGGGTCGCGGGGGCAGAGTCGCGGAGGTTCGGGGTCTCTTGCAGGCGTTGCGAGGGGTTTTACCCCTCGCGCTCCCCAAAGTATTTCGACCAAGATGAAGGCAGACCGGGCCTATTGGTGATCCGGGGCGCGGGCGGCTATGCTCGACCCCAGTGCAGCCACGCCAGGAGGACCCCATGGCCAAGCCCCGCAGCTATTCCGGGACGGATATCGACATCAGTTTCGACATGTCCCGCTGTATCCATTCGCGCAATTGCTTTCTGTCCCTGCCACAGGTCTTCGACCCGGCGCGCAAGCCCTGGGTCGATCCCGACGCCGTCCCGGCAGAGGAGGTGGCGGCGATGATCCGGACCTGCCCTTCCGGCGCGTTGCAGTTCACCCGCAAGGACGGGGGCGCCGAGGAGCGTCCCGCAGGCATCAACCGGGTGCGGATCCAGGAGAACGGGCCGCTGGAACTGACGGGCGATCTGCGCCTGAACGGCGAAGGCCATACCCGGCTGACGCTTTGCCGCTGCGGCGCGTCGAAGAACAAGCCGTTTTGCGACAGCGCGCATAAAGAGGCCGGGTTCGCCGCGACAGGCATGCCGCCCGCGTCCGACAAGGACAGCGGCGGGAACGAGATCGGGGCGGTGCTGGAGATCAGGCCGGTGCCGAACGGGCCGCTTGGACTGGTGGGGCCGATGGAAGTGACGGATGCGACCGGCGGGCGGATCGCGCGGGGCGAGAAGCTGTTTTTCTGCCGCTGCGGGCAGTCCGCCAACAAGCCGTTCTGCGATGGCAGCCACAAAGCGGCCGGGTTCAGCGCCCCCGCGGAGGAGTAATCACCCGGATTTCGGAATCACCGGCACCATCGTGCCTTGCAGGATCGCGACGGGTTTGCGGGTGCCGTCGGCGGTCTCGGTCTCGACCGTGGCGCGCACCACAACCAGCTTGCGGCCCGGTTTCACGACCTCGCCCGTCGCGATCAGCCGGACCCCGTCGGCGGGGGCCAGCAGGTTGATCTTCATCTCGGCGGTCAGCACCTCGGCCCCCTCGGGCATAAGCGACAGGGCCGAGTAGCCCGCGGCACTGTCGCCAAGCGCGAAAGTCATGCCGGCATGGGCGAAACCGTGCTGCTGGCTGGCCGCAGGGGTGATGGGCGCGGTGATCACGACGCGGCCCTCGGCGATCTCGGCCAATTCCGCGCCGAGCGTCTGCATCAGGCCCTGTCTGGCAAAGCTGTCCTTGATCCGGTCCATGTCCTCAGGATGCCCGCGCCGAGCCGGGCGCACAAGTCCGGCGCGGCATCGGCACCGCGAGGGGCGGATCGGCCAGCATCAGGGCGCGGGCCTCGGGGGCCATAAGGTCCGACAGTACCGCGCTGTCGCTGTAGAGCCCGCCGGTATAGGTGCCATAGGCGGGCAGGATCAGGCGGGCGTCATCGACAAGGAAACAGGCGCGCGTCAGGGTCCGGCCCTTGAGCGCAAGCCGCGCCTTCGGGTGGTAATGGCCGGAGACTTCGCCCCTGGCATCCGGGCTGGCGATATGGCGGAAGGTGAGGGGGGCGACTTGCAGATCATGCAGATGCGAGCCGCCAAGATCGACCGGTCCGGCATCGTGATTGCCCTCGATCCAGATCCAGCGCCGTCCGGCCATCAGCGCCGCGATCTCGGCCCTGGCTGCGTCCTCCAGCGCGCGCATGGCCCCCAGGTCGTCGAAGCTGTCGCCAAGGCAGATGACGGTCTGTGGCCTCACCGCGTCGATGTCGCGGGCCAGTCGGGCGAGCGTCTCCCGCGCCTCGTAGGGCGGCAGGATCGGGCCGCCGCGCCGGGCCATCCGCTCGGATTTTCCAAGATGCAGGTCCGAGACGCAAAGCAGGTCCCGCGCGGGCCAGAACAGCGCGCCGGAGGGCAGGGCCAGCAGGTCCGCGCCCGCAAGACTGAAGGGAAGCCCGTTCATGATTTGTTCAATCGCACGGGGCGCCGCGCTATTCAAGCCCCGCCGCCGCCATCAGCGCCTGCCGTTCGCGGTCTATCAGCGTCTCTTCGGCCCGTCCCGCGACGGGCACCCGGCCAGCCTCAAGAAACAGGGGGGCGGCGAGGGGTGAGACGCGGGTGAGCACGACATGGTCGATGCGGCCCCCGATCCGGTCCAGCATCGCCTCGATGCGGCTGAAATCGACCAGCCCGCGCATCGCCTCGTCCCGCGTGACCTGCATCATCAGGTGGTCGGGATCGTATTTGCGCAGCGTGTCATAGAGGATGTCGGTGGAAAATGTCGCCTGCCGCCCCGATTTGCGCCTGCCGGGGCTGTTGCGGTCGATGAGCCCCGCGACCAGCGCCGCCGTCTTGAAGGTGCGTTTCATCACCGCGTTGCCCGCCAGCCAGCCCTCGAGCGCGTCTTTCAGGTTGTCGCGGGCAAAGAGCGGGGCGGGGTCGGTCACGGGATCGAGCCCCCAGATCAGCGTGGCGTAATCGGTGGCGACGAAACCGAGCGGGTTCAGGCCGGCCGCCTCCATCCGCTGCGTCAGGAGAAGCCCGAGCGTCTGTTGCGCATTGCGGCCCGCGAAGCCGTAGGCGGTCAGGTGATGCAGCCCGTCATGCGGGAACGTCTCGACCAGCAGTCGCTTGCGTTCGGGCAGGCGCGAGACCTGGCGCTGCAGGGCCAGCCAATCGGCGGTGTGGGTGGGCAGGTTGGGCCAGCTCTCTTGCTGGAACATGCGCAGAATCCGGTCCGAAAGCTGCGTGGAGGTGGCGAACTTGGTGCCGGAGAAAACCGCGATGCGGGGTTTGCGGCTGGCGTTTTTCGTCACTTCCACGACCATCTCGCGCAAGCCTTCGTAGCGCACGATGCGGCCCCCGATCAGGAAAGTGTCGCCTTGAGTCAGGGTGGCGGCAAAGCCTTCCTCGACCTCGCCAAGCGCAGCCCCGCTGCGGGCGTGTTTGAGCCGCACCTTCAGTTTCTCGCTATCGGTAATGGTGCCGATATTCATCCGGATACGGGACGCGGCGCGCGGGTCGCGCAACTGCCAGAGGCCGTCCGGGCGCTGGACCAGCCGCTGCCACTGATCATAGGCGCGCAGGGCATAGCCGCCGGTTGCCACAAAATCCAGGCAGCGATCGAATGTGGCGCGGGGCAGGGCGGCATAGGCCCCCACGGTGATGATTTCGGCGAAGAGGTCATCGGCGTCGAACGGCCCCGCGGCAGCGCGGATCAGGATGTGCTGGCAGAGCACGTCGAGCGGGCCGGGGCCGCGCGGCTCGCCGTCCAGGTCGCGGGCGCGCACGGCCTCCAGCGCCGCGACGCATTCGACGACCTCGAAGCGGTTGGCGGGCACCAGCAGCGCCTTGGAGGGGGCGTTGTAGCGGTGGTTGGCGCGCCCGATACGCTGCACCAGGCGCTTGACGTTCTTGGGCGCGCCGACCTGGATGACCAGATCGACATCACCCCAGTCGATGCCCAGATCGAGCGAGCCGGTGCAGACGATCGCGCGCAACTTGCCCGCGACCATCGCGGCCTCGACCTTTTCGCGTTGCTCGCGGGCCAGCGCGCCGTGATGGATGCCGACGGGCAGGGCCTCGTCATTCGCAAGCCACAGGTTGTGAAAGAAGATCTCGGCCTGCGCGCGGGTGTTGTGGAAGATGAGCGTGGTCTTGTGCTGGCGGATCTGGTCCAGCACGGCAGGGATCGCATAGGCGCCACCCCCGCCGGACCAGGGCGGTTTCTCCCGCGTTTGCAGCATCGAGATGTCGGGATCCGGGCCGGGATCGGCCATCAGGATGGCGCAGGGGTCGGGGTGGCGGGCGAGCAGGTTGGCCAGCGCGGGGGGATCCTCGACCGTGGCCGACAGCCCGACACGGCGCAGGCCGGGGGCGAGGGTCTCCAGCCGCGAGAGGGCGAGGAAGAGCTGATCGCCACGCTTGCTTTCGGCCAGCGCATGGATTTCATCGACGATCACCCGCTTGAGGCCCTTGAAGGTGCGCGCGGCATCCTCGTAGGAGGTCAGCAGGGCGAGGCTTTCGGGCGTCGTCAGCAGGATATGCGGCGGGTCGGCGCGCTGGCGTTTGCGCTGCGTCTGGCTGGTGTCGCCGGTGCGGTCCTCGATGCGGATGGGCAGGCCGATCTCCTCGACCGGGCGGCGCAGGTTGCGCTTGATGTCGGCCGCCAGCGCCTTGAGCGGCGAGATGTAGAGCGTGTGCAGCCCGTTATGGCTGCCATCGGCCAGCTCGGCCAGCGTGGGCAGGAACCCGGCCATGGTCTTGCCGCCACCCGTGGGTGCGATCAGCATCAGGGCGGGCTCGCCCGCGCGGGCGAGCATGGCGCGCTGATGCGGATGCAGGTGCCAGCCCTGATCGGTGAACCAGGCTTCGATGGTGGCGGGGATGGGCGTCATGCCCCAAGGGATACGCCAGAGGACAGGCGCGGGGAAGGCGCATGATGCGCCTTTGCGCGTGATCGACCACGCGGCGGTCTTTTCCGTCGACGGAAAAGGCGCGCCTCAGTGGGCGATGGTTTCCTGTGTCACATACATGTTCTGCCAGGCGCGATCGAGCAGGTCGGGCCGCATCTGGTAGGGGATGCCCTCGAACTCGCAAATGGCGATCAGCTGATCCATCAGGAAGGGCGCGTGATAGTTGGCATAGAGGTTGTCGATCGTCGGGTATTTCTTCTTCAGAAGGTGCAGCAGCGACGCCTCGTCCAGCGGCACTTTCTTCTTGCGCGCGACCATGGCGAAGATCTTGAGGAATTCCTCCTGCGTGGGCCCGTCCACCTTGACCTTGAAAAAGATCCGGCGCAGCGCCGCGCCATCGAAGAGGTCGTTGGGGTGGAAGTTGGTCGAGAACACCACCAGCGTGTCGAAGGGCACCTCGAACTTTTCGCCCGATTGCAGCGTCAGGATGTCATATCCGACCTCCATCGGGACGATCCAGCGGTTGATCAGGGCCTGCGGCGGCTCCTCCTGGCGGCCAAGGTCGTCGACGATGAAGACGCCGCCCGAGGATTTCAGTTGCAGCGAGGCCTGGTAGGTGCGCGAGGTCTTGTTGTAGTTGAGGTCCAGCATCGACAGGGTCAATTCGCCGCCCGTCATCACCGTGGGCCGCTGGCACATCAGGTAGCGCGTGTCGAAGCGTTCCGAGCGGCGGCGCAGCGCGCTGGTCTCGGTCTCGTCCACCGCGACGGGGCTGTGCACGATGGGGTCGAAGACCGTGATCACCTGACCGGCATAGGAAATCGCGCGCGGCACGTAGATCGTGTCGCCAAGGGCCGCACGGATACCTTCCGCGATGGAGGATTTGCCGTTGCCGGGAGGGCCGTACATCAGGACCGAGCGGCCCGAACTGACGGCTGGCCCAAGCTGGTCGATCATGCCCTTGGGCAGGATCAGGTGGCCCATGCTGGCCTCAAGCGCGGCCCGCGTGATCAGCACGTTCTTGACCGACTGGCGCTTGACCTGTTCCTTGTAGGCCTCCAGCGGGATCGGCATCGCGCCGTAATACTCGGACTGGGCGAGCGCATCGAGCGCGCGCGCCTTGCCCGCATCGGTGAGCTGAAACCCCATCTCGGAGCTGGAGGTCGCGTGCATCGTGCCCATGGCCTGCAACAGGCCCATTTCCCGCAGCCCGTCGATCAGCGCCTGTGTCAGTGGCATCGGCAGGCAGATCGCCTCGGCAATCTGGCTGGCCTGTTCGACATTCTTGCGAAAGACCGTCTTGAGCAGGATATCCCGCATCATCACGGGTTGGAGGCCGGTATCCTCCAGCCGCCGCAGCTTGGGCGGCGCGAAGGAGGCAGTGTCATTTGCGTGCATGTTCATGGGCGACGGACCTTCTGCTTCACACCTGCAATTTCACACCAGAATTGCGAATTAATTAAGGCGCGGTGACAATCCCGAGGGCCAGGTAAACCACCAGCGCACCGGCCAGCGCCACGCCCATGGGGAAAAGCTTGCCGCGATCCCAGGAGACCCAACCGGGTGTCGCGCGGCGGACCGCCGGCACGGCCTTGGCCCCGCGATGGGTGATCCACGATCCGATCAGCACGGCGGCGAAGAGGGTCAGGAACATCAGGTAATCGCCCGGTGCGATGAAGGGCGCCATGGCGGCGGCGAACTTGGAATCGCCCGCGCCGACCAGGCCGAGCGAGGTCAGCAGGAACCCCGCCAGCAGCACGATCGCCAGTTGCAGCAGGCGCATGTAATAGACCTCGAAGGGCAGGGCGATGAGACCCACGGCCAGGAAGACACCGGCCAGCGCCAGCACGCTGACATTGGGGATGCGCATCTCGCGCAGGTCGGACCAGGCGACCCAGATGCAGATTGGCAGGACGAAGGGCAGGAACCAGAGGGCCTCAGCGGCGGTCAGGGCGAGGGTCATGGGCGGTCATCCTTGACTATCGAGCGAGCGCAGCGCGGTGACGGCTGCCTCGAAATGCTGCGGGTGGGTGTCGATGGCATCCTGCAACAGGCCACGGCCGATATCGATATCGCCGCGACGCACGGCGGCCAGCGCCATGGTGTGCAGCAGCTGCGCCCGTTCCACCTGCGTCACCTGCACCAGCGGCAGGGTGTACTGCCCGCGCGCGGCACGGGCCAGCACAAGGTTGTTCTTGGCGTGGAACAGGTTGGGATCATAGGTCAGCGCCTCGGTGAAGAGGCGTTCGGCCCCTTCGTGATCGCCGCGCGTCAGCATCGAATAGCCCCAGTTGTTGAGCACGCCCGCGGGCTGCATCGTCAGCCCCACGGCGGTTTCATAAAAACTGTCGGCGCGGTCCCATTCCTGGTCGCTGTCGGCGACCATCGCCTCCAGCCGGTAGCGTTCATAGGTCTCGAAGGTGGGCGGCACGAGGTCCAGCTGCTCTTCCGCCCCGTCCCAGTCATTGGTGCGGATCAGCGCATCGGCATAATCGACCCGGTCCTGGTCGGTGACCTCGTCGCTTGCCACCACGCGGGCCCAGGCGGCGGCCCCTTCGGTGTGCATTCGGGCGCGAATGAGGCTGGTGGCCAGACCGCGTTGCAGGTCGATCCGGTCGGGGTTTTCGGCGGCGGCACTGCGGAAATAGGTCACCGCCTCGGCCGGGTCCGCCGCCGACAACATGATGTCGTTGAGGTTGTTTTCGTCGATGACATTGAGATCCCCGATCGCGCGGTCCACATCCGCGGAACCCGATTGTTCGCAGCCTGCAAGCGCAAGCGCGACAGAGATCACTGCCGTGGTTTTGATATATGGGCGCATTATCGGCCTCTCACTGCTCTCGTTTCCTTCGATCATGGGGTCCGGAGGAGGAGGTATCGCCCGCCGCCTCGCCGCTCCAACTCGAAGCTGTTATTCGTATTTTCCTCAGTGTAGTCGGGAATTTCGGTTCGCGCGATAGCCAGCCGAAGATTTTCGCGGATCGAGTCGCTTTCGCCACTATCCAGCGCATAGGCATGGCGGAAGATGCGCCGCGCCTCGCCGTATTCGCCGCGTTCCATCAAGACCACGCCGAGGTTGTTCCAGGCGGGGACCGAGTCCGGGTCAAGCTCGACCGCCTCGCGCAGCTGGTCCTCGGCCTGGCCCAGACGGCCCAGGCGCAGGTTGGCCGATCCGAGTGAGGACAGCGCCTGCGCCGTCATGCCGTTCTCACCGGCGGCGCGCATATAGGCGGTCAGCGCAAGCTGGTATTCGCCCGCATCCATCAGCCGGTGGCCGACGATCATCTGGTCGACGCCGCCGCGCTGGACCGCCATGCCGGGGGGCAGCGGGGGCCCCCCTTCCAACGGGTCAAGCCGCGCCGAATTCTCGCACGCGGCCAGACCGAACACGGCCATCACCAGGAATGTCTTGCCCCACATCCAGTTTGCCCCTTCTTCTCCTATTGCCCGCCCAGGTTCTGGCTGATGCCGTAGACCGACGGACCGATCAGGATGATCAAGAGCGGCGGCACGCAGAACATCATCGTGGCCAGTGTCAGTTTCGTGGGCAGCTTGTTGGCCTTTTCCTCGGCCCGCATCACCCGCTTGTCGCGCATTTCCTCGGCATAGACCCGCAGCGCTTCGGCGATCGAGGTGCCGAAGGTGGCCGACTGGATCAGCACGGTGACGAAGCTGTTCACATCCTGCACGCCGCAGCGTTCGCCGAAGTCGCGCAGCACCTTGGTCTTGTCCTTGCCGGCCTTCATCTCATAGGCGACGATCTCGAACTCGTCGGCCAGCGATTCATAGGAGGACCGGATCTCCTTGGCGACGCGGATGATCGCCTGGTCCAGCGACTGGCCCGCCTCGACGCAGACCAGCATAAGGTCGAGCGCGTCGGGAAAGCCCGAGGTGATCTCCTCCTCGCGGGTCTGTACCCGGCGCTGGACCCAGTATTTGGGCAGGTAATAACCGACCGCACCGGGGATCAGCACGCTGAGGATGCTTTTTTGCGTCGTCATCTCGCCCGCGATGAAGGTGTAGATCACGCCGAGCGCCAGAAAGCCCATGCCAAGCGCGAATTGCGCGAAATGGAAGGTCTGCACCGCCCCCTTGGAGCGATAGCCGGCCCGGATCAGCATCAACTGGACGGCGCCGTATTCCTCCTGGTTCTGCGGCTCCAGGAACTGCTTGAACTTGTCCAGTTTCTCATTCTTGCCGCCGACGCGCAGGCCCTTGGGAACGCCTGCATGGCGATCGTTCTGCGACTCTTTCAGCTTGGACAGCGGATCCTTCTTCTGGAACAGGATCGCGGGCACCGCCAGCAGGACCAGCAGAAGGCCAAGCCCGCCGACCACGAAGAGGGGGCCGAGGGGGCCGAGGAGATCGGTGATATATGTGTTGATCGCGTCCATACTGGTTGCTCCTCAGACCTTGATATTGACCATCATGCGCATGACGATGACGTTGACACCCAACATGACGGCAACGACGGCGGCGGCCGGAATGAAGGCGGCACTTTCCATGACGTCATCGTAATAGTCGGGCTGCATCACGTTGATGCCGACCAGCGCCAGCAGCGGAAAGATCGACAGGAACATGCCCGACCACTTGGCCTCGGCGGTGATCGCCTTGACCTTGCGAAAGAGCTTGAACCGCGAGCGGATCACGGCGGCGAGGCCGGACAGGATCTCGGCCAGGTTGCCGCCCGATTTCTGCTGGATGCCCACGGCAACCGCCAGAAAGCGCAGATCCTGCAGGTCCAGCCGTTCGGCCATGGCCTCGATCGCCTCGGAGATGTCGCGGCCATAGGCGGCCTCGTCCGCGATGATGCCGAGTTCCGAGCCGAGCGGATCCTGAACCTCCTTGGCCACGGTGTTGATGGCCGAGATGAAGGGGTGGCCGACGCGCAGGGACCGCACCATCAGTTCAACCGCGTCGGGCAGTTGTTCCTCGATCATGCCGATGCGCTTCTTGGCCTTGGAGTTGACCCAGTAATAGACCCCGCCGACCCCCATGATGACCGAGACCAGGAGCCTGATCGGCAGCGACGCACCCGTCGCGGTGGTCAGCATTACAAAGGCGGCGACCGTCAGCCCGGCCATGACCAGCAAGAGTTGCGGCGGCGTGAAGGCGATATTGGCCTTCTGCGCCTTGGACGCGATCAGGGTATAGAGCGGGATCGTCTTCGACCCGGTATGCTGGTCCAGTTCCTTGCGCAGCTTGGCCAGCACATCCTCGCGGTTGCCGCCCTTGTTGATCAGGTCCAGGCGCCGGTTGACGCGGGAATTGAGGCTGATCGACTTGCCGAAGACCATAAGGTAGACGCCTTCGACCAGCATGATGACGCCGATGAAGATGCCGATATAGATAAGCGGTTCGATGGAGAGGTTCATGGGCGTCAGTCCCCGGCGGGTTCATAGATGGAGGTCGGCAGGTCATAGCCCCATTGGCGGAACCTGTCGGAATAATGGCTGCGCACACCGCAGGCGGTAAAGCGGCCGATGATCTTGCCATCGGGTTGCAGGCCGAGGCGCTCGTAGCGGAAGATCTCCTGCATCGAGATCACGTCGCCCTCCATCCCCGTCACTTCGGTGATCGAGACCATGCGGCGTGAGCCGTCCTGCAGGCGGCTGGCCTGCACGATCAGGTTCACGGCCGAGGCGATCTGGCTGCGCACCGCTTTCAGCGGCATTTCGATGCCCGCCATGGCGATCATGTTCTCCAGGCGGCTGACTCCGTCGCGGGCGCTGTTGGCGTGGATCGTGGTCATCGAGCCGTCATGGCCGGTATTCATGGCCTGGAGCATGTCGATCACTTCCTCGCCGCGCGTCTCGCCGACGATGATCCGGTCGGGCCGCATCCGCAGGGCGTTGCGCAGGCAGTCGCGCTGCGTGACCGCGCCCTTGCCTTCCACGTTCGGCGGGCGGCTTTCCATCCGGCCCACATGTTCCTGCTGCAATTGCAGTTCCGCCGTATCCTCGATCGTCAGGATGCGTTCGGAATTGTCGATGAAGGAGGACAGCGCGTTGAGCGTGGTCGTTTTGCCCGACCCCGTGCCGCCCGAGACGACGACATTCAGGCGGCAGGCGACGGCGGCTTGCAGATAGGCGGCCATTTCCTCGTTGAAGGCGCCGAACTGCACCAGGTCGTCGATCTGCAGCTTGTCCTTCTTGAATTTACGAATGGAGACGAGGCTGCCATCGACGCCCACGGGCGGCACCATCGCGTTGAAACGCGAGCCGTCCTTCAGGCGCGCATCGACATAAGGGTTCGATTCGTCGACCCGGCGGCCCACGGCGGACACGATCTTGTCGATGATGCGCAGAAGGTGGCGTTCATCCTTGAAATGGATACTGGATTTTTCCAGCTTGCCGGCGCGTTCGATGAAGATGTTGTAGGGGCCGTTGATCAGGATGTCGTTGACCGTGTCGTCCTTGAGCAGCGGCTCCAACGGACCGAGCCCCGTGACCTCGTCAAAAAGCTCGGTCTGCAACGTGGTGCGATCCTCACGGTTCAGCACCGCGCCCATATCGGCCAGCTCGTCATTGGTGATCGAGATGATCTCGGCGCGCAGTTCGCTTTCCTTGGCGGTTTCCAGCGCCGAGAGGTTGAGATTGTCCAGAAGACGCGAATGCATCTCGGTCTTGATCTCGTCCAGGCGCTGGCGGCGCTTGGCTTCCTTGTCCAGCGCGACAGGTTCCGCCGGGGCCACATCCGGTTTCTTCGGCGGCTTGCGCAACGTGGTCTTGGGCTTGACCTCGGCCTCGGCGGGTCTGGCCGGGGCAGGGGGGGCGTCGGTCATCAATGCGGGGTGGATGGGCGTCGCATTGCCGGATTTCTTGTAGCGCGAAAACATCCTAGGCGTCCTCTATCTGGCGACCGCTTGGACCGCGATGGCCTCATGCAGGGTCTTGGCAAGCTTCAGGATTTCCTTGCGCAGCGGGTTCTTGCGGGCCATGTCGGCCAGCGGCACGCCATGGTCGCAGGCCTGGCTGACCTGCTTGGTGCCGTCGGGAAGCTGTGTCTTGAGCTCGATATCCAGGCTTTCGGCCAGGCGCTTGACGCGGCCCTTGCCGGACAGGTCCAGGTTGCGGGGCGCGCGGTTCAGCACGTAGTGCATCTTGTCGGTTGGCAGGCCCTCGGCCTGAAGCGCCTTGATGAAGCGCATCGTGTTCTGCGCCGACCGCATGTCCAGTTCCAGCGTGGCGAAATAGACATCGGCCTCGTTCATCACGGTCTCGGACCAACTCACGATGGTCGAGGGCATGTCGACGACGACCACGTCGAAGGTTTCGCGCGCCAGTCGCAAGAGCGCCTTGACCTCCTCCTGGCCGATGATGTCCAGCGGCAGGATGTCCGAGGGCGCGGTGAAGACCGACAAACGCTGGTTGAAGCTGAGCAGCGCCTGCTTGAACGCATCCACATCCATGGTCTGCGCGTCCGAGAGCACCTCGTAGATCACCTCGCGGCGCGGCAGGTCCAGATAGGTCGAGGTCGAGCCGAATTGCAGGTCCAGGTCCAGAAGGCAGACCGAGGGCGACAGTTTCTTGTCGATATTGGCCAGTTCCCAGGCCAGGTTGACGGCCAGCGTCGTGGCCCCGGTGCCGCCTGCCATGCTTTGCACGGCGAAGAGGACGTGATCCTTGATATCGGTCGTAGTGGGCTGGATCGACTCGGCCCCCTCGCTCACGTGATCGCCGATCTCGGCGGGGGCGGGGGTGTTGCTGCGGATGCGGGCCAGCGAATCGTGAAAGGCGCGCTCGGGCAGGGGGTAGGGCACGAAATCGTCGGTGCCCGATTGCAGCAGCTTGTGAAGCGCCGCCGGGCTGACATCCTCGGCGATCAGCATCACCTTGATATCCTTGGATTTCGCAAGCCGGATAATGGAGCAGACAAGCTCGATCTCGGGCTCGTCCTCGTCGTCGATGGCAATCGCCACGAACTCCAGGGTTTCGGCATCGGGCTGGTTCAGGAAGGTCTGTGCTTCAAGAAAGCTCAGATCGCCCCATGCTTCGCCCAGTTCCGCCTCGATATCGTCGATCAGCAGGTCAAAGATCTGCACGTCTCGCGCAATTGTACATGCAACGATTGGTGCTGGATTAGATTGTAACGCCAAGCCTCCGCTCATCCTCAGTACCCCGGTTCGCCCGGCTTGTCGCCGGATCGGTTGTCATATCGGTCCGGGCAGATAGCCCATGGAACCGGGAGGACCATGTTCGGGGATATGCTCGATCAGAACCCGGGTCTGGTGCCTCCGCTCCGATACTTGCCCGTTAACTTGGGCGAGATTGCGACCAAAAAGCCGAAATACTGGGGTATTGTTCCCGATTTTCGGCAGTTTGGCCGGTTATTCCCCGCTCCCGCCCGAGGCGACATAGGTGCGGTAAACAATATCGGCATAGCGCCCGTCCAGGACCATCGGATGATCCTGCATGAAGCCCGACACCTCGGTCACGGTGCGCCGGTTGCGCATTTCCGGGTTCGGCGTGGCGACCAGAGGCTGCGTCTCGCCGAAGGAAACCAGCGCATCCAGGCGGTGGCGGTCGACGCCTTGCGCGATCATGTAGTTGACGGCGGCCTGCGCGCGGCGGCGTCCCAGACGCAGGTTATAGGCGTCGGTGCCGACAAGGTCGGTGTGGCCGTAGACGCTGAACCGGACCTCGGGGAAGGCATTGATCCAGCGCGCCTGTTGCCGCAGCACGGCCTGTGCCTGCGGGCTCAGTTGCGCCGAGTTGAAGGCGAAGTTGATCGTTGTCGGCACTTCCGCGGCAAAGCGTTGCGCCAGTTGTTCGTAATAGTCGCGCTGGCCGGTCATCACCAGGATGTTGTTCATCGTCGGGTCGCCAAAGCGGCCCTCATCCAGGGAATGCCCGGCTTCGCGGACCCCGCCGATGGTTTCACAGCCCGCGACGGCAAGGACCGAGAGGCCCGCGACAAGTGCGATCGGAAATCGAATGGTCATGTCCTTACTCCATCACATAGCCGTAGGAACCGCTGAAATCCTGCTGCGCGACATCGCCGGCGGCGCTGCCTGCGGCGGGCCGCCCGGCGGTCTGTCCAAAGAGGAACAGCTCGTTTTCCGTAGGGATGCGCACGCGATCGGTGGGCAGGGCCAGCGCCTCGCCCCGTGTCGGCGACACCAGGTGGGCGGTGACGATGATGACCAGTTCCGATTGCTCACGCTGGTAATTGGTGCTGCGGAAGAGCGCGCCCAGAACCGGGATGTCGCCAAGCCAGGGCACCTGCCCGATGCTGTCGCGGAAATCGTCCTGCAAAAGCCCTGCGATGACGAAGCTTTCCCCGTCGCGCATTTCCACCGTGGTCGAGGCGGTGCGGGTGCGCAGGCCGGGGACGTCGTTCACGGTCGGCACGTTGATGTCGATCGACGAGACTTCGGCGGAGAGGTTCAGGTTGATGATCTCATCGCTGAGAACGGTCGGCGTGAAGACCAGGTTGATGCCGAAGGGCCTGAAATCAACGGAAATCCCGTCTTCGGTCTGGACCGGGACGGCAAATTCGCCGCCCGCGTTGAACGAGGCGGTGGCCCCCGATAGGGCGCTCAGGTTCGGCTCGGCCAGGGTGCGGACCATGCCGTTGCTTTCCAGCGCTTCCAGCAGGATCGCGAATTGCGCCGACCCCGATCCGAAGGTGACGCCAAGCGCCCCGTTGCGCCCGCCCAGATCGGGCGAGATCGTGGTGGAGGGGAATGTCGTCGCGGCGTTGCCGGTGCCAAGCTGCACATCGCCGACTGCCGCGCCGAAGCTCGCTGACAGGTTGCGCCGCACGGTGCGCGACATCTCCGCGAAGCGGACCCGCAGCATCACCTGCTGCGTGCCGCCGACGACCATCAGGTTCGACACCCGGTCCGGCGCGTAGCGTTGCGCCAGTTCAAGCGCGCGATCCAGGATCTGCCCCGAGGAGACGGTGCCGGACAGGACAATGCCGTCATTGGCGCTGCGCACCTCGATGGCCTCGTTTGGCAGGATCTCCCGCAGGCGTTCGCGGAACTCGGCCAGGTCGGGGATGACCTGAATCTCGACATTGGCGATCAGCCCGCCATCGACACCAAGCAGCGTCATCGTCGTGCGGCCGGGCGCGCGCCCGAGGACGTAGATGGTGCGCTCGGACAGGGTCGCGATATCAGCGATCTGGGGGTTGGCGACGGACAGCTCGGCGAAGAGAGCCTCGCTCTCGACCACCACGGCGCGGTTCATGGGCACGCGCAACGTGGTCGATGTCGCGCCTTCCAGCACGCGCAGGACCTGGGCCGTCGAGGGAAGGGGGGTTGTGACGATCACTGCACAGCCCAGGAGGACCGCGCAGATATGGCGTATAATGCTCATTGTGATCCTGCCTCTCTGATCACGGATTTGGGAGGGTTCTTTTGACCCGATTGTGCGCACCATGCCCCAATTTGCAATAATGCGCAAGAATCAGCATCTTGCGGGGTGAGTTTCATGTGATTTGAAAAGCACGCAACCGCAAGTTCAGCAGTGGAACGCAAACGGCCCCCAATATTGTGGAGGCCGTTTTGTCATTTGTTTCCGGTTAGTTGGTGCAAGGCACCTGCGTGACGATCACTTCGGCTCCGCGCCGGTTGCGCACGGTGCAGATCTCGGGCCCTTCGGCTTCCACGGCCTGGGCGATACCCAGAAGCGCGTCCTGATCGACCTCGATGGTCTCGCTTTCGCTGTCGTCGCGCACACCGACCAGCGACAGGCTGAGCGCGCCGGTGGCCTGCGCCTGTGCCAGCGCCGCGATCTGATGGGCGGGTGCGGCGATGGTGATGGTACGGGCCACGGTCGGGTTGCGCCGGTCCTGATCCGAGATCTGGTCAATCGCGATGATCGGCACCGAGGCCTGGATCAGCCGGGTGACGTTCTCGCCCCGCGCATTGCCGGACCAGTAGACATCGACCCGGTCGCCGGGCCGGATGAAACCCGACACGCCGGTGGCGACATCGACGCGCAGCGCAAAGGCGCGCATCCCGCGTTCCAGCCGCGAGGCGACGCCGGCATCCGCACCGGGGGCCGAGACCTTGGTGATCAGCACCGGTTCATTGCGTTCCATCACACGCAGAACGGTGCGCAGGTCTTCGCCTTCGGGAAACAGCTCCTCGGCGCTGGTGAAGGCCCCGAAAGGGACACTTGCCTCGGGCCATTCGATGGCCTCGACATCCGCCGGTCTGATCTGTTCGCCATAGCGCATCTCGCGGTTGACGACATAGACGGATGTGGTCGGAACGATGGCATCGCGCTGCGAGGCCAGTGCATCCTGGTATTGCGTGAACCGGTCCTTTGCCACGTAAACGGCAAATCCCGCGAGGCCAACGCCTATGATGAGGACGAGTCCGAAAATTACGCGCATGTCACGAGCCCCTTATATAGTGCCTGTCATCAGGCCGGATCGGTCCCGGCCGGTTTCGTTCCGCGCCAATCTGTCAAAGGATTGGGGCGAAAGAATGGTCGGCGCGGGACGTTTGATCGGCAGTTTTGGTTCGGCGCGCAACCGCGAGGCGGGCGGCGCGCCGAACATGCGAGTGGATTGGCCGGGCCGCTCATGCGGGGCCAGGTCAGGCGGACGTGGCAACCTCAGTCCGAAAAGGCGTCGGTGATGTGGTCTGCTTCCAGCTGGCTGTTGATATCGCCCGAAAGATCCTCGAGCCCGCCCGAGACGACCGACATCACGGCCAGGCCGAGGCCCACCAGCGCGGCGGTCAGCACGACCCAGTCGACGGTCACGGCGCCGGATTCGTCGGCAAGGAAATTGGGAAGAGATTTGAAAGACATGGGGTTTGCTCCTGCGTTTGTCTTGGAAAGACCGCCACGCGGATATCGCGGGGGCCGGAGCGCATTCTGTCGCCTGCACCTTGTAGGGCCCGCTCAATTGGCCCGCAGGAGGGGGCAGAAAAAAGGCAGAGCGGGGACCGGGCGGTGCAAAACCGCGAGAGTTTGACTCAATTCCCCCCGGACTCCGGTGCAGGATCCCGAGCGGGGGGAACGAGACCCGTCAGGGATCAGTCGAAGCCGGTGCTGATGTGGTCACGCTCCAGCTGTGTCCGGATTTCATTGGACAGGTTCGACAGACCCGCGCCGACCGTGTTGGTCACGGCAAGCCCCAGGCCGACAAGAGCGGCGGTCAGGACAACCCAGTCGACGGTGACAGCACCGGATTCCGACAAGGCAAACGACTTCAGGCGAGCGGCAGCACGCATGGCAGATCCTCCAGGTTTTTAAGGGATGTGGCAGCATCCCGAGCAGACCTAGGAACAATCGCGGCGAACTAAGGCGGAAATGGGGCAAAAGTGGGCAATTGATGACAAATTGCGGGTGAAATTTGGAAACAAATTTCGTGAATTATCTGGGTATTGGAAACATGAAAAGGGCCGCGCTGGTTGCGCGGCCCTCTTTGCGGGAAGTCTGTTGGTCGTGTTCGGATCAGTCGAACGAGGAGCTGATCTGATCGACTTCCAGCTGCGTCTGGATATCGCCCGAGAGGTTCTCGACGCCCGAGGACACGACGGCCATGACGGCCAGGCCGAGGCCGACGATAGCGGCGGTCAGCACGACCCAGTCAACGGTCACGGCACCGGATTCGGATTTGGCGAAGTTCTTGATATATGCGGTCATTTGTTTAGCTCCAGGTTTGGTTTGTATTCAGTCAGGGTTGGCCCGTCCGAGGGGCGTGCCCCCTTGGGATGAGATGAATATGCTGGTCCATTGGGGCGCGATTTGGGCGCTCAAAGGGATTTGTTTAGAATTTAGTAAGAAATTTCAGCGGCTTTTCCTCCAGGGTCGGGCAGGGCAGGACAATCGAATCGCGTGACAAACAAAAAGGGCCGCGCGGATTGCACGGCCCTCTTTGCGGGAAGTCTTTTGGTCGTGTTCGGATCAGTCGAACGAGGAGTTGATCTGGTCGACTTCCAACTGCGTCTGGATATCGCGCGAGAGGTTCTCGACGCCCGAAGACACGACGGCCATGACGGCCAGGCCGAGGCCGACGATGGCGGCGGTCAACACGACCCAGTCAACGGTCACGGCACCGGATTCGGATTTGGCGAAGTTCTTGATATATGCGGTCATTTGTTTGGCTCCAGGTCTTGGTTTTTGTTCGGTCAGGGTTGGCCCCGTCGAAGAGCGTGGCCCCTTGGGATGGCATGAATATGCTGGTCAATCGCGGCGCGATTTGGGCGCGGAAACGAAATAATGAAGAATTTACCAAGAAATTTCGCAGGCTTTTCGGAGTATTCGACCCATTGCCAATGAAAAAGGGCCGTGCCTGGATGCGCGGCCCTCTTTGCAGGAAGTCTTTTGGTCGTGTTCGGTTCAGTCGAACGAGGAGCTGATCTGGTCAACTTCCAACTGCGTCTGGATATCGCCCGAGAGGTTCTCGACGCCATTCGATACGACGGCCATGACGGCCAGGCCGAGGCCGACGATGGCGGCGGTCAGCACGACCCAGTCAACGGTCACGGCACCGGATTCGGATTTGGCGAAGTTCTCGATATATGCGGTCATTGGATTGTCCCTCGACAGGTTTGTGGTTGCTCGGTTTCTTCTTGCCCGCCTCTGGTGATCCGGACCGGGGATGTGCTCTGCGTTGGTCCCGCCCGGATCGGCGAATGAGAGAAGTTAGGCCCCGGAAATCGGGCAGGAATTGGGCGGGTTTTCGGTCATTTCACGTAATATTTACCATGCCGGCTCAGGGTTTTGGGGTGGGAATTATTTATTATCAATAAGTTAACGCAGATTGGTCAGAGGCGCGGCCTGGACCTCTTTCCTAAAAAATGCGGATCAGGCAGACTGAAAGGAAAAAATCGCAGCCATGAGGAGCAGGTTCCATGCGCAGTGCAGGTCTTTCCGCCGTCTTGCTGGTTCTGGCGGGGCTGGTCGCGCCCGTCGCGGCGCAGGAGGGTGATACAGACGGTCCGCCGCCGTTCCCCGAATTCAGTTTCCGCCGCATCACGGTGCCCGATGCAGGCCATACCGGTCCCCTGATCAATATCCAGATCGGGCCCCAGGCGGTTGCACCCGCAGCCGTCGCCACACCCGAGAGGCCAGCCGCGCCCGCCTCCTCGGCGTGGTTCTGGGACCAGATCCCGGCAGGCCGCGATCAGGGCGCGGGGCGCTTCATGGCGGCGATCCGTCTGCTGGAAACCGCGCCCGAGGCGGCGGGCCTGCCCATCGCGCGGGCCGAGACATTGCTGGCGCTCTCCGAAAGCCATGACCTCGACATCCTGCGCGCCACCATCGGCACGCGCGTCTCACCGGCCTTGGTGCTGGCGGTGATGGCGGTGGAATCGCGCGGCGACCTGCGGGCCGAAAGCAGCGCGGGGGCGCAAGGTCTGATGCAGCTGATCCCGGCCACCGCCACCCGGTTCGGCGTGTCCGACAGTTTCGATCCGGTCCAGAACATCACCGGCGGTGTCGCCTATCTCGATTGGCTGATGGAGGAGTTCGACCGCGATCCGATCCTGGCGCTGGCGGGCTACAATGCGGGCGAGGGGGCCGTGCGCGCGGCGGATGGCGTGCCGGATTACGCGGAGACGCGGGACTATGTGACCAGGGTTCTGGCAACCTGGCGCGCGGCGCGGCTGCTTTGCGTGACACCGCCGGAACTGGTCACGGATGGCTGCGTGTTGCGCACGATGATGGACGGGTAGGCGCGGGGTCGTCTCAAGCGCGTCCTTTACTCAGGCCGCAGCCCCAGGATCTCGCGCGCCTCCTGCCAGCTGGCAACCGGGCGCCCGTATTTCTTACAGGCATTGACCGTGCGTTCCACCAGCGCCGCGTTGGAAGGGGCAAGCGTGTCGCGGTCCAGGCGGATATTGTCCTCCAGCCCCGTCCGCGTATGCCCGCCCGCGGCAATCGCCCATTCATTGACCTCAAGCTGGTGCCGCCCGATCCCCGCGGCGCACCATTCGGCCTCGGGGGCCAGGCGCTCCATCGTTCTTACATAATAATCGAACACGTCCCGATCCACCGGCATCGCGTTCTTCACCCCCATGACGAACTGCACATAGAGCGGCTTCGGCAGCCGCCCGTCCTTGTGCATCGCCACCGCCTGGTGGATATGGCTGAGGTCGAAGGCCTCGATCTCGGGCACGACATCATGCGCGCGCATTTCCGAGGCCAGCCAATCGACCAGATCGGGCGGGTTCTCATAGACACGGGTGGGGAAGTTGTTGGACCCAACGGCCAGCGAGGCCATATCGGGGCGCAGGGGCAGCATGCCGCCGCGCGCCGACCCTGCGCCCGACCGCCCGCCTGTCGAGAACTGGATGATCATGCCCGGACAGTGCGTCTTGATCCCCTCCATAAGGCGGCCGAACTTCTCCGGGTCGCTGGTGGTGGAGCCGTCATCGTTGCGCACATGCGCATGCACGATACTGGCCCCGGCCTCGAACGCGGCCTGGGTGCTCTCGACCTGTTCCGCGACCGTGATCGGCACGGCGGGATTGTCGGATTTCTGCGGCACCGAGCCTGTGATCGCCACGCAGATGATGCAGGGTTTGGTCATGTCGGGGCCTCTCAGATGTCGAAGAAGACGGTTTCGTCCTGGCCCTGCACCTTGATGTCAAAGCGGTAGAGGGACAAGCCGTCGCGGTCCTCGCGCCTGGCGATCAGCGTCGCGCGGCGACGTTCCCATTCAATGAGGTTGATCACCGGATCCTCGGCATTGGCCGCGTCCTCGTCAGCGAAATACATCCGGGTGTTCAGCCCCAGGTTGATCCCGCGCGCGACGATCCAGAGGTTGATATGCGGCGCCATGAGCCGCCCGTTGCGCCCCATCACGCGCCCCGGCTTGACCGTGTCGAAGCCCCATTCGCCGGTCTCGAAATCGGTGATGACACGGCCCCAACCGCGAAAACCCTCCTCGACCTCGCCGCTGCCCTCGGGATGGGCGTAATGCCCGTCGGCATTGGCCTGCCATGCCTCCAGCAGCACATCCTTGATCGGGCTTCCGGTGCCGTCGATCACCAGACCTTCGACGCGGATGCGTTCGCCCTTGGGGTTCGGTCCGGCGATGTCATGGCCCAGTTCCTCGCGGTAGATGTCGAAGCCCGCCGCACCGGGGGCGAGGCCGATATGGACGTAAGGCCCTGCCGTCTGCGAGGGCGTTTCCTTGAGGTATTTCATTCCCATCAGTTCCCCTCCAGCCGGTTTTCAAACAGGGTCGAGCGCCGCCCCCGCAGCACGATATCGAAATGATAGGCGATGGTATCGAGCGGAATGGTTGCGTTCATGTCCAGCCGCGCGATCAGCATGTCGATCGCCTGTGGGTCGGGAATGGTCGCCACGATGGGGCATTTCGCGATCAGCGGGTCGCCCTCGAAGTAAAGCTGCGTGATCAGGCGCTGCGCGAAGCCCGAGCCGAACACGGACACATGAATATGCGCGGGCCGCCAATCGTTGACCCAGTTGCGCCACGGGTAGGCACCGGGCTTGACGGTGCGGAAATAGTAATAGCCGTTCTCATCCGTCAGGGTCCGCCCGCAACCGCCGAAATTCGGGTCGATGGGCGCAAGATAGGTGTCCTTCTTGTGCCGATAGCGCCCGCCCGCATTGGCCTGCCAGATCTCGACCAGCGTGTTCGGCACGGGCCGGGCGTTTTCATCCAGCACCCGGCCATGCACGATGATGCGCTCGCCGATGGGGCTTTCACCGGGCTGCGCGTAATTCGCCAGCAGGTCATTGTCGATCGCGTCGATGTCGTTATGGCCGAAGACCGGGCCGGTCAGTTCCGAGGCCGAGTTCTGCAAGGAAATCGCGGCGTACTGAGGCGACCGGGTGACCGAGGTCTTGTAATCGCGCGCCAGCGCGGGCGGGTGCCAGCGTCGGTCGCGGGCATAGAACTCTGCGGGTTTCATGTCTTGTCCTCCCTCATTTCGGCATAGGTGGCCTTGGCCAGCTTGATCGCATGATTGGCTTTCGGCACGCCCGCGTAAATAGCGACATGCTGGAACGCCTCGATCACGTCGGCCTCGCTGGCGCCGGTGTTAACGGTCGCGCGGATATGCATCGGGATCTCCTCGAAATTGCCGGTCGCCGCCAGCAACGCCAGCGTCAGCATCGACCGTTCCCGCAAGCTGATCGCGTCCGAGGCCCAGACCGTGCCCCAGGCCGCCTCGGTTATCAGCGTCTGGAAAGGCGCGTCGAAATCGGTCTTGTTCGCCTCGGCCCGGTCGACATGCGCATCGCCCAGAACCTTGCGGCGCACGGCCATGCCGGTCTCGATCTTCTCGCTCATCGCATGTCCCTTCAATATGGCAGGCCGACGTAATTTTCCGCGAATACCTTCTGCGCGCTGTCATTGTCGCGCAGGAACTCCAGATCGGCACGCTGCATCTTGATGTCGAACTCGCTCTGATCGGGGTAGCGGTGCAGCATGTTGGTGGTGGCCCAACTGAAGCGCTCGGCCTTCCAGACGCGGGCCAGCGCCTTGCCGGAATAGCTGTCCAGCCCCTCCGCCTCGCCGTCCTGATACTTGGCCAACAGACCGTGATAGAGGTAGTGGATGTCCGAGGCCGCCGTGTTCAGCCCCTTGGCCCCCGTGGGCGGCACGATATGGGCCGCGTCGCCACAGAGGAACAGCCGCCCCCACCGCATCGGCTCGGTCACGAAACTGCGCAGCGGTGCGATGGATTTCTCGATGCTCGGCCCGGTGATCAGGTTGTCGGCATGTTCTTCCGGGATACGGCGCTTCAATTCCTCCCAGAACCCGGCATCGTCCCAGTCGTCGGGGGAATCACTCAACGAGCACTGGATATAGTAGCGGCTGAGATTGGCATTGCGCATCGAACAGAGCGCGAAACCGCGATCCGAATTGGAATAGATCAGTTCCTCATGCACGGGCGGCGTTTCCGACAGGATGCCGAGCCAGCCGAAGGGATAGACCTTCTCATACTCGCGCCGCACCGACAGGGGGATGGTCTGGCGGCTGACACCATGGAACCCGTCGCAGCCCGCCACGTATTCGCAGTCGATCCGGTGTTCGACCCCGTCCACGAAATAGGTGACATGCGGCGCGTCGCTGTCAGCCCCGTGGATCGTCACGCCATCTACGTTGAAGACGATCTTGCCCTCCATCGCCTCGCGCGCATCATAGAGGTCGCGCGTCACCTCGGTCTGGCCGTAGACCATGACCGTTGTGGCGGTGTGGCGTTTGAAATCGACGTGGAAATCCTCGTTGTCGAAGGCGATGACGGTGCCATCATGGATGAAGCCTTCGTTATCCATGCGCGCGCCCACCCCGGCCTCGCGCATCAGGTCGACGAAGCCGACCTCCAGGATGCCCGCGCGGATGCGGCCAAGCACGTATTGCCGCGTCTTGCGTTCCAGCACGACCGTGTCGATGCCCTTGCGGTGCAGAAGCTGGCTGAGCAGGAGGCCCGAGGGCCCGCCGCCGATGATGACCACTTGTGTACGCATGATGATCCTCCCTTGCCTAACCGTAACTTGACGGCCAAGGATTGCAAAATCCGTTTGTCGCCAGTTTACTTATCGAAATGGGCAAGCAATGATCGACCGTCGCATCAAGATCCGCCATGTTCAGGCCTTCGTGGAAATCACGCGCCAGGGCCGCATGAACCGCGCGGCCGAGGCGCTCTATCTCACCCAACCGGCCATGTCGCGCACGTTGAAGGAATTGGAGGAGATCGTTGGCCAGCCGCTCCTCATTCGCAGCCGCGCAGGCGTGACGTTGACGCCGCAGGGCAAGGTCTTCCTGCATTTCGCCCGGATGAGCCTGGCTGCCCTGCGCCAGGGCTTCGACGGGGTGGCGCAGGTGGAACGGCGCGGGCGGTCGCTGCTGTCCGTCGGCCTCCTTCCCAGTGTCGCCGCCTGGCTGATGCCCGAGGTCGTGCGCGAGGCCGAACTGGCGTTGCCCGAGCTTGCCCTGCGCATCCTCGACGGGCCGCACGCCTACCTGATCGAGCGATTGCGCAGCGGGGATCTGGACCTCGTGATCGGGCGCATGGGGCCCCCTGACACGATGCAAGGTCTGTCCTTCATGCAGCTTTACAACGAGCACGTTGTTTTCGTCACCCGCCCCGGCCACCCGATCCTTGAGGCCCCCAGCCTGGATGCGCTGACCGACTGGCCCGTGGTCTACCCACCCGACGGCTCGGCCATCGCGCCGCTGGTCGAACGTTTCCTGATCGCCAATGGCGTGGGCGAGATCCCCCGCAAGCTGGAGACCGTCTCGGGTGCGTTTGGCCGGGTCTACACCCACCGGTCGGACGCGATCTGGATCATCTCATCGGGCGTCGTGGCCAATGAGGTGGCCGAGGGCAAACTGGTCGAACTGCCCTTCGACACCAGCCTGACCACCGGGCCGGTCGGCCTGATGCTGCGCCCCGATGCGGAACCCGCATTGGGGGTGGAGCCATTCCGAAAGGTGCTGGAGGAGGTCGTCGCGCGGCTGGTGCCCGCGCGGTGAGGTGCCGGGCAGGGGAAAGCCCCCCCCGCCCGGCCCGATCTCAATTGACGATGGTCGCCTCGGTCGCGGCGCGGATCTCGTCTTCGGTCACGCCCTCGGCGGTCTCGACGATCTTCAGCCCGCCCTCGACGACATCGAGAACACCCAGGTTGGTGATGATCCGGTCCACCACGCCGGTGCCGGTCAGCGGCAGGGTGCATTCCTTCAGGAGCTTGCTGTCGCCATGCTTGTTGGTGTGGTCCATCACCACGATCACGCGGCCCACGCCCGCGACAAGGTCCATCGCGCCGCCCATGCCCTTGACCAGCTTGCCGGGGATCATCCAGTTGGCGAGGTCGCCGTTTTCGGCCACCTCCATCGCGCCCAGGATCGCCGCCGCGATCTTGCCGCCGCGGATCATGCCGAAGCTGGTAGCTGAATCAAAATAGGCGGTGCGGCTCAACTCGGTGATGGTCTGCTTGCCGGCGTTGATCAGGTCGGGGTCTTCCTCGCCCTCATAGGGGAACGGGCCCATGCCGAGCATGCCGTTTTCGGATTGCAGGGTGATGTCCTTGTCGCCCACGTAATTCGCCACCAGCGTCGGAATGCCGATGCCGAGGTTCACATACCAGCCGTCTTCCAGTTCTTCCGCGGCACGCGCCGCCATTTGGTTGCGATCCCAGGGCATTATGCGTCCTCCCGCTTGCGCACGGTGCGCTGTTCGATGCGTTTTTCGTGCTGCCCTTGGATCAGGCGATGCACGTAGATGCCGGGCAGGTGGATCAGGTCGGGGTCCAGCGAGCCGCGCGGCACGATCTCCTCGACCTCGGCGATGCAGATACGCCCACACATCGCGGCGGGCGGGTTGAAGTTGCGCGCCGTCTTGCGGAAGATCAGGTTGCCGGTGTCGTCCGCTTTCCACGCCTTGACGATGGAGAGGTCGGCGAAGATGCCTTCCTCCATGATGTAGTCCTCGCCGTTGAATTGCTTGACGTCCTTGCCCTCGGCGATCTGGGTGCCGACGCCGGTCTTGGTGTAGAAGCCCGGAATACCGGCCCCGCCCGCGCGCATCCGTTCGGCCAGCGTGCCTTGCGGGTTGAACTCAAGCTCCAGCTCGCCGGACAGGTATTGCCGCATGAATTCGGCATTCTCGCCCACGTAGGACGACATCATTTTCTTGATCTGCCGGGTCTCCAGGAGCTTGCCGAGGCCGAAGCCATCAACGCCCGCATTGTTCGAGGCAACCGTCAGATCCTTGACGCCCGACGCGACGATGCCGTCGATCAGCAGTTCCGGAATACCGCAGAGGCCGAACCCCCCCGCGGCGATAAGCATGCCGTCGTGCAGGACACCGTCCAGCGCTTCAGTAGCCGAGCCGTATACCTTCTTCATGGAGCACCTTTCCCATTGAAACCCCGCGCAACCTGACGCGGGCCGATGTAACTGTCAACGCATGTGCCGCAGCGCGGCAAAGCGCATCTAGAGCGCCGCCTCCATTTCCGCGATCAGGATCGAGCAGTAATGCTCGAACCGGGCGTTCGGCTGGCGGGCGTCGAAGGTGTCGCCCAGGGGGTCGGGCGCGTCGATCGTGCTGCCCGCCATTTCGGCAATCACGCCATGGCCGCAAAAGGGCACGTAAGCCTCGGAATAGCCGCCCTCATGGACCACCAGCAGCTTGCCGCCGCAGAGGTCGGCGGCGGCCTCCATCACCATCGTGGTCATGGCGCGGAAGGTCTCGGCGGTGGCCAGCATCCGGCTGAGCGGGTCGATGGCCGCCGCGTCATAGCCGCAGGCGACGATGATCACGTCGGGCTGGAACTCGGTCAGGGCGGGGAGGACCAGCCGCTCCATCGCCTCAAGATAGGTCGCATGGCCCGCGCCGGGGGGCAGGGGGATATTGAGGTTGAACCCCTCGCCCGCGCCCAGGCCGCGATCCTCGAAATCCCCGGTGTCGATGGGGTAGTTGCGTTCCTGGTGCAGCGAGATCGCCAGCACATCGTCGCGGTCGTAATAGATCGCCTCGGTGCCGTTGCCGTGATGCACGTCCCAATCCACAACCGCGACGCGGGAGGCCAGCCCGCCCGCCAGCGCCGCCTCGATCGCGATGGGAATGTTGGCCAGCAGGCAAAACCCGTTGGGATAATCCGGCAGGCAGTGATGGCCGGGCGGGCGCGACAGGGAATAGGCATTGTCCACCTCGCCGGTCAGCACGGCCGCAAGCGCCGCCTTGGCCAGCCCTGCCGAGACGCAGGCGATCTCGTATCCGCCGGGGCCGAACGGCGTGCGCAGCCCCAACTCTCCGCCGCCCGCATCTGACATCTCCTTGAACCGGGACAGGTAGCGCTCGGGGTGGACGCGCCGCAGGTCTTCATATGTCGCGGGCGGGGCGTGGCGCTGGATCAACTCGTCGATCAGGCCGGTCACCTCCATCAGGTTCTTGAGCCGCCGCTTGGTCTCGGGGTTCTCGGGCAGCCCGCCCGCCATCGGCTGCACCAGCCCACCGACCGGCATCGTTGCGGCGTAATTTCCACCCGAATGCCAGAAACAGCGTTCGTCCCAGAAAAACCCTGTGCGCATGATCCCTCCCGTTGATGGCCTTGCCGCCAGAGTGGCCCCGCCCGCCTTGCGTTGCAAGTGCTTGACGAGGGCGGGTGCGGGCGGCTTCTCTGGGGGCATGACGGACCCTACCGACACCGAGCTGGCCGACCGCTACCGAACCGCCCTGGAGGAGGAGCGCGCCGCCCTGCTGACCGCGTCCGAGGACACCGGCGAGGGGCGCAAGCCGGTCATGCTGGATCAGACGCAGGTGGGGCGGCTGTCGCGCATGGACGCGATGCAGGGCCAGGCGATGGAGGCGGCGCTCGAGGCGCGCCGACACGGGCGCATCCGCGCCATCGACGCCGCCCTGCGCCGGATCGAGGAAGGCGAATTCGGCTGGTGCGATGATTGCGGCAGCTTCATCGGCTTTGGGCCGCTCGATTCCGATGCCGCCGCGATGCGCTGCATCTCCTGCGCGTCCTGAGGCGTTTCGGGTTCCAACGAAAAGTGAGGATCGGTTTTCGCGTTCGACCCTGAAACGGGCGAGGCAGAGAAACCGATGCAACTGGACCTGAAACGATCTATGCCGCTTTCCAGGCACTCAGGTCGCGCCCGGTCTGCTCTTCCAACAGGGCGATGTCGTCTTGGTAATAGGCGTGCAGCTTGGCCCGCAGCCCGTCGCTCAACCGGGGCATCACGGGCCAGTCGTTCTTCTTGAACTTGCGCGCCTTGGCGTTGACTACGAAATCCAGATCGGCATCCGCCACGTCGCGCGCGACATCCAGATCACCCAGGATTGTTGAAAAGAACGCCGATTTGTCTGCTACGAAATCGTCGAAGAAATAGACCCGCACCTGCGGCAGAACCTTGCGCCAATGGGCCAGGATCGCCCCGTATAGCCCGAAGGCCAGCATATTGCGGGAACTCTCCATCACGTCGATCTCGGGCGCATAGGGATAGCGCGATTTCATCATGTGATGGGTATAGGCGCTGAGGTATCTATCGACGGGATTGCGCAGGATCACGAGGATCTCGGCATCGGGCAGCACCTCGGCAATCCGCGCGGCCACATCGCCCCGGTCGCCCGGAAGCCGGAAATACTCGGGCGAGGATTCGTAAGCATGGCGCACGCCGTCCCGCGCCGGGAAATGCGCCGCGTAACTGTCGAGTTTCGCGGCATAATCCGGGTCGAGGAAAAAGTTCAGCTCCTTCGGTTTCGAGGCCTGGAACTGCGCCGATTTCCTCAGCGCCTGGTGCAGCCATGTGGTCGCCGATTTCTGCGCGCCCGCGATCAGCAGATTGGGAAGGGGCATGGGCGGTCCTAGCTCTCGGCGGGGCGCAGGCGGTAGATGCCTTCGGGCAGGTCCAACGCCGCGGCCAGGTCGCGCAACTGGCTTTCCGACAGGGTGATCTTCTGCACCCGGTCGGTGCGCGGATCAAGCTGCTCCAGCGTGACGCATTCGGCAAAGGCCGCGATGGTCAGATCCTCCTGCAGGGGGGCTGCGCCTTCATCCACGAGGGTCACGACCGTGGCGTCGAATTCATGCTCGATGGTAAACATGGGCCGCAGCTTAGAACCGGTGTCGCGGCTTGCCTAGCCCTGATCTGGGGGCATGAGTTCATCAAGGGAAACAAGCGCTTGTAGGCGTGTGACAGGCGGCATTGATCTGCATCAAGGTCAAGGTTGACCTTAGGTCGCAGGCTTTCACCATCCGCCGTGCCGGGGGGCATGGCCCAAGGCGAAAGGGCTGCAAGATGCCAAGTAGCAAGCAGATGGAGAAACACGGGCGGCTGGTTGCCAGGATGGCCGACCGGTTGGGCACCGATCTGGACGAGGCCGAGCTGCGCGGCGACCTAAGACCGGGGGAGCGGAACGCGATGGTGTTGAGCTGCACCAACTGCACCTCGCCCGAGGCCTGCGAGGCCTGGCTGGAGGCGCATGACAGCGCCGGGGATACGCCAACCTATTGTCGGAACGGTGAAAAACTGAAGTCGCTGAAGTCCTGACAGGGTGCCGCATGGCGGTTTCCCGGTGACAGGGGGCCGACGCCGCAGTAGCGTCTCTTGCGGGATCCGAAGCGGGGGAGGGAGCGGTCATACTGCGCCGGGAATGGGAGCGATTGAGGAACCGGTGCATCTGGTCCTGGGCCGGATGGCGGCGGGCCTGGGCCGAGGAGGCGAGCCTCAAATTCTGGACCTGCATGAATATTCCCTCTGCCGCCTTGGCGCTGTATCTGCCTCTAACCCGCTCTGAAACAATGATAATCCTGATGGGTGGCGTGCTGATCCTGGCGGCGGAACTGCTCAATACGGGGATAGAGCGGGTGGTTGATATTGCCGATTCCACGCGCAGCGATCAGGCGCGGGATGCCAAGGATATGGCCAGCGCGGGCGTGGCGCTGAGCGCGATCGCTGTGGGTGTGGCCTGGGTCGTGGTGCTGGTGGGCTGATGCGGGTGATCGAGGGGGTGATCCGCGACCGGGGGTCGAGATACGCTGTCTCGGGCGCGCCTGTTGCATCGCGCGCGGATGTGGATGACGTTCTGAAAGCCCTGAAAAAGAAGAAGAAATTCGCCAAGGCCACGCATAATTCATGGGCCGTTCTGCTGCCCGAGGGGCCGCTCAAATCCGACGATGGCGAGGCCGGGGCGGGCAATGTGATCTTGCAGGTGCTGGAGGGCGCGGGGGTGCAAAATCACGTTGTCATCGTGACGCGCTGGTTCGGTGGCAAGCACCTGGGCGGCGACCGATTCCGGCATGTGGCCGAGGCGGTCCGGGTCTATCTGGCCGAAAAATAGGCGTACACCCCCCGTACACCCCCCGATGCGCCCCCCGTACACCCCCTGGGGCGTCGAAGACCGGCCCTTAGCTGCGGATGCGCGCCGCGATCCGGGCCAGCGTGGCGACGACGCTCATCGCGGCCAGCGCGGAGGTGCGGGGGCTGGTCGGCAGGGAATGGCCCGAGATGGTGAAGGTGAAGTCTCCGAAATCGCCCTCTGCCCGGACCTCATGGATATTGGTCGTCACGGTCGGATCGGCGATCAGCTCCACCTGCGTGGCCTCGAAGCCCAGACCGGCCAGCGCCACGGCGGCGGCGACATTGGCGTTCTTGGGGTATTGCAAAGCGGCCTCGCGCGCCGTGCCCCGGAAATGCGTCTGCGGTCCGTCCATCGGGGCGGTCAGGTCGATCCGGTCCTCGGCGGGCGAGCCGAGCCAACCCTTCGGCGGCTTGCGGCCCGTATAGGTGACGGATCTGAGCTGCCCCGCGCGGGCCGATTGCAGCGCGTCGAGCCCCCCGAGCGCGCCGCTTGCCAGATGCAGGCGGGCATTGCCGGCCTCGGCGGCGGCTTGCAGGTCTTGCAGAAGGTCCGGATTGGCCAGCGCGCCGATGGAAACGGTGATCACGTCGATGCCGTTGGCGAGCGCGGCGGGGCCGTGGCTGGCCAGCGCCTCATGGCCCGCGCAATCGACGAGATGGGTGATGTGGGCGGGCAGGTCGGCGACGCAGGCGACGCGGGGGATGTCCGAGGGCTCGGAAAGGCGCGCGGGCCGGACGAGGAGGGCGGCGGGGGGCTTGCCTTGCGCGGCCAGCGCGTCCTGAACGTAAGTCGAGATGGCACCGGTGCCGATGAGGGCGATCTGCATGGGGGCGTCCTCCGTCTGGGTCGCGGGTATGAAAGCCCGGTTTTGCTGGCCGGGGCAAGTGCGGCAGGCAGGCACCCATACATGCAGCGCAAGCATAGCGGGTCTTCGCGGATGGGCGGTGTTGCCGCGCCGCCAAGGGTCTATCTAGCGCCTGAGACCCAACCTCAGACTCTCCGAAAGAGACCACCAGATGACTGATAGAGATTTCCATATGGCCACGGATGCAGAGATTCGCGCCGTGCTGGCACAGGCAAGGCGGTTGCGCGCCGAGGCGATGAAGGACATGGCCCGGACCGTCGGCCAGTGGCTGACCCGGCCCCGGTTCGGCGTGCGCCCGGCCTGAACGGGACGCGCGCGACATTGGGGAGGACGATGAAAATGCGGCGCGGGATGCGTCGCATTTTTCGGTTTTGGGCGGGCGGCGTGGTGGGCAGAACTGCCCACCACTACGAATTCTGGCGCGGAATCAAGGCGTAGCCGCCGCGCCATCGCCAGCGTTGACCCGGCAGGCGATTTCCAAGGGAAATCTGCCGAGAGGGGGCCGCCCGCGAGGGCTGGCGATTTTGACGGGGCCGTGCTGCCGGATTTAAGTGGGAGGGGCTTGGCAGGGATAAACTGCTGCCGGTCTGAGGCTTGGATCGCCATCCCGCGGTCTGGCGATCGGGAGAAACAACAATACTTGCAATCTGCTTTATTGGACGGGCATGATATCGATTGAGGTGCGATCATCTCAGTTTGATAGATGAAGTAGGGCTGTCTGCGGCTCAAAATCAGAGCGCGGTCTCAACAGTGTCAAAGGAAACAGTTTGCCTGACGATTTGCATTATTATTGCTCAAACGAGACATTCTTGTCGATAGTCAAGCATCGCGAGCTTTGGTTGACGGCTCTCTCATTGTCTAATGATCGTATGGAGGGAAAGTGGGCCTTAGAAAGGTACCTTGACTGCTTTCGGGGCGAAAAGTATGGAAAACGACGGGCGGTGCGGGCTTTGCTGGATATTTTTCTTAAGAATAGAGAGGCGCTGGGCGTGTGCTTCTCGGAGAAGGATGATCTGCTGAGCCAATGGCGAGGTTACGCTGACGATGGTTCTGGTGTTTCGATTTCGTTCAAGAAAGATGCGCTTGAAGAAGCAATGGACGCATTGAATAGTCGAGGTCGATTAAAGTTAAGTAAGATAAAATATGGCGGTTTAGAAGAGCACGACTTCGTAGAACCTATTTACTCGGCATTCGAAGATGATTTGGAGACCGCTCCGGAAGTTGGGTCTGAAAGCTTTTTGTTGAGCGTTGATCTGACTGACGAGAAGTGGGACGTCACGTCTAGGTTCTTTGAATTCAAGAATCCTGCATTCTCTGAGGAAGCTGAATGGCGTATTTATTCTGTGGTATGGTTGGACGGAGATGAAGAGTTAGAATTTCGCAGCTCAGGATCAACAATTTCACCATTCATGAGATTGCCTTTTGAGTTAGACTCGTTGAGCTATGTCACGCTTGGGCCAATGAACTCGACACCCGTGGAGGTTGTGAAGGCCATGCTGAAACGAGCTGGAAGCTCTGCAAGAGTGGCCCGAAGTCAAGCAAGCTACCTGAGTCGCTGATTGCTTCGACTTCTCGCAAACCTGTCGATCATGCGCCTAAAAGTCTGCTTGATTAACAACATGGTGGGTTGAAACCCACCCTACGGGTCGAGGCGGCCCCACAGATCATATTCCGATGCCTCATCCACCTCCACCGACACGATATCCCCGGCAGAGAGTCCCTCGAACCCCTCGTCGATAAACAGGTTCCCGTCGATCTCGGGCGCGTCCGCCTTGGTCCGGCAGGTGGCGCCTTCCGCGTCGACCTCGTCCACGATCACCTCAAGCCGCGACCCCACTTTGGCTTGCAGTTTGGCCTCGGAGATCGCCTGGCTCTTCTCCATGAAGCGGTGGTAGCGCTCGGCCTTGACCTCATCCGGCACATGGTCGGGCAGCGCGTTCGACCGCGCCCCCGCGACGTTCTCGTACTGAAAACAGCCGACGCGATCCAGTTGCGCCTCGTCGAGCCAATCCAGCAGGGTCTGGAACTCGGCCTCCGTCTCGCCGGGATAGCCGACGATGAAGGTGGAGCGCAGGGTGATGTCGGGGCAATCCGCGCGCCAGGCGGCGATCTCGTCCAGCGTGCGCGCGGCGGCGGCGGGGCGGGCCATGCGTTTCAATGTGTCGGGATGGGCGTGCTGGAAGGGGATATCCAGATAGGGCAGGATCAACCCCTCGGCCATGGCCGGGATCATCTCGCGCACATGCGGGTAGGGGTAGACGTAGTGCATCCGCACCCAGGCCCCCAGGCTGCCCAGATCGCGGGCGAGGGGGAGGATGGGGAACTTGTCGTCGCGGTCCTTCCAGTCCGTGCCATAGGCGGAGGTGTCCTGGGAGATGACCAGAAGCTCCTTGACGCCCGCATCAACGAGGCGTTCCGCCTCGCGCATCACCGCCTTGTGGGGGCGGGAGGCCAGGCGCCCGCGCATGTCGGGGATGATGCAGAACTTGCACTTGTGGTTACAGCCCTCGGAGATCTTGAGATAGCTGTAATGGCGCGGCGTGAGGGAGACGCCGGAGGCGGGCAGCAGGTCGATGTAAGGGTCGGGGCTGGGCGGCACGGCGGCGTGGACGGCATCCAGGACTTGTTCGTATTGCTGCGGGCCGGTGACGGCGAGGACGGTGGGATGCGTGCCGGTGATGGCCTCGGGCTCCGCGCCGAGGCAGCCGGTGACGATGACCTTGCCGTTTTGCGTGAGCGCCTCGCCGATGGCCTCGAGGCTCTCCATCTTGGCGCTGTCCAGAAACCCGCAGGTGTTGACAATGACCGCCTCCGCGCCCGCGTAATCGGGGGAGATCGCGTAGCCCTCGGCGCGCAGGCGGGTCAGGATGCGTTCGCTGTCGACCAGCGCCTTGGGGCAGCCGAGCGAGACCATGCCGATGGTCGGCTGGCCGGGGCGGTTTGGCTCCGCGATGCGGGCTTTGGGCGCGAGGTCGGGGCGGAGGTCGGGGGGGTTCTGGCTCATGGGATCGGGCTATAGGGCAGGGACGGCATCGGGGGAAGGGGGCGCTTTACATTGGGGCTGCGCTCATGTCCCATATGTGCGGACGGTCAGCCGGAGGAAATGACGATGCGCGACACCGACGAAGACAGGATATCGGGTCGCCTGCATGGTGAGCAGTTCGAGACCGAGGAGGACAGCATCCTTCTGCGGCTGGTCTTCATGGTGATCATCTGGGTCATGATCCAGCTGGCGCAGACCGTGCTGGGCGTGGCCACCGTGATCCAGTTCATCATCATGGCCGTCCAGAAGGAGCGCAACGAGAGGTTGGCCGAGTTCGGCACCGATCTGGGCATCTGGATGGCGAAGGCGGCGCGCTACCAGATGGCGGCGAGCAACGTGAAGCCCTGGCCCTGGACGGACCTCGACTGAAGGCTAGCGCGCCGCGTTCATCTGCAATCACGCAGGCGCACTCCAACCCATTGAGACGCATGTCCGAGAATCCCAAAACCGGTTCCCATTTTTGAGCGACATGCTTGCCTTATGCTGATCGTGGTTCTTATGCGAAGAAAGAGCCAGCGTGCGCCACACCAGCTATGGCGCACGCTGGCGGTGGCTGGATCGTCACAGGCTTCGTCGTGAGGGACGGTGTTGGAGTGTGATCAGCCATCGTCTTCGCATTGGGCCTGAACGGATACAGGGCGGCATGAAGCGCTCTACGACAAGCATAGGACACGCGAAGATGATGAAAGATAGCATTGGCATCGATATCTCGAAAGCGCACCTCGACGTGCATCGCCTTACCACCGGCGACGCCGCGCAATTTGCCAATAGGACCATGTGAATTCGCGCCCTGCGCCGCTGGATCGGCGCGGGTGGCCCCCGACCTCGTGGTCTACGAGACGACCGGCGCCCATCACGCCGCATTCGAGCGCTTCAACGCGTGACCGTATCTGAAACCTGCATGGGCCGCGCCAGATACACAGAGTTCTTGACACTCCCCGGCCTGATAGCGGATTGCTTTACTCCTGCTCGCGTGCAGCCATGTGCCATCGTCCCCCCCCAAACTTCCCCCTTGCCACCCGCGCCCATCCCCCCTAGAAGGCCCCATCTGCCGAGTCCCCGGATCACCTCCGGGGATTCGTCGTTTGTCATTCATCCACCAGGTCAAGGGTGACCCGTCTTTGGGGCCTGCTGGTGTTTTGAGAGAAGGAAGAGGCGACATGAACGCCAGTGAACTGCGCGACAAGACACCGGACCAGCTCCGGGATGAGCTTGCCAACCTGAAAAAGGAGGCCTTCAACCTCCGCTTCCAGCAGGCCACCAGCCAGCTGGAAAACACCGCTCGCATGCGCAGCGTCCGTCGTGACGCCGCGCGCGTGAAGACCATCCTGAACGAAAAAGCAGCCGCCGCTGCGCAATCGGAGGCCTGAGCCCATGCCCAAACGCATCCTGACAGGCACCGTGACCAGCGACGCCAACGACCAGACCGTCAGCGTTTCCGTGGAACGCCGCTTCAAGCACCCGGTGCTGCAGAAGACCATCCGGAAGTCCAAGAAATATCGGGCCCACGATCCGGAGAACAGTTTCAAGATCGGGGATACCGTCCGTATCCAGGAATGTGCCCCGATGTCGAAAACCAAACGCTGGGAGGTGATCGCCTCCTAAGGGCCATCACACCCGGTTTAATCGAAACCGCGGGGGAAAAGGGCATAACTGAAGCCCTCCCCACAGGTCGGGAGAAACCACATGATCCAGATGCAGACCAATCTGGATGTTGCTGACAACTCCGGCGCTCGCCGAGTTCAGTGCATCAAGGTCCTGGGTGGTTCCAAGCGTAAATACGCCTCCGTTGGCGACATCATTGTCGTCTCGGTGAAGGAAGCCATCCCGCGCGGCCGCGTGAAGAAGGGCGACGTCCGCAAGGCCGTCGTCGTGCGCACCGCCAAGGAAGTTCGCCGTGAAGACGGCACCGCGATCCGCTTCGATCGCAACGCCGCCGTGATCCTCAACAACAACAACGAGCCCGTCGGCACCCGTATCTTCGGGCCGGTGGTTCGTGAGCTGCGCGCGAAGAACTTCATGAAGATCATCTCGCTTGCGCCGGAGGTGCTGTGATGGCCGCGAAACTGAAAAAGGGCGACAAGGTCGTCGTGCTGGCCGGCAAGGACAAGGGAAAGGAGGGCGAGATTGCCTCCGTCGATCCCAAATCCGGCAAGGCCGTGGTCGATGGCATCAACATGGCCGTCCGTCACACCAAGCAATCCCAGAGCGACCAGGGCGGACGTCTGCCCAAGGCGATGCCAATCCAGCTGAGCAATCTGGCGCTCCTAGATGCCAAGGGCAAGGCAACGCGCGTCGGCTTCCGCATGGAAGACGGCAAGAAGGTGCGTTTTGCGAAAACCACGGGGGACGTGATCGATGCTTGATAGTGCAAATTACACCCCGCGCCTGAAGGCCGATTACAAGGACCGCATCCGCGCGGCCATGAAGGAACAGTTCGGCTACGCCAACGACATGCAGATCCCGCGCCTGGACAAGATCGTCCTGAATATCGGCTGCGGGGCCGAGGCGGTGCGTGACAGCAAGAAGGCCAAGTCGGCGCAGGAAGACCTGACGCTGATCGCGGGCCAGAAGGCGATGACCACCAAGGCCAAGAAATCCATCGCGGGCTTCCGCGTGCGTGAAGAGATGCCGCTTGGCGCCAAGGTCACGCTGCGCGGCGACCGGATGTATGAATTTCTGGATCGTCTGATCACCATCGCAATGCCCCGTATACGCGACTTCCGCGGCGTCCCGGGCAAGAGCTTCGACGGCCGTGGCAACTATGCCATGGGCATGAAGGAGCATATCGTGTTCCCCGAGATCAACTTCGACAAGGTCGATGAGGTCTGGGGCCTGGATATCGTGATCGCCACCACCGCGAATACCGACGCGGAAGCAAAGGCGCTGTTGAAGCTTTTCAACATGCCCTTCAACAGCTGATCCGCGGAGAGGACCAAAGACATGGCTAAGAAAGCAATGATCGAACGCGAGCTGAAGCGTCAGCGCCTGGTGGAGAAATACGCCGCCAAACGTGCCGAGCTGAAGGCGATCGCGTCTGACGAAGACCGCCCGATGGAGGAGCGCTTCAAGGCGCGCCTGAAACTGGCCGAACTGCCGCGCAACAGCTCGGCCACCCGGCTGCACAACCGTTGCCAGCTGACCGGCCGCCCCAAGGCGTATTACCGCAAGCTGAAAATGTCGCGGATCAAGCTGCGTGATCTGGCCTCGAACGGCCAGATCCCCGGCATGGTCAAGTCGAGCTGGTAAGGGAGGGAAAGCAATGAACGATCCTATCGGTGATATGCTGACCCGCATCCGCAACGGTCAGCTGCGCGGCAAATCCACGGTTCTCACCCCGGCCTCCAAGCTGCGCGGTTGGGTTCTGGATGTGCTGGCGGACGAAGGCTATATCCGCGGCTACGAGGCCACCACGGTTGACGGTGGTCATCCCGGCTTCGAGATCAGCCTGAAATACTACGAAGGCACCCCGGTGATCCGCGAAGTCAAGCGCGTGTCCACCCCGGGCCGTCGTGTTTACATGGGCGTGAACGACATCCCGCAGGTCCGTCAGGGCCTGGGTGTTTCCATCGTCTCCACGTCGAAGGGCGTGATGTCGGACGCAGCAGCGCGCGGTGCCAATGTTGGCGGCGAAGTGCTCTGCACCGTATTCTAAGGAGGTCTGGAATGTCTCGTATTGGGAAAAGACCGGTCGACCTGCCCGGCGGCGTCAGCGCCTCGGTGTCCGGCCAGACCGTTGAAGTGAAGGGGCCGAAAGGCACCCGCAGCTTCACCGCAACCGACGATGTGACGATCACTGTCGAGGACAATGCCGTGACGATCACGCCGCGCGGAAAGTCCAAGCGTGCCCGTCAGCAATGGGGCATGTCGCGCACCCAGGTGGCCAATCTGGTCACCGGTGTGACGGAAGGCTTCAAGAAAGAGCTCGAGATCCAGGGTGTGGGCTATCGCGCGCAGATGCAGGGCAATTCGCTCAAGCTGGCGCTCGGCCTCAGCCATGACGTGATCTTCGATGTGCCGCAGGGGGTCACCGTGACCGCCCCGAAGCCCACCGAAGTGATCATCGAGGGCATCGACGAGCAACTGGTCGGTCAAGTGGCGGCGAACATCCGCGAATGGCGCAAGCCCGAGCCCTACAAGGGCAAGGGCATCCGCTACAAGGGTGAGTTCGTCTTCCGCAAAGAAGGCAAGAAGAAGTAAAGGCGCGAAAAATGGCAAACAGCAAAAAAGTCCTGTTCCAGAAACGCCGCCTGCGCGTTCGGAACAAGTTGCGGCGCACCGCGAACGGGCGTCCGCGCCTCAGCGTGCATCGCTCGAACAAGAACATCAGCGTGCAGCTGATCGACGATGTGAACGGCGTCACGCTCGCCTCGGCCTCTTCGATGGAGAAGGACCTGGGCGTCGTGGGCAAGAACAACGTCGAAGCGGCGGCCAAGATCGGGTCGGCAATCGCCGAGCGCGCCAAGGCGGCGGGCATCGAGGATTGCTACTTCGACCGTGGCGGCTTCCTCTTTCACGGCAAGGTGAAGGCCCTGGCCGACGCCGCGCGTGAAGGTGGCCTGAAGTTCTGACGGGTTGAGGTGGGCTAACAGCCCACCCTACGGATTGAAAATGCGGGCGGCGCGCTACCTGCGCCGCCTCGATGATCGGGGGGCCTGCGGGCTCACTTCGATTGAGACAAGAGCGGCGCGCACAAGCGCCTTGATGGAAAGGACGCCTGAGAATGGCAGAACGTAACGAACGCCGGGGCCGTCGCCAGGAACGCGACGAAACCCCCGAATTCGCAGACCGCCTGGTCGCGATCAACCGGGTCTCCAAGACCGTCAAGGGCGGCAAGCGCTTCGGCTTCGCGGCCCTCGTCGTCGTCGGCGACCAGCGGGGCCGTGTCGGCTTTGGCAAGGGCAAGGCGAAAGAGGTGCCCGAGGCGATCCGCAAGGCCACCGAGCAGGCCAAGCGCCAGCTGATCCGCGTGCCGCTGAAGGAAGGCCGCACGCTGCATCACGACGTCAAGGGCCATCACGGCGCCGGCAAGGTCACGATGCGCACGGCACCGGAAGGGACCGGGATCATCGCGGGTGGCCCGATGCGCGCCATCTTCGAGATGCTCGGCGTCAAGGACGTCGTCGCCAAATCGACCGGCACGCAGAACCCCTACAACATGATCCGCGCCACGCTGGACGGTCTGCGCCAGGAAAGCAGCCCCCGCATGGTCGCGTCGCGCCGTGGCAAGAAGGTCGCCGATATCCTGCCCAAGCGGGATGACGCGCCGGCCGAGTCCAGCCAAGTTGCCGAGGAGGCCTGAGACCAATGGCAAAAACAATCGTCGTCAAGCAGATCGGCTCGCCGATCCGCCGCCCCGAAAAGCAGCGCCAGACGCTGATCGGCCTGGGTCTGAACAAGATGCACAAGACCCGTGAGCTGGAAGACACCCCCGCCGTGCGCGGCATGATCGCCAAGATCCCGCATATGGTGGAGATCGTGGAAGAGAAGGGGTAAACGCCTTGTCCGGGCCTCTTGGCCCGGCAAACGCTCCAGTGCAGCGTTTGTGGCGTTTACGGGCGGAGCCCCGGAAAGCCCAATGAGTAGAGCGCCCCGGTCAGTGATGGCCGGGGCGTTTTTTGTTGCGCTTTGGGTTCCTCTGAATATTTTGCCTTCATGACAAACAACAATAACAATCTGGTGGAAATTCGCCGGTACGCAGAGAAGGCGTCGCAATCGCAAGAACGGATCATGCGGGCTAAATCGGCAAGCGAGTTAAGGGACGCGTGGGAAGAGTTCGTTTGGCACTTCGCAAAATGTATTGGGCGGCAGATTTCTAGCGGCCTGGGTGATCAGCGTTCAAGAGGATGGGCACACCGTCTCAAGAACGCCTCAAATGGCGGTGATCCGGGGCTGTTTTTCCTTCGAGAAGCGCGAAATGCTGTAGAACATGGGTTGACGCCCTTTGCCGAGTTCAATGAACCAGCAGTTCACATTGGTGGAAACCTCGTCAGGCTAGAGGGTGGAGGGAGTGTCACTATGGTTGATTGTACTTTCAATGGTACTCCAATGGGAAGCTTCCATGTTTCAACAAGCGGAGGCCGGGTAGACTCCATCATCGGGCAACCCAATATTTCCATTGAACAAGTGCCGCGGACGATAAGCTTAGTTACCATATCGAACCCTGAGAAAGGAGTATCAGTTGATGTTCCAATCGGGTTGGCGGGGAAAACTCTCGAATCCGGTCGACCAGATGACTTGGCGGAACTAGGTGTCGCGTTTCTTTACGAGAGCCTAGAAGATCTCGAGCGCCTCTGGGGCGTAGGGTAGGGTGAACATGGATCTCCTCTGTAGGGACGTGACCCAGCTATTGAATACTTCCCAGCTTTGATCTAAACGCCCCCGGTGGCCCCATACCGCCACCCGACTCAACATCACAAAGCCGTGTTTGACCCCAGATCGCTTCGGGGGTCAGTTCCGGCAAGGAGAAGCGACATGAAACTCAACGAACTGCGCGACAATCCGGGCGCGACGAAGCCCAAGAAACGCGTCGGACGCGGTGCCGGGTCCGGCATGGGCAAGACCGCCGGGCGCGGCATCAAGGGTCAGAAATCCCGCTCGGGCGTGGCCATCAAGGGCTACGAGGGCGGCCAGATGCCGATCTACCAGCGTCTGCCCAAGCGCGGCTTCAACAAGCCCAACCGCAAGTCCTTTGCCGTGGTGAACCTCGGGAACATCCAGAAATTCATCGACGACGGCAAGCTGGACGCGAAATCCGAGATCACCGAGGACGTTCTGCTGGCTTCGGGCCTCGTGCGGCGCAAGCTTGACGGTGTGCGCGTGCTGGCCAAGGGCGATCTGTCCGCGAAAGTCACCCTGACGGTGACCGGTGCCTCCAAATCGGCCGTCGAGGCCGTCGAGAAGGCCGGTGGCAGCCTGACCGTGGCGGCGCCTGCTGCGGCGGAATAACCGCGCGCCTTGATGAATGCTTGTGAGCGCGCCTGTTAGCGCTTACATCATCAGGCAACGTTCTTCCCGCGCCGCGTGGTCGATCCCGATCTCGCGGCGCAGTGCATGAGAGAGACCACATGGCATCTGCTGCAGAGCAAATGGCGGCCAACCTGAGTTGGAGCACTTTTGGCAAGGCCACCGAGCTGCGCCAGCGCATCCTTTTCACCATCGGCCTTCTGATCATCTACCGCCTCGGCACCTATATTCCGGTTCCCGGCATCGACGGCGGCGAATTGCGCGCCTTCATGGAGCAGGCGGCGGCGGGCCTCGGCGGGGTCATCGACCTCTTTACCGGTGGCGCGATCGGGCGGATGGGCGTCTTTGCCCTGGGCATCATGCCCTATATCTCGGCCTCGATCATCATCCAGCTGATGACCGCCATGGTCCCGGCGCTTGAGAACATCAAGAAAGAGGGTGAGCAGGGCCGCAAGAAGATCAACCAGTACACGCGCTACGGCACGGTGCTGCTGGCGACCTTCCAGGCCTACGGGCTTGCCGTCAGCCTTGAAGCGGGCGGGCTGGTCACCGATCCCGGCTGGTTCTTCCGCGCGGCCTGCGTGGTGACGCTGGTCGGCGGCACGATGTTCCTGATGTGGCTTGGCGAACAGATCACCGCGCGCGGTATCGGCAACGGTATCAGCCTGATCATCTTCGTCGGCATCATCGCCGAGATCCCCGGCGCCTTCGCCCAGTTCTTCGAGCAGGGGCGCCAGAACGCGATCACCACGCCGGTGATCCTGGGCGTGCTGGTGATGATCATGGCGACGCTGCTTTTCGTCGTGTTCATGGAGCGATCCCTGCGCAAGATCCATATCCAGTATCCGCGCCGCCAGGTGGGGATGAAGGTCTATGACGGCGGCTCCAGCCACCTGCCGATCAAGGTGAACCCGGCGGGCGTGATCCCGGCGATCTTCGCCTCGTCGCTGCTGCTGCTGCCGACGACGATCAGCACCTTCTCCGGGCAGAATGCCGGTCCGCTGATGACCTGGATCCTGACGCTCTTCGGTCCCGGTCAGCCGCTCTACCTGATCTTCTTTGCCGGGATGATCATCTTCTTCACCTATTTCTACACGCTCAACGTGTCGTTCAAGGTCGAGGACGTCGCCGACAACCTGAAGAACCAGAACGGCTTCATCCCCGGTATCCGCCCCGGTCCCAAGACCGCCGAATACCTGGAATACGTGGTCAACCGCGTCCTCGTCCTCGGCTCGGGCTACCTGGCGCTGGTGGTGTTGCTGCCCGAGATGATCCGCACGCAATTGTCGATCACGGCCTATTTCGGCGGCACCTCGATCCTGATCATCGTCTCGGTGGGCATGGACACGGTCCAACAGGTGCAAAGCCATCTTCTGGCGCATCAGTATGAGGGCCTGATCGAGAAATCGCAGCTGCGCGGCCGCAAGGGTGGTGCCAAGGCTGGCAAACGGAAGAAGGGACCGGCGCGGCGATGAACATCATCCTTCTCGGACCGCCGGGGGCGGGCAAGGGCACGCAGGCGCGTCGCCTGGTTGACGACCGCAACATGGTGCAGCTCTCGACCGGCGACATGCTGCGCGCGGCGCAAAGCTCGGGCACCGAGATGGGCAAGCGCGTGGCCGATGTCATGGCGCGCGGTGAGCTGGTCACCGACGAGATCGTGATCGGCCTGATCGAGGAGCAGATCGAGACGGTGGACGCCGCGGGCTTCATCTTCGACGGCTTTCCCCGGACGCTGGCCCAGGCCGACGCGCTTGGGGAATTGCTGGAGAAGGAAGGCGAGACCCTCGATGCCGTGATCGAGATGAAGGTCGATGACGAGGCACTGGTCGCGCGCGTCTCCGGACGCTCGACCTGCGCAAATTGCGGCGAGGTCTATCACGACGAGACCAAGCCGCAGCCCGCCGATGGCACATGCGCCAAATGCGGCGCGTCCGAGTTCAAGCGCCGCCCCGACGACAACGAGGACAGCTTTCGCACCCGTCTTCTGGCCTATTACCGCGATACCTCGCCCCTGATTGGCTATTATTATGCCAAGGGGCAGCATGTGGCGGTGGACGGAATGGCCGATATCGAGGCTGTTTCGGCAGAAATCAAGGAAGTTCTTGACAGGGCCTGACCGGCCCCTTGACCCCAGGGTGAAATGCCACTACCTGCAAGCGTCCCGTAAGGGAATCGCCTGGGAAATGGCCGCGACCCGCGACCCGACAGTGCAAATCAGTTTCGACGGCCCGGTGGCACCCCGCCTCGGGCTTTCGGTTGTGAAAAAAGGTTCTGGAAGCACGGAACCGCAACGAAAAGGAAGACTTACGTGGCACGTATTGCTGGCGTGAACATCCCCACCGCCAAGCGCGTTCCGATCGCGCTGACCTATATCACCGGAATCGGCCCCTCGTCGGCCAAGGAAATCTGCGACGCCGTCGGCATCGACCAGACCCGCCGGGTCAATGAGCTGTCGGATGCCGAGGTTCTGCAGATCCGCGAACATATCGACGCCAACTTCACCGTTGAAGGCGACCTGCGCCGCGAGACGCAGATGAACGTCAAGCGCCTGATGGACCTGGGCTGCTACCGTGGCCTGCGCCACCGCCGCAACCTGCCCGTGCGCGGTCAGCGCACCCATACCAACGCACGCACCCGCAAAGGCCCCGCAAAGGCCATTGCCGGCAAGAAGAAGTAAGGGGGCAGATCAATGGCACGCGACAAGAGAGCACCCAAGCGCAAAGAGCGCAAGAATATCGCCACCGGCGTGGCACATGTGAACAGCTCGTTCAACAACACCAAGATCCTCATCTCGGATATCCAGGGCAACGCGATTTCCTGGTCTTCCGCTGGCACGATGGGCTTCAAGGGCAGCCGGAAATCCACGCCCTACGCGGCGCAGATGGCTGCGGAAGATGCGGGCAAGAAGGCACAGGAACACGGCGTGAAATCGCTTGAGGTCGAAGTGCAGGGACCGGGATCGGGCCGCGAAAGCGCGCTGCGGGCCCTGGCTGCTGTCGGCTTCAACATCACCGCGATTCGCGACGTGACCCCGATGGCGCATAACGGCTGCCGTCCGCCGAAGCGCCGCCGCGTTTAAGATACCGTTTACTCTCCCCGGGCCGTGCCATTTTGCGCGGCCCGTGGTGTCATTTTGATCCTCGAGCGTTCCGGCCACGGATCACAAGGCCCGGAACAGGAATGGAGGCGACACATGATCCATAAGAATTGGCAAGAGCTGATCAAGCCCACGCAACTGGTGGTGAACCCCGGCAACGATCCCGCCCGTCAGGCGACCGTCGTGGCCGAACCGCTGGAACGTGGCTTTGGCCTGACGCTCGGCAACGCGCTGCGCCGCGTGCTGATGTCCTCGCTGCAAGGTGCCGCGATCACCTCGGTGCAGATCGACAATGTCCTGCACGAGTTCTCCTCGATTTCGGGTGTGCGCGAAGACGTCACCGATGTCGTGCTGAACCTCAAGGGCGTCTCGATCCGCATGGATGCCGATGGCCCCAAGCGTGTCTCGATTTCCGCCAAGGGCCCCAAGGTCGTCACCGCCGGTGACATTTCCGAAAGCGCCGGGATCGAGATCCTGAACCGCGATCACGTGATCTGCCACCTCGACGAGGGCGCGGACCTGTTCATGGAGCTGACGGTCAACACCGGCAAGGGTTATGTCGCCGCCGACAAGAACCGCCCCGAGGATGCGCCCATCGGCCTGATCGCCATCGACGCGATCTATTCGCCGGTCAAGAAGGTCAGCTATGACGTGCAGCCCACCCGCGAGGGGCAGGTGCTGGATTATGACAAGCTGACGCTCAAGCTGGAAACCGACGGCTCGCTGAGCCCCGACGATGCCGTGGCCTATGCCGCGCGGATCATCCAGGATCAGCTGTCGATCTTCGTCAACTTCGACGAGCCCGAGGCCGCCGGCCGCCAGGACGACGAGGACGATCTGGAATTCAACCCGCTTCTGCTGAAGAAGGTCGATGAGCTGGAACTGTCGGTGCGGTCCGCCAACTGCCTGAAGAACGACAATATCGTCTATATCGGCGATCTGATCCAGAAAACCGAAGCCGAGATGCTGCGCACGCCGAACTTTGGCCGCAAATCCCTGAACGAGATCAAGGAAGTGCTGTCGGGCATGGGCCTGCACCTGGGCATGGACATCATCGACTGGCCCCCCGACAATATCGAGGATCTGGCGAAGAAGTTCGAAGACAATTTCTGATTGGTGGGCAAACTGCCCACCCTACGGCAGGGCGCAATGTCCTGCCGCACGACAACAGCGGAACCTGGCCCTTGGCCAGAACCCGCCTTGGGCAACCACGCCCCAATAGGTGAGGGACGGGCACGCACCTGTCCCCGGACAAAGCAAAATGTAAGGAGACCCAAATCATGCGTCACGCACGAGGATACCGCCGCCTGAACCGCACCCATGAGCACCGCAAGGCGCTGTGGGCGAACATGGCCGGCTCGCTCATCGAACATGAGCAGATCAAGACCACCCTGCCCAAGGCCAAGGAATTGCGTCCGATCGTCGAGAAACTGATCACGCTGGCCAAGCGCGGCGACCTGCACGCGCGCCGCCAGGCCGCAAGCCAGCTCAAGCAAGACGCCTATGTTGCGAAACTGTTCGAGGTTCTCGGCCCCCGCTATGCCGAGCGTCAGGGTGGCTATGTCCGCATCATGAAGGCGGGCTTCCGCTACGGCGACATGGCCCCGATGGCGATCATCGAGTTCGTCGACCGCGACGTCGATGCCAAGGGTGCGGGCGACCGCGCACGGGTCGAGGCCGAGGAAGCGGCGGAATAACGCCGCCCGCGCCGCCCCCGAGGACGGCCCGAAAAACACGAAACCCCGCCTTGGGAAAGGGCGGGGTTTTCTCGTGATGGAGCGGCATTCTGCCGCTTTCGCGTAATCTGTTAAACCGGTTTTGGTGTTTCGCTGTTACCTTTCTGAGCGATCTCTTCGATCAGCCGTTCCAGTTCCGCTTCCGCAATAGGGGTTTCCCCCATGAATTCCAAAAGATCCCTGCGTGCCGGGTGGGCCAGACCCATCAGACGCGCGAAAAGATCCGCATTAATCTTCTCGGACATTCGACTCGCCAAGTTGTTCGTCATAATAAGACTTTACGGCCCGTTCCATTTCAGACAACCTATCTAAAAAGACATGTCCCAAAGTAGAGTACTCATATCCTTGCTTAATCAGTTAGGCACATTGGCCCCGATGGGATACACCGTCGGCCTGCACATTCGGTTTGCCTCCCCCCTCATTCTTCGCAGCACATACCCTGCCGCCTGGCAGCAGGAGTATCAGGATAACGCTTATGCCCTGCGCGATCCCCTCGTCTTCTGGGGGATCGGCATCAGTGGCCAGACACGGTGGAGCGAGATCAGGCTGCCGGACCCGTTCAGCATCATGCAGAAGGCCAAGCAGCATGGCCTGCTCTATGGGGCGGTGGTGTCCTGCGGGCCGATCACGTCGCGGTCGATCATCGGTGCCGCGCGCGGAGATCGCGAATTCACCGACGCCGAGATCGACCAGATCGCCGAATGTGCGCGGTCGCTGCATGACGCGGCGGCCCCCCCGACCGAACTTACCAAGGCACAAGTCGAGGCGCTCCGCCTCATTGCCGATGGTGATCGTCATACCGCAGCGGCTGCCAAGCTAGGTATTTCCGAAAGCGCGCTGAAGGCGCGCCTTTCCTCCGCCAGGGTTCGTCTGGGTGCGCGAACCACGGCGGAGGCATTGAAAAAGGCACGGGAATTCCGATTATTATGAAGGCTGACGCAGTTGCCTCGGTGCAGGTTTTTCAACCGCCAACCAGGAGGCACCCACATGCAAGTCACTACCCTCTCTTTCGAGAACATGCACAATCATGGTGAACTGTTCGCAAACATGCTGCGCGCGAGACACCAGACATTTATTGTCCAGAACAACTGGGACCTGCCGGAAGCGAACGGCATGGAGTTTGACCAGTACGACACGCCTGCCAGCCGCTGGATAGCGGTACATGAATACGGGCAGGTCATGGCCGGGGTGCGTCTGACCCCGACCACGCATCGTTGCGGCATCTACACCTACATGATCCGTGACGCGCAGCGGGGGCTGCTGGATTCGATCCCGTCCGACCTGTTGGACGAGACCGCGCCCGTGGCCCCGCATATCTGGGAAAGCAGCCGCGTCTTCGTCAGCCGCGATGTGCCCGCCAAGCTGCGGATGCGGGTGCAGATGCAGCTGATCTCGGAAATGGTCAACTCGGCGCGCGAGTTGGGGGCAACCTCGGTGCTGGGAATCATCCCGGCCAACAGCCCGCGCCTGGCGCGTCGGGTGGGGCTGGATTGCGTTCCGGCGGGCCGAATCCTCGATTTCGACGGGGAGGAAAGCCGCTGCGTTACGATCAGCATGGCCACGAAGATGCACTGACCGGGATCGTGCCTTTGGCTTTTCCCCAACGCATCGACAGCATAGGGTGCGGGCATGGCCGACCTGTTCGACACTGCCCCGCCCGCAAACCCCGACGCAGCCGGCCCCCGCCCCCTGGCGGATCGTCTGCGTCCCCGTGCCCTGGATCAGGTGATCGGCCAGGCGCATCTGCTGGGCGAGAATGGCAGCCTGCGGGGCATGCTGGACGCCGGCGCGCTCGGCTCGCTGGTCTTCTGGGGGCCGCCCGGCGTGGGCAAGACCACCATCGCCCGGCTTCTGGCGCAGGAGACGGACCTGCATTTCGTCCAGATCAGTGCCATTTTTACCGGGATCTCCGACCTTCGTAAGGTCTTCGAGGCCGCGAAGATCCGGCGCGCCAATGGCTCCGGCACGCTCCTGTTCGTCGATGAGATCCATCGCTTCAACAAGGCGCAGCAGGACGGGTTCTTGCCGCATATGGAGGATGGGACCATTCTTCTGGTCGGCGCGACCACCGAAAACCCCTCGTTCGAGTTGAATGCCGCCGTGCTGTCGCGCAGCCAGGTGCTGGTGCTGGAGCGGCTCTCGGATGAGGATCTGGAGGAACTCATGCAACGTGCGGAAGCGGCGCTGGAACGCCGCCTGCCGCTGGATGACAGTGCGCGCGCGACGCTGCGCGAGATGGCCGATGGCGACGGGCGGGCGCTGCTCAACCTGGTCGAACAGGCGGCGGCGTGGAAGACCGACGCGCCCCTCGGCCCGGCCGAGCTTGGCAAGCGCCTCAGCCGCCGCGCGGCGCAATACGACAAATCGGGCGACGCGCATTACAACCTGATTTCCGCCTTGCACAAATCGGTGCGCGGCTCGGACCCCGATGCCGCGCTTTACTGGTTCGCCCGGATGCTGGAGGGCGGCGAGGATCCCCGGTTCCTTGCCCGACGCCTGACCCGCATGGCGGTGGAGGATATCGGCCTGGCCGACCCGGCGGCGCAGCGTCAATGCCTCGATGCCTGGGAAACCTATGAGCGGCTCGGCAGCCCCGAGGGCGAGCTGGCCCTGGCGCAGGCGGTGATCTACGTGGCGCTGGCCCCGAAATCGAACGGCGCCTATGTCGCCTACAAGGCGGCGCGCAAGGCGGCGGCCAAGACCGGGTCGGAACCGCCACCCAAGCACATCCTGAACGCGCCCACGGGGATGATGAAGGACCAGGGCTATGGCGCGGGCTATGCCTATGACCATGATGCCGAGGACGGGTTCTCGGGGCAGGACTACTTCCCCGAGACCATGGCGCGCGAGGCCTATTACCAGCCGGTCGAGCGCGGGTTCGAGCGTGACCTGGCCAAGCGGCTGGCCTATTTCTCCAAGCTGCGCGCCAAGCGGCAGGGCGGTTGACAAGCGCCCCGCCAAGGCACACACCGCGCCCCATGTTTGCAACGCTTCTCCAGGTCGCCATCGGCGGCGCGATCGGGGCCTGCCTGCGCTATTCGGCGGGGCTGGGCATCATCCGGCTGACGGGGCACTGGGGTTTCCCTGTCGCCATCCTTGCGGTCAATGTCCTGGGCTCGTTCCTGATGGGCGTTTTCGTGGTCGCAGCCGCGCAGCGCGGGCTGACCTATCTGTCGCCTTTCGTGATGACGGGGCTCCTGGGCGGGTTCACCACCTTTTCCGCCTTCTCGCTGGAGGCGATGACGCTATATGAGCGCGGCGATATCGGCAGTGCTGCGCTCTATGTCGTGCTGTCGGTGGTATTGTCCATAATGGGATTGGGGCTGGGCGTGATGCTGGCCAGAGGGGTGTTCGCATGAGCCGGGTTCAGACCATCGAGGTTGCGAAGGGCGACGCGGACCAGCGGCTTGATCGCTGGTTCCGCCGCCAGTTCCCGCATATCTCGCATGGCGCGGTGGAGAAGCTCTGCCGCAAGGGCGAGATCCGCGTCGATGGCGGTCGGGTCAAGGCCAATACACGGCTGCAGCCGGGGCAAACGGTGCGCGTGCCGCCCTTGCCCGATGACGTGATCGAGCCGCCCGCCAATGCAAAGGTCCGGATCACCGATGCCGATGCGGCGATGATGCGGAACCTCGTGATCTATCGCGACGATCATGTCATTGCCCTGAACAAGCCCCCGGGGCTGCCGACGCAGGGCGGCACCGGGCAGACGCGCCATATCGACGGGCTGGCCGATGCGCTGTGTTTCGGGCTGGATGAGAAACCGCGCCTGGTGCATCGGCTGGACAAGGACACGTCGGGCGTGCTGCTGATGGCGCGCACACGGGCGGCGGCCTCGAAACTGACGGCGTCCTTCCGGCACCGCAATACGCGCAAGATCTATTGGGGCGCGGTCGCGGGCGTGCCGCAGCCGCGCATGGGCACGATCAAATACGGGCTGGTCAAGGCCCCCGGCCACGGCAAGGGCGGCGAGGGCGAGAAGATGCACTGCATCCACCCGGCCGAGGTCGATGCGACCGAGGGCGCCAAGCGGGCAACCACGGATTATGCGGTGCTGTCAGGGCTTGGCGGGCGCGTCTCCTGGGTCGCGATGGTGCCGGTCACGGGCCGCACCCACCAGCTGCGCGCACATATGGCCGAGCTTGGCCATCCGATCATCGGCGACGGCAAATACGGCGGCTCGGGGCAGGAGAATCTCGGCGACGGCTGGGGCGCCCAACTGGGCGGAGAGATCAGCCGCAAACTGCACCTTCATTCGCGCAGCCTGACGCTGGAGCACCCGTTCACCGGCGCGACGCTGAACCTGACGGCGCCCTTGCCCGAGCATATGAAACGGACCTGGGACACGCTGGGCTGGCACGAACGCGACGTGCCCGCCGACCCGTTCGAGGAGCCGGAGTTTTGAGCAGCCGCCCCAGGCTGGTCATCTTCGATGTCGACGGCACGCTGGTCGACAGCCAGGCGCATATCATGGCCGCCGCCACCCGCGCCTTCGAGGGGGAAGGACTGGCCACGCCGGCCCGCGCGGCGGTCCTGGGATGCGTCGGCCTGTCGCTGCCGGTCCTGATGGCGCGCATCGCGCCCGAGGCGGATGCCGGTCTGCAGGCGCGGCTGATCGCGGGCTACCGGCAGGGCTATGGCGATCTGCGGGCAGAGGGGGCCGAGGACTTGTCGCCGCTCTATCCCGGTGCCCGCGATGCGCTGGACGCGTTGGCGGGCCGTGACGATGTCCTGCTGGCGGTCGCGACCGGCAAATCGCGGCGCGGCATGACGCATCTCATCGCGCAGCACGGGCTTGAGGGGATGTTCCAGAGCATCCAGACCGCCGATGACCACCCCTCCAAGCCAAGCCCCGAGATGCTGCGCGCCTGCCTTGTCGAGACCGGGGTCGATGCGCTTGACGCAACGATTCTCGGGGATACGGCGTTTGACATGGAAATGGGCCGCAACGCGGGCGTTCACGCGCTGGGCGTCACCTGGGGCTATCACGATAGGAACAGATTGTTTCAGGGCGGCGCGTCGGAGGTCGTCGACGAATTCACGGGCGTGATCCCAGCCCTGGAGCGCCAATGGAGGCTGCAATGAGCGATTGGAAAGCGAAACGGTTCTGGACCGAGACAAGCGTTGTCGAAGGCGATACCGGTTTCGAGCTGCGCCTCGATGGGCGGCCCGTGCGCACGCCGCTGAAGACGCTGCTGGTGATGCCCACGCGGTCGATGGCCGAGGCCGCCGCTGCCGAATGGGACGCGCAGGAGGGGGTGATCGACCCGATGACGATGCCGGTCACGCGCTCGGCCAATTCGGCGCTGGACCAGCTGATGCCGCAGCAAGAGGCCGTCGCGGCCATGCTGGCGGGCTATGCCGAGACCGATCTTCTGTGCTATCGCGCACCGCAGCCGCAGGGCCTGATTGATCAGCAAAACAAGGGCTGGACCCCGATCCTGACCTGGGCCGCGGATCGTTATGGCGCGCCGCTGATCACGGTGACGGGGGTGCTGCCCGCCGAACAGCCCGCCTCCAGCCTGAGCGTATACCACCGTGCGGTCGCCGCGTTCCGGCCCTTTTCGATGACCGCCCTGCATGACCTTGTCACGCTGTCGGGCTCGCTGATCCTGGCGCTTTGGGTCGCCGATGGCGCGGGCGAGGCCGAGGCGGCCTGGGCGCTCAGCCGGATCGACGAGGATTGGCAGGTTGCGCAATGGGGCGAGGATCGCCAGGCCGCCGAAGAGGCGGCGCTGAAGCGTGCGGCCTTCCTGCACGCGGCCCGGTTCCTGGACCTTTCGGGCGGGGCCTGAGTGCCGCAGCGCAGAAAAGCGCCCCGAACGGCCCGGTTTACCCTGCGTAAGGCGGGGTGTCCGGCAAATCGTCAGAACGAACCCTTGACCTGACGGGCCAGATTTGCCCAATTAAGACCCGTTGGGGGCGCCTTCTGGCACCTCTTACGCTATAGCAATGGTCGCAAGGCCAATAAAACCGCCCGTGGGTTCACCCTCATGCGGCGGTCCATCAGGAAGAGGATAACATGAAAAAATCCGTATTTCTCGGCACTCTTGCCGTGACTGGTCTCGCAGCCGGCTTCGCCGCTGCCGACGCGCATAGCGGCGGCACGCTGGGCGAAGTGCAGGCGCGCGGCGCTCTGAACTGCGGCGTCACCACCGGCCTCGTGGGCTTTGCCGCCCCCGATGCGAATGGCGAGTGGCAGGGCTTCGACGTCGATGTCTGCCGTGCCGTTGCCGCCGCCGTGCTTGACGACCCGAGCGCAGTGAACTTCGTGCCCACCACAGGCCAGACCCGCTTTACCGCGCTGGCCTCGGGCGAGATCGACCTCTTGGCCCGGAACACCACCTGGACCTTCAGCCGCGACGTCGACCTGCGTTTCGAGTTTGTCGGCATCAACTACTATGACGGCCAGGGCTTCATGGTTCCGCGCGACCTGGGCGTTGCCTCGGCGCTGGAACTGGACGGCGCGACCGTCTGCATCCAGACCGGCACCACCACCGAACTGAACCTGGCCGACTTCTTCAGCTCCAACAACATGAGCTATGAGCCGGTTCCGGTCGAAACCAACGCCGAAGCGCAGCAGCAGTATCTGGCTGGCGCCTGCGACGTCTACACCACCGACGCCTCCGGCCTTGCCGCGACCCGCGCCACCTTCGAGGATCCGGCCGCGCATGTCGTTCTGCCCGAGATCATCTCGAAAGAGCCGCTTGGGCCGCTGGTGCGCCATGGCGACAACGAGTGGGGCGACATCGCCCGCTGGACGCTGAACGCACTGATCGCCGCCGAAGAGCTGGGCGTGACCTCGGCCAACGTCGCCGAACTGGCCGGTGGCACCGAGAACCCGGAAATCAACCGCCTGCTGGGCACCGAAGGTGCGCTGGGCGAGATGCTGGGCCTCGACAATGACTGGGCACAGCGCGCGATTGCCGCTGTCGGCAACTACGGTGAAAGCTTCGAGCGCAACATCGGTGAGAACTCCGCGATCGGCCTCTCGCGTGGCCTGAACGCACAGTGGACCGATGGTGGCCTGCTCTACGCACCGCCGTTCCGCTAAATCCAAGGAAAAGGGCGCGGTCACACCGCGCCCTTTTTCCATCCACGTCACAACGACAATCGACCGACCGACCAGAGCCGCCGTAACAATGAGCATGGCTCGGATCGCTCGGCATTCCAACAGAACCGGGGTTCCCTGCTATGTCAGCAATTTCAGACCCGCCAGCGCAGTCGTTCCGACTTAGCCAGCTTATCTATGACAGCCGATACCGTTCGATGACCATCCAGGTGATCGCGCTGATCCTGATCATGGGCGGCATCTACTGGCTGGCCCGCAACACCGTCCAGAACCTCTCGGAACTGGGCAAGGATTTCGACTTCGGATTCCTGTCGCAGCGCGCGGGGTATGACATCAACCAGCGCCTGGTCGAATACACAAATGACAGCACCCACGCCCGCGCGGCCCTGGTGGGTATCCTCAACACGCTGCTGGTGGCCTTCCTGGGCTGCCTCATGGCGACGATCCTGGGTGTCATCGCGGGCGTGCTGCGCCTGTCGAAGAACTGGATCGTGGGCCGCCTGATGACGGTCTATGTCGAGGGTTTCCGCAACGTGCCGCTGCTTTTGTGGATCATCGCCATCTTCGCGGTGATGACCGAAGCCACGCCACAGCCGAGGGATTTCCGGGGCGATGACCCCGATGCCTCGATGATCCTGGGCGAAAGCGTCGCCATCACCAATCGCGGCATCTTCATTCCGTCTCCGGTCTGGGGCGATGGGGCGATGCTGCTGGTCCTGACATTCGTGGCATCGCTGGTCGCGATCTTCCTGTTCCGCCGCTTTGCCCATAAACGGCAAGAGGCAACCGGGGAGATCCTGCCGGTCCTGTGGGTCTCGCTGGGTCTGTTCATCGTCCCGACGCTTCTGGTCTACCTGGCTTATTCGGCGACCGGTGCGCGCGATCAGTTTCCGGTTCTGGCCGTCGGCGCCGAGCAGGGCATGACGCTGGAGGAGTTCACCGACGAGAACCGCAACCCCGCGATATGCGCCCTGCCGCGCACCGCCGCGGTGAACCTTTCGACCGACCTCCGCGCCATCGGTCAACGTGCCTCGATCGTGCCGGTGGAAACCTCCGCCGATCTGCAATCCAACATCGAATCGGGTGAGTGCGTCCTGGCGGTGATCTCGCCGGAGGCCGGCGAAACCCTGGTCGCCGGTGTCGAGGGCGTGGCCCTCGCGCCGCTGGAGGACACGGTCGATCGCGGCCGCCCGCTGCAATTCGAGCGTCCGCAACTGGCCGGCTTCAACTTCGAGGGCGGCTTGCAGCTTCGCAACTCGCTGATCGCGCTGTGGTTCGCCCTGTCCCTCTACACGGGCGCCTTCATCGCCGAGATCGTGCGCGCCGGTATCCTTGCCGTCAGCCACGGCCAGACCGAGGCCGCGGGGGCCCTGGGAATGCGGTCGAACCGGATCATGAACCTGGTTGTGCTGCCGCAGGCGCTGCGGGTGATCATCCCGCCCTTGATCTCGCAATATCTGAACCTGACCAAGAACTCGTCACTGGCCATCGCCGTGGGCTACATGGATGTGCGCGCGACGCTTGGCGGGATCACCATCAACCAGACCGGTCGTGAGCTGGAGGGGATGCTGCTGCTTGGCCTCTTCTACCTGATCACGTCGCTGGCGATTGCAGGTGTGATGAACATCTACAATGCCTCCGTCAAACTGAAGGAGCGCTGAGATGAGCGATACACATTCCGAAAGCGCCCTGCACACCGCCTATGTCCGCAAGGAGATGCTGCCCGAACGGGACCCGCCGGCATCGCAGAAAGGGGCCGTGCTGTGGATGCGGGAGAACCTGTTTTCCTCCATCCCCAATGCGATCATGACCGTCGTGTCGCTCTACGTGATCTACTACATCCTTGCGGGGATCGGTCCGTGGATGATCGGCGGCATCTGGGACGCGGAGTCCCTGACGGAATGCCGCGCCATCCGCGACGAGCTTTATGGCCACGGCCGTGAGGTCGCCTGTTGGGCCGTCATCACGGATCGCTGGCATCAGCTGCTGTTCGGCTTCTACCCGCAGGACCTCTACTGGCGTCCGATCCTGACGCTGGCGCTGTTCGGTGTGGCCGTGGCCCCGGTACTGTTCGAGAACGCGCCGCGCCCGCTGCTGATCGTCACCGCGATCTTCCCCTTCGTGGCCTATTTCCTGCTCTGGGGCGGGTCGGTCTGGGGTCCGGCGGCGGTTGCGGTCGGGTTCATCCTGGCCTGGGCGATCCTGACCTATACGCAGGACATCCTGGGCTCGCTTGCGGCAACCCTGGCTGCGATCGTGGTGCCGCTGCTCTACTGGCTCTACCTTGTCGGCCCGGTGGCCGGATGGCTGCACGGGTTGGCCCCGATCGGGATCGAGGCGGTTGGATCGGATGAAATCGGCGGCTTCCTCCTGGCGCTTGTCATCGGCGGCACAGGCATCATCCTGTCGCTGCCCATCGGCATCCTGCTGGCGCTCGGGCGGCAATCGGACCTTTTCATCATCAACAAGTGCTCGGTGATCTTCATCGAAGTGATCCGGGGCGTCCCGCTGATCGTGTGGCTGTTCACGGCCTCGCTGCTGCTGAACTACTTTCTGCCGCCGGGGACCAATTTCGACCTGATGCTGCGGGTGATCATCATGGTGACGCTGTTCGCCTCGGCCTATATCGCCGAGGTGGTCCGGGGGGGCCTCGCCGCCCTGCCGCGCGGGCAGTATGAAGGCGCCGACAGCCTGGGCCTGAATTACTGGCAGTCCATGCAGTTGATCGTGCTGCCGCAGGCGCTGAAGATTTCCATTCCGGGCATCGTCAGCACCTTTATCGGCCTGTTCAAGGACACCACGCTGGTGGTCTTCGTGGGCCTCTCTGATCCGATCGGCTTTTCCAACCTGATCCGCGCCACTTCCGAGTGGAACGGTATCTATTGGGAACTGTTCATCTTCATCGGGATCTGCTTCTGGATCTTCTGTTTTTCCATGTCCCGCTATTCGCAGTGGTTGGAGCGCAAGCTCAACACCGGACATCGCTAAGGAACCTTTGACATGACTGACACAGCAACCAAACCCCGCTCCGTCAACCGGTCGCAGATGAAAGTCTCGGATGAGGTGGCCATCGAGATCACGGACATGAACAAGTGGTTCGGCACCTTCCACGTGCTGCGCGACATCAACCTGACCGTGAACCAGGGCGAACGGATCGTGATCTGCGGGCCTTCTGGCTCTGGCAAGTCGACCCTGATCCGCTGCATCAACGCGCTGGAGGAACACCAGCAGGGCAAGATCGTCGTCGATGGCACGGAACTGTCCAACGACCTCAAGAATATCGACAAGATCCGGTCCGAGGTCGGCATGTGCTTCCAGCACTTCAACCTGTTTCCGCATCTGACGATTCTGGAAAACTGCACGCTGGCCCCGATCTGGGTGCGCAAGACGCCCAAGCGCGAGGCCGAGGAAACGGCGATGTATTTCCTGGAGAAGGTCAAGATCCCCGACCAGGCCAACAAGTATCCCGGCCAGTTGTCCGGCGGTCAGCAGCAGCGCGTGGCCATCGCGCGCAGCCTGTGCATGCGGCCCCGGATCATGCTCTTTGATGAACCCACCTCGGCGCTCGATCCCGAGATGATCAAGGAGGTGCTGGACACCATGATCCAGCTGGCCGAGGAAGGCATGACCATGCTCTGCGTGACGCATGAGATGGGCTTTGCCCGCCAGGTCGCCAACCGCGTGATCTTCATGGATGCGGGCCAGATCATCGAACAGAACGAACCCGAAGAGTTCTTCAACAACCCGCAGAGCGACCGGACCAAGCTGTTCCTGAGCCAGATTCTGGGGCACTGAAGGTCGGTTCCAGGTGACAAGCAGGGCCCTCCGCGCAATCGGAGGGCCCTTTTTTCATGCCGGGTCTGGCAGGTCGCGCGGGGTGACAAAGGCGCGAACCTGGCCGGTGCCGGGGGCGATGTCCCGCCAATCCTCCGCGTCAAACCCCAACACCGTTGTCGCCGCCGTCGGGTAGCGCCCGAAGTCGGGATGCGCGGGCGGGGTCTTCGCCAGCATCCGGGCCAGGGCCGCGGTGCCGGGGTTATGGGCGACCATCGCCACGACGGGGGCCGAGGCGTCGCGCAGATGACGCAGCATCGTGTCGGGGCTGGCATGGTAGAGGGCCGGGATCAGCCTGGGGGCGGGGGCGTCCGGCAGGCGATCCGCGATCAGGTGCCAGGTCTCCTGGGTGCGGGTGGCGTCCGAGACCAGCGCCTCCTCCGGCGTCAGCCCCTCGCGGGCCAGCCAGGCCCCGATGCGCGGGGCGGCGCGGCGACCGCGCGGGTTCAGCGCGCGCTGGTGATCGGTGAGGCGCGGATCGTCCCAATCGGACTTGGCGTGGCGGATCAGGATCAGGGTGCGGGTCATTTGTGAAACTGCCTCATGTGATAGGCGGATTGGGTGGGAACGCGCCCCGATGCGGCGCTGAGGGGGCAGGCGCGGCGGGCCTTGCAGCCCAATTCCATGCAATCCCTGCCGGGGTCGGTGTCCAGATAGGCATGGCAGGCCGCCACATCATAGCCGTCCGGCCCAAGCGCATCCACCGGGCAGGCGCTGCGGCAGGGGGCGGCGCAGGTCTCGCAGGGGCGCGGGCCGGTTGCGGGCCGGTCGATGGAATAGGGCAGGGCGATGGCCCCCCGGATCGAGATCATGAGCCCGGCGCGGTCATGCACCAGCATCCCGACAGGCGAGGGCCAGGCCCGCCCGGTGCGCGTGGCCCAGGCGATAAAGGGCAGGTAGGGCGGCCCGCCGAAGGGGAAAAGCGCCCGGCCGCCGGTGGTCTCGGCCAGCGCGCCGATCACCCGCGTGGACCAACGGTCGAGCGGGTCGGGGGCCTCGTCCTGAAACTCGGGCGTGGCGGCGACGCGGGGCCAGAAACCGGGCTCCTCCGGCGCGAAGAGCAGCATCGTGGCCGTGCCATCGGGGCAGGCATCCGCCGGTTCGGGAAGGAAGCCTCCGAAGATCGTCAGGCCCTCACCTGCGGCCCTCCTGTGGATGTCGTCATAGGTCATCGCACCCGCCTCAGGCGCGGATCATGCTGCCCGCCCCGTGATCGGTATAGAGCTCCAGCAGCACGGCGTTCGAGACCCGGCCATCGACGATGGTGCAGGCCCGCACGCCCGCGCGCACGGCGGCCAGCGCGGTCTGCGTCTTGGGGATCATGCCGCCCGCGATGATGCCATCGGCGGTCATGCGCACGACATCCTCGGCGCTCAACTCGGTCACGACCTCGCCGCTGGCATCCTTGACGCCCGCCACATCGGTCAGCAACAGCAGCCGGTCGGCCTTGAGCGCCGCCGCGATGGCGCCCGCCGCCGTGTCGCCGTTGATGTTGAATGTCTCGCCTCCCCGGCCCGCGCCCAAGGGGGCGACGACGGGGATGATCTTGTCCTTGAACAGGTTGTGCAGCACCTCGGGGTTCACGTCATTCGGCACGCCCACAAAGCCGAATTTCGGATCTTCCGGGTCGCAGGTGATGAGGTTCGCATCCTTGCCCGAGAGGCCGACGGCCCGTCCCCCCTGCGCATTGATGGCCTGCACGATGCGCTTGTTGACGCTGCCCGACAGCACCATTTCCACAACCTCGACCGTGGCCGCATCGGTGACGCGCTTGCCATCGACGAATTCCGAGATGACGCCGAGTTTCTTCAGCATCTCGTTGATCATCGGCCCGCCGCCATGCACGATGACAGGATTCACGCCGACCTGCCGCATCAACACGATATCGCGGGCGAAAGTCGCCATGGCCTCGTCATCGCCCATGGCGTGACCGCCGAACTTGATCACCACGATGGCGTCGTTGAAGCGTTGCAGGTAGGGCAGCGCCTCGGACAGGGTGCGGGCGGTGGCGGCGTAGTCACGGGACATGGCGGTCTGCTTTTTCATCGGAGGAACCTCTCTGGTCCGACCTTGTTAGCCCCGCGCTGCGCCCCGCTCAAGCGGATCAGTCGATCCCGGCGATGATCGCGCGCAGGGTGGCGATGCCGTCGCCCTTTTCGGACGAGGTCAGCACCAGTTCGGGGAAGGCCGCAGGGTGCCTTGCCAGTGCCCCGCGCACCTGCGCCAACACCTTCTCTCGGTCCTTTTCCTTGACCTTGTCGGATTTGGTCAGCACCGCCTGGAACGGCACGGCGGAGCGGTCGAGCAACTCCATGATCTCGCTATCCACCGGCTTCACGCCGTGGCGCGCGTCGATCAGCACGAAGGCACGGCGCAGGTTGGCGCGGCCTGAAAGGTAAGCCTTGAGCAGGCGCTGCCATTTCTCGACCACGTTGACCGGCGCGTTGGCATAGCCATAGCCGGGCAGGTCGACCAGGTAGCGTTCATCGCCCAGGGTGAAGAAGTTGATTTCCTGCGTGCGGCCCGGCGTATTGGACGCCCGCGCCAGCGCCTTGCGGCCCGTCAGCGCGTTGATCAGGGTGGATTTGCCCACGTTGGAGCGGCCCGCGAAACAGACCTCGACGCGATCGGCGGGCGGCATCCCGTCCATGGCGACGACGCCTTTCAGGAACTCGGTCTCACCGGCGAAGAGGATGCGGCCCTTCTCGGCGGCCTGCGCGTCCGGTGCCTCGGCCAGGGGGAATTTCAACTCCATCTCAGAGCACCTCGATTCCATTGCCAAGCGCGATCTCGCCGCTTGTAACCACCTCGCCATAAACGCAGAACTCGCGCGCCTCGTTCAGCACGCTCAGCGTGTCGGCATCGCGCTGGCCGGTTTCGGGGTTGGCCGTGGTGGCAAGGCAGCGCACGACCGGTTCGCGCACGGCGATCTCGGCGCTGCCGATGCGCACGGTCCTGCCGATCCAGTCGCCCTCGTCCCAGGGCGGCAATCCATCGAGCCAGATATTCGCGCGCCAGCGTTTCTCCGACAGGCGCTGCCCCAGCTTGTGTTCCACCGCGCGGTGCGAGGCCATGTTGCCGATGCTGACCGAGGGGAAATCCGTATCCGTCATGCCGCGCCCCGGCACCCGGATGACACGGGCCGATTGGGCGCGGTTTTCCGGTTGCAGCGGCCCTGACCAGGCAATCAGCGCGTCGCCGTCCTTATCGGGGTCGATTATCAGGTCGGGCAGGTCGGGATGGGTCAGGGTGACTGTGCCCGTGGCCTCATCCAGCCGCGCATCGATGGCCATCAGGCCGGGGGCCTTCGACCCGATCGTGAAGTTGCGGCAATGCGCCCATGCGCTGCCATCCACGTCGCTTGCGTCATGCGCCACGGCCCAGGTCCGGTCCCAGGGCATGGTGGCCCCGGCCTCAAGCCGGACCGAAGTCAGCGCCTCGCGCCCATGGCTCTTGATCGGGTGCCGCCAGAGGCCGGTGACGCGGGGCGTCATGTGTCGTCCGGTTTCTTGCGCTGGAAACTGCGGCGGATATTGCCGAACACGTCGGGCTTGAAGCCCTGGCTGCGCATGATCGTGTATTGCTGGATGAAAGTCACCGTGTTGTTGGTGATCCAGTAGACCAGCAGGCCGCTGGCAAAGCTGCCGAGCATGAACATGAAGACCCAGGGCAGGTAGGCGAAGATCATCGCCTGCGTCGGATCGGTGGGCGCCGGGTTCAGTTTTTGCTGCAGCCACATCGAGACGCCCAGAAGCAGGGGCAGCACGCCGATGAAGATCAGCGCCATGATGGTGCCGGGTTCGGGTGCCGCGTAGGGCAGCAACCCGTAGAGGTTGAAGATCGACGAGCTGTCGGGCGCCGAGAGGTCATTCAGCCAGCCGAAGAACGGCGCGTGGCGCAGCTCCAGCGTGACGAAAATCACCTTGTAGAGCGAGAAGAATATCGGGATTTGCAGAAGGATCGGCAGACAGCCCGAGGCCGGGTTCACCTTTTCCTTCTTGTAGAGCTCCATCATGCCCTGTTGCAGCTTCTGCCGGTCATCGCCCGCACGTTCCTTCAGCTCCTCCATCTTGGGCTGAAGCTCCTTCATCTTGGCCATCGAGACGTAGGATTTATAGGCCAGCGGGAAGAGCGCGGCCTTGATCAGCAGCGTCAGCGCGATGATGGCGACGCCCATATTGCCGATAAGCGCGTTGAGGTTGTGAAGCAGCCAGAAGATCGGCTTGGTCAGGAAGTAGAACCAGCCCCAGTCGATGGAATCGAGGAAGCCGTCGATGCCGTCCTCGTTCTGGTAGTTGCGGATGGTTTCCCATTCCTTGGCGCCCGCGAAAAGGCGCGTCGAGCGCTCGACCGTTTGCCCCGGTTCGACGGTGACGGCGGGCAGGCGGGCCTCGGTCTGGTAGATCTCGGCGCTGGCGACATAGCGGGAAACGGCGGTGAAGGGCTGGCCCGCCTCGGGGATCAGCGTGGTCATCCAGTACTTGTCGGTGAAACCGATCCAGCCTTCCTCGGCTACGTCCGTCACTTCGGCCCGCGCGCCTTCGCGTTCGAGGAAATCGAGGTCGGTCATGTCGTCGTAATCAAGCTCGTTCAGGGTGCCGTCCGAGCTTTGCACGACGCCTTCGTGCAGGATGAAGAAGTTCTGCAGGTCATCGGGCAGCCCGTGGCGCGCGACGATGCCGTAGGGGGCAAGGCGGGCCGCGTCCTCGTTAGTGTTCTCGACCGATTGGGTGATCGTGAACATGTAATCTTCATCGACCGAGATCGTGCGGCGGAAGATCAGGCCGGTGCCATTGTCCCACCGAAGCGTCACCGGGGTCTCGACGGTCAGCGTCTCGCCCTCCTCGACCTCCCATTCGGTGTTCGCACCGGGGACATCCTCATAGCCAAGCGCGCCGCCGGGGGTCCAGCCGTAGAGCGCGTAATAGGCCCCGGATTGCCCGACCGGCGAGAGCAGGCGGACATTGGGCGAGTCCTCTTCCAGCGTTTCGAAATAGTTGCGCAGTTCGAGGTCGTCGAGGCGGCCACCGGTGAGAGAGATGGAGCCCGAAAGCGCCTGCGTGTCGATGGCGATGCGCGGGGCTTCCGCGGTCGCCTCGACCGGCGCGCCGGCCTCGGTTTCGGTCCCGCCGACAGTGGGCGGGGTCAGAGCAAGATCGGGGGCCTCGCCCTCGGTGGTGACGACGGCCTCGGGGCTGTCGGGATCGGTCGGGAGGTCGGCGGGCGGGAACAGGATCGACCAGATCAGGATCACACCCAGGCTCAAGGCCATTGCAAGAATGAAATTCTTGTTCTGATTGTCCATAACCGCCCTGTCCAGCCTTGTTTGAATCCACGGAGGTTCAACAGATTGAGGCCGCAAAGGTCAAGCGGTTTTCCCCGCCTGTGGCACCGTTGCGCGCGGTTTGGCATCGGTTTCACCCCGGATGGGGCCGGATCAGCCCGCGCGGCGTCCGATCCGGGGCGTTTGGGGGATCTTTTCGTTGTAGCTGCGCATCCAGCCGATGGTGTCTTCCAGCGGCATGGGGCGCGACAGCCCGTAGCCCTGGATATGGTCGCAGCCCAGTTGCGCCAGCACGCTTTGTTCGCCCTCGGTCTCGACGCCTTCGGCCACGGTGGCGACGCCAAGCCGTTCGGCCAGCGCCAGGATACCGGCGACCACGGCCTGCTGGCTGGATTCGCGGTCCATCCGCGTCACGAAGCTGCGGTCGATCTTGATGCGGTTGACGCGGAAGCGGGCGATATTGGCGATGGCGGCACTGCCGGTGCCGAAATCGTCGAGGTCGATGTTGAAGCCATGCGCGCTGAGCCGTTCGATATTCTGCACCACCACGTCGTCCTGCGATTGCGCGGCGACGGTCTCCAGGATCTCGACGGTCAGGCGCGAGGGGCGCATCTCGTGACGGTCGACCTCCCATTTGACGCGGTCGGCCAGGGTCGGGTCATGCAGTTCCTCAGCCGAGAAATTGACCGAGACCGAGGGGATCGCGAACCCGGCCTCGTCCCAGACCTTCAGCGCGGCCAGCGCGTGCGACAAGATCACCTCGCCCAACCGGCCCATGCAGCCGGCATCGTCGATGGCGGGCAGGAAATCGGCGGGGATCAGCACGCCTTCTTCAGGGTGATGCCAGCGCGCGAGCGCCTCGAAGCCCGACACCGCCCCGGTATCGGTGCTGATCTGGGGCTGAAACCAGGGCCGGATGGCCCCCGGAATCGAGCGCGGTTTCAACCTCCTCGGACAGGCCATGGCGGCGGCGCGAGCGGGTTTTCACGCGTTCGGAATAGCCGCGCACCCCGGCGGGGCCATTCCTGCGCGCCTCGGTCAACGCGGTCAGGGCGGCATCCAGCACGCATTCGGCATTGCCGTATTCGGCCTGCGCGGGCGTGGCAAAGCCGACCGAGAGGGTCGGGTGGGCCGCCGATCCGGCGATGGCGACAGGTTCGGAAAGTGCGCGTTGCAGGCGTTCGACCACCGACACGACGAGGTCGAGCTTGGCATTGGCGATGGGTTCCAGCGCGATGGCAAAGCGGCCCTCGCCGATGCAGGCGACGGCATCGCCCCGGCGCAGCGAGGTCTGAAGACGTTCGGCGCTGCGGCGCAGGATCTGATCGCCCGCCGACGCGCCCCAACGCGCCACCAGATCGGGGAAATCGTCGATCTCGGCAATCAGGCAGGCGGTGGCGCGGCCCTGCGCCTCGGGGCTGTTCATGGACCGATCCAGCGCGGTCAGGAACGCCTCGCGCATGGGCAGGCCGGTCTTGCCGTCGCGCGGGCCTGTGTCGGGGTCGATGCGCGCGGGCGGGCGCAGCGCCTGAAGCGCCAGGAGCGCGGGCAACAGGACCGAAGTGGCAAAGATGATCTCGGCCTTGCCGATCCAGACCGCGCCAAGCGCCAGCAGCGGAAAGATCGCCAGGAATTCGACGCGGGCCAGCGCGCCGCGAATGCCGCGGGCAAGCCGGTCCATCGAGGAGGTCGCAGAAACACGCATCGGCACACCCTTTGTCTCACACCGTCCCCAGGTGAACGGAATGGGAACGTTGCCGAAAAGGGCTAAGCCAAACTGCCAAACAGGCTGTTAATGACCGCCGATTACTGTCTCTGATTTCAGTCGAATTGTTCCGACCGTGCCAGTCCGGCGAAGTCGAAAAGGCTCGGGTCCAGCAGATGCGAAGGCCGCGCATTCATCAGGGACGAGAACATCTTGCCGCGCCGTCCGGGGCTGCGCGCCTCCCACTCGTTCAGCATCGCCTTGATCTGCTGGCGTTGCAGCCCGTCCTGCGATCCGCAGAGATCACAGGGGATGATGGGATAGTTCATGGCGCGGGAAAACGCCTCGCAATCGGCCTCGGCGACATGGGCGAGGGGGCGGTAGACAAAGAGGTCGCCCTCATCGTTGAGCAGCTTGGGCGGCATCGTGGCCAGCTTGCCGCCATGAAACAAATTCAGGAAAAATGTCTCGAGAATATCGTCGCGGTGATGGCCCAGAACAACCGCCGAACACCCTTCCTCACGCGCGATTCGGTAGAGGTTGCCACGGCGCAGCCGCGAGCAGAGCGCGCAATAGGTCCGGCCCTGGGGCACCTTGTCCATGACGATGGAGTAGGTGTCCTGATACTCGATCCGGTGCTCCACACCCATCTTCTCCAGAAACTCCGGCAGCACGGTCGCGGGAAAGCCCGGCTGGCCCTGGTCGAGGTTGCAGGCGAGGATCTGGACCGGCAGCAGCCCGCGCCATTTGAGCTCGGTCAGGGCGGCCAGCAGGGTGTAACTGTCCTTGCCGCCCGAGAGGCAGACCAGCCACTTGTCCGGCTGCGTGCCCTCGGCGCGACGTGAGCCGCGTTCGATCATTCCGTAGCGCTGGATCGCCTCGCGGGTCTCGCGGATGATCCGCTTGCGCAGTTTCTTGAACTCCGCCGTCTTCGGCGCGCCGTGAAAGAGCGGGTGGATATCGTCGCTGTCGTCAAGCATCTGGGACCTCCGGGTGTCGCGGTCCCCGCATAGTGCCGCCGGGTGCCCCGCGCAACGGTTTTGATATCCGCGCGGCCTGGGGCATACTGCGGGACAGGGAGGGCCGCGACATGGATTATTTCTTCTCGCGCCGCACGTTCAACCAGAGCAAGGGCAAGTTCACCAAGGACTTCGCGGCGCTGACGCGCTATGCCCGCGTGCCTGAGCCCATTGCCGAGGCCGGGGCCGCGCATCTGATCAGCCGCGACCAGTGGTTGCAAGGCGTGTTGTCCTCGGCCACCACCAACGACGTCGTCATCTTCGTGCATGGCTTCAACACCTCGCAGGCGGAAATGCTGATCCGCCAGCGCAAGATCCAGGGTGGCCTCATGGCGCATGGCTTCGGCGGCGCTGTGATCGGGCTGGACTGGGCCAGCGACGGTGTGCTGTCCGGCTATGGCCGCGACCGCACGGACGCCAAGAGAACCGCGCCCTACCTGGTGCTGGACGGGATCGGGCCGATCCTCAACGCGCGGCCCGGTATCCGCATCCACATCCTGGCCCATTCGATGGGCGCCTACCTGACGTTGCGCGGTTTCAGCCAGGTGGGCGATTCCGGCGCGCCCGGCACCCATCCCTGGGGCGTGGAGCAGGTGTTGTTCCTGGCCGCCGATGTCACCGTGGGCTGGATGGAGGCGGGGGCCTGGGGCGGGCTGGTCATGGATCATCGCTGCAAGCGGCTGACCAACTATTACAGCGGTTTTGACGATGTGCTGGCCCTGTCCGAGATCAACCATGGCGGCCAGGCCCCCAAGATCGGGCGCAACGGCATGTCGGGGCCGCTGCCGGGCCGGTTCAACGACCTCTATTGCGGCGAGCAATATGACCGCACGGTGCCGCAGGCACAGCGCAGCGTGCGCTATTCCCACACCTGGTATTTCGACAATGCCGGGGTCTACCAGGATGCCGCCCGCACCCTGGCGGGGCAATCGGCGGCGACTATGCCGACGCGTCTGCCGGCGTCGAACGGGGATCAGGCGCTGCGAGTGTGAGAGGGCCAGCGCAATGCCCCGGCCCCCTGTGTTTTCAGAAATGAAACTGCCATTTCGGTGGCGGCGACTGCGATGGCGGCAGGCCGATGTCGCGGCGCAGATACGGCGTCAGGCCGTCCTCGAACCGGGCCCTGCGCGAAGGTCGCGCCGCCTCGTCGGCCTCTGCGCGCAACACGCGCCACAACCCGGCCTCGTGGATGATGTCGGACAGGACGACCTGAGGGTCAGTGTCACCCGTCGGACATATCGCTGTCAGGGTCCGGCACCGGATCGTACCCGGAAGAGCCAAGCGGATGGCAGCGCCCGATGCGGCGCAGCGCCAGCCAGCCGCCTTTCACCGCGCCATGCTTCTCAAGCGCCTCCAGCGCATAGGCGGAACAGGTGGGCTGATAGCGGCAGTTGAACCCGACCCAAGGCGAAAAGATCAGCCGGTAGGCACGCACCGGCAGGGCGGCGATATGGGCCAGCGGGCTCATCCGTGCAGCTTTTGCAGGGCGCGGGACAGGTCGGCGCGCATCTGGTCCATGGGCAGGGTCGCGGTAAGCTCGGGCCTGCCGATCAACACGTAGTCCCACCCAGGACGCCCCTCGGTCGTGATCACGGCGCGGGCAATCTCGCGCAGGCGGCGCTTGGCGCGGTTGCGGGCGACGGCATTGCCGACCTTCTTGGAACAGGTATAGCCGACGCGGATCAGGTCGGGGTCGGCGGGCTCCCCCTCGCGCCGTTTGCGGCCCTGCACCAGAAAGCCCGGCGCATGGGCGCGGCCTGCACGGGCGGCGCGCAGGAAATCGGGGCGTTTGGCCAGGGTCTCGATCCGCTGCGTCACGCGCGATCCTTCAAAACACGAAAAGCCGAAATACGAAAAGCCCCTGTGGCCATGATGGCCGAAGGGGCTCCTCCAGGGGGCGCATCGGCCCCCAAATCGGCACGCGATTACGCGCTGAGCGACTTCCGGCCGCGGGCGCGGCGGGCGTTCAGGATCTTGCGGCCGGCCTTGGTTGCCATGCGGGCGCGGAACCCGTGGCGGCGTTTGCGGACCAGGTTGGACGGCTGGTAAGTGCGTTTCATCTCTCAAGCTCCGTATCGTCACGGGCCGGAACGCGCGAGGGATTGCGCATCGACGGCCAGAGAATCCGTTTGAAGCCCCGCCAATAGAACCAGTGCCGCGCGGTGTCAACAATGGCGCGGGCCGAAAAACGGGGTTTGAAACATCCGCGCGGCGAAATCCTTCAGATCGGGCCGGAAACCGACATATCCGGCCCGAAACGGTCACGCCCCATCAAGCGGGCGTGAAGGGCCTGTTGCGGGGCCGCCGGAACGCGCATCTTCTGGTCAAGCGATTGCGAAAGGTGCAACCATGTCCGATACCACAGCCCCGTCAGGAAGTCCGATGACCCGATATCTGCCGCTGATCGTGATTGCACTCGTGGCGGCATCCGGCTGGTTCTTCTTTCGCGATTACCTGAGCTTCGAGGCGCTGCGCGACAATCGTGAAGCGCTCCTGGCCTTTCGGGACGCGAATTACCTGGCAATGGTTGCGGGTTACATCGTGGCATATGTCGCTATCGTGGCGTTTTCCCTGCCCGGCGCGACACCGGCGACACTGGCGGGGGGCTTCCTCTTCGGTCTCTTCCCCGGTGCGTTCTATGTCGTGGTCTCGGCGACGCTCGGCGCGATCGTCATCTTCCTGGCCGCCAAGTGGGGCCTGGGCGAGGCGCTGGCGGCGCGGATGGATGCCTCCTCGGGCCGGATCAAGCGCATCAAGGAGGGGATCGAGGCGAACGAGCTGCCGATGCTGTTCCTGATCCGTCTGGTCCCCGCCGTGCCCTTTTTCGTTGCCAACCTGCTGCCCGCGCTCGTCGGTGTCGCGCTGGGGCCGTATGTCTTCACCACGTTCTTCGGAATCATGCCGGGCACGGTGGTCTACACCTGGGTCGGCGCGGGACTGGGGGAGGTTTTCGCCCGTGGCGACACGCCCGATCTGGGGATCATCTTCGAGCCGATGATCCTGGGGCCGATCCTTGGGCTCTGCGCGCTGGCGCTGCTGCCGATCGTCATCAGGGCCGTGCGCGGCAAGGAAGGGGTCTGAGCGATGGCCGAGATCAGATGCGACATCTGCGTGATCGGGGCCGGAAGCGGTGGCCTGTCCGTCGCGTCCGGGGCCGTGCAGATGGGGGCCGACGTGGTCCTGCTGGAAGGGCACAAGATGGGTGGCGATTGCCTGAACTATGGCTGCGTGCCGTCCAAGGCGCTGCTGGCGGCGGGGCACAAGGCGCATGCGATGGGGCAGGGGGCGTTCGGCATCAGCGGCGGGGCGGTCACGACCGATTTCGCCGCCGCCAAGGATCACGTGGAGCAGGTCATCGCCAATATCGCCCCGCATGACAGCGAGGAACGGTTCGAGGGCCTTGGTGTGCGTGTCATCCGCGATTACGGGCGCTTCATCGACCATGACAGGATGCAGGTCGGCGCGGACGTGATCACCGCGCGCCGCTTTGTCATCGCCACCGGGTCGCGCCCCTTCGTGCCGCCGATTCCGGGGCTCAAGGATGTGCCCTACCTGACCAACGAGACCGTCTTCGACCTGCGCGAGCGGCCTGAGCACCTGATCGTCATCGGCGGCGGCCCGATCGGCATGGAAATGGCGCAGGCGCATCGCCGCCTCGGCAGCAAGGTCACGGTGCTGGAGGGCGAAAAGGCGCTTGGCAAGGATGACCCGGACCTGGCGGCAATCGCGCTGGAGCGCCTGCGCGGCGAAGGCATCGAGATCGTCGAAGGCGCGCTGGCCAGCCAGGTCAGCGGCGGCGCGGGCGACATCACGGTCGAGACCAGGGGCGGCGCGCGCTTCCACGGTTCTCACCTGCTGGTCGCGGTCGGGCGCAAGGTCAATATCGACCGGCTCGACCTGCACAAGGCGGGGCTGGAGGAAGAGAACGGCGCGGTCAGGGTGGATGCCAGCCTGCGCTCGCCCACCAACCGGCGCGTCTATGCCGTGGGCGATGCCGCGGGCGGGCTGCAATTCACCCATGTCGCAAGCTATCACGCGGGCGTCGTCATCCGCTCCATGCTGCTTGGTCTGCCATCGAAGGCGCGCAGGGATCACCTGCCCTGGGCGACCTTTACCGACCCCGAAATGGCGCAGGTTGGCCTGACCGAAGCGCAAGCGCGCAAGGCCCATGGTGACAGGTTGACCGTGGTGCGGGCCGAGTTCTCCGGCAATGACCGCGCCGTCGCCACCGGACAGACAGTGGGACTGATCAAGGTCATGGTGGTGAAGGGGCGGCCTGTCGGGGCTTCCATCGTCGGCGCGCAGGCGGGTGAATTGATCCAGACCTGGGCGCTGGCCATCGCCAACCGTTTGAAAATGAGTGCAATTTCCGCCATGGTGGCGCCATATCCCACATTGGGAGAGGTCAACAAGCGCGCCGCGGGGGCCTATTTTACGCCCAAGCTGTTCGAAAATCCGTGGATCAAGCGTATCGTGCGGCTGGTGCAGCGGTTCTGACACCGCGCGAAGGAAGGGAGGGACAGAGGTGAACTCACTTTCAGGCCGGTTCCTGATCCTGACGGTCATTTTCGTGATGCTGGCCGAAGTTCTGATCTTCGTCCCCTCCATCGCGCGCTTCCGCGAGGATTACCTGCTGGCGCGTCTGGAACGGGCGCAGATCGCCTCGCTGGCCGTGCTGGCCGACGAGACCATGATGCTCGATGAGGCGCTGGAGGGCGAGCTTCTGGAAAATGCGGGCGTCCTCAACGTCGTGATGCGCCGCGATGCGTTCAGCCAGTTGATCCTGACCAGCGAGGAAATTCCCCCGGTCTCGGGCTTTTTCGACCTGCGCGATCCCGGTGCCTGGCGGTTGATGGTCGATGCCATGGCCCGCCTGTGGCAGCCCGAGGACCAGGTGATCCGCGTCATGGGCAACCCGGTGCGCGAGGCCGGGATCCAGATCGAGGTGACCCTGCATACCGGCCCCTTGCGCGACGCGATGCTGGAATACGGGCTGAACATCCTGCTTCTGTCGCTGGTGATCTCGGTCATTACGGCCGCGCTGCTTTTCCTGGCCGTGCGCCGGGTGATCGTGATGCCGATCAAGCGGGTCGTGGCCTCGATGCATGCCTATTCCGAACAGCCCGAGGATACCCGCCGCATCATCGAGCCTTCGGCGGGCGCGCGCGAATTGCGCGATGCCGAGGTGACGCTGCGCAAGTTGCAGACCCAATTGACCGCCTCGCTGAAGCAGCGCGAACACTTGGCGCAACTGGGGGCCGCCGTGGCCAAGATCAGCCACGATCTGCGCAACATCCTGACCGTGGCGACCCTGCTGGCCGACCGGCTGGAAAGCTCGGCCGACCCGGCGGTCAAGCGCACTGCGCCGAAACTGCTCTCCTCGCTGTCGCGCGCGGTCAACCTCTGCGAGGGCACGCTTGCCTTTGGCCGCGCCGAGGAGGCCCCACCGGCCCTCATGCGCATCGACATCGCCACGCTGGTCGCCGATGTGATCGAACATGAACGGCTGTCGGCGGATGTCGAGGATGTGACCCTGACCGCCGATGTGCCGCCGGGCCTGATGGTGCGCTGCGATCCCGAACAGCTCTACCGCGTGTTGGGCAACCTGATCCGCAACGCCCGCCAGGCCATCGCGGGAACAGGCGCACACGGCGAGGTGACGATCAAGGCGGGCGAGGGCGATACGAGTTGGTGGATCACGGTCTCGGATACCGGTCCGGGCCTGCCGAAAAAGGCGCTCGATCACCTCTTCACGCCGTTCCAGGGCGGCGCGCGCAAGGGCGGCACCGGTCTTGGCCTGGCCATCGCGGCGGAACTGGTGCGCGGCCATGGCGGGACGCTGGAACTGGAGGAGACCGGGCCCGAGGGCTCGACCTTCCGCATCACCCTGCCGTCCTCGCGCGTGGCGCTTGCAAGTTGAGGTCAGAAAGCTGCCGATTGCCCCTTGCAATGCCCCGCCCGTGGCGATACATCCGCCCCACTCTGATGCGGACTGGTAGCTCAGTTGGATAGAGTACTTGACTACGAATCAAGGGGTCGGGGGTTCGAATCCTCCCCAGTCCGCCACTTTCCCCTTACCACTAAGCGCCGTAAGCTCCTGAAAGTGCTTAATTTGTTCCAGAACGTCACCTGTGGTGGGTCGGCGTATCCGGACGTTTGCTATACATATTGCTCTACGAGTTGCTATACTTGCGACTTATCAGATTCGTGAAGGTATGGGCATGATCAAGCTGCGCGGGGCGTCATATCAGCTCTACAGGAGGGTGCCGAAGCGGTTTGTGTCAATTGAGTCGCGCAAGTTCGTATGGCTCTCGCTGCACACGGACTCGCCGTCAGTTGCACGGGCGAAAGCGGATGGGGCGTGGGCACAGTTGGTCGAAGCATGGGAGGCACGCCTTGCTGGTGACACCGCCGATGCCGATCAACGATTGAAGGCCGTCAAGGAATTGGCTGCGGTTCGGGGTTTTCGGTATCTGGATGCCCGGAAAGTTGCCGATCTACCCGGCGAAGAGTTCCTGCGCCGGGTGGAGGCTGTGCCGCTGCGTGATGGTGTGCCGGACCGGATGGAAGCGGCGGCCCTGCTGGGTGGCGCGCAGGTGGCCGGTGTCACGGTGTCGAAGGCGCTCGAACAATATTGGTCACTTGCCGCCGACAAGACGCTTGGCAAGTCGGACGACCAGCTGCGCCGCTGGAGAAATCCAAGGATCAAGGCGGTCAGAGATTTCATCGATGTCGTCGGAGACAAGCCGCTCCACCAGATCACGCCCGACGACATGCTGGATTTCCGGCAGTGGCTGTATGAACGCATTGAGGGCGGCCTGTCCGCAAACGCTGCGAACAAGGATCTGATCCATCTGGGCGACGTGCTCAAGACCGTGAACAGAATGAAGCGCTTGGGTCTTGATCTGCCGGTATCAGGTCTCAGCTTCAAAGAGGGTGAGGCGCGGCCCCGACCGCCGTTCTCGGTCGGGTGGATCACCGACAAACTCCTTGCACCTGGCGCGTTGGACGGGTTGAACGGTGAGGCCCGCGCAGTGGTGCTGGCAATGGTAAACACCGGAGCGCGGCCCTCGGAGTTGGCGGCACTGACACCGGAGTGCATCCGGTTGGATTTGGATGTGCCGCATATTTCGATAGAGGCCGTCGGACGTCAGTTGAAGACGGTGAACGCGAAGCGGGTCATACCTTTGCTCGGGGTCAGCCTTGAGGCTCTGAGGGCCTTCCCAGAGGGGTTTCCGCGTTATCGAGGATCATCGGCTACATTGTCCGGAACGGTGAATAAACACTTGCACGGTAACGGGCTGCTGGAGACAGATCAGCATTCGCTTTATGGGTTGCGACACTCGTTCGAGGATCGGTTGTTGGCGGCTGGCGTTGATGAACGTATTCGGCGCGATCTATTCGGCCATGCGTTGAAGCGGGAACGGTATGGCGCAGGAGCATCGCTGACACACCTGCGCGATGTGATTCAGCCTATAGCCCTTTGAGAGTGAACGATGGCACGAGCGCGCTCCACGAGCTCTTGCTCAGCCTCTAGCGCCGCGATCTCGCGTTCCACGCGCTCGAAAATCGGGGCGTAGATCCGATCCATCAGCACGAGTTGTGCGGCGGTGTGCCGCGCGGCTTTCCAGCGATTGAGGTCCGTGGTTGTGCTCATCATGCGATCCGGGGGACAGGTCGCAATTACTTATAGCGCTGTGTTCAGCGGGTTGCGTGCGAAAGTCGCGAGATTACTCTCTGCCTTGACTCGGTTTTTCGAGAGGTGCGGGATTGGCTCGCAGTGGCACGCTTAGACTGACGTCGAGGACCCTGACACTGAACGCCATCTTACAGTCGCGATATTGCCTTCAATCTGAATTGTTTTCGAACCGGATCTACGATGGGTTGCGCCCCAAAACTGGACAGGCACGACAGACCTGCGTAGCCTGATCGACATCGCCCCTTTTCGCCGCGCATGTGGTTCCATGAACAGACCCGCCGACGGCCCTCGACCAACCCGAATTGCCGCTCTGGTGCTGGCCTGGCTGGTTGTGCTGCTTATCGACGCAGTGGCGGTGGCGGGGCTGGCGCGGCTCGAGTTCGGCCACGGGTTGGACCGCGTCTTTCAGGACGGATCGGAGCGCTATGGCGACTACGCGGCGCTGGTCGAAGCGTTCGGGTCTGGCGACGGCGTGCTGATCCGCGTCGGGGCGGAGGACCTCGCCGCGACCGGTCCTCGCGCCGCGCTGGAGGCGTTCGTGATCGAGATGCATCTGGTCGATCCCGACTGGACGGTGATCTCGCCGTTCTCGATCCCGCTGGCCGACGGGGCGGGCGGGGTCACCACCCTGAACATGCTTGACGGAGAGGCTTGGGCGGGGGCGCAGGCCGCGCATCCGATGCTCGCCCACGTTCTGACGCCCGACCACGAAGCGGCGCTTGTCACGGTTCTGGGGGCCGCAGGCGAGGATCAGATCGCGGCGATCCGCGCGCTGGCCGGGGAGCATCTGGAGGCGGCGGGGCTTGAGGTGGGTCTGAGCGGCCTGCCGGTAATCCTCGACCGGTCCCGCGCCTTACTTATGCGGGATTTCGTGTTTCTGAACGCGGTCGGGGCGGCGATCGGGGTGGGCCTGACCTTGCTGGTGATGAATAGCGTCTGGCTGGCCGCGATATCACTGATGTCGACGGCGACGGCGCTTTTGTGGGCAATGGGCGCAATGGGATGGACGGGGATGCAGATCAACGTGATCTCGATCGCTCTGCCCGTTCTGGTTCTGGCGCTGGCCTTATCGGACGCGGTGCATGTCGCGCTGGAACAACGCGCGCTGGCACTTGGCGGTGCGCCGCATTCCGTGGCCCGCGCGCTGAGGCGGATCGGCCCGGCGGTTCTGCTGACCTCGCTCACCACGGCGCTGGCTTTCGCATCGCTCGGCATTTCGGACTCGCCCCTATTGGCCGATCTCGGTGCCGCCGGGGCGGTGGCGGTGATGGTAGCAGCCTTCGGCGGGCTCGCCGCGCAGGGCTTGATCGTGCAGACCCTGCTTGGCTTGATGCCGCCCGCGCGGATCTTTCCCCCGCATCGGCGCGGCATCCCCGCCTTCTTTGACTGGCAGGCCCTGGCGCGGTTCGGTCTGGCCGCCCCGCGCGCGATCAGCGCCGCCACGATGATCGTGGCACTTGTGGCGACGGGCCTCTACCTGACCGCCCCGCCGCGCTTTTCGCTGGATGAGAATCTGCGGGACCAGGACCCTGCCCGCACCGTCCTGCGCCGGATCGAGGCGGATTTCGGCCCCATGGCCGCGATGCAGATCCCGGTTGAGATCGGTCCCGACGGTCCGCTGCATACCGCACGCGCCGTTATCGCGGCCCTGCCGGAGGAGCTGGCCCCCGACGTTGTGTCGCTTTCCGCGCTGGCGGACGCGGCTGAGGCGGCCTCGGTCCCGCTCGATGCCCTTGCCACGCAGCTTCCCCCGCCGATGCGGGCCATGCTGACCGGATCGGAGGCCGGGCGCCTGCTTGTCTCTGTTCCCTTTACTTACGTGGATGCGGCCCGGACGCGCGCGCTGGCCACGACCCTGGAGGCCCACATCGCTGCTGCCGCGCCGCCGGACCTGGCTGCCAGGATCGGACGCCCAACAGGGCCGCATGTCATGTCGGCCTTCCTGAGCGAAACCATGATCCGGTCGCTGAGCCTCAGTCTGCTGCTGGCGGTGCTGGCCTCGGGCGCGGTCATCGCGCTCTGGCGGCGGAGCCTGACCCTGGGGCTGGTGGCGCTGGTGCCCAACGTGCTGCCGGTGGCGCTGGCCGGGGCCGCGATGGCGATAAGCGGACATGGCGTGACCTTCGCGGCAGGCGTGGCGCTGACACTGGCCTTTGGCATCTCGGTCGATGACACGATCCATGTGCTCAACCGGCTGCGCCTTGCGGGCAGAGACCCGGCCCACGCACGCGATCCGCTGGCGTCGGCCATGCGGCAAGTGACTCCGGCGCTGGTCGCGACCACGGTGATCCTGGCGGGCGGATTGTCCGGCACATTTGGTGCAACCCTGCCCACTGTGGTAGCCTTCGGCATGTTCACGATTTTTGTTCTGCTGGTCGCGCTTGTCTCGGACCTTCTGGTCCTGCCTGCGATGCTGCGCAGGTTCGCCCGGTGATGCTGGCGCCTGCGCGCTGGACCGGGGCCGCCATGCTTGGCCTTGGTGTCCTGGTCTCGGATCCTGCGGACAGCGCGACGCTGCGCGAGGGGCTGGACGGCACCTGGACGGGGCAGGGGGCCATCGCGGCGGGCTACGAGACGACGGCGCGGACCGCCCGATGCCGTGTCGAGGTGCGGCAGGAGGATGCCGCGAATAGTCTGGAGATCCACGCGACTTGCGCCACCACGGCGGGGCGGAGGGCTTTCACGCTGCGTGCCCTCTTCGACGGCGACACCCAGGTGCGCGCCGCCGTGCGCGCCAACGGGACCGCCGAGACGACGCAATATGCGGGCACCGGGACGGAAACCGGAATGGAGCTGTCCGCAACTTCGCCAATCCTGCTGGACGGAGCCTACTATCAGTCCCGGTTGCGGATCGACCTGCTGGACGACACCAGGTTTCGCATCCTGCACTGGTTGCAACCCGAATCCGCCGACAGCGCGCGCCAGACCCTCGCAATAGAATTTCATCGCATCGCGGAGGCCCCATGACCCTGCGCGGTCCAGCCCAAGAATCCTCGATCTGGCTGGTGTTGCTCGCCGGGCTGGCCTGGCTCGGCAACGCGCTCTATGCGCTCGGGGCCCCCGGCGGGCCGGTCAAGCACCTGTCGCCGGCCATCGTCGCCGTTGCGATGCTGGCCTTTGTTTATCGTCATGGCGTGCGGCGCTATGGTGGCGCAATGATGCTGCGTTTCGTCGTCACGGTCTTCGCCGTGGGCTGGTTGTTCGAAACGCTGAGCATCTTCACCGGCATCCCCTTTGGTCGCTATCACTACACCGACCTGATGGCCCCCTTCCTCGGCCATGTGCCGATCTTCGTGCTCCCCGCCTACCTGGTCATGGGATACGCCTCGTGGTCGCTGGCCACCCTGATCCTTGACGGCAGGACCGCCGGGCTGAGCGTGGAAGGCGCGCGGCGGGTGCCGCTCTTGGCGGCCTTCCTGATGGTGCTGTGGGATCTGTCGATGGATCCGCTGCGCGCCACGATCGAAGGCCGCTGGATCTGGATCGACGGCGGCAGCTATTTCGGGGTGCCGCTGTCAAACTATTTTGGCTGGTTTCTGATCACATGGATCATGTTTCAGGGCTTCGCCTGGCAATTGGCCCGCATCCGGCCCCTCCGTGCGCCCGACTTGGCGGAGGATAGGGGCTACTGGCTGTCCGTGCCACTTGCCTATGCGGCCTTTGCAGGGGAATACCTGCTGAACCCGTTTACGGGCCATGGCCGAGTGCAGGAGGCCCTGGGCGAGATCGGCGCTTCGCCGCAGGATATCTTCGCGTCGGTGGCGGCAATCACGCTCTGCACGCTGATCCCGGCCATGGTGCTCGGTCTGGTGGCGGCCCTTCGTGGAGCGGACCGGATCGGTCCCCCGTTCAGTGCACTGCTCGGTCTGACCAGCGCGCGGAGGCCGGAGCGATGAGTGGCACACCGACCACTGGGACCATGCCGCGTGACCTGGTCCAGTGGCGGGCGAGGGCCGAGGCAATCGTCGAGACGCTCAGCGCGGTCACGCAAAGCTTCAGGGACACCGATCCGGCCCATCCGCATCACATTCACCAACTCTTCTCCGAACTTTACCTCTGCACCACGCGCCGTTGGCTGGCCGGGCTGGCCTGCCGCGATGACAGCGAATACGCCTATCGCGTGATGTGCCATTTCCTGCAATTCTACCACGATGAGGTGCTGGATCGGCTGGGCCACCCGCCGGACAGGATCGCTGGACATTGGCGGCCCTACCACCGGCTATCCCGGCACCTGTCGATCCGGTCGCCGATCTCGGCGCATTTGCTGCTGATCTCGCTCGGGGCCAGGGCGCATACGCATGGCGACCTCGGCCGCGCGATGTGCCGGACGGCGAAGGATATGGGGCTTGGGGCGCAAACCAGTCCGGGTCTTCAGGGCTCCCATCTCAAGATCTTCGGCCAGATCGCGGATCAGGCGTTCTACTTGGCCGCGCATGACTACGTGGCGTTGCATCGCGCCCGGCAGAGGGGCTGGCGGCGCGGCGTCCTGTCTTCCTACCGGGTCGGGTTGTCGGGCCTGAAATCCGTCTGGCTGCCGGTGTTTCAGACTTGGCGCATCAACGGATATGCGCTCGCCTCTGCCGCGCTTGCCGCCCAGGCGTCCCCGCTGGTGGTCAAGGAGGGCTGAGTGCTTTGAGAGAAGTCATTGCCATGCGACGCGTAGCGGTGCGCGACGCGCAGCGGGGAGCAGCAATGCCGAGCGGCAGGATGTGAGGTAGCTATAGCGCTATTACTGCGGTATGCGCCCCAAGACTTAGCGCAGTCTGCCGCGTCTCTAGAGGCTGCGGCGAGCGTGCGAAAAAGCGCACGGTATCGCGCGGCACCATCGACGGTCCGCATCGCGGCGACGCCTGCAATTACCGCATTCGCGGTCGCGCGGTCGGCGAAGCCTCGGCCGACCTGGAGGGCTCGCCCCTTGGCATGGGATCGGTTTCAGATCATTTCAGACCGATTTCAGGTTTATTTCCTGCGACATAGGCGGCCCGCATATAAAATCGTTTTCATGGCTCCCGATTGAAGTGGTGCCAAAAAATATCGGAAGGAACAGAAACATGAACCTCAAGTCCATCGCCCGAACGGCGGCAGCGATCTCGATTGCTGCCACCTGCAGCGCCGCCGCTGACCAGTTCGCGATCCAGACGGAACCGCCCTTCATCGGCGCTTCCGACCGGCTTCTTGCAACCCTCCACATCCGAGAGGTCGATGCGGTCGAGATCAACGGCGCCTATTTCATCATTCTAGACGCCCGCGACGAAGGCTATGTCGAAGCCTACGTCTTCGCGATGAACATCGAGGCGACCGGCCTCTACCGCCTGGAGGAGGATTGGGACGGTGCCGGACTGTCCTCGCTGCCGATGGAGGCGCGAGCGCCCTTCTTGCACGCAACCATCTGCGAGTTTTGCATCAGCTGAACGGTGCGGCCCGGCACCAACCACAAGGAGCGGTGATCCCGACGACGGTTGACCGCTCCTGCCTTGGCCGCGCTATTCTTTGACACCTGCTGCACGGAGCCCGGCTTCCAGGGCCTCGATATCTTCTATCCTCGTGAATGGAAGTGATCTGAAATGTCCAAACGGCAAGTCCAGCTGCATCACCATATTCTGGAACCTCGCTGTCCTCGTTGTCTCCGGATCGCCCGAAGCCGCAACCGCATAAACCATCGCGTGCCAAGAGCTGTTTGGCAATCTCTCGTGCGCCTCCCGAGCACAGGAGATGGCCGCACGAGGATGTCCGGACAGGAACCACGCCAGCCCGATCAATGACTGAAAATACGGATACTGCTGATCGATGGTCGTCAGACAAACATAAGTCGTCATCCGTTCTATTCCCGCCATATGCGACCCCGTCAGTATGTCGCTTGTGGCAAGGGTCAGATGGGCCAGGTAGAAATTAGGGTTGAGCGCCAGAGCCCGGGCACAATCCGCGCGACACCCTTCGTGATCGCCCAGCAGCCAAAGCCGAAGGTTCGCGCGGGTGCGAAACGCGAAGGCCGAGGATGCGCCAACGGCAATCGCTCTGTCCGCAATGGACATCGCCCAATCCGTTTCGCTGACGCCGGTATCGCTTTGCATGAGCGGGTGCATCTGCGTCGCGGAATGCGCCAGCAGCGCGAGCGCCTTGGGATCGTCCGGGGCAATCTTGACGGCGGCTTGCATCGCGGCGCGACCGTTCATCGCGTCCAGAGCGGTGATACGGCTGTAGAAGTAATGAGCCTTGGCCATCAATTGCTGCAAATCAAGCCGTTCATTCGGGACCTTCGCGTATCTCTCGCCGTCATAGGCAATGACGCGGATGCGCAGCACGCTCGAGATTTTTCGGGCCACCTCCTCTGCAAGCTGATCAAGCTCTGATGGGTCGCCCGTGAAGGATTCCGCGTATAAGTTGCCGCTCTCTTTCAATCCCGACAGCGAGACGAAGAGTCTGACGCGATTGCCCGAGACGCTCACGCGGCCCCGAACCACGCAATCTACCGACGCGGAAAGCGCCTCATTTGTGAAGATGCGAACCCCGGAGCGTGGTGCCATGATTAGCACCAGTCTTTCTTGCAGGTCCTCCGCAAAATCCGCGATGGCTTGAGACCCGCCCGCGCTGGTGATCTTCTCGATCAAAATTCCGGGCTTTGGGCTGCTGGCCGAGGCAGGCAAGCCGACGTGCAGCGTGTAGCCCCGTCCGACGACCGTTTCCAGGATTTGCCGCTCGGGATCTTGGATCGCCTTTCTGATGTCCTTGATGCACTGCGCAAGGCTGTCGTCGGTAACGGCGGTTCCGCGCCAGACCGTTTCGATCAAATCATCCCGAGATACGGCGTCTCCCCGCCTGCGTGCGAGTTCCGCCAGAACACGCATGGATTGCGCGCGCAGGCGCAGCATGTCGCCAGCGGCGTTGCAAAGCGTCAGGGCAACCGGATCGAAGATGCAGGTCCCCATGAGGAGCACGTCGTGGTTTGTTTGGTTCATCGCGTTCCCCGCCAGACGATGCTGCCCGACGCGGGTTCGGTGGAAACCGGGCAAGATCTCTGCACAAGCAGGTCGGTCTGCACCCCGGTCGTCCAGGCGCGAACCTGCTTTTGGCAACATGCAGGATCAGCTTAGCACATACGCATGTGCCAAGAAATTAACTATCTATCCAGTAGTGTCCCGAGGAGTGGTGCAGGGCCTGGCGTCCACCCGCTTCTTCATAGCTGGTGTCCTCGGCTGTATCCGGTTTTGGCGAGGCAGCCTCAACGTCGATCTCAAACCCGTATCCGTCCAGCATCTGGCGGTCCACGACGATTTCTTGCTCACTGCGCTCGTCAAAATATGCCAGCAGGCACCACCGCGGAATGGACACGGTTGCGATCAGCGGTTCTCCACGCACCCGACTGACACGGTGCGCAAAGGACTCCGCCACCGACTTGCTCAGGGTCCAGCTATAGCCCCCTATCGCATCAAAGCTGTTGCAGCCGCGATAAACAGTGACCGTCTCGGGGAGGGCGTCAAAGATGCGACGGTCGGCGGGGCGCATGATGAACCTGTGGCACCTGCGCAGCGTGCCGTCGCGCCGGTAGGCGTTGGCCCAGATTTCATCCCAGACAGGTTCGTCCGCGAAGATGCAATTCGACATCGACCAGACCTCATTGACCAGCGGCCAGAGTCGGGATGGACGTTCTACATGGTGAAAAAGGTTCAATAGCGCGGCGGCGCGCTCTCCGTTGTTCAGGGTAAACAGATACTGCGACCAGTTACCTGCGCGCCAGTATTGATCCGCCAGTGGTTGCAATTCATCACACGTGCGGAAGGGGCGGAATGTGTCGGTCATGCTGCTTCTCGTTGATGGTGGGTCAGCTATAGCGCCGCTTCGGCTGGATGCGTCCGAAAGTTCGCGCAGCCTGCCGAGGTCACCCTGAGATCGGGTTCTGGCAGAATTTGACCTGTGGAGGGGGCAGAGCTTCTCCCATCGACCAAC
>NZ_JBSXNT010000025.1:0-149698 GCF_056857775.1 Alterinioella sp. B-7
GCGACCTTCGCCTTGAATGCAGGGCTGTGGTTCCGTCTGGGTCGTTTGGTCATCTTCGCTCCTTCGTCTCGGCAACGCTGCCGGATCAGGAGCGGAAAATCCACCTAACTCAACTGTTCAGATTTGCCGCGCCACCTCTGAACTGGCTCCACTGGTCTGTGCTTGTCCGATGAGTAATGAGGGATCTGAACGAAAATCAGGAAAACCTGTGACATCCGCGCCCTTTTTCCGCAGGCGTGCTATCAACGTGACAGGGCGACTATTGGACCGATTCGAGGGTCAATTGAAGCCTGAGCTTATGTGGTCGCGTTCCAGTTGGACCCTGATCTCATTGGACAGGTCGGACAGACCGGTACCAACAATATTGGTCACGGCAAGTCCCAGGCCGACGAGAGCGGCGGTCAGGACTACCCAATCGACGGTGATAGCACCGGATTCCGACAAGGCAAACGACTTCAGGCGAGCGGCAGCACGCATGGCAGATCCTCCAGGTTTTAGGGGATGTGGCAGCATCCCCGAGCAGACCTGGAAACAATCGCGTCGAACTAAGGCAGAAATGGGGTAAGAGTGGGCAATTGATGACAAATTTCAGGTGAAACTTGGAAACAAAATATTGGATAATTGTGGATCTGGAAACAGAGATAGGGCCACGCTGCGTTATACACCGAGGGCAGATATCGGCCCGAAGCGGACTTGCCGCAGCGCTGTGGGTGGAGCTCCGGTTTGTCTTGGCCGCCCGTCAGTCTCGGCCCTCACCAGACATTAACGGAAAGCAGGGTGAATGACCGTTCTACATCCGAACGCGACACTCAGATCAGCACCTACCTTTACCCAACATAGTGGATGCAGTGGGCATGGAGCCACCGTTTTGAGCCATACACTCCTAGGGTCTGCTCCTGTAGTTAGCTTCCTCGCGAACAAGTAGTGTAAGATCACTTCAGATGTTCCGCGTACCCGTACAACGAGGATACTGCGAACAACCCCAGAATCGCCCGCCTGCGTTCCGACCCCGTCGCGCTGTCCTGCGTACCATTGAGGCACCACAACGCGGACAGCTTGGTGTGCCTGAAGTTGCTGTCACACGCGAAGGTATCGGCGTAGGTGTGGTAGCGCGGGCTATTCTTGGTGGTTGTGGCACTGCTTGCAGTGGTGACGCGACTGTCAGCGCCACGGTGGAGGCTGGAACCGATGCACCCAACACACGCAAGTCCTGTTCGGCTTGCGCTCGGGTTGCCAGCGCGTTGGTCAGTCCTCTGTCGCTTCGGGCTTTGTCGGGAAGCGCATCCAGTCGGGCCTTGGCATTTCTCAGGGTGCCCAGCCCGTTGCGGATCGTGGATTCCAGCTTTGCCTTTTCTGCTGCGAACCGCCTCCGCAATGCTTCTTCATCGGCAACGTCCTGAGTGTTTGGCGTCCGGTCATACTTGAACCGGGACTCAAGCCCGCGTCGCCATGCCACCAGCTTGCCGGTCATGACGTCCCCGAACCCCGGCACTCGCTGCACACTGGAACGGTTCACATCGGCGGCGGTCTCGATTCCAAATGAAACCAACATTGCCGTCTTCGCCGGTCCAATACCGGAGATATTCGCAAGCAGGACGGAGAAACGGTCAAGATAGGCCTGTCGCTGGCGCGATTCCCTATTGGACTTCATCACCATGAATTCGCGGGCGAGCGCGTCGTCATGGCCTTTGTAGGCGGTGATTGCGGCGTCCAGATCGCCATACACCCTCACAACCTCGCTCATGCCGTTGCTGTGAATAAAGGCGTTCAACGCGCGCTGCACTCGTTCATCGGCATCCTTAAATGCTGTGGTGTATGTTGAACGATCGACTTGGTTGATGTGGGGAAGAAATGATGGGCCGAGGAACATTCCAGCCGGAACCAATAGAAAGAACGCTGGATGGATCGCGCCACCAGCAATAAACCCGCCAATAACCGCTGCGGCGATCATTAAGGATCCCATCACCCGCGCTTGGCTTTGCAATTTCTCTCTCGCTTGCGCTTGCCTCAGGCCTAAACTAGCTCCGGCTGGGGCGCTTGCCGTGGGAAGTATCTGCGTCAGGGCTGGAATCTGAAACGCCAGAATCTCCCGGATTGCCTGTTCCGTGCCGCGTGCATCGCTCGGGAAATCCAGTTCCGTGGCCGTCAAGTCGGGGAACATATCATAGCTACTGTTGGTGGTCAGATTGCACCAGACACACCCACCGGCGGCGCTGGGGTAGTAGTGTGTCTTGGCCCTGCTACACTGGTTCAGTGAGCCTTCCAGCGCGTTGAGGGTGTGAATCCAGTCCAGCGCACTCGGACGGGCACCCGGTGACGGTCCGAATGCGCTCTCGAAGGCACCGGAGACAGTATCCGGGAACATGTCGAGGGTTAATGCACCGGGTGGTGGGGTTGTCTGTGTTGCCGCTTGTCGGGTGAGTGAAAAGGCAAAACGATTCTGGGCTATAGCTTCACCCATGGAGATATCCGGTCCCTCGTAGCGCCCAGCGTAGGGGTGTCGTCCCATGAACAGAAGGTGAAAGATCGCAACCGCTAAACCGAAATTGTCGTGCTCTATGGTGCGCTGAACGGATGCAAGGTTCTTCCCGTGCAACTCAGGCGGCGTGAATTCTAGAACCCCAACGACACATGGATAAAGCTCGCCGTTCAGGCTGAATTGAAAGCTATCCGCGTCGATTAGGGCAATAGTTGCATCCTGCGCGATCAAAACACCTGAATGGTTCAGATCGCCTATGACGCATCCCGTCTGGTGCACCTTCCCAACGGCGCGGGCAACGTTCAACGCAGCACGGACAATGAATCGGTAATCCGACTTCGGGAAATGGCGCTGGCGAGACTTTGGGCTGTATAGCTCGTGCAGCGGGCGATAGCCCGACACAAGCCGCATGACAAAGCCCAGGAAGTTGCCGCGACGGTCGGTCACCACCTCACCGGGGTAGGCAACAAGATTGGTTTTGGCGGCGAGCCCTTCGCCCACCATTGCTCGCACTTTGCCTTCACGTTCGGCGCGCAAGCTGGCGTTGTAGATTTTGACAGCCTGCCCAGAGCGGCCTTTGATCGCGAAGACCTTGCCTTCGCCGCCCTTGCCGACCAATTCAGCAACCGAAAACCGATTCTTTCCGATGACGATTTCTTGCATGGTCAACCTCCGGAAATGAGGATGAGCGTCTTGTCATCATCGGTGCGTTCGCACACCAATGGTCCGGCGAGGTAAGTGGCCAGCTTCGCCGATAGCTCGATGAGCCGTCCATTGCCCGGTGCGGAGTCCACTGGGCGAAACATGGGATCGAAGAACCTGGCGTGCGCGTTCTGTTCCAGATACGACAACGCCAAATCGCCCACACCATCGGAGAACAAAGCGAACGCGTCGTGTTCGCGTTGGTGTCGGCTGATGTTCAGGCGCGGTTCGGGGTCATCAGTCACAAAGTAGGTGGTAGACGCATACTCGCCATTTTCAGGCCAGCACAGCACATCCCATTCCGTGCCCTTTCGGCCCACAACGGCGCTATCGCCGATATGCAACGTTACAGCTTCATCCGGCGTCACAACGATTATTGCCAGCGTCGCGGCGAACTGTCGGGGCGTGGATTCCCGCTGCGTTGCTATTGCCGATATTCGGTCCCGAAGTTCATCTATCCAGTCCGCCAATTCCTCATCGGTCGGCAGGTCTGGGTTAGCGCGAACCCATTCCCGGAATCGAACCAAAAGGAACCGACAAGTCAGCCAAGCGCCATATGCGCCAAATTCTGCGCTTCCCGCGCCATCCGAAACCACGGCGAGGATGCCGCCATTACCGAATTCGGCAACAGCGTAGGCATCTTGCAGCCTGTCACCTTTCTGAATATGTGACGTCCCGATTACGGACGCGGACGCCCACCGCCACGTCACAGGGTCAACCTGCTACAGCCCAGCCATCTGGGGCGGTCGGGTTGTCGAGAGGAACAGCATCGCCGGGGTTGGACTGCGAGACGGCACTGAGCGAACTGGACAACCACTGGAACAGCTCTTTGAACGCCAGCCCTTTCAGCTTGAGAGGCTGGCGCGTGGCGATCTGGCCAAGTACATTCATGTCCGCTTGTTCCACGCCCACGGCATAGAACATGAACTCCTTGCGTTCTTCGCCTTGATGCACGCGCTGTTTTGCTTCCTGCCAACTGTCAGTTGGAGCACCATCGGTAATGAGGAACACCCACGGGCGGTAATACTTGACGCCATTCTCGCGGTAGCGGTCCTTGCGTTGGCGGAGCATGTCGAGCCCGGTAACAACCGCCGCGCCCATGGGCGTTGCATTATCAGCCACCAGCGTTTCCGGATAGAAATGATCCACAGTAGCGAAGTCTGACTTGATCTCCACGGGGCCGAAGGTGACCATCGCCAATTCCACGCGCTTTGCGGCCATGGGATCATTCATGAGTTCTGCGCGCAAGGTCGCAAGCCCGTCGTTCAGTTCCGAGATAGGCGCACCGCTCATAGAATAAGACGTGTCCAGTAGCAGGATTACCGGGCAACGCTGCTCCGGGTTCTCCGCGAATTCCGCATCGCTGAATGGCTGTTGGTCGAATTCGTCCATGGTGTTCTCTCCCTCTGCGCCCCATCGCCCAAATTACTTCGATTCTAGGGGTTTCTGCGAAGTTGCAGCAGCTTTGTGACCTTGCCTTGAACCTGCCCTTGGCAAGATACATCGTCAAGGGCGGCCAAGCGCCGGTTGCGCTAGTTCATCATGGTCAGCGGACCGACTTGCAGAGCTAGCGCTACTGCGCATTGCCGTCGTTCATGACTTGCGCCGCGAACGACCGCTCCCCGCCCATGTCGTGCCTCCGATTTTGCCGAAATCATTTGGGAAATGTACCCGAATGCGCCAACGGCCAAGCCTTGATGCACTCTCACCGGCAAGTGACGGTAGGGGGTAGCGCAATCCCTGGCAGCCCGAGGGCCGGGACCGGCGGGGATAGCCCTTCGCACGCATCCACAATATGGGGAATCGGTAAGACGTTCGCGCTGCGCCACTGTTCTGCAGCTAACACACGACACCTGTGCGAAACCGGGCTTTGGGACGTGACCCAAGTGGCGCGAGCTAAGCCGCCAGATGACGGCATTCAGCCCCTCTGCGGACATGGGACATCGACAGATGGGCGGGATAGGTAGCGGCAACCGTTGGCGGTTCGGAGCAAGGCAAACGACAACCGATTTCCGCGCGAAGAGCGTTCATGCGGTGGCGGGAAAAACAGAAGCCCCGCACAAAAAACAGGACAGACCGTCACAATGGTTGTGACACTTCGCGAACATCCGCGTCTGTTTCGGGGCGAAGCGTCCTGAAAATTGTGACGCAAAGGCCGGATTCCTGAAAGTTCGCGGCACACAAAACAGGACACATATACATCTAGCCATAGGCACGAGCGAGGGTAGACGGCCTGCCTATGGTTCAATCGAAGGACACTTCATGAAGCTGCGACCGCCGTTCAGCCGGGATGGAAAAACAACGTCCCCTGTCTAAGGGCAATTCCCACACCAGAACTCACATCCGTCTGGCCAATATCGAGCCAATCCTTCAGAGACCAAAATATCCCCTATATCAACGCCATCAGAATAGACCATCGCCAAAGTCCGACCATATCTGTCTTGACCATCACGCTGAACAGATATCTCGGTTTCATTGAAAAGCTGTAGCAGCCGTTGCGATGCTTGATTGGCTAATTGGCGCTCAAAAGCGCCGCCGCAGATATTTGTCGTTGGCTCAGGCGTATCATAGCCGACCGCGCGAATCTTCTCGCCGTCGAGCCAAAATGTATCACCATCGACGATGCAGTTTATTCTAGCACCAGACCCGCAAATCTCGATTGCGTAAGCAGGACTTGAGACCATAATGACCAAACACACCGCGCGTAGGAACATCAAGAACACCCCTTCCAAATCGAGCATCCGGTGCCCTCACGCGAATGCGACCTCGTGTCAACTTTAGTCGGTAGTCTGGCGAGTGGAAGCGCGGTCGGTCAACATCAATTGTGGCCGCGCGCATGACCGGAGGCTGTAGCGACTTAGTAGCCACGAAACAGGGGTCGGAACGAGAGGCTTTATGCTTGGGCCAACAATTCATGGCTTCCAAGTTGGCGGCCCAGAAAAACTGAAAACTTCCCAAATGATTTCGGCAAAATCGGAGGCACGACATGGGCGGGATAGGTAGCGGCAACCGTTGGCGGTTCGGGACGAGACAGACGACAACCAATTTCCGCGCAATCGACGTGAGACGCTGGGCGCGCGACGGATTGCTTGAACCCGGCAGGCGCTTTCAATGGCAATGGTCGGTCGATGGAAAGCAGACCGGACAGATAGACGCGCAGGCAGAGGAAGGTCGCGTTGTTCTCAGCTACCGGCACAAGCGCCCGGACCAAGATTGGCAAAGCGAAGAATACCCGGTGCCAATCGTTTCCACCGGCTGCAACCTGGGCGGCGCGCGGCAATGGTTTCTCTGCCCAGCGCGCGGGTGCGGCAGGCGATGCGCCCTACTCTATGGCGGCGCTATCTTTGCTTGTCGCCAGTGTCACGGCCTGGCCTATCCTTCTCAGCGTGAGGATGCTTCCGACCGGGCGGCAAGACGCGCAGAGCGCATTCGACGAAAGCTTGGATGGGAACCCGGCATTCTCAACGGCGCAGAAGGCAGGCCAAGCGGGATGCATCACGCCACGTTCTATAGACTCGCCTTAGAACACGATGCGCACGTTGCCAGATGCCTTGCCGGATTCCGCCAGAGGTTTGGCCTGGAGCTGGAAATCTAGCATCCTACGCAGCGCCTTAGGGGGACGTAGAGGGGGATGAAGGCCGCCCAGATACGTGCAAGCCTTTGATATATTTCAACTATATGGATTTAATTGGTGCGGTCGAGAAGACTCGAACTTCCACGGGAGTTACCCCACAGCGACCTCAACGCTGCGCGTCTACCAATTCCGCCACGACCGCACGTGATCAGGTAGGTGGCGGGCTTGTACCCTCGTGATCCGCGGATGTGAAGGGGGATTCTGCACCGATTTCGTCCCGGCCCGCCGCCCAGGAAAAAGGGCCGCGCCCTGGCTCAGGCGCGGCCCCGATCTGTCACCCGAAGAAGGTGTTACTTGTTGTCCTGCACCGGGGTCACCGGCGTCACCGGGGTGATCGCGGCGGCGGTCGGGGGCGAGACGATGACGGTCTGCGCCGGGGGCGCGGCCACCACGGTCGGCTGCGGCTGCTGCACGGGCGCGGCCGGCGTGGTCACGACCTGCGGCGCGGGTGCCGCCGTCTGGGCCGAGCGATAGGCCATCAGGAGCGGCTGGCCATAAAGCCCGGTCTGCGCCGAACCGCCGTTCAGACCCCAGTAATAGGCCTGCATCAGCTCGTCATACTGGTAGGACGGATACTGACGCCCGTTGACGGGATAGCCCATGGTCGCCTGGTAGCGCTCGATCGCGGCGCGGGTGTTGCCGCCGATCTGGCCATCAACGGCCCCGGCGTTGAAGCCGAAATAGTTCAGCGCGGTCTGCGTATCGCGGCCCATCTGGGTGGCCGGGATAGGGGTATAGGTGCTGGTATTGCCCGAGGGGCGCGTCACCACGGTGCGGTTGCCGGCATTGTTGCCATTGGCGATCGCCGCGCCGATCAGGCCGCCGACGATCAGGCCGCCGACGACATCGCCCGCATCGGCCTGCGCATCCTCGGCGGGAAAGGTTGCAAGGGCGACGGCAAAGGTCGCGGTGGTCAAGGCCTTAAAGATCATGATTGGTCCTCCAATTACGCTGGTCTCGATGATTGGTCGCAGTTTAGCATGTTCCGGTTCAATCAAAAGTATGAATTACCCGCACTATCGGCGGAAATCCTGCGCATTCCAACGCGGATGTGTCCCCTGATCGCGCGGTTGTGAACCGATTGCGGCGCGGGGCCTTGACGCTCACGGGGGCGATTCGCACCGCCGGCCTATTGGTCAAGGACCATCATGCCGCGTATACTGCGGTCTTGTCCACCGATGGGCGGGGTTGATCTTGCGGCTTGCCGATGCCATCGCGGGAGGCAGAGGCAAAGGAGGCCGGGCTGATGCCCGGATGAGCTGATGGTCAACTGGATTCGCTCGGACGCACCCGTCCCCTACGCGCAAGCCGTCACCTGGATGGAGGAACGCGCCGCCGCCATCGCGCGCGGCGAGGCCGAGGAGGCGATCTGGCTTCTCGAACATCCCCCCCTCTACACCGCCGGAACCTCGGCCAAGCCCGCCGACCTGACCGATCCCGACCGCTTCGAGGTCCACGCCACGCGGCGCGGCGGGCAATATACCTATCACGGGCCGGGGCAGCGGGTGGCTTACGTTTTGCTGGATGTGGGGGCGCGCGGGCGCGACGTGCGGCGCTTCGTGGCGCAGATGGAGGATTGGGTGATCACGACGCTGGCCGAGTTCAACGTCACCGGCGAGAAGCGCGAAGGCCGGGTCGGCGTCTGGGTCACGCGGCCCGAGAAAGCGCCGCTGGTGACGGGCGAGCCGCGCGAGGACAAGATCGCGGCGCTCGGCGTGCGGATCACCAAATGGGTCAGCTATCATGGCCTTTCGATCAATGTGGAGCCTGATCTGAGCCATTTCGACGGCATCGTTCCGTGCGGCATATCGGACCATGGCGTCACTTCGCTCGTTGATCTCGGCCTGCCGGTGACGCTGGACGATGTCGACCTGGCCTTGCAGAAAACCTTTACGCAGGTCTTCGGCTCGGCGGAAATCCCCCGCCGTCCACGCCCCGCCCCGGCGGAAAACTGATTGTTTCGCAGACAGGCGGCGCGTTGCCTTTTTCTTGCCATGATTGACCTCGAAAAGCGCCCCATTCGCGGTTGACGGGGCACGGCAGGGAACCGAAAAACAACGGTTTTCCGACATTATCCCAAATATGGCGAAAATTTTCGACTGTTTCGCCCCGCCGGGTAAGGAATGGTCAATCTTCTTGGGGCAGGCTGCCCGAAAGCCCCCGCGTCGCGCCGGGGGCGCTGGTTTGGAAAGGGACGGCAAGGTTTGGATTTCGAGGCGCAGATCGAACGGGACAACAAGATGGAAACCCGCATCATCCTCATCGCCCTGGTGGGATTGGCCGCGCTGGTCGTGGGGGCCGTGGGTATCGCGCTTTATGACGTCAGCCCGCCCGACAGCGCCGCCTTGACCGCCCCGCCGCCTGCCGACACGCCCCTCATCGAATAACGGGACGGGCCGCCTACCCCGCCCGACCGACCTCCGCCGGGGCTGTCTTCGCCATCGCATCGAAATTGAACCAGCGCGCCAGCCGCCGCTGCAGCTTCGGCGCGCCATCCACTTCCAGTCGCCCATCGCCCATGGCCGCCACCAGCGTCACATCACCGCGATAGACCCGGATCAGATCGGCCAGCGTGGCGCGCAGGTAGAGGTCGGTCTCGCCACCGGGATCGGACACGCAGAGCTCCAGCTTTCCAGCCTCGCAGAGGAACCAGTAGAACCGCTTGTGCTGCGGCTGGTCCGTCACCTCCAGGCGCAATACCCGCCGCTCCGGCCCGAAAGCCGCCGGGTCGACCGAGTATTCCAGCCCCCAGATCAGCAATCCAAGGTCAAGCTCGCCCTCCTGCAATTCGCGCCGGGTCCAGCGCCGCCCCCAGATGCCCAGCGCGCCGACCAGCGGCAGGAACTCGGCCCCCGCCGCGCTCAGGTGATAGGTCCAGGCGCGCCCGGTCGCATTGCGCCGCCGCGTGACAAGCCCCTCGGCCTCCAACTGGCGCAGCCGCCGGGTCAGCAGCGTTGCCGACATATGCGGCACGCCGCGATGGATGTCGCTGAACCGCTCGGCCCCGGCGCCAAGGTTGCGGATGACCAGCGCGGTCCAGCGCTCGCAGAAGATCTCGGCGGCCTTGGCGATCGGGCAGAACTGGCCGTAGCTTTTCATCTCTCGCGCCTCCGGTTGCCCCCGATCATACCGCATCGGCGCCGCCCGGAATACTCCAGATCGTGGAGTATCCCGCGCGCCGGACGGGGTGGTATTCTTGGGTCGAACGCAAAGCGGGAGGCCCTGATGACAACCGACACGCAAAGCCCCGAGGCCCGGATGTGGGGCCAGCCCGGCACCGCCTATGACGGCATCTCCTTCGGGCTGGCCGACACCATCGCGCACACGGTCCAGGCGCTTTGGCCGCGCGCGGGCGCGCACATCCTCGATATCGGCACCGGCACCGGATGGGCGGCCCGCCTTGCCGCGTGGCGCGGCGCGCGCGTCACCGGCATCGACATCGCCCCCGGCATGATCGCGGCGGCGAAGACCCTGTCCGAGGGCATCACGCCGCGCCCGCAATTCCAAAAGGCCGCCGCCGAGGCGCTGCCCTTTGAGGACGCCAGTTTCGACGGCGTGATCTCGACCTACGGCATCATCTTCTGCGCCGATCCACAGAAGGCCATCGCCGAGCTTGCCCGCGTCACGCGCCCCGGCGGGCGGCTGGCGCTGGCGACATGGGCCGACGCGCCCGAGGGCTATATCGCGGGGTTCTTCGGGTTGCTGGGTGAGTGGTCGGACGCGCCGCCGCCGCCCGCCTCGCCCTTCGACTGGGGGCGCCCCGACTGGTTGCAACTGGCGTTCGGCGGCACATTCCGCATCGAGGCCCGCGCCCAAGAGACGACACTCTACGCGCCAGATGTCGAGACGGTCTGGCACGAATATGTTACCGGCTTCGGCCCCGTCGCCGCAACCCACGCCGCCCTGCCCGACGACCGCAAACCCGCCTTCCGCGCCGCCTTCGAGGCGTTTCACCGCGCCTACGAGACCGAGCTTGGCCTCGCCATTCCCCGCCCCGCCCTTGTCATCCGGGGCGTCCGCACCTGACCCGGCCCGCAACCTGAACCGGCCCCCCCGGCCCACGCAGTCGCCACCCGGTTGCGCCGATGCGCCGCTAAGGGCCGTGCATGAGGCAATTTTTCCCACATATCGTGGCGCTAACGCATTGCACGGACCCCATCCCCAAACTAGAACAGGTCCAAGGGAATTGAGCGCGCGTGGCCGTTTACCACGGATTTCGGCGCGCGTTGCGAAACAGGAGACGGCCATGGCTGACGCTGCCACCACCGGACACGACCACGACGAGCGGAGCTTCTTCACCCGCTGGTTCATGTCGACCAACCACAAGGATATCGGGATCCTCTATCTGTTCACCGCGGGCTTTGTCGGCCTGATTTCGGTGGCGTTTACGGTCTATATGCGCATGGAGCTGATGGAGCCCGGCGTGCAGTACATGTGCGCCGAAGGCGCGCGGTTCCTGGGCGGCATCGGGGCCGAGGATTGTTCCCCCAACGGGCATCTTTGGAACGTGATGATTACCTATCACGGCATCTTGATGATGTTCTTCGTGGTGATTCCCGCGCTCTTTGGCGGCTTTGGCAACTATTTCATGCCGCTGATGATCGGCGCGCCCGACATGGCCTTCCCGCGTCTCAACAACCTCAGCTACTGGATGTATGTCGCCGGGGTCTCGCTCGGCGTCGTATCCATGCTGGCACCGGGCGGCAACGGCCAGCTCGGCTCGGGCGTGGGCTGGGTGCTCTACGCGCCGCTTTCCACGCGTGAGGCCGGCGTGTCGATGGATTTCGCGATCTTCGCGGTGCACGTCTCGGGCGCCTCCTCGATCCTCGGCGCGATCAACATCATCACCACCTTCCTCAACATGCGCGCACCGGGCATGACCCTGCACAAGACGCCGCTCTTTCCGTGGTCGATCTTCATCACCGCCTGGCTGATCCTGCTGAGCTTGCCGGTTCTGGCGGGCGCGATCACGATGCTGCTGACCGACCGCAACTTCAACACCGGCTTCTTCACGCCCGCCAATGGCGGCGATCCGGTCCTCTATCAGCACCTGTTGTGGTTCTTCGGCCATCCCGAGGTCTACATGATCATCGTGCCGGGCTTCGGCATCATCAGCCACGTCATCGCGACCTTCTCGAAAAAGCCGATCTTCGGCTACCTGCCGATGGTCTACGCCATGGTCGCGATCGGCGCGCTCGGCTTCGTCGTGTGGGCGCACCACATGTACACGGTCGGCATGACGCTGAACCAGCAGGCCTATTTCATGGTCGCAACCATGGTCATCGCCGTGCCCACGGGCATCAAGATCTTCTCCTGGATCGCGACGATGTGGCAGGGCTCGATCACCTTCAAGACGCCCATGCTCTTCGCCATCGGGTTCCTGTTCGTCTTCACCGTCGGCGGCGTGACCGGCATCGTGCTGGCGCAGGCGGGCATCGACCGGGCCTATCACGACACCTATTACGTGGTGGCCCATTTCCACTATGTGATGTCGCTTGGCGCGGTGTTCTGCATCTTCGCGGGCACCTATTACTGGATCGGCAAGATGTCCGGTCGCCAGTACCCGGAATTCTGGGGCAAGGTGCATTTCTGGCTGTTCTTCATCGGCACCAACATCACCTTCTTCCCGCAGCATTTCCTGGGCCGCCAGGGCATGCCGCGCCGCTATATCGACTACCCGGACGCCTTCGCGCTGTGGAACTGGTGGTCCTCCATCGGGGCTTTCATCGCCTTCGCATCCTTCCTGCTGTTCATCGGGATCGTGTTCTACACCATCTTCGCGGGCCGCAAGATCGAGGAGAACGCCTATTGGGGCGAGCACGCGGAGACGCTGGAATGGCTGCTGCCCAACCCGCCGCCCGAGCACACCTTCGAGGAGCTTCCGACCCAGGAGATGTGGGACAGGCAACCCCACCACTGATGCCGGTCGAAACCACCAGATACGCAAAGGGGGCCCCGGAGGATTTCGGGGCCCTTTTTCATGAAGAGCACGGCACGCCCCGCCTGGTGCTGACACTCCGCCCGCACAAATCCCTGACCCCGCCGGGCTTCGTCTGGTTCATCGGGCTGACCGCGGGGCTGATGGCGCTGCCGCTCATCGCGGTCCTGGGGCGCTCGGTCCTGTGGGGTGTGCTGCCCTTTGTCCTCATCGCCATCGCCGCGATCTGGTGGGGGCTGAAACGCTCCTGGTCGGATATGGAACTGCACGAGGAACTGGTGATCTGGGACGGCTGGATGCGGCTTGCCCATAACGCCCCGCGCAAGCCCCCCCAGGTCTGGGAGGCCAACCCCTACTGGGTCCGCGTCAGGCGCATTCCCGAGGGCGGGAAAGTGCCCGATTACGTGTCGATGAAGGCCGAGGGCCGCGAGGTCGAGATCGGCGCCTTCCTGGCCCCCTTCGAGCGGCGCGACTTGCACGCGCTCTTGGAGCGGGAGATTTTTCCGAACCGGTAGGGTCCGCCTGCAATGGCTTCGAATTGCTTCGCAATCCGACCGGTCGGGGGGCCAGCCCCGTCGCCATTGTAGCTCGGACCAATGGCGCAACAATGGCGACCCCCCCCAGGTTATTTCTAGAACAAAGAAGATGCGTGAGTCCAAAAAACTCTGCCGTTAACCGATCCTTAGTCAAACCGCGCTATACCCGGTCCCCGGTATACCGAACGCGGATACGGGGGGCGCCTCCCTGCCCCTCGCCCGCAGCGTTTCATGAGGTCGGGTCACCAGCCGAAGACAGCCCCTGACACGGGCCAAGGCGGGGCCTTCCCCAGATATCGCACCAAGACCTTGATGACGCGCGGCCCTTTTGGCGGGCCCGCCAATCTCTAATTCCGCATGGGTCAGGAGGGGCGCAGATCGCGCAACACCCCGGCCCCCCGTTCCCGATATGAGCACCGAAACCCGACCGGGGGCTGCCGGGCGTCGACGCCCGGCCCCGCGCGGCGCGTTGACGCGCCGTATTCCCCGTCAGGACAGACGTTCGCGCACCCGCGGGCCGACCGCGCCGAAATCCATCTGGCCGGTATGTTTCGACTTCAGCACGCCCATGACGCGCCCCATATCGCGGATGCTGTCGGCGCCCGTCGCCGCGATCGCATCATCGACCGCCCTAGCGACCTCCTCCTCGCTCAACTGGCGCGGCAGGTAATCCTCGATCACCGCGATTTCCTCGCGCTCCTTCTCGGCCAGTTCCAGCCGCCCGCCTTCCTCATAGGCGCGGGCGCTTTCCTGGCGCTGCTTGACCATCTTGCCCAGGATCGCCAGCACCTCGGCCTCGCTGACACCCTCGGAATTGCCCTTGGCGCGCGCGTTGATGTCCTGATCCTTGATGGCGGCGCTGATCAGGCGCAGGGTCGAGAGGCGCGTGGCGTCCTTCTCCCGCATCGCCGTTTTCAGGCCCTCGTTGATCCGTTCCCTCAGTGGCATTTCGCTTGTCCCTGGCTATGCAACAGCCCCTGAACATAAGGGATGCGGCGGCCTGCAACAACCCGTCGCGGCCCCGCTTGACCCCGCCCCCTGCCCCCCTTAGGTTGCGCCGGATTTTGCCCCGCCACATATGGAGTCGCGCGATGACCGACCGCCCCACCGCCTGCCTGGTTCTTGCTGACGGAACAGTCTTCTACGGTCGCGGCTTCGGGGCCACCGGGCAGACCGTGGCCGAGCTGTGCTTCAACACCGCGATGACCGGCTACCAGGAGATCATGACCGATCCCTCCTATGCCGGCCAGATCGTGACCTTCACCTTCCCCCATATCGGCAATACCGGCGTCAACACCGATGATGATGAGACCGCCGATCCCGTGGCCGAGGGCATGGTGGTGAAATGGGATCCGACCGCGCCCTCGAACTGGCGCAGCGAACAGGAACTGACGGCATGGCTGGCCGCGCGCGGGCGCATCTGCATCGGCGGCGTCGACACGCGGCGGCTCACGCGCGCGATCCGCCAGCAAGGCGCGCCGCATGTGGCACTTGCCCATGACCCCGAGGGGGATTTCGACCTCGAAGCGCTGGTCAAGGCCGCCCGCGATTTCGCCGGGCTGGAGGGCGTGGATCTGGCAAAGGATGTCACCTGCGCGCAGAGCTATTCCTGGGACGAGATGCGGTGGGCCTGGCCCGACGGGCATCCGCGCCGCGAGGGGCCGGGGCACAAGGTCGTGGCGATTGACTACGGCGCGAAACGCAACATCCTGCGTTGCCTGGCCAGTGCCGGTTGCGACGTCACCGTCCTGCCCGCCACCGCCACCGCCGAGGAGGTTCTGGCGCATCAGCCCGACGGCGTGTTCCTGTCGAACGGCCCCGGCGATCCGGCGGCGACCGGTGCCTACGCGGTGCCGATGATCAAGGACGTGCTGGCCGCCGATCTTCCCGTCTTCGGCATCTGCCTGGGTCACCAGATGCTGGCGCTGGCGCTTGGCGCCAAGACCGTCAAGATGAGCCACGGCCACCACGGTGCCAACCACCCAGTCAAGGATCACACCACCGGCAAGGTCGAGATCACCTCGATGAATCACGGCTTCACGGTCGACAGCCAGTCCCTGCCCGAGGGTGTCGAGGAAACCCATGTTTCGCTCTTCGATGGCTCGAATTGCGGTATCCGCGTCACCGGCAAGCCGGTCTTCTCGGTGCAATACCACCCCGAGGCCAGCCCCGGCCCGCAGGACAGCTACTACCTGTTCGAACGCTTCGTCGCCGCCATGAAGGACCGCGCGGCGGAACCGGCATAAACCGTGCCAACCGACCGGGTTTTAATCATTTATTAGGACTTGTGGCTTCTGGTGATCTCCGGGCAGAACCGTCCGGGGACAATTGACTTTGGCTGAAACGCGCCAGATCACCGAAATGGCCGACCGACCTGTGTCACGACAAGGCCGCCCGCATCTGCGCGCGGTGACGGCAAGCGGGGCGGCACGGCCCCGGCTGGCGGAGATTCTGCTCGACCAGGGCGCGATCACGCAAGACGACATGCTGACCGCGCTGGCGTTGCAAAGGCACCAGAACCTGCCCTTGGGCGAGATCCTGATGGCGCATGGCGTGATCTCCGAGGTGCAGCTTCTGCGCGCCCTCTCGACGCAATTCGGCACCCGTCTGGCCGATACCGGCGGCGCGGGGCCGGACCCGGCCCTGGCCGCGCATCTGCCCGCCAAGACCGCCGCCGCGCTGAATGCGCTGCCCTGGCGGCGGGCGGGGGCGGCGCTGGTGGTGCTGACCAACCGGCCCGACCGCGCCGATGCGATTCGCGCCGCGATCGACCATGACGGGCCGATCCTGCTGGCGCTGGCGGGGCGTGAGCGGATGCACACCCTCCTGACCCAGGCCTATGGCGATGCGCTGGCCCGCGCCGCCGAGGCGCGCACGCCCGGCACGTTCAGCTGCCGCGACTGGTCCGCCGACCGCGCCCTGCGGCGCTGGCTGGCCGCGCTGCTGGTTCTGGTGGGGCTCGCGCTGGTGGCCCCCGGCGCGGTCGTGGCGCTGCTTTTCGGAACCGCGATTGGCATTTCCGTCATCAACACGGGCGTCAAATGGCTGGCCCTTCAGGCCGAATTCTTTTCCAGCCCCTACCGCGCGATGCAGGCCGCGAGGGACAAGCCGCCGCCGATCCGCCGGATGCCGGTCGTCACCATCCTGCTGCCGCTCCTGCACGAACGCGACATCGCGGGGCAACTGATCGCGCGGGTCTCGCGGCTGGATTACCCGCGCGAATTGCTCGACGTGCTGCTGATCGTCGAACATGGCGACACCACCACCCGTGCCGCCCTGCGCGACGTGACCCTGCCCGCCTGGATGCGCGCCGTGATCGTCCCGCCGGGCGAGCCGCGCACCAAGCCACGCGCGATGAATTACGCGTTGAATTTCGCGCGCGGCACCATCGTCGGGGTCTATGACGCCGAGGATGCGCCCGAGCCCGACCAGATCCGCAAGGTCGCCAGGCGCTTCGCCGAGATGCCGCCCGATGTGGTCTGCCTGCAAGGCCAGCTGGATTACTACAACCCGACGCATAACTGGCTGAGCCGCTGTTTCACGCTGGAATACGCCACCTGGTTCCGGCTGATGCTGCCCGGTGTGCAGCGCCTCGGCCTTTTCGTGCCGCTCGGGGGTACCACGCTGTTCTTCCGCCGCGACGCGCTGGAGGATATGGGTGCCTGGGACGCCCATAACGTGACCGAGGATGCCGATCTGGGCCTGCGCCTGGTGCGGCGCGGCTACCGCACCGAGATCGTCGAGACCACCACGTTCGAGGAGGCCAACGCCGCCGTGCTGCCCTGGATCAAGCAGCGCTCGCGCTGGCTCAAGGGCTACGCGATGACCTGGGCCACCCATATGCGCGACCCGGTGCAGCTGTGGCGCGACCTCGGGGCCAAGCGGTTCATCGGCTTCCAGGCGCAGCTTCTGGGCGCGGTCCTGGGCTTTGCGATGGCCCCGCTTCTGTGGACGCTGGTGGTCAAGCTCTTCGGGCTCTGGCATCCGCTGGACCAGTTCCTGACCACGCGCGGCTATCTCGGGCTGGCGCTGTTTTTCCTGGCCAGTCAGGCGCTGACCTTCCTCGCCGCCTGGCGTGCCTCGCGGCTTGCGCGGCACCGCAGCCTGCGCTGGTGGATCCCGCTCCTGGATGTGTATTTCCTGCTGGCCAGCGCCGCCGCGATCCTCGGCCTGATCGAGCTGGCGCATCGCCCGTTTCATTGGCGCAAGACCGAACATGGCCGCTTCTCGACCGGGCGCAGGGCCGCGAGCCTTCAGATCGAGGCCGCCTCTTCCTTCAGCCGCACTTCGAACGCCGTCGAGAGGTGATCCTTCAGCGCCTGCGCCGCCCGGTCGCCATCGCGCGCGGCAATGGCGGCGACGATCTCGGAATGCTCCTCCAGCGCCACGGGGCCGCGCCCCTCGGCGGCCAGCGACGTGGTCGCCATCAGCGCCATCGAGCGATGCACGAGATCAAGCTGCTGCACCAGGTAGGTGTTGTGCGAGGCCAGGTGAATCTGCCGGTGAAAGCGCCGGTTGGCCAGCGCCAGCGCGTCCGGATCGCTGACCAGCGCCTGATCGGCGGCCACCATCTCCTGCATGACGCGGATCTCCTCGGGGCTGGCATGCTGCGCGGCCAGGCGCGCGGCCAGCCCTTCCAGCTCGGCCCGCACCACGTAAAGCTGTGCCATCTGGCCGTGATCCAGCGACGCCACGATCAGGCTGCGCCCGTCCCGCGCCAGAAGCCCTTGCGTTTCAAGCCGTTGCAGCGCCTCGCGAATGGGCGTGCGCGAGACGCCGAAGCGCTCGGCCAGTTCCGATTCGACCAGCCGGTCGCCGGGCCGGTAGAGCCCCCGGTCGATCGCCTGAAGGATCAGCGCATAGGCATCTTTTTGGGGCGCTTTGCCGCTGGCCATTGGCTCCTCCTTCGATTTCGGGCAAGGCTAGGGCGGCCCCGCCCCAAGCGCAACCCTGACAAGGACGCCCCATGCCCGCGCAGCACTTCGCCCATGTCGAGACCTGGGTTTTCGACCTCGATCACACGCTCTACCCGCCGGAAATGGCGCTGTTCGACCAGATCAACGTCAAGATGACGGCCTTTGTCATGGAGGCGCTCAAAGTGGGGCACGACGAGGCCAATCACCTGCGCACCAAATACTGGCGGGAGCATGGCACCACGCTGGCCGGGCTGATGGATATTCACGGGGTCGATCCCGGCCCCTACCTGAGCGAGGTGCATGAGATCGACTTTTCCGTGCTGGTGCCCGACGCTGACCTCGCCGCGCGGATCAGGGCGCTGCCGGGGCGGCGCATCGTCTATACCAACGGCACCGCGCCCTACGCCGAGAACGTGATCGCGGCGCGCGGGTTGGCGGGCCTCTTCGATGCGGTCTATGGCGTCGAACATGCAGGCTTCCGCCCCAAGCCCGAGCGGCGCGCCTTTGATGCCGTCTTTGCCCGCGACGGGTTGACCCCCGCCCGCGCCGCGATGTTCGAGGATGATCCGCGCAACCTGGCCGCCCCCCACGCGATGGGGATGCGCACGGTGCAAGTGGCACCCGTCGCCGACCCCGCCGATCACATCCACCACCATACCGATGATCTGGGCGGGTTCCTCGCGCGGCTGGTCGCGTGAAGGCCGCGCGCATCTGCCGCTTGGCCCCTGCCGCGCCGAGGGCCTAGATCAGGGGGGGAACGCATGAAGAGGCCCCGCGATGTCCGACCAATTCGATTGTGATGTGCTTGTCTCGGGCGGCGGGATTGCCGGGCTGACGGCGGCGGCGGCGTTCGGCGCGGCGGGATTCTCCGTCATCTGCGTCGATCCCGCACCACCCGTCACCGCGCGCGAGGCGCAAGGTTCGGACCTGCGCACCACCGCCTTCCTGCAACCGGCGCGCGGGTTCCTTCAGCGCGCGGGCCTCTGGGACCGGCTGGAACCGCATGCCAGCGCGCTCCAGATCATGCGCATCGTGGACGCGGGCGGCGAAGCGCCCGAGCCGCGCGTGATCCATGATTTCAACGCCGCCGACATCTCCGACCTGCCCTTTGGCTGGAACCTGCCCAACTGGCTCTTGCGGCGGGAAATGGTGGCGGCGCTGGAGGGGATGGCGCGCGTCGATTTCCGCCCCGGCACCGGCACCATGTCACTTCTGGCGCGCGAGCGCGAGGCGCTGGTGGGTCTGAACGACGACACCCGCCTGCGCGCGCGCCTTGTCATCGCCGCCGACGGGCGCGGCTCGCCGATGCGGCAAGCCGCGGGGATCGACGTCAAGACCACGCGCTACGGGCAGAAGGCGCTGGCCTTCGCGGTGACGCATGAGGCCCCGCATGGCGGCGTTTCGACCGAGGTGCATCGCACGGGCGGGCCCTTCACGCTGGTGCCGCTGCCCGATCACGACGGGCGGCCAAGCTCGGCGGTGGTGTGGATGGAGACAGGGCCGGAGGTGGCGCGGCTGGCCGATCTCGACGTCCCGGCCTTCGAGACGGAGATGACGGCGCGCTCGGCGGGTCTCTACGGGCCGCTGAACCTGGCCTCGGCGCGCACGGTCTGGCCGATCATTTCCCAGGTTGCCGAGCGGATGGAGGGCACGCGGCTGGCGCTGGTGGCCGAGGCCGCGCATGTGGTGCCCCCCATCGGCGCGCAGGGGCTGAACATGAGCCTGGGCGATCTGGCCGCCCTGCTGGACCTGGCCGAGGCGGACCCAGGCGGGCTCGGGCAGCGGGACATGCTTGCGGCCTATCACAAGGCGCGCCACGCGGAGGTGCGCGCGCGGGTGGCAGGGATCGACGCGCTCAACCGCGCCTCGATGGTGGAAGCCCAAGCCTTGCGCGACATGCGGATGCGGGCGCTGCGCGCGTTCTACAAGGTCAAGCCGGTGCGCGTCGCCCTGATGCGGGCGGGGTTGGGCACCGGCCGCACGGGGTAGCGGCCCCCTGTCGGAACTTTCCGACGCAGGCGCGCGTTGACAGACACGTGCCCGCCTGCTGACACATCGTCGATGTCCGCAGGCTTCGACACAGTGACGGGGGACCAGATCATTTCCGAGGACACCGAAAAACCGGCCTCCGCCAGCGATTCGCCTGGCGACGATCCGGACCGCGACGGCGGCGCCAAACCCAAGGTCGACAAACGCAAGTCCCGCGAGAAGACCCCCACCATTGCCGAAGAAGCCCTGACCGACCTGGAACTTGAGGACGTCACCGATCATCGCAGATTGTCGGCGATCACGGTCTATTCGGTGATCCTGCGCGAGGGCGAGGAGGAGTTGGAGCGCCCGCAGGCCTCGCTCTGGTGGTCGGGCGTGGCGGCGGGCATCGGCATCTCCACCTCGGTGCTGGCCGAGGCCACGATCCGCTCGGGCCTGGGGGCAGAGCATCCCTATCTCAGGCTGATCGAGAGCTTTGGCTACAGCCTCGGTTTCGTGCTGGTGATCATGTGCCGCCTACAGCTTTTCACCGAGAACACGATCTCGGTGGTCCTGCCGGTGCTGGCGTGCCCCTCGCGCTACCGTTTCGCCCGCACCGCGCGGCTTTGGGGGATCGTTTTCGTCGCCAACATGGTGGGCACCCTGCTGACCGCCACCATCACCGTGCATGGCGGCATCGTCACCGATGAGATTCTGGCCGCCATCCTGGACATCTCGCGCCATGTCGCCGCGATCGACCCGGCGGCGGCCCTGTTGCGCGGCATTCCGGCGGGCTTTTTCATCGCCGCCGTGGTCTGGATGCTGCCCTCGGCCAAGAGGTCCGAGGCCCTTGTGATCATCCTCTTCACCTGGCTGATCGCGGCGGGGGACTTCACCCATGTGATCGCGGGCTCGACCGAGATCTTCGCGCTGGTGGTGATCGGCGAACTGGGTCCGCTGACGGCGTTCAGCCACCACATCCTGCCTGTCCTGGTCGGCAATGTCATCGGCGGAACCGGCCTGTTCGCGATGCTGGCCTATGGCCAGATCCGCCGCGAGATGTGAGGCGGGCGCGTCAGCCGATTGCCTTGTCCAGCGCCGCCTCCAGCCGCGCCACGGTGGCATCGACGTCGATCAGCTTGTCGAGACCGAAGAGGCCGAGGCGGAAGGTGGAAAAACCTTCGGGCTCACCGACTTGCAACGGCACGCCCGCCGCGATCTGCACACCCAATGCGCCGAATTTGGAGCCGTTCTGCACGCCGGGATCGTCGGTATAGCTGACCACGACACCGGGCGCGCCATAGCCCTCGGCGGCGACCGAGGCGATGCCGCGCAATCTCAGCGCCGCGCGCACCTTGGTGCCAAGCTCCCATTGCGCATCGCGCAGACGCTCGAAGCCGTAATCGCGGGTCTCGGCCATCGTGTCGCGGAAGGCGGTCAGCCCGTCGGTGGGCATGGTGGCGTGATAGGCGTGCCCGCCCCCTTCATAGGCCGCCATGATCGCGCGCCATTTCCCGAGGTCGGCCGAGAAGCTGTCGGACGTGGTCTCCTCCAGCCGCGCCAGCGCGCGCTCGGACATCATCACCAGCCCTGCGCAGGGCGTCGAGGACCAGCCCTTTTGCGGGGCCGAGATCAGCACATCGACACCGGTTTCCTTCATGTCCACCCAGGCGCAGCCCGAGGCGATGCAGTCCAGCACCATCACCGCGCCGACCTCATGGGCCGCCGCCGCCAGCGCCTTTATATAGTCGTCGGGCAGGATGATGCCCGAGGAGGTTTCGACATGCGGCGCGAAGACGACACCCGGCTTGTCCTCGTGGATGCGCGCGGTCACTTCCTCGATGGGGGCAGGCGCGAAGGGGGCATTGGTCTCGTTCCCGGTCTGGCGGGCGCGCATCACCGTCGCCTCGCCGCCAAAGCCGCCCGCGTCCAGGATCTGCGTCCAGCGGAACGAGAACCAGCCGTTGCGCACGATCACGCAAGGCTGCCCGGCGGCGAACTGGCGCGCCACGGCCTCCATGGCATAGGTGCCGCCGCCGGGGACAATCGCCACGCCGTCGGCGTTGTAGACCTCCTTCAGCCCCTCGTTGATGTCCAGCATCACCTTCTGGAACTTCGCGCTCATATGGTTGAGCGAGCGGTCGGTGAAGACCACGGAAAATTCCAGCTTCCCGTCGGGATCGACAGTATCGAGCAGGGCAGACATCGGGCGGACCTCCTGAAAATCAAAGCAATCTGTTCATCTTCTTGGTCCAAATACTCACCTGTCCCGCCGCCGATGACCAGAGCTTTCGTCGATATGTCGCACAGGGGGGGGAGGCAGAGAGAAACAGCGAGGAGCCCGACAGGGCGAGGAGCGGCCCGTCACAGCGGGCCGGGGCGGCGTTCCTCGCTCAGAAGCACGTTGGCCTCGACATTGCCCACCCCCGGCAGGGTCATGATCCGGCGGCGCAGCACGCGCTCGAAATCGGCGAGATCGCGGGCGGTGACGCGCAGGCGGTAATCGTAGAGGCCAAGGACGTGTTGCACCGTCTGCACCTCGGGGATGGCACTGACGGCGCGCTCGAAATCCTCCAGGCTGACGCGGCCCTTGGTGGCCAGTTTCACGCCCAGAAAGACGGTGACGCCGAAGCCCAGTTTGCCCGCGTCCAGGTCCAGCCTGCGGCCCGCGATCACGCCCGCCTCCACCAGCCGCTTGATCCGCCGCCAGGTGGCGGGCTGGCTGAGCCCCAGGCGCCGCCCGAGTGTCGCCGATTTCGCGCCCGCATCCTCTTGCAGCGCGCGCAGCAGGGCGCGGTCGGTGGTGTCGAGATCCATCATATCGGCAGGCTCGGGCTGTCCTTGATCGTGGCGACATTCATCAGCGCCTCGATGTCGGCGATATGCGGCAGGGCCAGGATCCGGTCGCGGTAGATCTGCTGGTAATGGCCCAGGTCGCGGGCGATCAGGCTGAGGCGGGCATCGGTGCGGCCAAGGAAGGTCTGGATCTCCAGCACCTCCGCGATGTCGCGCGCGGCCGCCAGGAAATCGTCGAAGGCGCGGGCCTGTGTCTTGTCCAGCGTGATGCGCAAGGAGACCTCGACCGTGTACCCAAGCGCGGCCCAGTTGATCACGCTTCGCGTGGCGCGGATGACGCCCGTTTCATGCAGCCGGTCGAGCCGCTTGTAGCAGGTCGCGGGCGCGATGCGAGTGGCCTCGGACAGGTCCGCCACCGAAAGTGTCGGATCGGCCTGCAACTGGCGCAGGAGGCGGCGGTCGGTGTCGTCGAGCATGATTCTGGCTCTGTTTTTCAATTCTGTGAATGAATTTCTATCAAACAAGGAAATATCTTCCAAGCATCAAACGACATTTCCGCAAGTGCCGCGTAGATTGCCCCCAAATCAACCAAGGAGCGAAGACATGCGCGTTTATTACGACCGCGATTGCGACATCAACCTGATCAAGGACATGAAAGTGGCCATCCTGGGCTATGGCAGCCAGGGCCATGCCCATGCGCTGAACCTGCGCGATTCCGGGGCCAAGAACGTCGTCGTGGCGCTGCGTGAAGGCTCGGGTTCCAAGGCGAAGGCCGAGGGCGAGGGGTTGAAGGTGATGGAGATCGCCGAGGCCGCCGCCTGGTGCGACCTGATCATGTTCACCATGCCCGATGAGCTTCAGGCCGAGACCTACCGCAAATACGTCCATGACAACCTGCGCGACGGTGCCGCGATTGCCTTTGCCCATGGCCTCAACGTGCATTTCGGCCTGATCGAGCCCAAGCCCGGCGTCGATGTCATCATGATGGCCCCGAAAGGCCCCGGCCACACCGTGCGGGGCGAATATACCAAGGGCGGCGGCGTGCCCTGCCTTGTCGCGGTGAACAATGACGCCAGCGGTCGCGCGCTTGAAATCGGCCTCAGCTATTGCTCGGCCATCGGCGGCGGGCGCTCGGGCATCATCGAGACCAATTTCCGCGAGGAATGCGAGACTGACCTCTTCGGGGAACAGGCGGTGCTCTGCGGCGGGTTGGTCGAACTGATCCGCATGGGCTTTGAAACCCTCGTCGAGGCGGGTTACGCGCCTGAAATGGCCTATTTCGAGTGCCTGCACGAGGTGAAGCTGATCGTCGACCTGATCTATGAGGGCGGCATTGCCAACATGAACTACTCGATCAGCAACACCGCCGAGTATGGCGAATATGTCTCGGGCCCCCGCATCCTGCCTTACGACGAGACCAAGGCCCGGATGAAGGCGGTTCTGCGCGACATCCAGACCGGCGCCTTCGTGCGTGACTTCATGCAGGAAAACCAGGCCGGACAGCCGTTCTTCAAGGGCACGCGCCGCCTGAACGACGAGCACCAGATCGAGCAGGTCGGCGAGAAGCTGCGCGACATGATGCCGTGGATTTCCGCAGGCAAGATGGTGGACAAGTCCAAGAACTGAGCACGCCATCCGGACGCGTTCACAACGCCCCGGCAGATCGGTCTGCCGGGGCGTATTTCATTGCCCGAACCTTGTGGGCAACCCTGACCGCCGGCACAAGACCGCAGGGACTGCGCTGCGTGACCTTGCCCCCTGCGCCCCGGAAAACCGGTCTCTTTGCCCGCACAGCACCCGTGCGCGGATGGAGGATTGTTATAATATAACGCCCGCACCATCTGGCCTTGCATGACACACAGCATCGACATCAGACAGGGCCTGCCGCCTGAGATGCAGCTCCTGCTTCGGGACTATCCGCGCGATACATGGCCGGAGAACCCGAACCTCGCCCGGTCCACCCAGAACTGGATGGCCGCCCATTCCATGTTCCGCCAACTCGCGGCGATCGTCACCAAGGATACGCGACGCTATCTCGACAAGGGGCTGGAGGATCAGACCTATGCAAGCCGCCTGGCGCATTTCGGCAACCTGCTGGTGCGCAACCTGCACGGGCATCACCATTGGGAAGACCGCAATTTCTTTCCCGAGCTCGAGGCCGCCGACCCGCGTTTTGCCGACGGGCTGGCGATGCTGGAGGGCGATCACGCGGCGCTGGACGGGTTGCTGGAGCGCTTCACGTCCCAGGCCAACCGGGTGGTGCAACTGGCCACGCTGGAGCCTGCGCAGATGCAAGACGAGGCCGGACCGCTGGAGGCGACGGCGGCGGATATCGGGCGCTTCCTGCACCGGCACCTGACCGATGAGGAGGAACTGGCCGTGCCGATCCTGCTGCATCACCGCCTGCGCGGCTGATCCGGTGCCCTGATCCTGGGCGACCTGCTATCGGCTTGACCCCGGCCCGGTGCCGGGGTCTACCGATCCGGAAGATACCCCGGAGACAGCATGACCGCCCCGCAGATCACCGCGAAAAGCTGGCTGATGATCGCCACTTTGGGGCTGACCTGGGGGGCGACCTTCCTGGTCATCGAGGTCGCGCTGCGCGGCATCACGCCGTTCTGGCTGGCGGCGGGCCGGATCGGGTTCGCGGCGGCGCTTATGGTCGTGGTCTGGCATCTGCGCGGCAAGCCCGTCTTCACCAGCGAGGCGCGCGACTGGCCGGGACTGGTGGGGGTCGCGGCGCTCAGCTCTGCCCTGCCCTTCAGCCTGCTCAGTTGGGGCCAGCAATATGTCACCTCGGGCTTTGCCGGTGTCTCGATGGCCGCCGTCGCGCTGATCGTGCTGCCGATGGCGCATGTGCTGGTGCCCGGTGAACGGATGACCCTGCGCAAGCTGGCGGGCTTCGTGATCGGCTTTTCCGGGGTCGTGGTGCTGATCGGGGGGCAGGCCTTCGAGAGCAGCGGATCGGCGATGGAGCCCTGGGGGCGGCTGGCCTGCCTCGGCACCGCGACCTGCTACGCGATGAGCTCGATCTTCATGCGCCGCCTGCCGCCCGCCGACCCGATCGGGCTGGCCACCATGCTGCTGGTCTTTGGCGCGGTGCTGGTGATCCCGGTGGCCTGGGCCGTCGAGGGGCCGCCGCCCCTGCCGCCGCGCGAGACGCTTCTGGTGGTGGCGGGGCTTGGCCTGATCCCCACGGCGGCGGCCAATATCCTGCGCGTCATCGTGGTGCGCAGCGCCGGGCCGGTCTTCATGAGCCTGGTCAATTACCAGGTGCCAATCTGGTCGGTGGTGTTGGGGTCGTTGATCCTGTCCGAGCCGTTGCCGCCCTCGCTTTTATGGGCGCTGGCGTTGATCCTGATGGGCGTGATGGTCAGCCAGTGGGGGGCGCTGATGCGGCTGTTCGCGGGGCGGAGGCGGTGAGATTTGGGGATTCGCGCAACTTGGGGTAGAATGGGGGTCTTTCCATAACTCCGAGGTGCGACATGGACAGACGTATGTTCACCCAGTTGTTGACCGCCGCCGGTCTGGCCGCGTCTCCGCGCATGGCGCAGGCGATCATCACCGCGCAGGACGAGTCCGACGACGATGCCATCCCGTTCCTGCAGCGCCCCCGCGCCAGTTGGATGGACCGGATCGGGGTCGACCTGCCGAACGTCCTGCCGGACGGGGTCCGCAGGCCGCGGCTCTCCCTCATCGTGCTGCCCGAGATCGATGCCGGGGACCGCGTCACCCTCAATATCACAGCCCGCGTGACCGATCTGGACCGGCCACTGATCACCCTCGGCGACGACCGCGAATTCCGCGCCGACCTGACCCGGCTGGAGTCCCTCGGCCCAGTGCGCCTGTCCGGCGATCCGGGCTTCGTCATCGAGCGCAGCGTTCAGACCGATGTGGCGCTGCAGAACGGGGCCACCATCGTCCTGGGCGGGTTGGTGCAGCAGGTGCCCCGCAACAGCCGCGATGTCGATGTGCCGGTGCCGTTTCTGGGCGACCTTCCGGTGGTCGGCAACCTCTACCGCAGGCGCGCGACCGACAACCGCGAGAATCGGCTGATGATCCTCATCACCGCGCGCTTCATCGAGGTGGACGAGTGATCAGACCGCGTCCTGCACCGCGGCGACGACACCGCCCACGACATCGCGCAGGAGCCCCTCATCCTCGCATTCGGCCATGACGCGGATCAGCGGCTCGGTCCCCGATTTGCGGATCAGGAGCCGCCCGGTGCCGTCAAGCTGCGCCTCGGCCTCGGCGATGGCGGCCTGCACGGGGGCGGCTTCCAGCGGGGTCTGGCCGGCATCGAAGCGGATGTTCTGCAGAAGCTGTGGCACCGGCTCGAAATTATGCGCCAACTCGCTGGCGCGCTTGCCGGTGCGCACCATCTCGGCCAGGAATTGCAGACCCGCGATGAGGCCGTCGCCGGTGGTGGCGTAATCCGTCATCACGATATGGCCCGATTGCTCGCCACCAAGGTTCAGGCCGTGTTCGCGCATCGCGGCAACGACATGGCGGTCGCCCACGGGCGTGCGGTGCAGCACGATGGAGCGGTCGTTGAGGTAGCGTTCCAGCCCCAGATTGGACATGACGGTCGCGGCCAGCGTGTGCCCCTTGAGACGCCCCTCCTCGGCCCAACGGTCGGCGAAGAGCGCCATGATCTGGTCGCCATCGGCCACCTCTCCGGTCTCGTCGATCAGGATGACACGGTCGGCGTCGCCATCGAGGCAGATGCCCAGATCGGCCCCGGTTTCCCTGATCCTGGCGGCAGCCGCCCCCGGCGCGGTGGAGCCGACACCGTCATTGATGTTGAAGCCATTGGGGCTGACGCCGAGCGGGATCACCTCGGCCCCCAGTTCCCACAGCACCTCGGGCGCGGCGCGGTAGGCGGCCCCGTTGGCGCAGTCGATCACGACCTTCAGCCCCTCCAGCGTGCGGCCCTGCGGAAAGGTGCCCTTGACCCGTTCGATATAGCGGAACCGGCCATCGTCGATGCGCTTGGCGCGGCCGATGTTTTCGGATTGCGCGGGCGTGATGTCGGAGAAAACGAGGCGCTCGATCTCCTGTTCGGCCTCATCGGACAATTTGAACCCATCCGGGCCGAAGAACTTGATGCCGTTATCGGTGGCGGGGTTGTGGCTGGCCGAGATCATCACGCCGACATCGGCGCGCATCGAGGGCGTCAGCAGGCCCACGGCGGGCGTCGGCACGGGACCGAGCAGCAGGACATTCATGCCCGTCGAGGTAAAGCCCGCGGTCAGCGCGTTCTCGATCATGTAGCCCGACAGGCGCGTGTCCTTGCCGATCACCACACGGTGGACGGGGGATTGATCGCGCCGGAAATAGCGGCCCGCCGCGGCGCCCAGTTTCAGCGCCATCTCGGCGGTCATCGGATCGGTATTGGCGCGCCCGCGCACCCCGTCGGTTCCAAACAGCTTGCGAGTCATGATGCCCCTCTTGATGCCCCATGTCATGCCGCGCATGCGCGCGCGATCATCTTCGTTTGCGGTGTCTTAGCATGGGGCGGGGGCTGCGCGACCCCTCTTGCACAAGAACAGGCCAAATGCCGCCGAAACCGGGCCGCGCGCGTGAAGATCGGCGCCATTGGGGTGGCCGCGTGTTTCAGGATTGTTACAGAGGCGCGCGTGGGGGCGTCAGTATTGCTGCCGGTAGAACAGATGCACCCCGATCTGCGCGGTCTGGGGATAGGCGCTGGCCCAGTCCGGGTTGACCCAATCGGCGTGGTAATGCGTGGCCCCCGCGGTCAGGTTGCGGGATCCGCCATCCATCATGATGCGGGCGATCTGGCCGAGGCGGCGATGCACCTCGGGCTCGGTCACGACGTCGGGGATGCCATCGCAGGTATAGGAGAACTGGCAGGCGTTGCGCCGCCCGGTGCCCTCATTGACGACATCGCAGATATTGTCGGGGTAGTTGGGGCTGTCGACGCGGTTCAGGACGACTTCGGCCACGGCGAACTGGCCTTCGACGCTTTCGCCGCGCGCCTCGAAATAGAGCGCTTCGGTCAGGCAGGCCCATTGCCGGCTGCCGCGCGCGCGGCCCATCGCGTCAAGCTCGGCCGCCGTGTAGGGGGCGCGGCCCACGCTGGTGGTGCTGAAGCTACCCCCGGTCGCCGCGCCGTTGCCCGAGAACGGCGCCCCGAGCGAGCGGACGCGGCCGGGGCTGAGGGCGGCGAGGCCGGAATGTTCGGACCCCATGACCGAGGCCAGGGTCGTATTGAGCGACAGGGTCGGGTCGGTGGAACTGGAGGCGGTCACATCGGCCCCCGCCGGAGTCGTGGCGATCAGCAAAAACGTTCCCGCCGCGCAGATCGCGCGTTTCATCCGTGAAGGTCCCATTCTGGGTATCCCCTATCTGCCGGTCGGTCCGGCCTGCTTCATCCTCGATCAGCCGCGCTGCGGCCTTGTTTAACGATGCCGGGTTAACAGCCGCCGAACGGGCGGGCAGTGGCCGGACTCGTCTCTTGATGAAGGGTAATGGTGGGGGATCGGGGCGATTATGTGTCGGAATCGGACAATGTTTGCGGGGCTTTCACGGCCAATTGTGCCGCCGCCAGCTTCGCCACCGGCACCCGGAAGGGCGAGCAGGAGACATAGGTGAACCCGGCCTCGCGGCTGAACGCGATCGAATCGGGGTCGCCGCCATGTTCGCCGCAGATCGACAGCGTTATGCCGGGCTTGACCGCGCGCCCGCGTGCCGCACCCAGATGCAGCAATTCGCCCACCCCGTCCGTGTCCAGCCGCTGGAACGGATCCTCGACGAAGACGCCCTGGTTGACATAGGCCGACATGAACTTGCCCGCGTCGTCGCGCGACAGGCCATAGGTCATCTGTGTCAGGTCATTGGTCCCGAACGAGAGGAAGGCGGAATGTTCCGCGATCTCGCCCGCGCGCAGGGCGGCGCGCGGCGTTTCGACCATGACGCCGAGACGAAAGGCGATGTCCTGCCCGGTTTCGCGCCGGACCGAGGCCGCGATGGCGTCGATGCGGTCCTTGATCAGCTCCACCTCGCGCTTGGCGCTGACCAGCGGGATCATGATCTCGGCCATGGCGGCATGGCCCGCTCGCATGGTGGCCGCCACCGCCTCGAAGATGGCGCGGGCCTGCATCTCGTAGATCTCGGGCATGGTGATGCCGAGACGCACGCCGCGCATGCCGAGCATCGGGTTGAATTCCTGCAACTGCTCGATCCGGGCGGCGACGCGGCTGACGGGCAGGTCCAGCGCCTCGGCCAGGGCGCGGATGCCGTCTCGGTCGCCGGGCAGGAATTCATGCAGCGGCGGATCGAAGAGGCGGATGCAGACCGGACGCCCCTGCATCAGCGAGAAAAGCTCGGTGAAATCGTCGCGCTGCATCGGCAGCAGGCGGTCGAGCGCGGCGGCGCGGTCGCCCGCGTTCTCGGCAAAGATCATCTCGCGCATCACGGTCAGGCGGATGGGGTCGAAGAACATGTGTTCGGTGCGGCACAGCCCGATGCCGTCGACGCCGAAAGTCAGCGCCAGGCGGGCATCCTCGGGCGTGTCGGCATTGACGCGGATGCCGATATCGCGCGCCTCGTCGGCCCATTCGAGGAGCGTGGCAAAAGCCCCGCCCATATTGGGCTCGATCATCTTGGCGGCACCGGCCAGGATCTGCCCCGAACTGCCATCGACGGTGATGATGTCGCCCTCGTGGAAGATCTTGCGCCCCGGCACGGTCAGGGTCTTCTTGCGCATGTTCAGTTGCAGATCGGTGGCCCCGGCGACGCAGGGAACACCAAGCCCGCGCGCGATGACGGCGGCGTGGCTGGTGGTGCCGCCGCGTTCGGTCAGGATCGCATCGGCGGCGTGCATGCCCCTGATATCCTCGGGGCTGGTTTCGCGGCGCACCAGGATGCAGGGCTCATCCCGCGATTGGGCGGCCTGTGCGGCGGCGGCGGAAAACACGATCTTGCCGGTGGCCGCCCCCGGTGCGGCGGCGATGCCACGGGTCAGCACGTCGCGCGGGCCATTCGGGCTGACCTGGCGGTGCATGAGCTGGTTGAGGGTAAAGGGCGCGATGCGGGTCAGCGCCTCGTGTTTCGGGATCACGCCGTCCTTGGCCAGATCGACCGCGATGCGCACCTCGGCGCGGGCCGTGCGCGGCACCATCACGGCGTCGAGGATGGAAAGCTGGCCGTCCAGCAGCGTGAACTCGATCTGCATCTCCTCGCGCAGGCGGGTGCGCATCAATTCGCCCGCCGCGCGCAGGGCCGCGACCTGTTCCGGGCAGCGATCCTCCAGCGAGGGCCCGCGCGGGTCTTTCTCGATGAATTGCGCGTCGTTCTCGCGCAGCGCGGCGCGGCCCTGGCTTTGCGGCAGGTAACGCCCGGTGATCTGCGCCTCGCCGGTATCGGACGAGACATATTGCACCACGCCCGCCCCGGTTTCCCCCTTGCCGAGGCCAAGCGCCATGCGTTGCACGACCAGCCCCAGGCCGGCATCGGGCGGCGCGCCCTTGGCCCGGCGCAGGAGGCGGGCCGATGTCCCCTCCCAGGCGCGCGCCATCGAGCGCAGCACCTCGGTCAGTTGGGTCTCGATATCCTGCGGAAACGGCTCCTCCATCTCGTCCTCGAAATGGGCCTTGGCGATGCGCGGGGTCATGGGATCGGCGAAGAGGTCTTCGTCGAGGCGCAGCACATCTACCGCATAGGCGCGGATGAAGGAGAGGTAGAGCGCCTCGGCCGCGCTTTGCCCATGCTCCGCCGCGATGCGCTGCGCGATGGCGTCGTTCATGCCGATATTGAGCACCGTCCCCGGCCCGCCCCAATCGGGCGACTGGCTGGAGGCGCGCACCGACAGGAGGTCGCCCTCGTCGAAGATCGCGCAGAGCCGGGCGATGTCGGGCAGATGCCCCTCGGCAAGCCCGTGAACCGTGTCCGAGGACAATGCCACCGACAGGGGCACCGGCAGATCGAGCCGCACAAGGCGTTGCAGGCACTTGGCCCGGCTGCCATGCAGGCCCGCCGTGACCTCGGCGGTCGGCGTGATCTGGATCATGTCGGGGGGCTGCGGCATGGGGGTGTTGCATCTGCGAAAGGGGCGTTGGCTGCGACCATAGAGAATTGATGCGCCGGGTCCAGTGTTTCATGCTGCAGGTGCGAAATGGCGGGGGCCGGTCCGCCGCTGCGTGCGCGAACGGGGAACGGTCAGGGCATCCCCGCCTCGCTCTGGCGTCGGATCACCAGGATCGTCACCGCGTCACCGTCGATGCGATAGCGCAGGACATAGCCGCTGTCGCCGAAGTCGATCAGCCATTCACGATACGCCTCGGGGAGGTCGTCGATCATCCGGCCAAGGCGCGGCTGCGTGCCCAGGATCCGCACGCCCTGCCGGATCGCCTCGCCCGCCCGTCTGGCCGCGTCGGGGTTCTTGGGTCGAAGGAAATCGCGGATGCGTTGCAAATCCCGGATCGCCGCCGGGGCGACCGTCACTTGCCGCATTCGGGGGCGGGGCGTTCATCGGCACGTCCCCAGCTTTGCAACCAGCGATCGACCTCTTCCGCGGTCGCGCCCTGCCCGGTTTCGCGAAACTCCTTCCATGCCTCGAGCGTCTCGTGGCGCAGGGCCTCGCGCCGTTCCTCGCGCTCGACATATTGGGAAATGGCTTCGCGCATGATCCAGTGGGATGTGCGTTTCCGCGCCTCGGCCAGGTGCCGGACGCGCGCTTTCATGTCGTCGTCGAGCTTGACGGATGTTGCCGATGCCATGGGCCGCTCCCGATACGAGGTAATACCTTACGCTACCTTAGATGTTTGCGCCCGGTCTGTCCATGCGCCGCCCATAGACATGAGAAAGGCGGCCCTTTCCCGGACCGCCTTTCACGCGTCACATGGGACCGCGCCTCAGTTCCAGCAGGTCACCAGCACCGCAAGGTCCATGCCGTATCGGGCGAGCGCATTGCGGCTGAGGGGGTCGGGCTGTTCCGCAGCGGGGCTGACCTGGATGCCGGCCTCGGCCAGCAGCGCCTGCAACCGGTCGGCCCGCAGGGCGAAACTGACGCCTTCGGGCAGGGCGCGGCCCGTTGATGGCTCGGGCAGGAGCATGCCCAGGACCGCCCCGTTGGCGTCCAGCACCGGGGCCCCGGCCTCGGAGGGTTCGATCGCCAGCGCCAGGCGTTGCAGGTTCTCGTCGCCATCCAGGCCCTGCAATTCCTCCAGCGTGCCGAAATTCAGCGAGGCCGCACCAAGCGCGCCGTCATAGGGATAGCCCGCCACCGCGATGTCCGAGCGCAGCCGCGGCGCGATCTGGGCGAAACCCGCGAAGGTCGAGGGGGCCAGCGCCTGCGTCGGGCGCAGCACCGCGATGCCGGTGGCGGGGTCATCATAGGCCACGCTCATCTCGTATTGCTGATCGACGATGACCTGCGTGCAGGAGGCCACGGCCTCGGAGGTGGTCAGGACGGTGCCACTGCCATCGACGTAGAAGCCGGTGCGCGCCAGGGCGGGTCGCCGCACCTCCAGCCCCGCCATCAGGTCGACGCCCTGATCGAGGCCGGGATCGACCGCGCCGGGGTCGAGCGTGCCGCCGAAAGTGGCAAAGCTCGCCTCCATCATCGGCAGGACACGGGCCATCTGTTGGTCGCGCTCGGGCGTCCAGATCAGGGTGAAGCCCTTGATCTGCCCATCCTGGAGCCGCGCGATGGTGTGGCTGCGCAGGGTCTCGCTGAGGCCGGTCAGCTCGAAGCTGTCGGCCGAGCGGTTGCGTTCCCCCTCCAGCGGCACGATTTCCAGCGTCTGCATGATCTCGTAAAGGCCGCCAAGCGTGGCGCGGGTGCCCTCCTGGCTGATCAAGAGGACGCGAACGCCGGAATTGTCAACGCTGTCGAACTGGGCGAAGGGAAATTCGTAGCGGGCGAACTCGACCATGGCCAGCGGCAGGTCGATCTCTACCCCCGCGCGTTCGTCGCGCACGGTCTGCATCCCCAATTCGGCCAGCGCGCCCTGATATTGCGCCAGCAGGTCGGCCCGCTGACGGGTGGTCAGCACGCCGGTCTCCTCCACCCCCTGCGCGGCCTGCCATTGGCGCATCGCGCCACGGGTGCCGGGGCCGAAAGCACCGTCGATGCCGGAGGTGTAGTAGCCGAACCATTGCAGCGCGATCTGAAGCGCCTCGCGCGCCTCACGGTCAAGCTGCGCCTCGCTGCTGCGCGCCTCGGCCACGGTTTCCTCGGGCGCGGCGACGGGGTCGGGCGGGGTCGCGGGGGTTTCGGGGGCTTGCGTCACGGTTGCGGGCGCGGTGTCACCCCCGGTCAGGTTGTTGGTGCCGATGGGAAAGAATTGCTGCGCGTAGATCTCGGGCTCGGCCAGGTAGGCATCGGCGGGGATCAGCCCCTGCCCCTGCAACGCGCTCAATGCGGCGGTGGCATCGCCCTGGTCGAACGGCCCGAGCGCGATGGCGTACCAGCCCGAGCGCAGCCGGTAGCCGTTCACGTTCTGCATCACGCGGCTATAGGCGCGCACGCGGGCCTCGGCGGTGGCGAGGTCGGGATGCGCCTCGAGCTGGACCCAGACACGGCCCTCCTGCGCGGTGGCGCTGCCGGTCTGCGCAACGATGGTTCCCAGAATGATGAATACGCAAAGAAATATATGCCGCACGGCCAATCTCATCGGTGCAAACCCCTTCATGCCCACGGGCCTGGCCCGCCTTGTTCCGGCGGCAGCGTAGCAGAACGCGCCGACGCTGCACCAGAAAATTGCCCCAAGCGCCAATTGACCCTGCCAAGGGTGGCACGTATGGAACCCCTGCCTTTCGCGTCAATTCCGGGAACCCCGAGCCATGGCCAAGACCCAAACCAAGCCGCGCAGCTTTCAGGAGATCATCCTGGCGCTCCAGACCTACTGGGCCAGGCAGGGCTGCGCGATGCTGCAACCCTATGACATGGAGGTGGGGGCTGGCACGTTCCATCCCGCGACCACGCTGCGCAGCCTCGGCACCACGCCCTGGGCCGCGGCCTATGTCCAGCCCTCGCGCCGTCCGACCGACGGGCGCTATGGCGAGAACCCGAACCGGTTGCAGCATTATTACCAGTACCAGGTGCTGATCAAACCCTCGCCGCCGGATTTGCAGGCGCTCTATCTCGGCTCGCTTGAGGCCATCGGGATCGACATGGAAACCCACGACATCCGCTTTGTCGAGGATGACTGGGAAAGCCCCACATTGGGCGCCTGGGGCCTGGGCTGGGAGGTCTGGTGCGACGGCATGGAGGTCAGCCAGTTCACCTATTTCCAGCAGGTCGGCGGGCATGACTGCGCACCCGTTTCGGGCGAGCTGACCTATGGGCTGGAGCGCTTGGCGATGTATATCCTGGGCGTCGATCACGTCATGGAGATGCCGTTCAACGACCCGGGCGCGCCCATTCCGCTGAGCTATGGCGACGTGTTCCGCCAGACGGAAGAAGAGCACAGCCGCTACAATTTCGATATCGCCAATACCGACGCACTGCTGAAGCATTTCGAGGATGCCGAGGCCGAATGCCAGGCCATCCTGGCTGCCCCGGCGGAAGACCCCAAGACGGGCAAGCGCATCATCATGGCGCATCCCGCCTATGACCAGGCGATCAAGGCGTCGCATCTGTTCAACCTGCTGGACGCGCGCGGGGTGATTTCGGTCACCGAGCGTCAGGCCTATATCGGAAGGGTGCGCGCGCTGACCCGTGCCTGCGCCGATGCCTTCGTGCAGACCGAGGCGGGCGGGTTCGACCTGGAGGGCGCGCAATGAGTAGCGGTCGCATCGTGGCAACGCTGCTTGTCCTCTCCGCCGCGACGGCCGGGGGGCTGCTCTGGTTCACCGAGACGCGCGCCTTTTACGAGCCGGTCAGCGCCGACGCCGTGACCATCTCCGCGACCACCTTTGACGGGGTGGCCGAACCGCTGCCGGTCACGGATGTCGAGGCCATCGACGCCGACAGCTCGCCCCTGCGCTTCCGGGCCTGTTTCACCACGCCGGTCAGCCTGGCCACAATGACCGAGTCCTACCGGCCCTACCCCGATGCCACGCCGCTCAACACGCCCGGATGGTTCGACTGCTATGACGCGGGCGCGCTGACGCAGGCGCTGGAGGATGGCACCGCGCTGGCCTTTCTGGGCGAGGGCAATTTCATCTACGGCTTCGACCGCATCGTGATGGTCGGCCAGGATGGCCGGGGCTATGCCTGGCACCAGATCAACCCCTGCGGCGAGGCCGTCTATGATGGCGATCCCGTCCCGGACACCTGCCCGCCGCCGCCGGAAAGCAACTGATATGCCCGATCTTCTGCTCGAACTCTTCTCCGAGGAAATCCCCGCAAGGATGCAGACCCGCGCCGCCGCCGACCTCAAGAAACTGGTCACCGACGGGCTGGTCGAGGCGGGGCTGACCTATGCCAGCGCCGGGGCCTTCGCGACCCCGCGCCGATTGTGCCTGACCGTCGAGGGGCTGACCGGCGAAAGCCCCACCGTGACCGAGGAGCGCAAGGGCCCGCGCGCCGATGCGCCCGAGAAGGCCCTTGAGGGGTTCCTGCGCGCCACGGGCCTGACCCGCGACCAGTTGGAAATGCGCGACGACAAGAAGGGCCAGACCTGGTTCGCGCAGATCACCAGGCCGGGGCGCAAGGCCGACGCGATCATCGCCGAGCTGATTCCGGCCGTGATTCGCAATTTCCCCTGGCCCAAGTCGATGCGGTGGGGCGCGGGCAGCCTCAGATGGGTGCGCCCGCTGCATTCGATCCTGTGCATCCTGACGGATGAGAACGGGGCCTCGGTGGTGCCGTTCGACGTCGACGGCATCGCCTCGGGCGACACGACACGCGGCCACCGCTTCATGGGGCCGGAGGCGTTTTCCGTCACCTCCTTCGACGATTACGCAGGCAAATTGAAGCGCGCACATGTGGTGCTGTCCGCCGAGGACCGTGCCGCCACGATCTGGAACGACGCCACCAACGCCGCCTTCGCCGCAGGGCTGGAAGTGGTCGAGGACAAGGGGCTGCTGGCCGAGGTCGCGGGGCTGGTCGAATGGCCCGTGGTCCTGATGGGCGAGATCGGCGCGGCGTTCCTGGAGCTGCCGCCCGAGGTGCTGCAAACCTCGATGCGCGAGCACCAGAAGTTCTTTTCGGTGAAGAACCCCAAAACCGCCCGGATCGAGCGCTTCATCACCGTTGCAAATCGCGAAACCGCCGATCACGGCGCCACCATCCTTGCGGGCAATTCCAAGGTGCTGACCGCGCGGCTGTCGGATGCGAAATTCTTCTGGGAAAACGACCTGCGCGTGGCGAAAACGGACATGAGCCAATGGACACAAGCGCTTGAAAACGTGACCTTCCACCGCAAGCTCGGCACGCAGGCCGCCCGCATTGACCGCATCGCCGCGCTGGCGCGGGAGCTGGCCCCGGTGGTCGGCGCGGATGCCGATGAGGCCGAACAGGCGGCGCGGATCGCCAAGGCCGATCTGAGTTCGGAAATGGTCTATGAGTTCCCCGAATTGCAGGGGCTGATGGGCCGCTATTACGCGCAGGCCGCGGGCTATGGCGAGGCGGTCGCGAAGGCGGCAGAGGAGCATTATTCGCCGCTCGGGCCGACTGACGATGTGCCGACCAGCCCGGTTTCCGTGGCCGTCGCGCTGGCCGACAAGCTGGACACGCTGACCGGGTTCTGGGCGATTGACGAGAAACCGACTGGGTCGAAGGATCCGTTTGCGTTGAGGCGCGCGGCGCTTGGGGTTATTCGGTTGGTGTTGGGGAATGGGTTGCGGGTGGAGATGGAAGGCAGTTTTCTTTCCGACGCAGTTGTCAGACACTTGACACGTGGGCGTAACTTGAAGGCGGAAACAGAAGCAATCGAAATGGAGCGATCCAAACTTGAGGAAACGTTTGACCTAAAGAAATTAGAGGGACTTTCGCCAACAGACTATCTTGTTGAGCTAGTGCGATTGCAGGAGCGGTTCAGGGCGGCACGAAGCGAACGTATGCCCGAACTCAATTTGATGAATGAGGAGATTCAAGGATGGATCCGAGATTCAAAGCAGGCAATTCACGACCTCCTCGCCTTCCTCCACGACCGCCTCAAGGTCCATCTGCGCGACCAGAACATCCGTCACGACATCATCGACGCCTGCCTTGCCATGCCCGCCAATGACGACCTCACGCTGCTGGTCAAACGAGCCGAGGCGCTCTCGGCCTTCTTTGCAACGAGCGATGGCGAAAACCTCGTGCAGGGCTACAAGCGCGCCGCCAATATCCTGGCGCAGGCCGAGGAGAAGGACGGGGTGGAGTACCGCTACGGGGCCGATGCCAAATTCGCCGAGACCGACGAGGAACGCGCGCTGTTCGCGGCGCTGGAGCGGGCCAATACGACCGTGACGGCCGCGCTGGAACAAGACGACTTCGCCGCAGCGATGTCTGCGCTGGCCGATCTGCGCGCGCCGATCGATGCCTTCTTCGACACGGTGCAGGTCAATGCCGAGAACGAGATCCTGCGCCGCAACCGCCTGAACCTGCTGCATGAGATCACCGCCGCCTGCGGCAAGATCGCGGACCTCTCCAGGCTAGAAGGCTGACGCCGTCCCCATCCCCGCCCGGTTAACCTTAACGCGGCCCCCCCCTTCTTTGTTCTTCAAATATCCTCGCCGAAGGCAACCGCCCGTCAGGGCGGTCCACCCGCCCCCTCAGCCGCGCCAGAACCGGGCGGTGAACAGCACGAAGACCGCCATCAGCTCCAGCCGCCCGACCAGCATCGCCACGGCCAGGATCCATTTCGCGGTGTCCTCCAGCGGCTCGAACGTGCCCGCGGGGCCGATGATGGGGCCAAGCCCCGGCCCGATATTGGCCAGCGCGCTTGCCGCGCCGGAGACCGAGGTGATGAAGTCCAGTCCGGTCAGGCCCAGAAGGATCGAGAACACCCCGAGGCTGACGAAGAAGAGCACGAAGAAGGCCATGACCGAGGACAGCACCTCCTCGCTGACCTTGCGGCCCTCGTAGCGCGGCTCGAAGATGCCGTGCGGCGCGTAGAGACGTTTGAGTTGCGTCGAGATCGAGGTCATCAGGAGCTGGTAGCGGAACACCTTGATCGAGCATGACGTCGATCCGGCGCAGCCGCCGATGAGGCCGATGAAGAAGAAGATCACCACCGCCGAGGGGCCCCATCGCTGGTAGTCGGTGCTGGAATAGCCGGTGCCGCTGATGATCGAGGTGACGTTGAAGATCGCCTCGCGGACCCCATGCTCCAGCTGGTCGCCATTCACGACGAGGCGGTAGATCACGAAAAACAGCGTCAGGATCGCGATCGTGGCCAGGTAGGCGCGGGTCTGGGTGTCGGTGAAGAAGGGTTTGGCCGTGCCCGCGACCATCTGCACGTAGCGCACGAAGGGCAGGCTGGCGAGGATCATGAAGATCACGGCGGCATATTCCAGCGGGCCCTGGAAGGCGCCAAAGGAATCGTCGGTGGTCGAGAACCCGCCCGTCGAAATCGAGGTCATGGCGTGGACCGTGGCCTCGAACGGCTGCATCCCGAGCGCCGTGTAGGTCAACGCGCTGACCACCGTCAGGGTCAGGTAGATGACCGAGATCTGCTTGGCGATCTCGGCGGCGCGGGGCAGGATCTTGCCCATGGTCTCGAACGCCTCGGAGCGGAAGATCTGCATCCCCCCCACCCTGAGTTCGGGCAGGAACACCATGGCGACGACGATGATCCCGATGCCGCCGAACCACTGCATCAGCCCGCGCCACAGGTTCAGCCCCTCGGGCAGATCGTCGAGCCCGGTAAAGACGGTGGCCCCGGTTGTGGTCAGGCCCGACATCGCCTCGAAGAACGCATCGACATAGCGCGCCTCGGTGGCGCCCAGGACGAAGGGCAGCGCGCCGAAGACCGGCAGCGCGACCCACACGAGCGTGGTCAGGAGGAAGGTCTGCTGGATGGTCAACTGCCGCTCGACCCCGTTGGCGCAGGCCAGCACCACCAGAAGCCCCGCGAAGGCCGTCATCACCGCGCTTTGGAAGAACGCCTGCCAATGCGGATTGCCAAGATAGAAATCCAGCGCCATCGGGATCAGCATGGTCAGCCCGAGCACCAGCACCAGCTGGCCAATCACATATCCGACGGGGCGCGGGTCAATCATGGGGCGCAGCGTTGGCCCGTGGGCTCGGGGCTGTCAACGTCCATTCGCGGGGGGAGGCGTTTCTTCGAAGAAACGTGTAAATCTCTTCACGAAGAGATTTCGCGGGCGGCTCAACGGGCGTAGCGGGTCACGAAATTGCGCAGCATCCGTTCCGGCACGGTGATCTCCTCGGCCAGGCAGGCCGCGGTCAGGGCCTCGGCCTGGTCGGGCGGGAAATAGCCCTTGGCGCGGTAGATGCGGATGCGGGTGGCAAAGCTCTGCCCGTCCGCCTCGGGGTGGAACTGGGTGGCATAGACGTTCCGGCCATAGCGGATCACCTGCATCGGGCAGGTCTCGCTGGCGGCCAGATGCACGGCCCCCGGCGGGGTGGCCTGCACTGCCTCCTTGTGGCCGACGAGCGCACGGAAGCGGCGCGGCAGGCCGGCAAAGAGCGGATCGACCGCGCCCTCGGGCGTGAGCGTGCAATCGACGCCGCCGATGGCCTCGCCATATCTGTCCTGGCTGACCTCGCCGCCCAGGTGATGGGCCAGGATACCGAGCCCGTAGCAGCAGCCGAGGTAAGGAATGTCGCGCGCGGTGATCTCGGGCATGAGCCCCAGGATCGCGACCTCGATACTGGCTTCCTCAGCGGTCTTCTTCTCGGGCGGGTCGCTGACGCAGCCGGGGCCGCCGCCGACGATGACGCCGGAATAGCGGGTGAGGTCCAGATCCTCGGGCAGCGGCTGTTTGTCGAGGCGGATGCGATGCGTCTCCGAAGGCGTCAGGCCGGTGCGAGCCAGCAGGCTGGCATATTCCTCATCCGCGGCCTCATCCTCGGGGCGCAGTTGCAGGATCAGAAAGGGCGTCATGGGCGGGTCCGTCGCGGCAATCGGGTGATCCTCTTTAGGGGCAAGGGCCACGGTTTGGCCAGCGGATCGAAAAATCTTGGGCAAGATTTTTCGGACGGGAAGAATTTTCGGGCAAAATTCTTGCCGCTAAACCGCCGCCAGCGCGCCTTTCAGATCGGCCACGATATCGCCCGCATCCTCCAGCCCGATCGACAGGCGCAAGAGCCCCGGCGTGATGCCGAGCACCTTGCGCTGATCCTCGCTGAGGCGCTGATGCGTTGTCGTCGCGGGATGGGTGATGATGGATTTCGCGTCGCCCAGGTTGTTCGAGATCAGCACGATCCGAAGCGCGTTCAGGAACCGGAACGCGGCCTCTTTCCCGCCGTCCAGTTCCAGCGCCATCATCGTGCCGCCGCCCTGCATCTGGGCCGCGTTCAGATCGTGCTGCGGGTGGTCGGCCAGTCCCGGATAGATCACGCGGGCCAGCCCCGCTGCGCCCTGCATCGCCTCGGCCACCTTTTGCGCGGTTTCGGCCTGCGCGCGGACCCGCAAATCCATCGTCTCCAGCGATTTCAGCATCACCCAGGCGTTGAAGGGCGAGAGCGACCCGCCGGTATGCTTGAGGTAGGGTTCCGCCACCTTGCGGATGAAGTCGCGGCTGGCGCAGATCACACCGCCAAGACAGCGCCCCTGCCCGTCGATATGCTTGGTCGCGGAATAAACCACCACATCCGCCCCCAGATCGGCCGAGCGTTGCAGGACCGGCGTGGCGAAGACATTGTCCACGACGACAAAAGCGCCGACGGCATGGGCCAGGTCGGATACGCCCCTGATGTCGATCACTTCCAGCGTCGGGTTGGAGAGGCTTTCGAAGAACACCGCGCGGGTCTCGGGGCGGATCGCCTTGCGCCACTGGTCCAGATCGGTGCCATCGACGAATGTGACCTCGACCCCGAAGCGGGTCAGGATCTCCTCCAGGATATAGAGGCACGATCCGAACAGCGCCTTGGCCGACACCACGTGATCGCCCGCGCGCAGCATCGCGGTCAGCGCGCCGTTGACGGCGGCCATTCCGCTGGCGGTCGCAAAGGCGTCCTCAGTGCCTTCAAGCTGCGCCATCCGGTCCTCGAACATGCGCACGGTGGGGTTGCCGTAGCGGGCATAGATGAACTCGTCCGGGCCGCTTTCGATGAAGCGTGCCTCGGCGGCCTCGGCGCTGTCATAGACGAAACCCTGCGTCAGATAGATGGCTTCGCTGACCTCGCCATACTGGCTGCGCCGCGTGCCGCCATGCACGGCGCGGGTGCGCGGGTGGAGGGTCTCGGGCAGGGATCTGGGGCCCTTTGTCATGTCTCTCGTCTCCTGATGGTGCGAGGCATGAAACAGCCCCGCACCGGTGAACGGTCGGGGCTTGAGGGGCCCTGCCCCCATGCGCGACCTCTTTAGCGGCTTGTTTTCAACACTTTGCGTTAGAGACGTATCAGAATTCTCTGCCTCTTCATCAGCTGCCGCTGATTGCGAACGCGAATTCTGATCCTTCGTTTCCCATGTAAACGCAAAGTGTATAGTGGCCCGCAATCCGGTAAACAAATCGCCACTGCCCCAAGCGCATAGCGGGCGGGCAAAGGGGCGTCAAGACGGATCGAAACCGGGTTGCCCCGCCGCGGAAAACCGGAAAAACTGCGCGCAGCGACACGGACGGCCGCCCTGCGGCACATGGAAACATTGAAAAATCAAGGCCTTTGACGATGACTGATCTTCTGACCCTCGAAAATCTCGGCAACCTCGTCATGCTCTGCTTCTTGCAGGCGGTCCTGGGGTTCGACAACCTGCTCTACATCTCGATCGAAAGCCAGCGCGCCCCGGTTGAGCATCAAAAACGGGTGCGGTTCTGGGGCATCGTGCTGGCCGTCGCGCTGCGGGTGGTGCTTCTGTTCGCGATGGTCCGCCTGATCGACGCGCTGGCCGAGCCGTTCTATGTCTTCAACTGGCCCGGCGTGCTGGAGGGCGGTGTGAACTTCGCCACCGGGGTCTTTGTCTTCGGCGGCGTCTTCATCATGTACACGGCGGTCAAGGAGATCGGGCATCTTCTGTCACTGGACGAGTTGGGCCATGGCGTCGGCAAGAAGAACAAGAAATCGGCGGCGCAGGTGGTGTTCCTGATCGTCGCCATGAACCTGATCTTCAGCTTCGATTCCGTCCTGTCGGCGCTGGCGATCACCGATGTCTTCCCGATTCTCGCCGCCGCGATCCTGCTGTCCGGCGCGGCGATGCTGCTTCTGGCCGATGGCGTGACGCGGTTTATCGAGAAGAACCGGATGTACGAGGTCCTGGGCCTCTTCATCCTGCTGATCGTGGGCGTGGTGCTGCTTGGCGAGGCCGGCGTTGCCGCCGAACATGCCACCCAGGACGAGGCGATGGCGATCCACATTTTCGGCTATGCCCTGATTCCGATGTCGAAATCGACCTTCTACTTCGCGGTCGTGGTGCTTTTCGTGGTCGAGGCGCTGCAATCGGGCTTCAACCGCAAGCTGGAGGCGGAACGCCGTGCCCGGCAGGAGGCCGCCGCGCGCGGACCTTTGCCGGTCAAGGGTGTGTAACGTCTGGTTTTTGCGAACCAGCGTGCTTATCCTAATGCTGCAGCAAGGGAGACCGAGATGAGTTCAGAGGGCCTGCAGGGCGTGTCCTTCGTGGCGTTGACGGTGATCATCATGATCGCCATTTTCGGCGGATTCGGAGCGATCTGAGATGGCGCAGCGCTATGGCGGCAAGTTCAGCCCCGATCCCGCGGCGAATGAGGTGGAGGCCGAGGCCCCGCCACTGGTCGAGGCCAGTTTCAAGGGCCGCGCCCCGGCGCGCTATGGCGCGCGGATCAATATCCTGTTCCTGCTGCCGGTGATCGCGCTGGCCGCGTCCTTCTTCCAGCCCGTCGCGGGCATGGTCACCGATATGGCAGGCGCGGCAACGCTGCTGCTGGCGGCCTGGCTGTTGCGCGACGGGATCCGGGCCGAGGATGCCTATGAGGAACGCAAGGTGGCGCGGCGGCCCGCCATTCCGCGCAAGATCTTCTCCTCGGTCCTGACCGGGATCGGCACCGGCCTGCTGGTCTTTGGCGGCCAGTGGAACGCGCTGACCGCGCCACTGATCGGGGCCGTCGCGGGCGGGCTGCACCTGTTTTCCTTCGGGCTGGACCCGCTCAAGGACAAGTCGCTGGAGGGGGTCGACCATTTCCAATCCGACCGCGTGGCGCGGAAAGTGGAAGAGGCGGAAAAGCTGCTCGATGGCATGCAGGACGCGATCAAGCGCGCCGGCGACCGGATGCTGGAGGGCCGCGTCGAGGCGTTCCAGGACACGGTCCGCACCATGTTCCGCACCGTCGAGGAAGACCCCCGCGACCTGACGCAGGCGCGCAAATACCTGACCGTCTACTTGCAGGGCGCGCGTGATGCGACGGTGAAATTCGCCGATCTCTATGCCCGCAACCGCGACGCGGGCGTGCGCGCCGATTACGTGCGGCTGCTGGACGATCTTGAGCATAATTTCTCGGCCCGGACACAGCGGATGCTGTTGACCGACCGAAGCGACCTGGATGTTGAAATTGAAGTGTTGCGGGACCGTTTGAACCGCGAAAACCTGGTAATTGACAGATAAGGAACGAACGCATGACCGAAGAAATTCGCCAACGGGCCGAGGCCGTCGCGCAGGAAGTGGACGCGATCAACGCCGTGGTGCTGCCCGAGCCCTCGGGCGAGCTGGTGCCGCTGGCCGAGGCGCCCGCGCCGACCGCCGAGGAAATCCGTGTGCGCATGGCCGAACTGGACATGAGCGACACCAATTCCATCGTGCGCTTCGGTTCCGCCGCGCAGGAGGAATTGCAGCAGATTTCCCAGGCGATGCTGGACGGGGTGCGCAACAAGGATGTCGGGCCCGCGGGCAATTCCTTGCGCGAGATCGTCGGCACCATCCGCGGTTTCTCGGTCGATGAGCTGGACCCCAACCGCAAGCTTTCCTGGTGGGAGCGTCTCTTCGGCAAGGCCAAGCCGATCCACAATTTCCTGGCCCGCTACGAGGATGTGCAGGGCCAGATCGACAAGATCACCGACAACCTTCTGGCGCATGAACACACGCTGATGAAGGACATCAAGTCGCTGGATCAGCTCTATGACAAGACGTTGAATTTCTACGACGAACTGGCGCTCTATATCGCGGCGGGCGAGGAGAAGATCCGCGAGTTGGACGAAGAGGCGATCCCGGCGAAAGAGGCCGAGGTCAACGCGGCCCCCGAGGATGACCAGGTGATGAAGGCGCAGGAATTGCGCGACCTGCGGGCGGCGCGCGACGATCTGGAACGCCGGGTGCATGACCTGAAGCTGACCCGCCAGGTGACGATGCAGTCGCTGCCCTCGATCCGGCTGGTGCAGGAGAACGACAAGAGCCTTGTGACAAAGATCAACTCGACCCTCGTCAACACGGTGCCACTTTGGGAAACCCAACTGGCGCAGGCGCTGACCATCCAGCGCTCGACGGAAGCCGCCAAGGCGGTGCGCGAGGCCAATGACCTCACCAATGAGCTGCTTACCGCCAACGCGAAGAACCTGCGCGAATCGAACAAGATGGTGCGCGAGGAAATGGAGCGCGGCGTCTTCGACATCGAGGCCGTGAAACAGGCCAATGCCGAGCTGATCGCCACCATCCAGGAAAGCCTGGAGATCGCCGATGAAGGCAAGCGCCGCCGCGCCGCCGCCGAGGTCGAGATGGAGAAGATGGAGACCGAGCTGCGCGACACGCTGGCCTCGGCCTCCGGTCGCCGCGACGGGGTGGGCGACACCATGGGCACCTCGGTGCCCGCGCGAGGGTAGGGCGATGCGGGTCCGGGTCCCGGCAGCACTTGCAGGCATCGCCCTGGCGGGTCTTGCGGGTTGTGAGGTGCCGGACCCGCCCGCGCCCACCCCGCGCCCCGCGCCGCCCGTCGTGGCCCCGCCCTCGGTGGAGCCCTCCGAGGAAAGCCTGGCCTATGCACGCTATTACGCGGGTGTGCAGCAGCGGCTGTTGACGCAAGGCTTGCTGCGCACCGATGGCGGCGGGCCGGACACCCCCATCATCGCGCGCAACCTTGTGGCCAATTTCGAGCGCATCGCGCTTTACGACGAATACACCCTGTCCGGCGGGCGTTTCATCGCGCAGCAGACACCGGCCGCCTTGCGCAGGTGGGAACGCCCGGTGCGGCTGCAGGCGCATTTCGGGGCCTCGGTTTCGGAAGAGACGCGCAACGCCGACCGCGCCTTCCTGTCGCGCTATGCCGACCGGCTGGCGCGGGTGACGGGGCACCCTATCCGCGCCGTGGGGTCGGGCGGAAACTTCCACGTCCTCTACCTCAACCGCGACGAACAGGTTGCGGCCGGGCCGCTTCTGCGCCGGATCATGCCGGGGATCGGCGAGGCCACCATCAACGAGATCACCAGCCTGCCCCGGTTCAATTTCTGCTCGGTCTACTCGGTCTCCGAGGCGGGCAACCCCAATGTCTATGTCGCCGCGATCGCAATCATTCGCACCGAGCATCCCGACCTGCTGCGCAAATCCTGCGTCCATGAAGAGGTCGCGCAAGGTTTGGGCCTGCCCAATGACAGCCCCACCGCGCGCCCCTCGATCTTCAACGATGACGAGGAATTCGCGCTCTTGACGACGCATGACGAGATGCTGCTTTCGATGCTCTACGACCCCCGCCTGCGGCCCGGCATGACCCCCGACACGGCCCGCCCGATCCTGCGCGAGCTTGCCGATGCGCTGGTGGGTGGGCCGAGCTGACGATGAACCAGTTGCTCAGCCCGCAGACCCTGGATTTCTTCGCCAGCTATCTTCTGGCGGGGTTCGTGTTCATGTCAGTGCGCAGTTGGTTCGTTGCCGGTGCACGTCCGAAGATCAATGAGACGCTGGTTGAATCGCTGATCTTGAGCCTGATAAATCAGATGATCGCGCTCTTCACGATTGCCGCGATATCCACATCCTGGCGCGATGAGAACCCTTCAATTGTCTTGGTTCTCCAGAACGTTGCGCAACCGTTTGTGCTTGGTTTGGCGGTCGGCTGGATGGCGAACCGCAATTGGTTCCCCCAAGGACTGCGACGGCTGGTCATGCCGACCGTTCGCCCCGTGAATCCGGCGGTTGATTTTGCCTTCGATTCTCTGTCCGGTCCCTGCTATGTCGTGCTCCGCTTTGAGGATGGAAACGAAATCTACGGTTTTTTCGGCAAGGCTTCGATGGCCAGCTTTGAAAACGAGAATGGCGGAATATTCCTTGAAGCCATATATGATATAGATGCAGACGATTGGTTCGTGGTTTTCCCTCGGAGATCGGCCTGGATCGACACGACCAAGATGCGGTCGATCGAGTTTCTTGACGTGAAGGATGTGGAACATGCCTAAGACGCTCTATGAAGGATACAGGATCGGAAAGGATGGCGGCGAACGTTGGTCAGGGACGATCCGGCGTCCCGGGAAGACTGACGGGGCCTCCGCTCCGAACGGATCCGGAACAACGGATGAAAGTCGCAAACCCCGTAGAGCGCAGGTCTGGGGCTCGGCATTTGCAGAAAAGGTTTCCAAGGGAAGGACCAGCTAACCCATGTCCATTTTCGATTTCCTCTCCGGCCAGTTCATTGATGTCATCCACTGGACCGACGACACCCGCGACACCATGGTCTACCGCTTCGAGCGGCACGGCCATGAGATCAAATACGGGGCCAAGCTGACCGTGCGCGAGGGCCAGACGGCGGTGTTCATCCATGAGGGGCAGCTGGCGGATGTGTTCCGCCCCGGCCTCTACATGCTGGAAACCAACAACATGCCGATCATGACCACGCTTCAGCATTGGTCGCACGGCTTCCAGTCGCCCTTCAAATCCGAGATCTATTTCGTCAACACCAACCGCTTCACCGACCTGAAATGGGGCACCAAGAACCCGATCATGCTGCGTGATCCCGAGTTCGGGCCGACCCGCATCCGCGCCTATGGCACCTATACGGTCAAGGTGAAGGATGCCGGCCGGTTCATGACCGAGATCGTCGGCACGGATGGCGAGTTCACGACCGACGAGATCACCTTCCAGATCCGCAACATCATCGTGCAGGAATTCTCGCGCACCATCGGCAGCGCGGGGATTCCGGTGCTCGACATGGCGGGCAATACCGGCGATCTGGGCCGCCTGATGGCCGAGGCGATCTCGGGCACCATCGACCAGTACGGGCTGGAGCTGCCCGAGCTCTATATCGAGAATATCAGCCTGCCGCCCGCGGTCGAGGCCGCGATGGACAAGCGGACATCCATGGGCGTTGTGGGCGACCTCTCGAAATACACCCAGTATTCGGCGGCCGAGGCGATGACGGCGGCGGCCAACAATCCCGGCGGCGATGGCGGCATGGGCGCGGGCATGGGGCTTGGCATGGGCATGGCGATGGCGGGCCAGATGGCGAACGCCCTTGGCGGCCAGAACGCGGGCCCCTGGGGCGCGAACCCGCAAGGCCAGCAGCAGCCCGCCGCCCCGCCGCCGCCGCCGGTCGAACATGTCTGGCATGTCGCCGAGAACGGCCAGACCAAAGGCCCCTTCTCCAAGGCCACGATGGGCCAGATGGCGAGCGCCGGTGAACTGACCCGCGAAACCCATGTCTGGACCGCCGGGCAGGATGGCTGGAAGAAGGCCGGTGAGGTCGACGAGTTGGCGCAGCTCTTCACCGTCATGCCGCCGCCCCCGCCGCCGGGGGTGTGAGGCACAGGGGCCGGGGGGAGACCTTCCGGCCCTTTTCGTTTCGCGGGTGGCCAAGCGCCTTCGAAGGCGCTTTGTCGGCAAATTCGAATTTGCGGGAGACAAGGTTTTTTGAAAAACCTTGCAGCGCGGTGCCGGCGCCGCTGCGCTGACCTCAGCGGTGAAACTTTCCCCTCCCCTTTCCCGTGCCTGTGGTCATGCGCATGACCCGTCATATCCGCCTGCCGCAGCGCCGCACCGTCCTGAAGGCGGTGCATTGGCTGATGCTGCCGCTGGTGATTTGGTTCCTCTTCATGACGCCCGAGGTGGTGCTGCGGATCGGCGGCGAGACCTTTTTCCATATCCATTCCAACGTGGCGCTGATCTTCGTGACGCTTTCCCTGTGGTGGACGGCCTCCTACCTGCGCCGCGGTCTGGCCAGCCGACCGGGGCCGAAGCTGCCGCCCTGGGCGCGGCTGTTTCACCAGGTGCTGCACAAGGTGCTGATCTATGGCCTGTTCGGCGTCGCGATCACCGGGTTCCTGCTTGGGCTGACCTCGTCGACCCTGATGCGCGCGGGCGGGTTCCTGCCCATTGCCCCGCCTCTGGGACTGCACCGCGCCAATGAGATCGTGGGCCGGATCCATATCGTCGAGTTCTATATCCTCGCGTGCATCGTCGTGATCCATGCAGGCTTTCACATCTGGCGGCACCTGCGGCTCAGGGACAATGCGCTGCGCATCATGGCCCCGCGCGTGTTGCATCGCTGGTTGTAAGACCGGGCGCGTCGGTCCGAAATGCTGTCCCGCCAGCCCGATACCTGTATGTTGGGCGCAGGACAGGGGGGATCAGCACATGCGCCAGCTGATTTCAAACGGCAATCCGATGGAGGACATTGTCGGATTCAGCCGCGCGGTTCGCGTTGGCCCCTGCATTTCCGTAGGCGGGACCGCGCCCGTCGACGCAGACGGCAAGACCGTGGGCATCGGCGATGTCTTCGCGCAAACCACGCAGTGTTTCGAAATCATCAAGGCGGCGCTGGAACAGGCTGGCTCCGGTCTGCATGACATCGTCCGGACGCGGGTCATCCTGACGGATATCGACACCTGGAAGGCCGCGATCGAGGCGCGAAAGGCATATTGCGTCGATGCACGCCCCGTGGACACGATCATGGCGGTCACCCGGTTCGTGAACCCCGAATGGCTGGTTGAGATCGAAGTCGATGCGGTCGTCGCTGCCGAAGCATGGCGGTAAGCCCCCTTGGCGGCCATCGGGCTTGCATCGACGCGGGCCCCCACGCATGATCGGTTTCATAACGCCACCAGATATTTGAGACCTGATCATGAGCGATATTCCCCCCCTGCCCCCCGGTGCCCCCCCCCCTCGCGGCCCGTGGGAGGATGAGGATGACGCAGTCGAAACCGAGGCCCCGCAGGGCAACGAGGAACACCGCTTTCCCTGCGATCAATGCGGATCCGACATGCGGTTCGCGCCGGCAGAGGGCAAACTGATCTGCGACCATTGCGGCAATACCCGCGCGATGGACATGGTCGAGGACGCGCCCGCGATCCGCGAGCTGGACTATCACGCCGCCCTCGGCGCGCAATTGCCCGAGGCCGAGATGGAGGAGATCCGCGTCTCCTCCTGCCCCAATTGCGGCGCGCAGGTGGAGTTCAACGAGGCCGATCACGCCACCGAATGCCCGTTCTGCGCCACGCCCGTGGTGGCCGATACCGGCACCCATCGCCATATCAAGCCCAAGGGCGTGCTGCCCTTCCAGCTGGACGAACGCAGCGCGCATGACGCGATGAACGAATGGCTCGGCAAGCTGTGGTTCGCGCCGAACGGCTTGCAGGAATATTCCAGGAAGGGCCGCAAGCTGGACGGCATCTATGTGCCCTACTGGACCTATGACGCCGAAACGCGCAGCCGCTACGAGGGTCAGCGCGGCACGGTCTATTACGTCAACCGCACCGTGACGCGGAACGGCCAGACCCGGACCGTGCGCGAGCAGAGGATCCGCTGGACCAATGTGCGGGGCCGGGTGCAGCGCTTCTTCGACGATGTGCTGGTGCTTGGGTCGCGTTCGCTGCCGAAAAGCTACACCGACGGGCTGGCGCCCTGGAACCTGACCATGCTGGAGCCCTATACGCCGCATTTCCTGGCCGGGTTCCGGGCCGAGGGCTATACGGTCCAGCTTGAGGAAGGCTTTGACGAGGCCCGCGAGATCATGGACGCGCAGATCCGGCGCGACATCAAGTTCGACATCGGCGGCGACCGGCAGCGGATCAGCCAGGTGGCGACGGACGTGTCGGACGTGACCTTCAAGCATATCCTGCTGCCGGTCTGGATGGCGGCCTACAAGTATCGCGGCAAGAGCTACCGCTTCGTGGTCAACGGCCAGACCGGCCGGGTGCAGGGCGAACGGCCCTATTCCGCCATCAAGATCGCGCTGGCCGTGATCGCGGGCCTGATCGTGGCGGCGGGCGTCGGCTATCTGGTTGCGATGAACCAGTAAGGTCGGACTGGTCAAGCCGCTGCGGAAACGATAGTTGTTAGCGCAAACATATCCTGACTGGAGACCGGCGAGATGATCCTGTGTTGCGGCGAGGCCCTGATCGACATGCTGCCCCGGCAATCCGAGAGCGGCGAGGCCGTCTTTGCCCCCTATCCCGGCGGCGCGGTCTTCAACACCAGCGTGGCGCTTGGCCGGTTGGGCGTGCCGGTCGGCCTGCTGACAGGGCTGTCGCGCGACCTCTTTGGCCAGCGGCTGGAGCGGTCCCTGCAAGCCAGCCATGTCGGGCATGACCTCGCGATCCGCAGCGACCGGCCCACCACGCTGGCCTTCGTGACGCTCAAGGACGGCCAGGCGCAATATGCCTTCTATGACGAGAACACCGCCGGACGGATGCTTGCGCCCGAGGACATGCCGGGGCGGCTGGAGGGTGTCTCGGCGCTGTTTTTCGGGGGCATTTCCCTGGCGGTGGAACCCTGCGCGGAAGGCTATGCCGCGCTTTGCCTGCGCGAGGCGGCGACGCGGCCCGTCATGCTCGACCCCAATATCCGCCCCGGCTTCATCAAGGACGAGGCGCGCTACCGCGAGCGGCTGAACGGCATGCTGGCGGTGGCCGATATCGTCAAGCTGTCGGATGAGGATCTTGTGTGGCTTGAGGGGGACGGCGACCTGCCCGACCTCGCCTCAAAGGTGCTGGCGCGCGGGCCGAAACTGCTCTGCCTGACGGAAGGGGCCAGCGGCGTGACGGGCTACACGGGCACCGGGTCGGTCTTTGTCGAGGCACAAAAGGCGCAGGTGGTCGATACCGTCGGCGCGGGCGATACGTTCAACGCGGGCTTCCTCGCGTCGCTGCACGGGGGCGGTGTGCTGACCAAGGCGGCGCTGGCGGATCTGTCCGACGGAGCCCTGCGCGATGCGCTGGCCTTGGGCGCGCGGGCCGCAGCGATCACCGTGAGCCGCGCCGGGGCCAGCCCGCCCTGGGCCGCCGAGTTGCAATGAGGGCGCTTGTCCAGCGGGTGCGCGAGGCCGATGTGCGCGTGGAGGGCGATGTCGTCGGCCAATGCGGCGCGGGCCTCATGATCCTGGTCTGCGCCATGCCGGGCGATGATGAGGCCGTGGCGCAGGCGCTGGCCGCCAAGATCGCCAAGCTGCGCGTCTTCACCGATGAGGCGGGCAAGATGAACCGCTCGCTTCTGGATACCGGCGGCGGGGCCTTGGTGGTCAGCCAGTTCACGCTGGCCGCCGATACATCGCGCGGCAACCGACCGGGCTATTCCCGCGCCGCGCCGCCCGACCTGGCCCGCGCGCTCTACGAGCGTTTCGCGGATGCGATGCGGGGTTTGGGCGTGGCAACCGAGACGGGCCAATTCGGGGCCGATATGCAGGTCTCGCTGGTCAATGACGGCCCGGTCACGATCTGGATCGACACCGAAGATTAGGCCCGCACGCGCGGCAGGCAGGCGGGCACGAGGAAGGTCAGGAACACCACCCGGAAGGTGTGGTGAAAGGCGACGAAGGCGGGGTCGGCCTCCAGCATCACCGAGATCGCGGCCATGGTCTCCAGCCCCCCCGGCGCGTAGGCGATCAGCAGTGTCGTCATCGGCATGTCCAGCGCCCAATACATGGCGAAGGCGGCCAGGACGGTCACGGCAAGCGCCAGCACCGCCAGCGCCGCCGCCGCCCCGAAAGCGCGCACGATCAGGCTTGGCGTTGTGCCCGAGAACCGCGTGCCGATCAGCGTGCCCATGATCGCGAAGCCCGGCACCGAGACCCAGAGCGGCACCAGACCCGGCGTCACGTCGCTGGCATGGCCGAGCGAGGAGACCACGAAGCCGCCAAGCAGGTAGGCCGCGGGCAGGCGCAGCCGCTTGAACCCCCACCCGAGCGCCGCCGAGACCGCCGCGAGACCGGCCAGCGATGTGATGGACAGGATCGGACCGGGCGGCAATCCGATGCTCAGGTCGGCCCCGCTGAGCATGGCGACCGCGAAGGGCACCAGCAGCGTCAGCGCCAGCACCCGCAGCGATTGCACGACGGTGACGATGGCGATATCCGCCCGGCTTTCGGCGGTGAGGGACAGCACGAAGCTCAGATGCCCCGGTGACGCCGCCAGCCGCGCGGTCAGACGGTCGAAGACAAAGACCCGCTCCAGCAGGGCCGCGCCGGGCAGGAAGATCGCGACCATCGCCACGCTCAGCACCACGAGGCTCAATGGCCATGTCGCGGCGGCGCGCAGCATCTCGGGGTTGAGGCCCGCGCCCATGCCGATACCGATGGTCAGAAAGCACAAATCGCGCAGGATATCAGGCACATGCGTGCGCAGCCCCGCGACGCTGGCCAGCGTCACCAGCGCGGCGGGCCCGGTCAGGTAGGGCGCGGGCACGCCCGCCAGATGCGCCAGCACCGCGCCGCCTGCACCGAGCGCGAGGGTCAGAAGGATGGTCGGAACAGGGCCTTGCATGATGCGATCAGCCATACGCGCTTCGCGGGGGAGGGAAAAGACGGCACGGACAGGAAAAAAGGCCCGGTCCTTCGGGGGAAGGACCGGGCAGGCACTGAAGTTTGGGACGGGGGACGGTCAGTGCCGTTCATGCGGCGGGTCGGACGGAAAAGACCCGACCGCAATGGGTGAAAATTGTTTCGTCATAACCATCGACCACCTGGCCATAACAGGCGACCGACGATTGCCCGAGATCGTGGGCAAATGCCGAGGATGCGGTGTTCAGGCTGACCGTGGCGAAGGTCAGGATCGAGCGAACGGTGCGGGACATTGTCTTGGGCTTCCTCGGTCATGCGCAAAATCATGCGCGTTACATGTGTAGGTCGTGTGACGGCACCCGCGGGTTCAAAGGAATTTCGCCTTTTTTCCCGGGTTTTTGCGGGGTGCGGTCAGAAAAAGCCGGTGCCGATCCGTATGGGGAAGGGCACCGGCCAGGCGACGGGTCGGACGGGCGGGAGGCAGGGTCCGATCCGGGGAGAGAGGGGTCAGCGGCGGCTGGCGGCGCGCAGGTTGGCGAGTGCCGCGCGGGCACCCGGACCGGTGCCGATGGCGTGGCGGGTGTGGACGGCATGGGGCGTCAGGTCGGCGAAGGCCGCGCCCTCCCCGGGGCCGGTGAAGAAGGATTTGAGGACGGGCAGAAGGCGGGTCATGGCAGTCTCGCTTATCATCGGATGTGTCTGATGATGGGTCGCGCGCGCCGGGCCGGGGGTTCAAAAAATGACAGCTTTGTCAGGAAATCGGGCGCCGCGCTCAGCAGCCGCCGCGCACCAGGCCCCAGCCGTATTCGGCATCGAAGCCCGAGGGGCCGAGATCGACCGCCGAGCTGCGCATCCGCTCGCGCAGCGCCGCCACGGACAGACCGCCGCCCGCACCCAGGCGTGCGGCCAGCGCGGTGACGATGGGCGCGGCGTAGGAGGTGCCGGAGGCATAGCTGCCGCCCTGCCCGTCGGCGACGTAGAGATCGACACCGGGGGCGGCAAATTCGATGTGGTCACCGAAATTGGCGGCGCGGTAGCGGCGGAAGGCGGCGTCGACGGCGGTGACGGCGATGACATCCGGGTGCGCCGCCGGATAGGCCGCGCGTTCGCGCCCGTCATTGCCGGCAGCCGCGATCATCACCGCGCCACGTGCGGCGGCGAGGGTCAGCACCTCCTCCATCACCGGGTTCTCGGGGCCGGCAAAGGACATGTTGATCAGCCGGACATTGCGCGCCAGCAGGCGGTCGATGGCCGCCGCGATCCGCTCGACATCGGCATCGGTATTGCTGCCCGAGCGGCTGAACGCGGAGATTGCATGCAGGTTGGCCCCGCGCGCGAGGCCACCCAGAACGCCCTCGGGGTCTTCGCCCACCATCAGGGCGGCGACGGCGGTGCCGTGGCTGGCCGTCGGCGCGCGGTCATCGGGGTAGAGCACGCTTTCAGAGGTCACGGTCGCGCCCGCCAGCGCCGGGTGCCCCGCATCGACCGGCCCGTCGATCAGGCCGATGGTCAGGCGGCGGCCAAGCGTGCAGGTGCCGGGATCGGATATTCCCACCATCGAGGCGGCATAGACGCGCGGGCGGCCCTGCGCCAACGCGTAGAGATTGTGCAGGCCGACATGGCTGTCGGGGGCGTTCGCGTCCAGCACGGCCTGCGCCGTGACCTGGTTGAGCGACCCGTTGAAATCGTAGATCGCGATGCGCAGTCCGAGCGCGGGCAGATCGCGGTAGCGCAACAGCGTCGCACCGCCCCCCGTCAGCGCCGCGCGCGAGGCGTCGAACTGGGCGATGGGGCCCGAGACGATATATTCGGGCGCATTGAACCGGACGCGGGCATAGCGGTTGAAGGGATCCGCGACATGGCGGATGGCCGGTTCCGAACCGCCATGGTCCCCTTCCGCGCCCGCCGGGGTTTCCGGGTTGGTCAGATCGTCACCCGGCGTCTCCCCCGGCCCGTCATCGGGGTTGGTCTGCGCCAGCGCCATCTGCGGCACGGCGAGGGCAAGGAACAGCAGGGTCAGGAGACGGGCGATATGCGGCATGGGGGCGATGGCCTTCGACTATGGGTCTATTGCAAATCGTCGACGATCCCGGAATTGGCCAGAATGGGGCGCGCGGTCTCGTCCGAGACCGAGTCTAGCAGGCTTAGCCCGTAGAGGCCAAGGGCCGAGGGGCCTTGCGTGATCTCGACCCCCGCTTGCAGCAGCAGCGCGCGGATCTCCGCCTCACGCGCGTCGGGGGCGAAGGCGATGGTGAAATCGGGGGCATCGCCCGAGGCGAGGGAGAAGCCCTCCTCAGTGGTGGGGGCTTCATCGGTGGCGATGCTGCGCCCGGTCTCCGGCGCATCGCCCGGACCGGGCAGCAGGTTCACCCCGAGCCCCACGGCCAGGATCACGGCGGCGGCGGTCTGCCAGAGGCGCAGGCGGGTCACGGGGACCACGTTGTCATTGGCGGCGGCGGGAGGCGCGGTCACGGGCGTCTCGGCCTCGACATCGCGCATCAGGCGGGCAAGGCCGAAATCTCCGGGGCTGGCGACCTCTTCGGTCTGCATGGTCTGCCGGATGGCCTGCAAGGCGGCCAGATCGGCGCGCAACTCGGCATCGGTTTCCAGCGCGGCCTCGACGGCGGCGCGGTCCGCACCCTCCAGCGTGCCATTGGCGTGGAACGGCAGCAGGGCCTCGATATCGTCACGGGAATAGCTCATCACGCCACCCCCCGCTCGACCCGGCCCGACAGGCAGCGCATCAGGAGTTTCTTGGCGTGAAAGATGCGGGTCTTGATGGTGCCTTCGGGCACGCCCGCGACCTCGGCGATCTCGGCATAGGTCATGTCCTGGTAGAAGGCCAATGTGATGGCCGATCTGTGGTCGTCCTTCAGCGTCCCGATGCAGTGGCGCACATGGTCCGCCTCCTGGCCCGCGGCCAGGCAGGTGACGGCATCGGGGCTGTCATCGACCTGCTCGAAACTGTCATCGGTCAGATCCACGCGGCCGCGCTTGCGCATCACGTCGATGCTCTTGCGGTAGGCTATGCCAAAAATCCAGGTCTGCACTTTGGATCTCCCTTCGAAACGGTCGGCGGAACGCCAGACATCCATAAAGACTTCATGGAGTATGTCGTTCGCCTCGTGCGGATCGTTCAATCTGGAGACGATGAATTTGTAGACGGGCCGTTCCAGCGCACGGTAAAGCGCGGCGAGGGCTTGTCTGTCGCCCCCCGCGATCCGCGTCATCAGGAATTTGTGATCGCTATCCATATGTTAAGGTCCGTCCAAACCCAGGTGCAAAGGTCTAGACGGTTTTCCGGGCTGCGCCAAGTGGGGGAAACCGGACCCGGGGCTTCAGCGCCGCCGCGCCGCCAGACGTTCCCGCATCCGCGCCTTGGCCTCGGGCGTGCCGTCATGCCAGGATCCGAAGAACCGGTCCCAGGGCACATCGAGATTGCCGTAATTGCATTCGAAATAGCGGTGGTGGATCTGGTGGTGGAAATTGCCCAGGTGCAGGCGCTTGCGGTTGCGGAAGAGGACGCCCTCGAACCCGGTATGGGTGGTGATCGCCAGAAGGCCGTAGAACATCAGGTGAAAGATGATGTGCACCGGGTGGCTGGCGATGGCGAAATGAATGAGGACCGAGCCGAAATAGAACAGATGTTCGACCGGGTGCATCGAGAGGCCCGACCACGGGCCGATATCGGTGTTGCGGTGATGCAGCGCGTGGAAGCGATACATCGGCCCCAAGTGCAGGAAGCGGTGCATCCAGTAGAAATAGAAGCTCTCCCAGACCGGGATCAGGAAGAAGATGGCGATGAACCAGATCGGGTTGGTCTGAAACGTGATCGTGGCGGCATACCCGTTCGCCATGGCCCACCACATCAGGCACTCAAAGGCCGACCAGATCGTGACGCCCGAGGCGAGCGTCCAGAAGGCGTTATCGGCAAGCTGACGGTCGAAGGTGAAGACGCGGCCCCGGCGCGGATAGGGGCGCGGGTCGTATTTGAGCGCCGTTCCCTGGCGCGCATAGCTGTGGAACCACAGGTGCAGCAGGCCCGCGACCAGGGTGACGATGATGGCGTTGCGCAGAAAGATCAGCGCGATCCAGCCGGGGGCGGGCTGCGCGGCCTGCGCCAGCGTCGGGCTGGCGAGATAGAGGCTGGCGAAAGAGATCGCGACGATGGCCATGTTGATGGTCAGGAAGAACCAGCTGTCGAGATACCAGCGCAGGGCGGCCACGGGCTGCGGCGGCCAGGACCAGAGCGGCGAGACGCGGATCGGCACCTCTGGCACGTGGTTCCATTCCTGTCTCGTGTCGCTCATGGACCGTCCCTCCCGCGCGTGCAGTTTACGCGCGGGCGGCGTGGCGGCAAGGGCTCAGATATCGGTCAGGGTGCGGATCAGGCGGCGTCTGAGCGGCGGGATCAGGGCAACCATGCGCAGCGCGCCGGTGATCGTCATGCGCGACAGCGCGCCGGTTGCCGTCAGGCGGCGTCGGGCGGCCTCGGTCAGGTCGATGGTGCGCTTGGCGACCGGATGGCGGGCGGCGTGATAGCCCGGGACATCGCCCCCGGCGATGCGGGCGGCGAGGTCGGCGGCATCGGCGATACCGATATTCATGCCGCGCCCGCCGATGGGCGAATGGCAATGCGCGGCATCGCCCGCGAAGGCAACCCGGCCATGGGTATATTGCGCCATCTGCCGGATCGAGAGGGTAAAGCGCCCCGCCCTGTGCATCCGCGTCACGGGCATATCCACCGGCAGGGCCGCCAGCGCGTCGGGCGTGTCGGCGATGATGCGAAAGCGCGCGGCCTCCAGCGGGACGACCACGGCGATGCGGCCCTGGTCCATCAGGAAGCCCTGGAACCAGCCCGGATCGGGCCAGTCCGGCGCCTCGACATCGGCGATGGACCAGTCCTGATCGAGGTCGAAGCCGGGGAAGTCCAGCCTGAGTGCGATGCGGGCCGTGGAGTGGACACCATCGGCGGCGATGACCTGGTCGAAACGGTGGTCCTGCCCGTCGATTTCGGCGATCACTTCCGTCTCGGTTTGGCGCAGGCCGGTCAGCGGGGTGGCGTATTCCACCGCGCCTCCGAGGCGGCGGAAGGTCTCGGCCAGGTGATGCTCGGTGCGGTCCTGCGGCAGGCCGAGGAGCGGCGGGGGCGCGGGCGGATCGGGAAGCGGGATGCGGGCAACGCGGCGCGCATCGCGGTGAAAGAGGATGCCCCGAAAGCGGATCGCCTCCGCCAGGATGGGCGCATCGGTGCCGGAGCGCGCGAAGATCTCCATCGAGGCGGGCAGCAGGCCGACAGCGCGGGAAAAGCCGCTGGCCGTCTCGCGTTTCTCGATCAGGCGCGGGATAATGCCAAGCCGCGCCAGTTCGACGCCCGCCGTCAGGCCGGTCGGTCCCGCCCCCACGATCAGGACGCGCGGATCAGTCCGCGTAGGTCGAGCCCTCTTCATCCAGTATCGCCTTCAGCTCGGCCAGGTGGCGGGTGTCCTGCTCGGGGTAGTCCTCCAGCATCCGCGCGGTTTTCTCGGCCACCTCGTCCGACAGGACGCGCAAAGGCTGGCCGGTTTGCAGCGCGCGGATATAGGTCTCGGCGGCGCGTTCGAAATAGTAGAGGCGGTTGAAGGTCTCGGCCACCGTTGCGCCGATCACCATGACGCCGTGATTGCCCATCACCATGACCTTGTGTTTCGGATCGGAGAAGAGCGCGGCGCAGCGGTTGCCTTCGTCCTCCATCGCCAAGCCGTTGTAATGGTCGTCGATGACGATGCGGTTGTAGAAGGTGGCGCAGTTCTGGTCGATCGGCGGCAGGCGGCTGTCCTGGAGGCAGGCCAGCACGGTGGCGTGGATCGAGTGGACATGCATCGCGCAGCGCGCATGCGGGCAATGCCGGTGGATGCCGCCATGCAGGCCCCAGGCGGTGATGTCGGCATCGGTGCCAATGAGCGCATCGGGATCGTTGGCGTCCATCTCGATCAGGTCGCTGGCGCGGATGCGGGAGAAGTGCATCTGGTTGGGGTTCATCAGGAAGCGGGTGCCATCGTCGCTGATCGCCATCGAGAAATGGTTGGCGACGCCTTCATGCAGATTGAGCCGCGCGGTCCAGCGGAAGGCGGCGGCGAGGTCGATGCGTTCCTGCATATGGGTCATGTTGGGGCGGGCGGTGTCGAGGGACATGGCAGCTCCTTCCTTTTCGTGGGGTTTGCACCAGTCTGATCCGAAACGGCGCGAAAGACCATGCGCGGAGGGGTGAGGCGGGCGCAGAATTTTCCTTCAAAATTCTGGGACCGGAAGAATTTTGAAGGAAAATTCTTCGGCCCCCGTGCGCCCCAATCGGTCAGCTGTCCCAGACCACCGGCATATTGAGCGGCCCGCGGAAGGCCCACCCGCCGAAGCTCGTCTGTTTCGGGTCGGCGGGGCGCAGGCCCTTGAGCCGCTCGAACAGCATCGGCAGGGCGATATCGGCGATCAGGCAGCGCGCGGCCCAGGCCCCGGCACAGAAATGCGGACCGGCGCCGAAGGGAATCGCGGCGCTGCTGTCCTGGGTCACGTCGAAATCGTCGGGGCGGGCGAAGCAATCGGCATCGCGATTGGCCGAGCCGAACATCAGGAACACCCGATCCTCGGGGTGGAAGGTGACGCCGTTCACCACCTCCTCGCGCGCGACCCGGCGCGGCGACATGCCGATGGGCGAGATCCAGCGGGCATATTCCTCGAACGCCTTGAGCCAGGTGACCTTGCCGTCGCGGATCATCCAGCGCTGATCCGGGTTGGTCATCAGCGCCCAGGCGGTGCCCGCGATGGCATCGCGCGGTTCGTTCTGCCCGCCCGAGATCGCCAGCTTGATATTGGCCCGGATCTGGCTGGAGCTGAGCCCCGCCTGCATCATCACCGACAGAAGCGAGCTGTCGGGGTTGGCGCGCAGCGCGGGCATCCGCGCGTCGATATGGTTGTCGATGGAGGTGGTGCAGGCCTTGCAATAGGCCTCGACCTCCAGGTCGCCCGCGTAGTTCGAACAGCCGTCGATAAGCCCCTGGCTGACGCGGTCCATCTCGGGGTAGCTCATGTTGGTGAGGCCGGTCAGCACCTTCAGCGCCTCGGCCGAGACCGGCATCGCGTAATCCGCGACGAGGTCGCATTCGCCGCGCTCCTCCAGCACGTCCAGGATCACCGTGGTGCGGACCTTGAAATGCGCGCGCCAGACATCCTTGACCGTCTTGGGCGAGATCGCGGGGAAGATCGCGCGCCGCTCGGCCATATGCGGATCACCGTCCTTGCGCATCATGTTCTGGCCCATCAGCAGCGTCATCAGCCCGTCGGGCTGCACCGAGGAGAACACATCGACGCGCTTTTCCTGCTCGAAGATGTCGTTTCGCCGGGTCATCAGCGTCGCGCCAAGCTGCGGCACATAGGCGATGGGCGCGGTCTCGCGCATGCGTTTGAGGTCCGGATAGGGATCGGACCAGAAAGCCTCCGGGTCAATTTCATAGATCGGCGCGTCGGACATTCTTCCCCCGATTGACGTCAAACACTGGCCCCGATGAGGGCGTTTCGCGCGCATCCTAGAGGCTTTCGGGTTGACATTGAATCGGTTTTCTCGCCCCTCTCCGGGCTGTCTTTATCCACGCCCAAGCGGACCCGACCTGACCATGCCGAAACTGTTCTTCAACTACTCCACCATGAACGCGGGCAAGTCGACGCTGCTGTTGCAGGCCTCCTACAACTATAACGAGCGGGGGATGCAGACCTATCTGCTGACCGCGAATTTCGATGACCGGGCTGGCAAGGGCCAGATCGCCAGCCGCATCGGCATCTCGGCGCCTGCCGATACCTATGGCGCCTCGACCGACCTTTTCGAGATGATCGAGACGCGGCTCAAGGCGGGGCCCTGCGCCTGCGTGCTGCTGGACGAGGCGCAATGGCTGACCCGCGACCAGGTCTGGCAACTGGCCCGCGCGGTCGATGACCTGGGCGTGCCGGTGATGTGCTACGGGCTGCGCGTCGATTTCCGGGGCGAGTTGTTCCCGGGATCGGCGGCATTGCTGGCGCTGGCCGACGAGATGCGCGAGGTGCGCACGATCTGTCATTGCGGGCGCAAGGCGACGATGGTGATCCGGGTGGATGCAGACGGACACGCGATGCGCGAGGGGGCGCAGGTCGAGGTGGGCGGCAATGACCGTTATGTGTCGCTCTGCCGCAAGCATTTCCGCGAGGAAATCGGGGATCGGGGGCGCTAAAAGGGGTCGAATTGCTTCGCAATCCGACCGGTTGGGGGTCGTTCATTGTGCGCCATTGGTTCAAGCCCAATGGACGACGCCCCCAAACCCCCAGAGTATTTCCACCAAGAAGATGGGACAGTCAGACCGGGTTGAGCAGCGGGTGGCCGTCGCGGAAGGCGATGGCGTTGTCGAGGGCCATATGGCCCATGGCGCTGCGCACCTCCTCGGTGGCGGTGCCGAGATGGGGCAGCAGGGTGACATTGTCCAGCGCGCGCAAGGCCGGGGGGACGTCCGGTTCGAACTCGTAGACATCGAGGCCCGCGCCTGCGATCCGGTGGCTTTGCAGGGCATGGATCAGGGCGGATTCGTCCACCACGTCGCCGCGCGCGATATTGACCAGCACCGCGTGGGGCTGCATCTGGGACAGTTCACGCGCGCCGATCAGGTGATGCGTTTCCGGGCTGGCGGGCACGGCGAGGGCCACGAAATCGCACCTGGCAAGAAGGTCGGGCAGCGGCAGCGCCTCCGCCGGGAAGGGCATATCCTTGGGGCTGCGGCTGCTATGGGCGATCCGCATGCCGAAGCCGAAATGCGCGCGCCTGGCAATGGCCTGCCCGATCCGGCCCATGCCGACGATGCCGAGACGCTTGCCCGTGACGTGCTGGCCCAACATCTGCACCGGGTGCCAGCCGGACCACTTGCCCGCGCGGACCAGCCGTTCCCCCTCGCCTGCGCGGCGCGCGGTCATCAGCAGAAGCGTCATGGCGATATCGGCGGTGGCATCGGTGACGGCGCCCGGCGTGTTGGTGACGGCAATGCCGTGCGCGCGGGCGGCGTCCACGTCGATATGGTTATAGCCGACGCCGAAATTGGCCAGCAGCTTGCAGCGCAGCCCGTCGCCGGTGAAAGCCTCCGCCCCCAGGGCATCGCCGAGCGTGGGCAGGAGGATGTCGGCCTTGTGCAGAGCCTCGATTGTCTCGGCCTGTCCGAGCGGGGTGTTGGTCGCGCGCTCCAGCAGGTCGAATTCGGCGCGGGCGCGGCGCATGACATCGTCGGTCAGGGTGCGGGTGATCAGCAGCTTCAATGCATCCGCCCCCCGGCGGGCACCGGGTGGTCTGGGCCGATCAGCACGATCTCTCCGGTCTCGTCGGGCAGTCCGAGCACAAGGATTTCCGACCGCATCGGGCCGATCTGGCGGGCTGGAAAGTTCACCACCGCCATAACCTGCCGTCCGATCAGCGCCTCGGGCGTGTAATGCGCTGTGATCTGGGCGGAGGATTTGCGCTCGCCGATCTCGCCGCCGAAATCGACCCAGAGCTTGATCGCGGGTTTGCGCGCCTCGGGGAAGGGTTCGGCGCGGGTCACGGTGCCGACGCGGATGTCGACCTTGAGGAAATCGTCGAAACCGATCTCGTCGCTCATGCCTTGAGCTCCCGGCTGCGGCCCGCTGCGGCGGCCACGGTGGCGCGCATCAGCGGCATGAGGCCATCCTCGGCCATCAACACCTCAAGCCCCGCCTGCGTGGTGCCATTGGGGCTGGTCACGTTGATGCGCAACTGTTCGGGGGTGTCGTCGGCGGACTCGGCCAGCGCGCCCGCGCCCGCAACCGTGGCCTTGGCAAGCTGCATCGCCATCTCCTCGGGCAATCCTTCCGCCCGCGCGGCGGCGGCAAGCGCGTCTATCATGTAGAAGACATAGGCCGGACCAGAGCCGGAGACGCCGGTGACCGCGTCGATCTGATCCTCGCTGTCCAGCCGCACCACCTGCCCCACGGCACAGAGCAGCGCCTCGGCGAGGTCGGCATCCGCGGGGCCGGAGGCCGCGTTGCCGATGATCGCGGTGATGCCGCGGCCCACGGCGGCGGGCGTGTTGGGCATGGCGCGGATCACGCGGGTGCCTGCACCGAGGGTTGTCTCGAAGGTGGCAATCGGCGTGCCGGCGGCGACCGAGACGATCAGGCAATCCCCGCCACCAAGCGGTTTCAGCTGCGGCAGCGCCTCACCCATGAATTGCGGTTTGACGGCGACGATCGCGACGGCTGGGTCAACGGGCAGCTCCGTGTTGACATGCATGCCCCTGGCCTTGACCCAGTCGGAGGGGCGCGGGTCGATGACGGTGACGCTGTCAGCCGGGATGCCACGGGCAAGCCAACCCTCCAGCATCGCCTGCCCCATCTTGCCGCAGCCGAGCATCACCAGCCCGCGCGTCTTGATCTGATCGAAACCCATCGCGTCCCCCGTTTTGTCTGCGCATCGGCGCGGAGCCTATGCGCAGGCGGGGGCGGCTGCAATGGGGGGGGGGTCAGGCGCGTCCGTAGGTCTGGGCGATGGCCACCTGCATCGCCTGTTCCGGGGTCTTGTTGCCCCAACAGGCCAGCTGGAAGGCCGGGTAGTAGCGCTCGGCCGCCATGACGGCTGTTTCGACCATGCAGGCGATCTGATCGGGGCTGGCCATCTGTTCACCGGCCAGGACCAGGCCGTAGCGATAGACCATCAGCCGCTGCGCGTGCCAGTAGCTGAAGGCCCCCGCCCAACATTTGTCATTGGTCAGGTTCAGCGTCTCGTAAAGCGCGGGCAGCGTGCCCTCGGGCGGCTCCATGTCGAAGGTGCAGATCATCCGCAGCGTCTCGTCATAGGAGGACCAGGCCAGGGTGACGGAATAGGTGCGCCACTGGCCCTCGATCGCCATGGCGATCTGATCGTCGGCGACGCGGTCGAAATCCCAGTCGTGATGCGTCGCCAGCGTTTCCACGATGTCGATGGGGTGAAGGTCTTCGACCTCCAGATATTGCTCGGAGAGTGACATTGCCCAGGCCTCTTTTTTCTCGTTGGCAGCCTCGGCAGGAGTGTCGGACCCGACAGATCCGCCGCCCCTACTAGAAGCTGGGTCTTGTACTATGGGTCGCCGGAGCGTGCCCGACCCCATACCAGATATGGTGGAGGGTCAGGGGCATCCTGTAAAGGATAATTTTACCTGTGACAGGGGGGAACGGGCCGCCGATGCGACCTATCCACAAGTAATTTCAGGCATGTGGATGGCTTTACGCGCCGGATCAGGTGCCGCCGCCGCCCCTGGGCAATCTGCGGGTGCGGGCAAGGCTGGTGGTCAGGGGTTCGACATCCTGGTCATCCTCGTCGCGCCGCCGCTTCGCCCTGCGGGCCAGCCATTGAAGCAGGCCGATCAGGCATGCCAGGCTGGCGACCAGAAGCAGGAGATTGACGGGGAGGCTGAAACCGAACATGGGTGGCGATCCGGGGTAATGAATTGATTGTGCTCTGCGGCACGCCCCCGTTTGTGACAGATCAAAACTGCGGAATGGGGGCCGAAATCTGACGATTCAGGGACCGATTTCCCGACCCCGGAAACAATCGGTTGAGGGAACCCTTGCCGGGCTCAGCCCTGACCGTCCGATTCCAGCGCCGCGATCCGGGCCTTGAGCGCCTCGTTTTCCTCGCGCGCCTTCTGGGCCATGGCGCGCACGGCGTCGAACTCCTCCCGCGTGACGAAATCGCGGTCCGCGAGCCAGCGGTCCATGGCCGACTTGATCGCGGTCTCGGCCTCGTCCTTGGCCCCTTGCGCCACGCCCATCGCGTTGGTCATCAGCTGGCCGATATCTTCCATGATCTTGTTGCGGGTCTGCATCTTGCGTGCCTCCTGGTGGCTTGGGCTTTCATATGGCCCTTCCGGGCCGGGGCATCAAGGTTGACTTCGCCGCAGGGCATGGGCCATCCAAGCCGTAATCGTTCCCAAGGAAGGTTTCCCATGCTCCCCGCAGCGCTCCCCTTTCCGCCCATTGATCCGGTGATCTTCTCGCTCGACCTGGGCTTCATGATGTTCGAGCTGCGCTGGTATGCGCTGGCCTATATCGCGGGGCTGATCCTCGGCTGGCGGGTGATCGTGCGGGCGGTGAAGCGGCCCGAGCTGTGGCCAGGTGACACCGCGCCGATGACGCCCGCGCAGGTCGAAAACCTGCTGACATGGGTGATCCTGGGCGTGATCCTGGGCGGGCGGCTTGGCTACGTGATCTTCTACCAGCCTGCCTATTACTGGCAAAACCCTGCCGAGATCGTGCAGATCTGGCAGGGCGGCATGTCGTTTCATGGCGGGTTCCTCGGGGTCATGGTGGCGGGGCTCATGTTCTGCCGCCTCAACCGGCTGCCGGTGTTGCAGGTGCATGACGCGATGGCGATGGTCACGCCTTTCGGTCTGTTCTTTGGCCGGGTGGCGAATTTCATCAATGCCGAGCTGTGGGGGCGGCCCACCGATGCGCCCTGGGGCGTGGTGTTTCCGGGACTTGCGGCGCAGGATTGCGAAGGGCCGGTGGGGATCGTCGAAATGGCCGGTCAACTGGTCTGCGCGCGCCATCCCTCGCAGCTTTACGAGGCGGCCCTGGAGGGGCTGATCCTGGGCGCGCTTCTGCTGTGGCTGGCATGGGCCCGCGGGGCGCTGAAACGGCCGGGGCTTATCCTGGGGCTGTTCATCGCGGGATACGGCCTCGCGCGGTTCATCGTGGAGTTCTTCCGGCAGGCAGACGACCTCTTCATCAGCGCGGAAAACCCGATGGGCTATGTCGTGCAGATGGGCGATATGGGGCTGAGCATGGGGCAGATCCTGTCGCTGCCGATGATCGTTGCCGGGCTGTTCATCATGGTGTTGGTGCCCAGGCGCGCGCGATGACGGCGCTGCACGGCGCGCTTGTCGCCCGGATCGCGCGGACCGGGCCGATCAGCGTGGCGGATTACATGACCGAATGCCTGCTGCACCCCACGCATGGCTACTACACCACCCGCGATCCGCTTGGGGCCGCGGGCGATTTCACCACCGCGCCGGAGATCTCCCAGATGTTCGGCGAGATGATCGGCCTGTGGCTGGCGCAGGTCTGGATGGATCAGGGCGCGCCGGGGGAATTCGCGCTGGTCGAGCTTGGGCCGGGGCGCGGCACTCTGATGGCCGACGCGCTGCGGGCAACCGCGCGCGTGCCGGGGTTTCACGCGGGCCTACGGCTGCACCTGGTCGAGGCCTCGCCCGCCCTGCGCGCGCGGCAGGAAGCGGCATTGCAGGGCCATGAGGTCACGTTCCACGACCATCCCGCAAGCCTGCCTGACCTGCCCACCTACCTGATCGCCAACGAGTTTTTCGACACCCTGCCCATCCGCCAGTTCCAGCGGGCCAAGACCGGCTGGCATGAGCGCATGATCGGCGTGGTCGACGGGCAGCTTGCCTGGGGCCTGGCCCCCGAGGCGCCGGTAGAGGCCCTGGCGGATCGGGTTGCGGGCACGCACGAGGGACAAATCGTGGAATGGAACGCCTCCGCGCAGGCGCTGGCCGCCGATATCGGGAACCGGATCGAGGCGCTTGGCGGCGCGGCGCTGATCCTCGATTATGGCGATGAGGTCAGCATCGGAGACACGTTGCAGGCGGTGCGGGGCCATGCCCCTGTCGATGCGCTGGCCAGCCCCGGCGCGACCGACCTGACCGCGCATGTGGCATTCGGGCCGCTGGCCTCGGCCAGCCGCGCGCGGGCCTCACGCCTCACGCCGCAGGGGGTGTTCCTGGAGCGGCTCGGCATCACCGCGCGGGCCGAGGCGCTGGCGGCGAAGCTGCAAGGCGCGGCGCTTGACAGCCATATCGCGGCACACAGACGGTTGACGCATCCCTCGGAAATGGGAACGCTCTTCAAAGTGCTGGCGTTGACCCCGACGCACTGCCCCGCACCTCCGGGATTGGAGCCCGCCTAAGCGATGACCGCGACACCGCAGCTTGAATGTCTGACCTCCGACCTCCTGAAAGGGGTGCGGCACGGGTTCTTCACGCGGGCCGGGGGGGCGTCCTCGGGCATCTTCCGGGGCCTCAATTGCGGCCAGGGATCCTCGGATCAATCCGCCGTGGTCGACATGAACCGCGCCCGCGTTGCGCATGCGATGGAAGTGCCTGTCGAGCGGCTGGTTACCGTCCACCAGACCCATAGTGACCGGGCCGTCGCGGTCGGTGACACCCAACCCCTGCCCCGCCCCGAGGCCGACGGCATCGTCAGCGCCACGCCCGGCACCGCCATCGCCATCCTGACCGCCGATTGCCAGCCGGTGCTGCTGGCCGACACGAAGGCGGGCGTGATCGGGGCCGCCCATGCCGGGTGGCGCGGGGCGCTTGACGGGATCCTGGAAAGCACGCTTGCGGAAATGGAGGCGCTCGGGGCCACGCGGGGGGATATCCACGCCGCGATCGGCCCCTCGATCAGCCAGCGCGCCTATGAGGTCGGGCCGGAGTTCATCGAGCCCTTCCTGGACGAGGCCCCCGAGAACGCGCGTTTCTTCGTGAATGGCGCGGGCGACCGGTATCTGTTCGATCTGCCGGGCTATGGCCTGTCACGGCTGCGCGCGGCGGGGGTGGGCGATGCGGAATGGACCGGCCATTGCACCTATTCGGACGAGGCGCGGTTCTATTCCTACCGCCGCGCCACACATCGCGGCGAGGTCGATTACGGGCGGCTGATCTCGGCGATTCGTCTCTGACAGATTGGGCAACCTCGCCAGATTCGGGCCGCACCTGCCCGCGAATGGGGCAAGGCTTGGGCGCCTCCCGCCCCATTCGCGCCGATTTTCGCCCATGGCAGGCACCCATCCGCCAATTTTCACTGGCCCCGCCCCGCCACATTCCCGCCCCGAGGTTTTTGCACAAAACTGCCGCCCATGCCGCAACGGGGCCCGAGTTGCCCGCCAGAGTGTCCTCAACCCGGAAAAACCGGACAGGCATCGCCCGAAACGGGCCAGAGACAAGGACAACGGACAATGACAAAACGGCGCTGGATGGAAAAGGTTCTGCAAGAGAGCAAGAAGGACCAGATCGAAATGCCCTGGGCCCGCGCAAAGCGCAATCGCGCCCGTCAGGCGGCAAAAGCCAAGCGGTTCGGGTAAGTCGGCGGCAGACGGCAGACCCAATGAAAAGGCGGCCTTTGGGGGCCGCTTTTTTTCTTGTCCTGATCTCAGAGCGTCACCGGTTGTTCGAGCGCGTCGATAAGCGGGGCCAGTTCCTCCTCATACCGTTTCCACGCCGCGACCGAGGCGCGGTAGATCGGCTGGCGCACCTGCGAAAAGCTGAGCGTGGCGACATCGCGGCGGGCATTCTGCGGCGCAAGACAGGCGTCCTGCCAGTCCAGACCGGCAGCCGCGACCAGTGCGCGGATATGCGGCTCGGGCTCGGCGGTCAGGGCCTCGTAATCCACCACATGCACCCGGTCGGGCATCTCGGCCTGCCAGAATTTGACGAAGGCATCATGCTGGCGGATGAAGCGCCCGATATCGGCCAGGTCGGTCGAATAGAGGTGGCTGCCCGGCGGGAACATGTTGCGGTAGATCGACAGGCCCACATCACGGGGGTCGCGTTTCAGGATCAGGAAGCGCGCATTGGGCAGGGCCTGCGCGATCAGGCCGATCCGGGCATAGGTCGAGATCGCCTTGTCGGTGAAGATACCGTCTGTGCCGACGCGGCGGCGGGCGGCCTGAAGGTAGCGTTGCGCGCCGGGGATCATCAGGTCGGGCAGGCGGTCGGGCGCGGTGTTGGCGGCCTCGATGAAGGGGGCCAGCGCGCGCGAGAGATAGGGCAACTCGCCCCCCGCCGTCACCCGGTCATGGGCCGCGAGGATGGTTTCCACCAGCGTGGTGCCGGAGCGCGCCATGCCGGTGACGAAGATCGGGGCGTCTTTCGGGGCGTCAGTCGCGGGCGTCCGGCCCTTGAGCCCGCGATAGGCGTCGAGGATCGCCTGCACATGGGTGCGCTCATTCTCGAAGCGGTAGGGAAACTCCTGCTTCATCAGCCGGTTGGCGCGATGCAGATGGGGGAAGACGTCGCTATAATGCCCCAGATCCTCCTGCGCCTTGGCCATCGCGAAGGCCAGGGTGCGGCGCGAGGCGATGGGCAGGGCGGCGTCGCCCATCCGCGCCTCAAGGATCGGCAGGATCGGGTCGTCCTCGGCCAGTTTGGCGCCGCCGACATAGGAGCGGATCGCCTCGGCCCCGTCGGGCGAGATTTCCGCCGCGCGCAGCAGCATCGCCTGCCCCTCCTCCAGTGCGCCGGTGGTTTGCAGAAGCTGGCCGCGCAGGGTCAGGGCCGGAACGCTGTCGGGGGATTTTTCCAGAACCTCGGCGGTGATTTTCAGCGCGGGGCCGGTATCACCCTCGTTCAGCATGGCATTGGCCAATTGCAACAGGTTGGTGCGCGTGGCCCCCGAGGCGATGGCCTTGCGGGCCACCTTCAGGGCGTCTTGCGGGCGGCGCAGGGCCACCAGCGCCTGCGCATGTTCGCCCGCCAGGCGCGGATCGCGCGGCGCGGCTTTCACGGCACGCGCCAGCACCTCCTCGGCCTCGGCATCGCGGCAGGTTTCATGCATCAGATGCGCCCAGGGGACAGAGACATCCGCGCCGAGCCCGCGCGCCTTCTCCAACGCCGCCTCGCTGCGCGAAAGCTGGCCCAGTTTCAACAGAACCTCACCGAGCAGGACATGCGCCATCGGGCTGGTGGGATCGCGCTCGGTGGCCTTCTCCAGCGCCGGCAAGGCAAAGCTCCACTTCTTCTGCGCCGCGCGGGCGGCGCCCAGGGCCAGGGCGGGATGGGCGGCATCGGGGTAGCGGCGCACGAGGTCGAGCGCGTCGGCCTCGGCCCCCGCCGCCTGCGAGGGCCCGCGCGCGATGCGGGCGATGAGCGCGCTGATATCGGGCTCGCCCGACAGCGGGACACCGGCGCGGGCGGCCTCGGCATGCAGCTTCTTCAGCTTGCCGCCCGTGAGGATCCCGGCCAGGGCCGCCCAGATCGCGGGTTCCTTCGGGCGCAGCTTCAGCGCCTTGCGCAACGCGGTTTCGGCCTTGGCCATGTCGCCCTGCGCGGCGTGGATGCGGCCGATCTGGAATTGTGCCTCGGCCAGGTCGGGGCGCACGGCCAGAACCTGCCGGAACTGCGCCAGCGCTGCGTCGAACTGCCCCGCCTTCTGCGCCGCCAGTCCCTGTTGAAAGGCGGCTTTCAGCCGGGCGGGATCATTGGGCAGCATCGCGCCTAGCCCTCCTTCGCCAGCCGGTCTTCCAACACGTCGAAGGGCACGCCGGGGTCGTCCTTGGCGGGCCGGATGACCAGCGAGGTGCGCACCGAGGCGACATTCGCCGCCGCCGTCAGGTGTTCGGTCAGGAAGCTCTGGAAACTGGAGAGGTCGGGCGCGACGCATTTCAGAATGAAGTCGATCTCGCCGTTCAGCATGTGACATTCGCGCACCAGGGGCCAGGCGCGGCACAGATTCTCGAAGGCCACCAGATCGGCCTCGGCCTGGCTGTGCAGCCCGACCATGGCGAAGACCTGCACCTCGAAGCCTAACAGGCGCGGGTCGACATCGGCGTGATAGCCGCGGATATAGCCCTGCTCCTCCAGCGTGCGGACCCGGCGCAGGCAGGGCGGCGCGGAAATGCCCACCCGGCTGGCAAGCTCCACGTTGGTCATGCGGCCATCGCCCTGCAACTGGGCCAGGATCATGCGGTCGGTCTGGTCGAGCTTGGTCCCGGGCATGGGCGGCGGCCCTCCTTCACTAGGGGTTCATTAATTTTCCTGCCGCGCGCCACGTGTCGCGCGCAAGAATATTTCGCACTCGCGCAACATATGAAATGGAACGGGGCAGATTGCAAGCCTCGCAATGGCCCCCCTTTCCTTGCCCCCCTCACATCTCTATATCGCCGGGACGTAGCAATTTTCCATTCTGCCGAGGTCTGCCCGACATGTCCGACACCCGCCACACCCGCGTCCTGATCATCGGCTCCGGCCCTGCGGGCTACACCGCCGCCGTCTATGCCAGCCGCGCGATGCTGGAGCCCGTGCTGGTGCAGGGGATCGAGCCGGGTGGCCAGTTGACCACCACCACAGAGGTCGAGAACTGGCCCGGCGACACCGAGGTGCAGGGGCCCGACCTGATGGTGCGGATGGAGGCCCATGCCAAGGCGATGGGTTGCGAGATCATCGGCGATATCATCACCTCGCTGGATGTGGCGGGCCGCCCATTCACGGCGAAGGGCGACAGCGGCACGACCTATACCGCCGACGCGGTCATCCTGGCCACCGGCGCGCGGGCCAAGTGGCTTGGGCTGCCGTCCGAAGAGGCGTTCAAGGGCTTCGGCGTCTCGGCCTGCGCCACCTGCGACGGGTTCTTCTATCGTGGCCAGGAGATCGTGGTGATCGGCGGTGGCAACACGGCGGTGGAAGAGGCGCTGTTCCTGACCAATTTCGCCTCGAAGGTGACGCTGGTGCATCGCCGCGATGAGTTGCGCGCCGAAAAGATCCTGCAAAACCGGCTGTTCAAACACCCCAAGATCGAGACGCTCTGGCATCACGTGCTGGAGGAGGTCGTCGGCAGCGACAACCCCAAGGGCGTCGAGGGCGTGCGTGTGAAACATGTCGAGACCGGCGAGATCAGCGAGATCCCCTGCAAGGGCGTCTTCATTGCCATCGGCCACGCGCCGGCCAATGAATTGGTGAAGGACACGCTGGAAATGCACAATGGCGGCTATGTGAAGGTGGAAGCCGGCTCCACCCGCACCTCGGTCCCCGGCGTCTTCGCCGCGGGCGACCTGACCGATCACATCTACCGCCAGGCCGTGACCAGCGCCGGGATGGGCTGCATGGCGGCGCTGGATGCAGAGAAATTCCTGGCCGAGCAGGAGGATGAACTGGTGGCCGAGGCCGGGGCCTATGCCGCGCCGCTGGATGACCCGACCGAAGCGCCGAGCGAAACGGCGGAGTAAACCGCTTCAGCCAACCAGGCTTCAGCCCCCGCGCAGGTCCGGCCCGCGCGGGGGTTTCCTGTTGCGTCGGCGACACGCTGCGTGGAAATCTGGAAGATTTGAAATTCCCCCTTTTCTGCACCTGCATCCTGTGACATGTGTTCACCCGTGAACACACTTGGCCGAGACGCCCGATGACGACCGAAACCGCCCCCGCCCTGCCGGAAGACGATCAGCTCTTCCTGCTCCTGCGCCAGCTTGATGCCGCGCCGGACGCGTCGCAGCGCGCAACGGCGCAGGCGCTTGGCGTCTCGCTCGGGCGGCTCAATGCGCAGTTGCGCGCGGTCACGGCGGCGGGGCTGGTGCGCATCGGCGACCGGCCCGGCCCCGACAAGCGCCAGCGCTACGCCTATGCGCTGACCCCGCGCGGGGCGGCCGTGAAATCCCGCCTCACCGATCAATTCCTGGCCCGAAAACGCGCCGAATATCACGCCCTGCACGCCGAACTGACCGGCGTTTCCAGCGGACCCAATTCCCTTCCGAAAAGGACCACGACCATGCAGACCCAACACGCCCCCATCCCGGAGCTCTATGTCTCCTACGATTCGGCCCAGAAGCTGAAACTGGAGGCCGGTGACCTGACCTCCTGGGATCTGACGCCGCGCCAAACCTGCGATATCGAGCTGTTGATGAATGGCGGCTTCAACCCGCTCAAGGGGTTCATGACCGAGGAAGATTACAACGGCGTCGTGGAAAACATGCGCATGGCCGATGGGTCGCTCTGGCCGATGCCGATCACGCTGGACGTGTCCGAGGAGTTCGCCAAAAGGGTCGAGCCCGGCCAGGACATCGCGTTGCGCGATCAGGAAGGCGTGATCCTGGCGATCCTGTCGATCTCGGACAAATGGGTGCCGAACAAGGCGCGCGAGGCCGAGATGGTGTTCGGGGCAGACGACATCGCACATCCGTCGGTGAACTACCTGCACAACGTGGCCGGTCCGGTTTACCTGGGCGGTGCCATCACCGGCATCACGCCCCCCACGCATTACGATTTCCGCGCCCGCCGCGACACGCCGAACGAGCTGCGCGCCTATTTCCGCAAGCTTGGCTGGCGCAAGATCGTCGCCTTCCAGACCCGCAATCCCCTGCACCGCGCGCATCAGGAACTGACCTTCCGTGCCGCCAAGGAGGCGCAGGCCAACCTGCTGATCCACCCCGTTGTCGGCATGACCAAGCCGGGCGACGTCGATCACTTCACCCGCGTGCGCTGCTACGAGGCGGTGCTGGACAAATACCCGGCGGCGACCACGACGATGAGCCTTCTGAACCTTGCCATGCGCATGGCCGGCCCGCGTGAGGCGGTGTGGCACGCGCTCATTCGCAAGAACCACGGCTGCACCCATTTCATCGTCGGGCGCGACCATGCCGGCCCCGGCAAGAACAGCCAGGGCGTCGATTTCTATGGTCCTTACGACGCGCAGGACCTGGTGCGTGAGCATGAGGCCGAGATCGGCATCGAGATGGTCGATTTCAAGCACATGGTCTATGTCCAGGAACGCGCCCAGTATGAGCCCGCCGACGAGATCGAGGAAGGCGTCACCGTCCTCAATATCTCGGGCACCGAACTGCGCCGTCGGCTGGCCGAGGGGCTGGAGATCCCCGATTGGTTCTCGTTCCCCGAAGTGGTCAAGGAGCTGCGCCGCACCCGCCCGCCGCGGTCCAACCAGGGCTTTACCGTGTTCTTCACCGGCCTCTCCGGGTCCGGCAAGTCGACCATCGCCAACGCGATGATGGTCAAGCTGATGGAACAGGGCGGGCGCCCCGTGACGCTGCTGGACGGTGACGTCGTGCGCAAGCATCTGTCGAGCGAGCTTGGCTTCTCGAAGGAGCACCGCGACATCAACATCCGCCGCATCGGCTATGTCGCCTCCGAGATCACAAAGAATGGCGGCATTGCGATTTGCGCACCGATTGCGCCCTATACCGCAACCCGGCGCGCCGTGCGCGAGATGATCGAGGAATTTGGCGCCTTCATCGAAGTGCATGTCGCGACCTCCCTGGAGGAATGCGAACGCCGCGACCGCAAGGGCCTCTACAAGCTGGCGCGCGAGGGCAAGATCAAGGAATTCACCGGCATCTCGGACCCCTATGAGGAGCCGACCAATGCCGAACTGGTGGTCGATACCGAAGGCACCGACGTGGATTACTGCGCGCAACAGGTGCTGCTGAAGCTCGAATCGATGGGGCTGATCACCGCCTGATCCGGGCGTGATACGCGAATGAACTGGCCGGGCGCGCGACACCCTCGCGCCCGGCCGATGCGTTTTTGTGGTGCAGAATTGCATCGCCTGGGCGCGCGCGGGGGCGTCGGCGGGCGGGCAAGCGATTGACTGCCCCTGATTGACGCTGCGTAAGCATGAGCTTCGCCGCAAAGGAAAATATCCCGCTTCACACGTCATACGATAGCCGGGATTTGACCTTCGCGCCACGCGTGTAGGGGCAAACAGCCGATTGCCGCGCGTCCGGGTTCCGAATCACGCCGTCTTGAAAACCGCGCGGATCGGGAGAACGCTGATCCCCGGGACAGACATCCAAGGGACAGACGCCATGAAACGGATCCTCAGAACAGCCGCGGGCCTGATCATTTCCGCGACACTTGCAACCGGCGCGGCCGGGCAGAGCCTGCCCTTCAGCTTCGGGGGGCCGAGCAGCCTGGCGCGGGGGCCGGACCGGGTCACGCTTGGCTTCGGGATCCCGTTTCCCGATGACAGCCGCACCGTGCAAAGCTTCGGCAACCCCGAGGATATCATCATTGGCAACGGCCTGGGGCTGCTTCTGGCGCTGACCTGGCTCAGCACTGGGGGGGGCACCTCCTCGGCCTATTCCTCGGCCCCGGTCCTGACCTATTCCTTCGGGGTCGAGCATGAGAATAACGGCGTCGAGGCGTTCCGGCAGGCCAGCGGCGCGGTGTTTCCGACCAGTGGCTCCTCGACCTTCACCGGCGTCTTCGTGGGCTTCGGCTTCGAGACCCCGATCGGCGGCGGCTATTCCAGCAGTTCCATCGCGGTGCCCACCTTCGGCGCGGCGTTGAATTTGGGATATGGATGGGCCGATGTGGACGGGTTCGGCGGCGGTTTCCAGGCCGATGGCAGCGGGATCTATGGCCGGGCCGATGCCTATATGGCGATCCCGCTGGCAGGCGGCATGATGCTGAGCCCCGGCATTTCCTATCGTCTGTTCGATTACGGCGAGATCGAGGATGACGGTTTCCAGGCCTTCCTGCGGCTGACCATCCCGCTGTGATCACGCGCCCCTGCTACGCGCCCGCATATCCGTGGGCGTGCAATCGTAGCGGCGGCGGAAGGCGCGGTTGAAATACGAGATGTCGTTGAAGCCCGCGGCGTAGGCCAGTTGGCTGACCGGGACGCCCTCGCGGCGCGGGTCGGTCAGGTCGGCGCGCACCGAGGCCAGCCGCGCCGCCATCACAAGATCCGACAGGCTGACCCCGCGCGCGGCCAGCAACTTGCGGATATGCCCCGGTGAAAGCCCAAGCGCGCGCGAGACCTGCGCCATCCCAAAGCCCGGATCGCGGTGGCCGCGCGCGATGCTCGCGTCGATCGCGGCCAGATGCGCCGCGCGCGCCCCGCCCTCCTGCGCCAGCACCCAGGCATCGCGATTGGCCCCGATGGCCATGGCGGCAAGGTCCAGCAGGTGATCGCGCGCCAGCCGCCCGAGCGCCGGGTCGGCCCCGCCCGGTGCCTCGAACAGCAGCCGCGCATAGCCCACCAGCAGTTGCAGCGCCCCGCTGCCCCCCGGCAGCACGGTCATCCGCAACCGGTCCGCATCCGCGAGCTTCGCGCCAAGGACCGCCTGCGGCAGGCTCAGCGTCAGGAAATGACCGGCCTCGGACCAGGTGCAGCCGGGATCGTCCGACCGCCGCACCAGCGCATCGCCGGGGCCAAGCGTCGCCTCCTGCCCCGCCTGGTCGACCTGCAATCGCCCGGTCAGCGGCACCAGCATCAAGATGTCATCGTTGCAATCGGCGATCATCCGGCGCGAGCGTTCACAACGCACCGCCGACATGGTGCCGAGCCCTGCCGAGGCCGTGTCCAGCAACTGGAAACTGGCGTCATAGCGCAGCGGATCGTCCTGCAGCGGCGCGATGTCGAGATGCACGAACTTGCGCCCGAATTCCTCGCGCCAGATGGCCAGCCGGTCGGCCTCGGGCAGGGCCGCTGCCGAAAACCTCATGCTGGTCGGAGGCGGCACATCTTCCACGACAAACCCTCCCGCGCCGGGACAGCGCGGGAGGATTTGGCCAAATTATCGGACCATCTGTCAATTCTTCATGAAAAACACCGGCTGTATGATGTGCCGGGGCCAGCTCCGATTGCGGCCCCGCGCGCCGGATCTTGTCAGCGCCCGATGCGCCCGCAAAATGCGCTGTCGGACGCGGTTGTCTCGTAGACATCGGGCATCAGGCGGCAGGTGCCCGGCATCTCGCCCGCCGCGAAACCGTGCGGGCGATAGGTCCAGGCGACGCAATCGGTATTGGCCTGACAGGCGGCGATGCAGTCCTCGGTGGTCAGCGCATCGTCGGGCGCGGGCAGCATGACGGTGACGGCGGACATGAAACACATCTCATGGTCGTCCTGCGCCAGCGCCACGCCCGGTGCCGCGATCAGCGCGGCCAGGAGCAGGCCCCGCATCACTCCGATCCGACGGTGCCGCAATATTCGCGGTCATGGGGCTGCGCGTCCGATGCCGCGCCATAGAGCCCGCATTCGCCCGGACCTCCAGTCGGGTTGAAATTGTGGGGGATGTAATACCACGAGGAGCAGCCTTCGGTCTCGGTGCATAACGCCTCGCAGGCGCCGGGGCCGACAAGCTCATAGCTTTGTGCGATCCGGCCTTCGTTGCTCTGCCACTGGCAGTTCTCATAATCCTGCGCGGCGGCGGGCAGGGCCAGCGCCGTCAGGACGGCGGCGGCAAGGGCATGGCGGAATGTCATTTGAATAATCCTTCGGGAACAGAGGGAACATTGCCCCGAAGGCTAGGCGCGCCTGGCGCCGCTGTCTTGGACCGGGCGCGCCCGCGGCTTGTCGCAGGCGCGCATCTGCCGGATCAGTGGACGCTGACCGGCTTCATGTCGTTTTGCCGCGCGACGGTGAAGGCCAGCTTGCGGTCGCGCACCAGCGCCAGTTGCTCGCCATTCTCGTTGCCGATGGCGTAAAGCTCGGACAGGCCCGCGCCCTGCGCCTGCGCGCGAATATCCTCGGGCAGGTCATCGACCTCGACCTTGCGAATATAGACGATGGGCCGCTGGCCCGGTTTCGCGATGGGTCTAAGCTCATCCATTGGAAGGCCCTCCGCTGTTGATCTGAATGGTCTGGATCACGTTCTCGGGAACCGACCGTTTCAGGTCGATATGCAGGAGGCCATGCTCCAATGCCGCCCCGGCCACATCGACCCCTTCGGCCAGCACGAAGCTGCGCTGGAACTGCCGCGCCGCTATGCCGCGGTGCAGGAAGACCCGGTCTTCCGCGTCGTCGCGGCTGCGACCCCGGACGACCAGTTGCCGATCCTCGACCGTGATACTCAGGTCGCCTTCGGCAAAGCCTGCCACGGCCAGCGTGATCCGGTAGGTATTCTCGTCTTTTTGTTCAATATTATAAGGGGGGTAGCCATCATTGCCGGATTTGGCAGTGCGTTCTACCAGCCGCTCCAGCTGGTCAAACCCCAACAGGAAGGGGTGCGATCCCAGGGTCAGTTTCGTCATCGGGCACATCCTTTGCTAAGCGATCTGCGTGCTGCGGCCCCGTTTCGGCGGCCTCTGGGTCATGATATGGGGGCGCAAAGGGGGCGCTGCAAGGCTCCGGGCGCTTTGCCATGCAGGGCAAATCCGCTATCCTCCGGGCTCGCGACCTGCCCGACTCAACCCCCAGGGGGCCTGCCCGACAGATGACCACACCCGCCGATATGAGCCATGAGGACGTGCTGCGCGTCAAACTGCGCGTCTTGATGCGCGAACATCGCGACCTCGATGATGCCATCGCGGCGCTGGAGGACAACCGGCGGCCCGATCAGCTGACGCTGAGGCGGCTGAAAAAGCAGAAGCTGGCGCTGAAGGACCGGATCGCGCGCATCGAGGATGAACTGACCCCGGACATCATTGCGTAACCGCCTGCCATGGCTATAGTGCGCGCTTCTTTATGACGGGCCAGCAAGGGGTTGCATCGCATGGACAGGGTAGAGGTCGGCATCATCATGGGCAGCCAGTCCGACTGGGCCACCATGCGCGAGGCCGCCGATGTGCTGGCGGAACTGGACGTGGCGTTCGAGGCGCGCATCGTCTCGGCGCATCGCACGCCGGACCGGCTTTGGGACTACGGCAAGGGCGCGGTCGGGCGCGGTCTGAAGGTGATCATCGCGGGCGCGGGCGGGGCGGCGCATCTGCCTGGCATGATGGCCTCCAAGACGCGGCTGCCGGTGATCGGCGTGCCGGTGCGGACGCAGGCGCTCTCGGGTGTCGACAGCCTCTATTCCATCTTGCAGATGCCGCGCGGCTACCCGGTGGCGACCATGGCGATCGGGGCGGCGGGCGCGAAGAATGCGGGGCTGATGGCGGCGGGCATCCTGGCGCTTGGCGATCCCGCGCTGGCGCAACGGCTGGATGATTGGCGCGCCGCCCTCTCCGCCTCGATCCCCGAGGAGCCCCGCGATGACTGACCCCCTGCCCTCCGGCAAGACCGACACACCGCTTGCCTCCGGCAAGACCATCGGCATCCTCGGCGGCGGGCAGCTTGGCCGGATGCTCTCGGTCGCCGCGTCCCGGCTCGGCTACAAGACGCATATCTATGAACCGGGTGCCTCGCCCGCGGGCGATGTCGCGGCTGAGGTCACGCAAGCGGGATACGACGATCTCGACGCGCTCCGCCGCTTCGCCGATGCGGTCGACCTCATCAGTTTCGAATTCGAGAACATCCCCGCCGACGCGCTGGATGTGCTCTCGGCGGCGAAACCGCTCTATCCCTCGCGCGTGGCGCTGGAGACCAGCCAGGACCGGCTGACCGAAAAGACCTTCCTGGCCGATCTGGGCCTTGCCACCGCGCCCTTCGCGCCCGTGGACAGTGCCGCGGATCTCGACGCCGCCCTTGCCCGCATCGGCACGCCCGCGATCCTGAAAACCCGCCGCTTCGGCTATGACGGCAAGGGGCAGGCCCGGATCATGACGCCCGAGGATGCCGACCGGGCGCTGGCCAGCCTCAATGGCGCACCCGCGATCCTGGAAGGCTTTGTCGACTTCTCGATGGAGATCTCCGTGATCGCCGCGCGTGGGCGCGACGGCGCGATCGCCTGCTACGATCCCGGCCAGAACGTCCACAAGGACGGCATTCTCGCCACCACCACCGTGCCCGCGACGATCCCCGCCAGCCTGCGCACCGATGCCGTCCTGCTGGCCGCGCGGATCCTGACCGCGCTGGACTATGTCGGCGTGATGGGGGTGGAGCTCTTCGTGACGCCCTCGGGCCTCATCGTCAACGAGATTGCGCCGCGCGTGCATAATTCCGGCCACTGGACCCAGGCGGGATGCGCCGTCGATCAGTTCGAGCAGCACATCCGCGCCATCGCGGGCTGGCCCCTGGGCGACGGCGCGCGGCACGCCAATGTGGTGATGGAGAACCTGATCGGCGAAGATGTCGCCCGCGCCGCACAGGCCGCCGCCACCCCGGGCACCCAGGTCCATCTCTACGGCAAATCCGAGATCCGCGCGGGCCGCAAGATGGGCCACCTGAACCGCGTCACCGGCCCCGCTACCTGACACGAACCTTCCCCATCTTCTTGGTCCAAATACTCAATTCCGCTGCCACCACCAGCGCCCACGCCCAACCCGGAAAACCGACCTCCCGCCTTTCCCATGGCAATGCGGCGCGGCGAGGGCTCCCGCCAGGGGGCCCGAGCCGCGCCGCCCGCGCCCGCCCGTCAGGGCGACAGCACCTCGATATGGTCCAGCAGGGTCGGCTCGGGGTTGAAGGCGCCCGTCTGAAGGAAGGTCAGCACCTCCAGCACCACGGTCGGGTTGTTCATCATGAAGGTATGGCTGACCGGCAGCGCCAGGAAATCCGACATCCCCGCCACCTGCGTGCTCTCGACCGAAACCTTGCCGTCATCCGCGCCCTCGATCAGGGCCGAGGTGATCGGGTTCAGCGTCACGTAGCCCGCGATCACGCCCAGTTCGAAATCGACCGGCGGCAGGCTGCTGATCAGGCTGTCGGTGCCGGTGGTCAGCTCCAGTCCGGCGGGCCCGTGGATCCACTCGAACGGCTCGAACGTGCCCAACCGGTCGACCAGTTCCGAGCCCTGGTTGGGCGGCGCCAGCATGACGACGCGGCCCAGGTTCTCGGGCCGGTCTTGCTGCACCCAATAGCGCAGCAGGATGCCGCCCATCGAATGGGTCACGAAATGGGTCGGCTGGTCGCCGCATTCCTCCAGCGCGGGGATTATCGCCTGCGGGGCCAACTCCTCGATCGGCGCGCGGGTCGAGGGGTAGTCGCGGTTGACCACCTGGTAGCCTTCGCGCTCCAGCACCTCCTCCAGTACCCAGAGCGACATGGAACTGCGCGCCAGGCCGTGCAGCAGGATGACGCAATCGGCCCGCGCGGAGCCGGGCAGGATCACGGCCGCGATGAGGGCCAGCACGGGGGGCAGTCGGCGTGTCATGCCGTCGCATCTAGGGCTTTTGCACCCCCCCGCCAAGCCCCGGCTTGCATCCGGCGCGTGCGGGGTGCAGCATCCCGCCCATGCCCTGCCCCCGCCTTGCCGCCCGCGGCCTCCTCCTGATCGACGACTGCCTGCTTCTGGTCAATGCCTGGCCGGGGCATCGCGGCGGCCTTTGGTGTGCACCCGGCGGCGGGGTGGATCGGGGCAGGTCCCTGCCCGAGAACCTGGCGCGCGAGTTTCACGAGGAAACCGGCCTGACCGTATCGGTCGGCGACCCCTGCCTGATCAACGAGTTTCACGATCCGAAAAGCTCGTTCCACCAGGTCGATCTCTATTTCCGCTGCACATTGCTTGCGGGCCGGATCGACGACAGCTGGCGCGACCCGGAGGGCGTGGTGACGCATCGCAGGCTGTTCTCGCGGGCTGAAATGGCGGGGCTGAAAGCCAAGCCCGACAGCCTTGCCGCAGCCGCCTGGGGGCAAGGCATCCTCTACGATCCGCTGGAGCCGATCCTGCGCTGACGCGGCCAGAGGCCAAGCGCGATGCCCCCCAGAACCACCGCGCCCGCGCCGAGTGTGCGCAGGCTGGCGGGCTCGGCCAGCAGAACCGCGCCGCCCAGGACCGCGATCACCGGCACCGAGAGCTGCACCAGCCCCGCCACCGCCGCCTGCAACCGCGGCAGCACGTGATACCAGAGCGCGTAGCCAAGCCCGGATGTGACCGCGCCCGAGAGGACCGCCAGCGCAATCCCCGCGCCCGTCATCGGCACGCCGTCGATCTGCGCGGGCAGCAGCATCGGGACCACGGCACAGATGGGCACCGCCCAGAGGAAACTCGCCGCCGTCGCGCTCAGCGGGTCCGCGGACTTCCGCCCGGCCAGCGAATAAAGCCCCCATCCGACCCCCGCCAGCGCCATCGCGCCCGCGCCCACCCATGGCACCTGAAGGCTGCCCGCAGGCCAGAGCAGCCAGGCCAGACCTGCAAAGGCCACGCCCGCCCCGGTCCAGCGCAGGGGCGTTACCCGCTCTCCGCCGATCACGGCGCCCGCGAACATCGTGATCTGAACCAGGCCGAACAGGATCAACGCCCCGATCCCGGCATCGAGATGCACATAGGCGATGGAGAACCCGATCAGGTAGAGGCTCAGCGACAGCGCGCCCACACCCCGACCGCGCGCCAGCATCGGCAGGGCGCGGTGCTGCGCCACGGCCAGCAGGACCAGTATCAGCGCGCCGGACACGACCCGCACCAGCGCGAAGCCCATCGGGTCGATCAGCTCTGCCCCCACGGCCAGCCGGTTGAGGATGGAATTGGCCGCAAAGGCCAGCATGGTAAGCGCGGTCAGCAGCGCCAGGCGGGGGCCGCTCATGCCAGCACCCGGCTCAGGATCGGGCCCGCCAGATAGGTGACGGCGCCGCCCGCCATGGTCATCTGGACGCGGCTCAGACCGGGGTCCAGCACGACAAGATCGGCGCGCTTGCCGGGCGACAGCACGCCCCGGTCGGTCAGCCCCAACAGGCGCGCGGGGGCTTGGGAGACCAGCGGCCAAGCCCGTTCCAGCGGCCAGCCCTCGGCCACCAACCTGCGCGCGGCCCCCAGAGGCGCGGGGTAGTGGTAATCCGAGGCCAGCGCGGTGCAGGCCCCGGCGTCGAGCAATTCGCGCGCGGGCAGGCGTTTGTCGTGGCTGCCGCCGCGCACGACATTGGGCGCCCCCATGACGATGGGATCGCCCGCGTCCCGCGCCGCGTCGGCGGCCTCGCGCGTGGTGGGAAACTCGGCAATGCGCGCGCCAAGCCCGCGCCAGGTCTCGCGCGCCGCTGCCGTTGCATCGTCATGGCTGCCCAGGATCACGCCTTGCGATTGCATCCCGGCGCAGAGGGCGGGCAGACGGGCGCGGGCCGTGCCCATCCCGTCATGCAAAGCCTGCAACAGTGCCTGATGCGCGGCAGGCGAGCGGCCCGATTTCAGCGCCTGCCCCTCCAGGCGCGGCACGCGCTTGCCCGCGGCCAGTTGGCGATGCGGCAGGTGATCGTTGAAGACGACATGGCCGATGCGGTTGGCCGCGACGAAATCCAGCACCGCGTCGAACTCCTCATGCAGGCCGATCTCAAGCCGCAACTGCACCCGCAGGTCGGCCCGCGCGTCGTGGTCGCGCAGCGCCGCGACGAGGGCGCGCGCGAAATCGGGGCTGCGCATCCCGCCCTCCCAACTCCAGAACTGGGCCAGCATCGCGGTGGTGATGCCGTTGGCGGCCAGCTCGGCCTCGACCGCCTGCAAGCCCTGCCCCATATCGGTCGCCGCGCCGCGTCGGGGGGCCATGTGATGTTCGAACCCGTCGCCATGCGGATCGACGATGCCGGGCAGGATGAGAAAGCCCGAGAGGTCGATCTCGCGGCCCGCGCGGCCCGGAGCGGGAGCGATCTGGCCCTTGACGACGCAGAGCGGGGCCGCGCCAAGGCCATCCGGCGTCAGCACGCGGGCATTGGTGAAGGTCAGGGGCGGCAGCGTCATGGGGCAAAGCAGTGCCGAAAGCGGCGCCGAAAGGAAAGCCCCATGACGGCAGAAAATCACGCCAGACGCCCCCGCAGGTCTGTGCGGGGGCGTCGGCTCAGGGGGGGCAGGTTTGCCGGGATCACTCGGCGGCTGGCATCGCCGGTTCGCCGCCGAAATGCTGCCAGAACTCGTCGCGGGCATTGCTGCGCGGGAAGTCACCCGCAGGCGTCGCCACGCCAAGGAACCGGCAGAGCGGTTCCCAGCCATCGGCGGGCGTGAAGACCAGCAGGCGGTCGGCGGGGATGACCTCGCGCACTTTTGCATTGTTGCGCCGGTACGCCTTGATCGAGCTTTCGCGGTCGAGCCCGCCGAACACGTCCTTGATCAAGAGCTTGTCCATGGTCTCGAAAATCGCCGCGATGGGGGGCGGCAGGGGCATGGTTTCACGCAGGGCGAAGAACTTGCCGATAGTCTTGGAGTAACTCGCCCACCACTCCTCCTCCGGGCGCTCGGTGTGGATCACCTTGGCGTCGGGGAAGGCGATGGAAAGCTGGTGCCAGACGGCGGCACCGGGGAAATCGACCTGCGAGCTGTAGCCCGCGAAGACGTCGGCCCAATCGACCTCGCGACCCTCTGCCAGCGCATCCCAATGCGGCGGCTGGTCGGGGTTGGCCATCACTTCGGTCATGTGGTGACAGGGGCCGAAGCCCAGTTGCTCAAGTGCGATTTTCGTCGACATCGTGCCGGTGCGGCCAAAGCCGGAGCCAATAATTTGCAGTCCCATGGCATGGGTCCTTTCAGGAAGGTTTCGGAAATAGATTGTGCGGTGAGGGCAGCTTGCGCGAAGATGGGGTGGCGCTCAAACGAAAGGTTTTCAGCGGTCATGAAGGAAATTCAGCTTCACCGGATCGACTTGAATTTGCTCGTGGTTTTCGAGGCGCTGATGAGCGAGGGCAGCGTTGCCGGCGCGGCGCAGGTGCTTGGAAAGACGCCCTCGGCGGTCAGCCACGCGCTGGCGCGGCTGCGCGAGCAACTGGACGATCCCGTGTTGGTGAAGGTCGGCGGGCAGATGCTGGCCAGCCCCTTCGCCGTCGCGCTGATCGAGGATGTGCGCCCGATCCTGCGCGGCATCAGGCGTGTTCTTGCGCCGCCCGAGCCCTTTGATCCGGCGACCAGCGATCGGGTGTTCCGCATCGCCTGCCCGATCTCGGGGCGGGTGCTGTCGGAGGTCATGAACACGCTTCACGCGGCCGCGCCGAAGGCCAAGCTCGAATGGCTGTCGGCCCCGCGCGCGGTCTATGCCGCCGTTGCCGAGGGGCTGGTCGACCTGGCCCACCTGGCGGGCGAGACACGGTTGCCCGATGGCCTCGAGGAGGTCGAGGTTCCAAGCTTCATCTGGACCAGCTTCGTGCGGGCGGGGCATCCGGCACTGGCCCATTGGGGGCCGGAGGCGTGGTCGACTTACCCCCATGTGCAGGTGGCGATCGCCAATGACGCGCCGAGCCCTTTCGACACGCGCAGTGCGACGCCCGCGCCCGACCGGCGCATCGGGGCGCTGATTTCCGAGTTCTCCAGCGTCGGGCCGCTTCTGGCCAATAGCGACATGATCGGCACGTTTCCCCGCATCCAGATGGCCTGGGACATGCAGAGATATGGCCTTGTTCCGCTGGTCCCGCAGATCGACCTGCCGCCGTTCCGGACAAGGTTCTTCTGGTCCTCGCGGCTGGCCAGTGATCCGGCCTCGGTCTGGATCAGGAAGATCGTGATCGAGGCCTACAGTGCGCTGAACGACGAGGCCGGGCGACTGGTGGAGCCGAGGCTGGTCGCCGCGGAACGGTGAGGAAAGAAAAAGGGGCCACCGATTGGCAGCCCCTTCCTCTGAATAAACTGGCGGTGTTGCTTTCATCGCTTGCCCCCCAGAGGGCAAGCGACTGCCGCAACCAGCCGGATTTCCTTGGGGAAATCCGTCTTACATCATGCCGCCCATGCCGCCCATGCCGCCCATGTCGGGCATGCCGCCGCCGCCAGCACCTTCCTTGGCGGGACGGTCAGCGACCATCGCCTCGGTGGTGATGAGGAGCGATGCAACGGATGCTGCGTCTTCCAGCGCGGTGCGGACAACCTTGGCCGGGTCGATCACGCCGAACTTGAACATGTCGCCATATTCCTCGGTCTGCGCGTTGAAGCCGAACTTGAGGTCATCGCTTTCGCGGATCTTGCCCGCGACAACGGCACCGTCGACACCGGCGTTTTCCGCGATCTGGCGCAGCGGTGCCTCCAGCGCGCGGCGCACGATGGCGATACCGGCATCCTGATCCGAGTTCGCACCCGTCAGGCCGTCAAGCGCCTTGGCGCCCTGCACGAGGGCAACGCCGCCACCGACAACGATCCCTTCCTGAACCGCCGCACGGGTGGCGTTCAGCGCATCGTCAACGCGGTCCTTGCGCTCTTTCACTTCCACTTCGGTCATGCCACCGACGCGGATCACGGCAACACCGCCGGCCAGCTTGGCCACGCGCTCTTGCAGCTTTTCCTTGTCGTAATCGCTGGTGGTTTCCTCGATCTGGGTGCGGATCTGGGCGACGCGCGCTTCGATCTCGGCCTTCTCGCCGGCCCCGTCCACGATGGTGGTCTCGTCCTTGGTGATCGAGATCTTCTTGGCCGAGCCGAGCATGTCCATGGTGACATTCTCCAGCTTCATGCCCAGGTCTTCCGAGATCACCTGGCCGCCGGTCAGGATCGCGATGTCCTGCAGCATGGCCTTGCGGCGATCGCCGAAGCCCGGTGCCTTGACGGCCGCGATCTTCAGACCGCCACGCAGCTTGTTGACCACGAGGGTGGCCAGCGCTTCGCCTTCCACGTCCTCGGCGATGATCAGCAGCGGCTTCTGGCTCTGGATCACGGATTCGAGCAGCGGAACCATGGATTGCAGCGAGGAGAGCTTCTTCTCGTGCAGCAGGATCACGGCGTCTTCCAGGTCCACGATCATCTTGTCGGGGTTGGTGACGAAATAGGGGCTGAGGTAACCGCGGTCGAACTGCATGCCTTCGACGACTTCGGTTTCGGTCTCCAGGCCCTTGTTTTCCTCGACGGTGATGACGCCGTCATTGCCGACCTTCTGCATCGCATCGGCGATCTGGCGGCCGATCTCGGCTTCGCCATTGGCGGAAATGGTGCCGACCTGGGCCACTTCGGCGCTGTCGGACACGTCGCGGGCAGAGGATTTGATATGCGCGATGACCTTGGTCACGGCCATGTCGATGCCGCGCTTGAGGTCCATCGGGTTCAGGCCGGCGGCAACCTGCTTGAGGCCTTCCTTGACGATGGCCTGGGCCAGCACGGTGGCGGTCGTGGTGCCGTCGCCGGCTTCGTCATTGGTGCGGGAAGCGACTTCCTTCACCATCTGCGCGCCCATGTTCTCGAACTTGTCGTCCAGCTCGATTTCCTTGGCGACGGTGACGCCGTCCTTTGTGATGCGGGGTGCACCAAAGGATTTGTCGAGGATCACGTTGCGGCCCTTGGGGCCGAGGGTAACCTTGACCGCATCGGCGAGGATGTTCACGCCTTTCAGCATGCGGTTGCGGGCATCGGTGTCAAATTTGACGTCCTTGGCAGCCATGTCAGCTTGCTCCTATCTCTTGAAATTCGGGTTGGAGGTCAGCGAGTGCTCAGGAAATGATCCCGAGGATGTCGCTTTCCTTCATGATCAGCAGTTCCTTGCCGTCAAGCGTGATCTCGGTGCCGGACCACTTGCCGAACAGGACCTTGTCGCCTTCCTTGACGTCCATGGCGATGCGGTCGCCATCCTCGTCCTTGGCACCGGCGCCAACGGCAACCACTTTGCCTTCGGCGGGTTTCTCTTTCGCGCTGTCGGGGATGATCAGGCCGCCTGCGGTCTTTTCGTCGCTTTCAATGCGCTCGACCAGAACCCGGTCATGCAGAGGTGCAAATGCCATCTGTCGAACTCTCCTTCGGTTCGTGTTATACGTGTCGTTAGCACTCATCCCTGTCGAGTGATAACGGAGGGTAGATATGCGGCGGCCCCGCGCCTGTCAACAACCGCGCCGAAACAAATCGCGCGCCCAACGGCCCTTGCGCCCGCTGCAAAGCCGCCCGCGCGCAATCGCCCCATGACAAGCCCGGCCCGCGCCCCTATAAGACGCCAGATTTCGCACATGATTGACGGACCCTGACCCATGACCACACTCGTATTCGGCCACAAATCACCCGACACCGATTCCACCGGCTCGCCCCTGATCTGGGCCTGGTATCTGAACGAGGTGATGGGCGAGACCGCCAGCGCCCGCCTGCTCGGCGAGCCCAACACCGAAGCCGCCTTCGTGCTGGAACGCTGGAACCTCGACAAGCCCGAGATCATCTCGGAGGTGGCACCCGGCACGCCCGTGGTCATCGTGGACACCAACAACCCCGCCGAACTGCCCGAGGGGATCAACGCCACCGACATCCAGGCCATCATCGACCATCACAAGCTGGTCGGCGGGCTGGAGACGAAAGGCCCGATCGACATCACCATCCGCCCCGTCGCCTGCACCGCCACCATCATGCATGACCTGATGGGCGCGGATGCCGCCAAGATGCCCGAGGCGATCAAGGGCGCGATGCTGTCCTGCATCCTCTCGGACACGCTGGAATTCCGCTCGCCCACCACGACCCAGGCCGACCGCGATGTCGTGGCGGCGCTGGCCAGCGATCTGGGGATCGACGTGGGCGACTACGCCGCCGAGATGTTCGCCGCCAAATCCGATGTCTCGCGCTTCTCGGATGCCGAATTGCTGCGCATGGACAGCAAGGAATATGCCGTCGGCGACACCAAGTTCCGCGTCTCGGTCCTGGAGACCACCTCGCCCGACACGGTTCTGGACCGCAAGGCCAGCCTCATGGAGAGCATGAAGGCCGTCGCGGAAGAAGATGGCGTCGATCAGGTTCTTCTCTTCGTCGTCGATATCCTGAACGAGGAAAGCACCATGCTGATCCCCAACGCGCTGACCCGGCAGGTAGCGGAGAAGAGCTTTGCCACCGTCTGCGGCGACGCCGACACCGTGGTGCTGCCGGGTGTCGTCAGCCGCAAGAAACAGATCATCCCGAACCTGGCGATGTAACCCGACAACCCTGCGATGCGGTGACATTGCGAGGGGCGGTTCCGAACGAGCCGCCCTTTTTTTGCGCGTTCAGCGGGCGAGGCAAGGAATCACTGACCGATTGGTAAAAAACCGTCATGATCGGGGCATACGGATAACAAGCCGATACCGACAGGAGGGTTCCCCCATGGCATTCATCATCGACCGCCGCACGTTCCTTGCAGGCTCTGCCAGCTTCATCGCCCTGCACCCGTTTTCCGCCAATGCGCAGGCCAACCAGGCGCATCTGCGGATCATGGAAACGACCGACCTGCATGTGCATGTCTTCCCCTATGATTATTACGGCGACCGCCCCGTCGATACCGTGGGCCTCAGCCGCACCGCGGCGCTGATCCAGGCGGTGCGCGACGAAAGCACCAATTCGCTGCTGCTCGACAATGGCGATTTCCTGCAAGGCAACCCGATGGGCGATTACATCGCCTATGAGCGCGGCATGTCCGAGGGCGACATGCACCCCATCATCTCGGCGATGAACGTGCTTGGCTACCAGGGCTCGACGCTTGGCAATCACGAGTTCAATTACGGGCTGGATTTCCTGATGAACACGGTCTCGGGCGCGAATTTCCCCGTGATCTCGGCCAATGTCGTCCGCGAGATGGGGGCAGGCCCGCGCGAAGACGTGACGCTTGTGCCGCCCTACGCGATCTTCGACCACCAGGTGACGGATGGCGCGGGCGAGACGCATGACATCCGGATCGGTCTCATCGGCTTCGTGCCGCCGCAGATCATGAACTGGGACCGCCAGCACCTGGAGGGCAACGTGCAGGCCCGCGACATCGTGGAAACCGCGCGCGCCTATGTCCCGCAAATGCGCGAGGAAGGCGCCGACCTGATCATCGCGCTATCGCATTCCGGCATCGGCGAGGCGGATCATGTCGATGGCCAGGAAAACGCCTCGATCCCGCTGGCCGCCGTCGAAGGCATCGACGCGATCCTGACCGGCCACCATCACCGCGTCTTCCCCGGCCCGGATTACGCGGAGGCCGCCGGGGTCGATGCCGATACCGGCACGATCATGGGCAAGCCCGCCACGATGGGCGGCTTCTGGGGCAGCCATATGGGCCTCATCGACCTGATGCTGGCGCGCGAGGGCGGCACCTGGCGCATCGTCGCGCATGAGACCGAAGCTCGCCCCATCTCGATGCGCAACGAGGACCGCTCGATCACGGCCCTGGTCGAAAGCGTCGAGGAGGTCGAGGCCGCCGCGCAAGAGGAACATGAGGCGACGCTGGATTATGTCCGCCGCGCCGTGGGCCGGACCGAGGCGCCGCTGCACAGCTATTTCGCGCTGGTCGCCGATGACCCTTCGGTGCAGATCGTCTCGATCGCGCAGATCTGGTATATCGAGCAGATGATGGCGGGCACCGAGCATGAGGGCCTGCCGATCCTGTCGGCCGCCGCGCCCTTCAAGGCCGGGGGCCGGGGCGGGCCGCAATACTACACCGACGTGCCCGTGGGCGACGTGGCGATCCGCAACGTGGCCGACCTCTACCTCTACCCCAACACGGTGCGCGCGGTGCGCATCAATGGGGAACAATTGCAGGCCTGGCTGGAACGCTCCGCCGGTATCTTCAACCAGATCACGCCGGGCGAACAGGACCAGGTGTTGCTGAACGACGAATTCCCCTCCTACAATTTCGACGTGATCGACGGGGTGGACTACCAGATCGACCTCAGCCAGCCCTCGCGCTTCACCGCCCGCGGCGAGCCGCTGAACCCCGATGCGCAGCGGATCGTCAACCTGACCTATAACGGCGAACCCGTGACGCCGGATATGGAGTTCATCGTGGCCACCAACAACTACCGCGCGGGCGGCGGCGGCGACTTCCCCGGCGCCTCGCCGGAAACCACCGTGTTCGAGGGCCCCGACACCAACCGCGACGTGATCGTGCGCTATATCGTGGAACAGGGCACCATCAACCCGGCGGCGGATGGCAACTGGTCCTTCGCGCCGCTCGCGGACACCACGGTGCTGTTCGATACCGGCCCCGATGCGGCCCCCTATGCCGACGGCGTTCCGGGGGTCGAGATCGAACCGGCGGGCGACGGCCCCGATGGCTTCGCCCGCTTCCGCATCACGCTCTGACGCCAGGCCCCCGGACCCCTTTCATTTTGCCGGAAATACCTCGGGGGTCGTCATTGTTGCACCATTGGTCCGAGCGACAATGGCGACGGGCAGCGCCCCGAAAAAGGGGTGGGCGGGCGGGCCCGCCTACCCCTTCCAAATCCTGCACCGCGCCCCTATTCATGGGCGCGACCCGCAACCCAGGAGGCCCGCCATGACCCAGATCATCTCCGCCCTCTCCGAGGTCTCCGACCGCTATGACGTGCTCTATTGCGATCTCTGGGGCTGCCTGCATGACGGGTTGACCGCCTTTCCCGACGCGGTCGCGGCTTTGCGCGGCTTCAAGGCAGGCGGCGGCACCGTGCTGCTACTGACCAACTCGCCCCGCCCGCGCGCCAGCGTCGAGCGGCAATTGGACAAGTTGGGCGTGCCGCGCGACTGTTGGGACATCATCGCCTCCTCGGGCGACAGCGCGCGCGCCGCCATGCTGCGCGGCATGGTGGGCCACAAGGTCTGGCATATCGGCGAGGCGCATGACGAAGGCTTCTTCGCGCCCATGGAGATCGTCGGCGACGCGGTCGAGATCGAGCGAGTCGACCTGGAACAGGCCGAGGGCATCGTCTGCACCGGCCCCTTCGACCCGAAGGCCGACCCGTCAACCTTGCGCCCGCAACTGCTCTCCGCCAAGGCGCGCGGGCTCAAGCTGCTCTGCGCCAATCCCGATATCGTGGTCGATCGCGGCGAGGCACGGGAATGGTGCGCCGGCGCGATTGCCGCGCTCTACACCGAGATGGGCGGCGAGAGCCTCTATTTCGGCAAGCCGCACGCCCCGATCTATGAACTGGCCCGGATGCGGCTGGCGCAGTTGCAGGTCGATTTTGCGCCCGAGCGCGTGCTGGCCGTGGGCGACGGCATCCGCACCGACATCCAGGGCGCGCTTGGCGAGGGGATCGACGCGCTCTTCATCACCGGCGGTCTGGCGCGGGGCGAAACCGGCACCTCCGGCCAGCCCGACCCGGAGAAACTGGCGGCCTATCTGGACGAGGCGCAGCTTTCGGCCCGCTGGTCGATCGGCTATCTGCGATAGGGGTCGCGCAATTTAATTTCACCAAACGGCCATACACCTGACTTTATATTACTTCTGCATTGCAGCATTTTCGATTCTGGTCTATGATCTTGCCAAATGGCTGACAGGATCCCGGATATGCTGGACAACTTCCCCCGCGGCACGATCTGCATCGAAGATATCGAGATCGGCATGACCCGACATCTTGTAAAAGAAGTGACGGATCGCGATATCGAACTGTTCGCCGAGGTCTCCACCGATTACAACCCGGTGCATCTGGACGACGCCTATGCGCAGGACACAATCTTCGAGGGCCGCATCGCGCATGGCATGCTGACGGCGGGATTGATCTCGGCCGTGATCGGGGAACAGTTGCCGGGCCATGGCACGGTCTATCTCGGCCAGACGCTGAAATTCCTCGCGCCCGTTCGCCCCGGCGACATCGTGCGCGCCGAGGTCCGCGTGACCGACATGGATATCGCCAAGCGCAAGGTTGTGATGGTGACCGAATGCAGCATCGACGGCAAGCCCGTGCTCAGGGGCGAGGCCGTGGTGCTGGCCCCGTCGCGGAAATTCGACTGAGGCGATGTTCACATGCGGGTTGCGACGCCTTCGACGTCGTTCCGGGCGGTGATGGAAGATCTGAGCCCGATTGCCGTCATCTTCTTCGTCCAAATACCTGAGCCCTGACGCATGGGCTTGCGACCCGGCCTCTTCGCGAGGACCGCCGCCCGCGCACCCATCCATGGCAATCCGGTTCAAGGAGGGCTCCCGCGAGGGGGCCTGACGCGGACCGGTCAGCGGCCCCGGACCCAGTCCTTGAGCTTGGCCCAGCGCACCAACACGCCATCGACAATCGGCACGACAACCCGCTCCTCGAACCGCTCCCAAAGCCGCCAGAGCGCGAAACCCGCCAGCACCAGCAGCGCTAGGACGATGATGTTGGACCAGGGGAAGGGCTTGTCATCCGGGCCGTCCACGGGCCGGATCGAGATCGCGTTGGGATAGATCGAGAGCGGGTTCGACCGCCAGCCGTAATGCGTCACCAGCACCCAGTCGGGGCTGTCCGCATCCGAAACCAGCGCCCCCGCCTCGGTCTGCAGATCCTCGCTGTCGGTCTTGAAATAGGGCGGCCAGCCGAACCAGCCGGTATCCTCGTTGCGATAGACCGACGGGCGGCCATCGGGGCGGATGGTGCGGATGAAGCGGATATCGCGCTGGTCCAGGTTGGTGCCGCCGCCCGAGTCGCCCGAGGTATAGAAGGGCCGGTTCCAGGCCGAGAAGTCGATCCGGATCTCGGTCGTCTCCACCACCCGCACCACGTCGCGCTGCGGCAGGTTGTAATGCAGGACGGCCCCGATCGCGGCCGCGATCAGCAGCAGAATTATCCAGCGGGCCCATCTCATCGCGGCATCACCCCATATCCGAACTCCTCCAAGGTCTTAGCGCGTTCGCGCGCCCGCTCCAACCCAAATGCGGGGGCTTGCGGGCCGGTCACGCGGCGCGCAGAGTATGGGGCATGACCAACCCGACCCCCACCCGCCTCTTCGCCGAGATCGCCGCCCGCGAGGCCGATCTGATCGCCCTCACCCAGGATCTCGTGCGCATCGCCACGCTGAACCCGCCGGGGCGGCATTACCACCAGATTTGCGATTTCCTGGGCGACCGGCTGGCGCGCAAGGGCTTCCATGTCGATATGATCCGCGCCAAGGGGGCGCCCGCCGACAGCGAGAAATACCAGCGCTGGAACATGGTCGCGCGTCATCACGGATCGGGCGGCCCCGGCGAGTGCGTGCATTTCAACAGTCATCACGACGTGGTCGAGGTCGGCCATGGCTGGAGCTACGACCCATTCGGGGCGGAATTGAAGGACGGTCGCATCTACGGGCGCGGCACCTGCGACATGAAGGGCGGGCTCGCCACCTCGGTCATCGCCGCCGAGGCGTTTATCGCCTGTTTCCCCGATTATTCCGGCGCCATCGAGATCAGCGCCACGGCGGACGAGGAATCGGGCGGCTATGGCGGGGTGGCCTACCTGGCCGAACATGGCTGGTTCAGCCCCGAAAGGGTCCAGCATGTCATCATCCCCGAGCCGCTCAACAAGGACCGCATCTGCCTGGGCCATCGCGGCGTCTGGTGGGCCGAGGTCGAGACCCATGGCCGCATCGCGCATGGCTCGATGCCGTTCCTGGGCGACAGCGCCATCCGCCACATGGGCGCGGTGCTGGAGGAGATGGAGGCGAGCCTCTACCCCCTCCTGGCCTCAAAGCGCACCGCAATGCCGGTGGTGCCCGAGGGCGCGAAGCAATCGACGCTGAACATCAACTCGATCCATGGCGGCGAGCCGGAACAGGAGATCGACTATACCGGCCTGCCCTCGCCTTGCGTTGCCGACCGCTGCCGCATCGTGCTGGACCGCCGCTTCCTGATGGAGGAGGAGATCGGCGAGGTGAAAGCCGAGATGCGCAAGATGCTGGAGGGCATCAAGGCCAGCCGTCCGAATTTCCACTACGAGATCCGCGATCTCTTCGAAGTGCAGCCCAGCATGACAGAAGAGGACGCGCCCGTGGTGCGCACGGTGCAGGGCGCGATTGCCAGGGTGCTGGACAGGCAGGCCGAATTCGTCGTCTCCCCCGGCACCTATGACCAGAAGCATATCGACCGGATCGGCAAGCTGAAGAACTGCATCGCCTACGGGCCGGGGATCCTGGACCTCGCGCATCAGCCGGATGAATGGATCGGCGTGCAGGACATGCTGGACAGCGCCAAGGTGATGGCGCTGACGTTGGAGGAACTGCTGGCCTGAGCGTCACGCGGGGCCAAATCCCTGACCGCAAACCGTTTCCGCCGGAGGCGAGCCTTGCGCCTGGCGCAATCCGGCAATGCCGAATGATCTGTGGCGAAGGGCCTGCGGCGCGGCCTATACCCCCTCCGACCGCCCCCGACGGGGCAATACCATGAAAGAACGGAGACGCCAGATGGCCCTCGCATTGCACACCTCCCCCTATGCCCTGCTTCTGTCGGGCCTGCGCCTGCGCCCCGCCGCGACCACCGACGCGCCCTCGAAGCCCGCCGCGCCCAGGACGATCCCGCACTGGACCGAATACCTCAGCCGCCGCGACGACGCCTGATCCGGGCCGTCCTGCCTCTCCCTGCACCCGGAATCCGCAAGATTCCGCAACGCGATACTTGATCTGACCCGGTCACGCGCGTTTGATGTCCCCCGAGCCCGCGACATCCTCGGGCATGACAGGGAGATGGGACATGAAACTTCTGCACAGCACCGCGCTGGCGCTTTTGCTCGGCACGGGCGCCGCCTTTGCCTCCAACACCGATATCACCGTCGGCATGGTGCTTGAGCCGCCGAACCTCGACCCGACCGGCGGGGCCGCGGCCGCGATCGACGAGGTGGTCTATGCCAATGTCTTCGAGGGGCTGACGCGCTTTGCGTCGGACGGGGCCGTGGTGCCGGGGCTGGCCGCGTCCTGGGACATCTCCGAGGACGGTCTGACCTACACCTTCCACCTGCGCGAGGGTGTGACCTTCCATGACGGCAGTGATTTCACGGCGGAAGATGCCGTCTTCAGCCTCGACCGCGCCCGCGCGGAAGGCTCCACCAATGCGCAGCCCGCGCTTTTCGCGGGGATCGAAAGCGTCGAGGCGGCGGATGACACCACGCTGGTGGTGACGCTCTCCGACCCGAACGGCTCCTTCCTGTTCAACATGGCCTGGGGCGATGCCGTGATGGTCGCGCCGGAAAGCGCGGACAGCCTGGAGACCAACCCCATCGGCACCGGTCCCTTCGCCTTCTCGGAATGGGTGCAGGGCGACCGGGTGGAACTGACCCGCTACGCCGATTACTGGGGCGAGGCCCCGGCGCTGGAGGCGGCCACCTTCCGCTTCATCTCGGACCCCAACGCGGCCTTTGCCGCGATGATGGCGGGCGATGTCGATGCCTTCCCCAACTTCCCCGCGCCCGAGACCCTGGGCCAGTTCGAGGCAGACCCCCGCTTCAACGTCATCGTCGGCTCGACGGAAGGGGAAACCATCCTCTCGACCAACAACCAGGCCGAGTATCTCAGCGACATCCGCGTGCGCCAGGCCATCGCCCATGCGATCAACCGGCAGGACATCATCGACGGGGCGATGTTCGGCTATGGCACCCCCATCGGCAGCCATTTCGCGCCGCACCATCCCGATTATGTCGATCTCACCGGCAACTCACCATATGACCCCGACGCCGCCCGCGCCCTGCTGGCCGAGGCCGGGGCCGAGGGCATCACCCTGCGCCTGATGCTGCCGCCACCCTCCTATGCGCGGCAGGGCGGCCAGATCGTGGCGGCGCAACTGCGCGACGTGGGCCTCGATATCGAGATCACCAACCTGGAATGGGCGCAATGGCTGGAACAGGTGTTCCGGGGCCATGACTATGACCTGACCATCGTCAGCCATACCGAACCCATGGATATCGGCATCTACGCGCGGGAGGATTACTATTTCCAGTATGACAACCCCGAGTTCAACGCGCTGATGGACACGCTGACCCTGACCACCGATCCGCAGGAGCGCTCGGCCCTCCTGCAACAGGCGCAGGAGATGATCGCCGCCGATTACGTCAACGGGTTCCTGTTCCAGCTGGCCAAGATCGGCGTCGCGAATGCCGATATCGAAGGTCTGTGGGAAAACTCTCCGACCCAGGCCAATGACCTGACGGATGTGCGCTGGACCGACTGACCTGACCATTGGGGCCCCCGCCCGAACGCGGGGGCCTCCTCGCCCCCGGTGCCGGGCGCTCCTCGGCTGATTCCGCTTTCATTTTGCCGATAAATACCTCCGCCCATTGCCCGATAGGCGGCGTAAGCCGCTGCAAAGGGGAGGCTCCGCCCCCTGACCCGCGCTGGAACGGTCCCAACCCGAATACCGCCCCCCGCCCCACGCGCATGGCAATGCGGCCCAAGGAGGGCTCCCGAAGGGGGCCTGACGTGGGCCGCCCGCCGGTCGGCGCGCAAGCGCCGAGACACCACATGGGCGCCGCCCGACAAGACGGCGCCCAAGCCACGCCCTGCGATCCCCGGTATGCACGGGGGGTGTATCGGGGGGTGTACGTAGGGTGCATGGCCATTTTGGCCTATCCGACGACGTTGAACTCCGGCCCGTAGGGGTAGCCCGTGATGTTCTCGTTGCCACCTTCCGTGATGAACAGGATGTCGTGCTCGCGGTAGCCACCCGCCCCCGGCTGGCCCTCGGGAATCGTCAGCATCGGCTCCATCGAGATCACCATGCCGGGTTCCAGCACCGTGTCGATATCCTCGCGCAGTTCCAGTCCGGCCTCGCGCCCGTAGTAATGCGACAGCACCCCGAAGGAATGGCCATAGCCGAAGGTGCGGTATTGCAGCAGGTCGCGCTCGGCGAAGAAATCGTTGATCTTCAGCGTCACCTCGGAACAGCTGGCACCCGGTTTCAGCAGGCTCATGCCATATTCATGCGCGGCCACATTCGCCTCCCAGATCTTGAGCGACGCCGCGTCGGCCTCGCCCGCGAACATGGTGCGCTCCAGCGCCGTGTAATAGCCTGAAATCATGGGAAATGTATTGAGGCTCAGAATATCGCCCCGTTCCAGCTTGCGCGCCGTCACCGGGTTATGCGCGCCGTCGGTGTTCAGGCCCGACTGGAACCAGACCCAGGTGTCGCGATATTCGGCAACGGGGAAGCGCTTGGCGATCTCCAGTTCCATCGCATCGCGGCCCGCCATGGCAATGTCGATCTCGCGCACGCCGATTTTCACCGCATCGCGGATCGCGTAGCCGCCGACATCGGCCGTGTTGGCGCCCGCGCGGATGATCTCCAGCTCGGCGGGCGATTTGCGCATCCGCTGCTGCATCGTCATCGGCGCGATGTCGGTGACCGAGGATGGCTGCATGAAGGCCCGCATCTTCTCGCTCTGCGCCAGGGTCAGGTGATCGCCCTCGATGCCCACGGATTTGCCCTTGCCCGCGACATGGACAATCGCGCGCCAGTAATTGTCGCGCTGCCAGTCGGTATAGGTGATGTTGTCGGTCGCCCCCCGCCGCCAGGGCTGGCCTGCGTCGATGCCCGCCGAGATCGTCACCGCCTCGCGCGCCGTCACGACCAGCGCGTAAGCGCGCCCGAAGGCGCAATAGAGGAAGCCCGAGTAATAGGCGATGTTGTGCATGGAGCTGAGCACGACCGCATCGACGCCATTGGCGTCCATGATCGCGCGCAAGCCCATCAGGCGGGCGTCATACTCGGCCTGCGCGAATTGCAGTGCGGGCTTGTCGCCATTGTGAAAACGATAGAATTCCGGGCGCGTGTTGGACATCGCGGACCCTCCCTTTCAGAAAGGCCCCGGCGTTCAGGGCGGATACTGCGGCAGACTGAACCCACCTGCCGGGGCGACGCCATCGCCCTGAGTCTCGCGCCGACCGGTATCCGAAATCCCGGCGATACGCAATCTTCGCCTGCGCGCCCAACAAGCCTCTGGCCCTCGCGCGCGCCGCCCTCTAACGTCGCGCCCATGCTGCGCTTTATCCTCGGGCGTCTTGTCTCGCTCGGCCTCAGCCTGATTGCCGCAAGCCTCGTCATCTTCGTGGTGATCGAGGTGGTTCCGGGCGATCCGGCGGCCTTCATGCTCGGCCTCAACGCCAACGAGGAGACAGTGCAGGCCCTGCGCGAAGACCTGGGCCTGACAGGCAGCAAGGTCAGCCGCTACATCACCTGGATCACCGGACTGGTGCAGGGCGATTTCGGCACCTCCTATACCTACCGCGTGCCGGTGTCGGAGTTGATCCTGCAACGGCTCTGGGTGTCCTTGCCTCTGGCGGGGTTCGCGTTGATCCTGTCCACTCTGATCGCGTTTCCCATCGGCCTGATCGCGGCGTCAAAGCGCGGCACGGCGGCGGATTATTCCATCATGGGCGGCACGCAACTGGGCATCGCGGTGCCGAATTTCTGGTTCGCCATGCTGCTGGTGCTGGTCTTCGCGGTCAACCTGCGCTGGTTCAACGCGGGCGGCTTTCCGGGCTGGGAGGCGCCCGGCGCGGCGCTGAAATCCCTGCTGCTGCCCGCCGTGGCCCTTGCCCTGCCGCAAGCAGCGATCCTGGCGCGCGTGATGCGCTCCGCCCTGATCGAGACCATGGGGCAGGATTACATCCGCACCGCGCGGGCCAAGGGGCTGACACGCCGCCAGGTGACGCTGCGCCACGCGCTCCGCAATGCGCTGATCCCGGTGCTGACGATCATCGGGCTGCAATTTTCGTTCCTGCTGGCGGGCGCGATCATCATCGAGAACGTGTTTTTCCTGCCCGGCCTCGGGCGGCTGATCTTTCAGGGCATCACGCAGCGCGACCTGGTGGTGGTGGAATCTGTCACCATGCTGCTGGTCTTCGCCGTGATCCTGGTCACTTTCCTGGTCGATATTGCCTATGCGCTGGCCGATCCGAGATTGCGGAGGCGGTCATGACTGTCCTGCCTCCGGGCCAACACGCCGCACGAGGGGACGAGACCATCGCCGTGATCGGCGGCGGCATGGCCGGTGCGCTGGTGGCGCTGGAGGCCGCCGACCGGGGCGCTTCTGTCGTGCTGTTCGAGGCCGATAGCCACGTGCTGCGCCACGCGTCGCGCGTGAACGAGGGCAAGATCCACCTCGGTTACGTCTACGCCGCCGATTCCACCGGTCAGACGGCGCGCCGGATGATCGAGGGCGCGCTGGCGTTCCGCCCGATCATCGAGCGGTGGGTCGGCGCAAGGGCATTCGACGCGGCCCTTACCGATCCGTTCGACTACCTGGTGCCCCATGACAGCCAATTGTCGCCCGAGCAATTGGAGGCACATCTGAGCGCCGTCGATCGACTGATCGCGGAGGCGTCGGACGGCTCGCGGCGCTATCTGGGCGAGGACCGGCTGGAGCCCTGGCAGCGGCTCGATCCGTCGCCCTACCGTATGGGCCCTCGGGATGTCGTGGCGGCCTACACGACGCCGGAGCGGGCGGTCGATACCTTCGCGCTGGCCGATGCGATCGCTGCGGCCATCCATCGGCATCAGCGCATTTGCATCCGTCTGAAGAGCCGGGTGCGCCGGTGTTCGCCCCGCAAGGGCGGCTGGTCGATCCAATGCGACGGCTCGGCTGTCACCGACCATGGGCCGTTTCGCCAGGTCGTGAACGCGGCCTGGGCCGGACGCAGGCAGATCGACCGGGATTCGGGCTTTGACGACGGGGCCGACTGGTTCACGCGCTTCAAGTTCAGCGTCAATATCGAGACCGGCCCCGGGGGCAAGGATCTGCGCAACATGACCGCCTTTCTCGGCACCTATGGCGATGTGGTCGCCTATCCTGGCGGTCGGGTCTACCTGTCCTGGTACCCGGCGGGAATGGTCTCGGCGACGACCGGCCCCGAGATGCGACCGCCGCAGCCCTCCGCGGCGCAAACCCGCAGGTTGCATCGCCAGACCGTCGCCAACCTGTCGCGCCTCTATCCCGCGCTGTCGGACCTGCCGGTGCCGGATTTCGACAGGCCCCAAACGGTCAGCGGCGGGTTCATCGTGGCACGCGGCACATCCGATATCGACGACACGAAAAGCCAGTTGCACGAACGCCATGCCATCGGGCTGCACCGGTTGGCCCCCGGCTATTTCACCCTGGACACCGGCAAGTACACGACCGCCCCCGCCCTGGCCCTGGCCACCGCCGATGCGCTCCTGCCCCGCAAGGTGATCCATGCCGCAATCTGACCGCAGCCCGCCCGCCGTCGCCCCAACTGGTCCGATCGGCTACCGTGCACGACCGGCGCTGACGATCTGTATTCCCGCCTACCGCGCAACGCCGTTCCTGGATCGCACACTGAACGCCTTGCGCCGCCAGACCTTTCGGGATTTCCAGGTGATCCTGTCCAATGACGGCGGCCATGACGCGCCCGAGATCGACCGGCTCTGCGCCGATCCCGGAATCCGGGTGATCCATCAGACGGCCCGACTTGGATGGGTGCGCAACAAGACCCGGCTGGTCGCGCTGGCGAGTTCCCCCTATTTCGCCATCCTGCCGCATGATGACGAGCCCGCCCCCACCTACTACGCCACCTTGGTCGGCACGTTGCAGGACGACCCCGGTGCCTCGGCCGCCTATAGCGACATCTCCTTGGCCGGGTTGGAGGACCGGGAGGGGGTCAGGATCGCCGCCAAGGCACATACCGGCACGCTGCGGCAGCGGATCATGGATGTGATCACGGATGACTATCCGGGCGTCAGCATTCGCGCCGTCAACCGCACGCCCCCCTGCTGGCGCGCGCTGGCGTTGCAGCCGAACCCGATGGGGGATCTGTTCGTCGACAGCACCTGGATCATGCAGCAGGCCGTGCTGGGGCCGATGATCGCCGTGCCGCGCCCGCTCTACCGCAAGCACTATCACGGCGCCAACACCCACACGGAATGGAAGAAGACCCCGGACGCCAATGTCGCGGCGGCCTGGATGACGCATTGCGTTCATCTGACGGCGCTTGGGCTGGGGCATCTGTCCGATCCTGCCGACCAGCAGGGCATCCGCGAGGCCGGGGAAACCCGTTGCCTGACGCATCGGCCCGCCCCGGTGCCGCGCTGGATCTCGCGGGCCTGCATGAGGCACTGGGAGGAAACCCCGACCCCGGCCCTGCGCAGGGGGTTTCAGTCGCGTGTCACCCAACGCCTCGAAGTTCTGCGGCATCGGGATCTGCTGCCTGCGGTAAAGGATAGCGCGTCATGACCCGCCTCCCCCTCTCGCTGGTCATCGGAGCCGTGCTGTCGGTGCTCTTCCTTGTCATCGCGCTGCTCAGCCTGGTCTGGACGCCGCATGACGTCGAGACCCTCATCATCGCCGACCGGCTGCGCCCGGCGGGGGCGGAATACTGGCTTGGCACCGACCAGTTCGGGCGCGACATGGTGTCGATGCTGATGGTGGGCGCCCGCATTTCCATCGCGGTGGCGCTGGTCGCGGTGGGGATCGGCGTGGCGCTTGGCGTGCCGCTTGGTCTGGCGGCCGCCGCCAACCGGGGCAGCCTGCTGGATGAAGTGATCATGCGCGGCAATGACCTGATCTTTGCCTTCCCCAGCCTCGTCATCGCCATCCTGATCACCGCCGTGTTCGGCCCCTCCGCCTTCAACGCGATCATCGCCATCGGCATCTTCAACATCCCCGTCTTCGCCCGTGTCGCGCGGGGTGGCGCGCTGAGCCTCTGGACGCTCGATTACGTCCTCGCCGCACGGGTGGCGGGCAAGAACAAGACGCGGATCAGCGCCGAGCATATCCTGCCCAATATCTCCAGCCTGCTGATCGTGCAGGCCACGATCCAGTTCTCGCTCGGCATCCTGGCCGAGGCGGCGCTGTCCTATGTCGGCCTCTCGGTGCAGCCACCGGTGCCAAGCTGGGGCCGGATGCTGGCCGATGCGCAGACGATGATCTACAGCCACCCGATGCTGGCGGTGCTGCCGGGGCTGGCCATCGTCTTCATGGTGCTTGGCCTCAACCTGATGGGCGACGGCTTGCGCGACATGCTGGACCCGCGCCTGAGGCGGGTGCGCGCATGATCGGGATCGACCGGCTCTCGCTCGATATCTACGGGATGGAGATCCTGAAGGGCGTGACTTTCGAGATGCGCGCGGGCGAGGTGTTCGGGCTGGTCGGCGAAAGCGGCTCGGGCAAGTCGATGACGGCGCTCAGCCTGATGCAGCTTCTGCCGCAGGGGGCGCGGACCAGCGGCGCGGCGCGGCTGGATGGGCGCGACCTGCTGACGCTGTCCGAGCGCGATATGTGCGGTTTGCGCGGCAATGATATCGGCATGATCTTCCAGGAGCCGATGACCGCGCTCAACCCCGTGCGCAGCATCGGCGACCAGGTGGCCGAGACCCTGCGTATCCACGGCGCGGCAGGGCGGCGCGAGGCGCTGGACCTGGCGCGCGAAAAGCTCGACCGGGTCGGGCTTTCCCAGATTGATCTGGACCGCTTTCCGCATGAGCTGTCGGGTGGCCAGCGGCAGCGCGTCTGCATCGCCACCGCCATTGCGCTGCGCCCGCGCCTCCTGATCGCGGATGAGCCGACGACAGCGCTGGACGTGACCACGCAGGCGCAAATCCTGACGCTGTTGCGCGATCTGGTGGATGATGAGGATATGGCGCTGCTGCTCATCACGCATGACCTGGCCGTTGTCGCCGACATGGCCGACCATATCGGGGTCATGCAACGCGGCGTGCTGGTGGAACATGGCGCGACGGATGTGGTTCTGCGCGAGCAACGCCACCCCTATACACGGTCGCTGTTCGAGGCATCGCGCCACCAGCCGACCCGCCGCTCCGCCCCGCACGGGCAGGCCCTGCTGGAGGTGAGACAGGCAACCCGCGAATATCCCGGCCCGCGCAAGGGGGTCCGGCGTGGCCCGCCGGTGAAGGCCGTCAACCAGGTCAGCCTGACCCTGCATGAGGGCGAAAGCCTGGGGCTTGTCGGCGAAAGCGGCTGCGGGAAATCGACGTTGACCCGCGCGATCCTGGGGCTCGACCCGATCCAGGGCGGCGGGATCCGCGCCTTCGGCCATGCGGTCAGCCCGACCATGCCGCATGCCATGCGCGCAGGTATCCAGGTCGTGTTTCAAGACCCTTACGGCAGCTTCAACCCACGCTGGAAGGTCGAGCATCTGGTGGCCGAGCCCTTTCACCTGATCAGCGACAAGCCGCAGGCATCTGAGCGGCGCGAACAGGTCGGGCGCGCGCTGGAGGAGGTCGGGCTGTCGGCCAGCGATATGGAGAAATACCCGCATGAGTTCTCCGGCGGGCAGCGCCAGCGCATCGCCATTGCCCGCGCCCTCATCACCAACCCGCGTATCCTTGTGCTGGACGAGGCCGTATCGGCGCTGGACGTCTCGATCCGGGCGCAGATCCTCGATCTGCTGGCGGATTTGCAGACGCGTCTCGACCTAAGCTACCTCTTCATCAGCCATGACCTGACCGTGGTGCGCGCCATCACCGACCGGGTGCTGGTGATGAAATCCGGCGAGATCGTCGAGGAAGGCGCCACCGAAGCCGTCTTCGACGCGCCTGGGCACCCCTATACGCAGGCGCTTCTGGCCGCCGCCCCGCGCCTGCCCGCGTTTTCCCGAAAGGAGTCCTGAGATGCAGCTTTGGTTCGATTCAGCGGAGGTGTTCATTGGCGGGCGCTGGTACTTGCCCGAAAGCGGCGAGACGCTGCCCCTTGAGAACCCCTCGACCGGAGAGGAGATCGGGCGCATCGCGCGCGGGCAGGCCGCCGATATCGACGCCGCGGTGCAGGCCGCGCGGGAAGCGCTGGCGGGCGAATGGGGCGCGATGACAGCCGCAGAACGGGGCCGGGTGATGATGCGGCTCTCCTGGCTGATCAGCCAGAAGATCGACGCGCTGGCCGAGATCGAGGCGACCGATGTAGGCAAGCCACTGGCGCAGGCGAAAAGCGACGCCGTCGCGCTGGCCCGCTACATGGAATTCTATGGCGGGGCCGCCGACAAGGTGATGGGCGAGACGATCCCGTTTCAGGACGGGTTCACCGTCTACACCCTGCGCGAGCCGCATGGCGTCACGGGCCATATCGTGCCGTGGAACTACCCGATGCAGATCATCGGGCGCTCGGTCGGCGCGGCGCTGGCGATGGGCAATGCCTGCGTTCTGAAACCGGCGGAGGAGGCGTGCCTGTCGGCGCTGGCCTTCGCCGATCTGGCGCGGCAGGCGGGGCTGCCCGATGGGGCGCTGAACGTGGTGCCGGGTCTGGGCGAGGAGGCGGGCGCGGCGCTGACCGCGCATCCCGGCGTCAACCACATCTCCTTCACCGGGTCGGTGGGCGTCGGCAAGCTGGTGCAGCGGGCGGCGTCCGACAATATCGTGCCGGTCACGCTGGAGCTTGGCGGCAAGTCGCCGCAACTGGTCTTTGCCGATGCCGACCTCGACCGCGCCCTGCCCTTCCTGGTCAATGCAGGGATCCAGAATGCCGGGCAGACCTGTTCGGCTTCGTCGCGCATCCTGGTCCATGAGAGCATCTATGACGAGCTCTGCACCCATATGGCGGCGGCCTATGACGGGCTGACGGTCGGCCCCGCGATGGAGGATCACCGGGTCGGGCCGCTGATCTCGGCGAAACAGAAGAAAATCGTCGAGGGGTTCCTGTCGAAGACCGACGACAACCATGTGCTGAGCCGGGGGCGCATCGTCGACGATGCGCCGGGTGGTGGCCACTACGTCGCGCCGACCCTGATTTCCGGTATTGGCCCGGATCACGCGCTGGCGCAGGACGAGATCTTCGGGCCTGTGCAGGTGATCCTCCCCTTCCGCGACGAGGAGCATGCCGTCGAGATCGCCAATGGCACCGCCTACGGGCTGGTCGCCTCGGTCTGGTCGGCGGATGGCGGGCGGCAGATGCGGCTGGCCAAACGCCTGCGCGCGGGCCAGGTGTTCCTGAACAATTACGGCGCGGGCGGCGGTGTGGAACTGCCCTTTGGCGGGGTCGGCCATTCGGGGCACGGGCGCGAAAAGGGGTTCGAGGCGCTTTACGGGTTCTCTGTGTTGAAGACGGTTGCGGCCTGGCACGGGTAAGCGCGGCGTCGACGCCGCGCGGGAACGCGATTTCGAAATCGCGTGCAAGCTCTTTCGAAAGAGCTTGGGCCGCTTGAACAAACCGGTGTGGAGGGGTAACTCCGCCCTACGCCAGCAGCCAAGGATCATCCCATGCCCATTGACCGCACCGTCAAGATCGCGCCCTCCATCCTCTCCGCCGATTTCGCCAATTTCGGGGCCGAGATCGAGGCCGTGGAGGCTGAGGGCGCCGATTGGGTCCATGTCGATGTGATGGACGGGCATTTCGTGCCGAACCTCACCTTCGGCCCGACGCTCTGCAAGGCAATCCGGCCCCATATCAAGACGGTGATGGATGTGCATCTGATGATCGCGCCGGTGGACCCTTATATCGACGCCTTCGCCGATGCGGGTGCTGACATCCTGACCGCGCATCTCGAGGCGGGCGCGCATACGCATCGCACGCTTCAGGCCATTCGCGGCGCGGGCGTCAAGGCGGGGCTGGCGCTCAACCCCGGCACGCCGGTCGAGGCGGCGGCACCCTTGCTGGATCTCTGCGATCTGGTGTGCGTGATGACGGTCAACCCCGGTTTCGGCGGGCAGAAATTCATCCGCACCCAGGTGGAGCAGATCACGAAATTGCGCGGGATGATCGGTGACCGGCCCGTGCATATCGAGGTCGATGGCGGCGTCGATCCGAACACCGCCCCGATGGTGGTCGAGGCCGGGGCCGACGTGCTGGTTGCCGGATCGGCGGTGTTCAGGGGCGGCTCGGTCTCCGACCCCGCGCCCTATGGCGAGAACATCCGCGCGATCCGCGCCTCACTGGCTGGCCGCGCCTGAGACCAGGCTGTCCAGCATCGCCATGCCAAGCGCCGCCTCCTCGCCCGCGGCGCGATACCAGCTGCGAATGATCGCGCGCTCCTCGGGTTCCATGTAGGACACGTTCGCGGGCGGCATCGCGTCGGTCAGCCCCGCCTGAAGGTAGATCACCTGCGCCGCGCGGGCAATGTCGGCGGGGGTTTCCAGCAAGATATCGCGCGGCGCGCGGCGGATACCGGGCCAGGAGGGCTCGCGCGCGTGGCACATGGCGCAGCGGCCCGGAACGATGGCCGACACATCCTCGAAACCGGCGGCGGCGACCAGCACCTCCTCGCGGGCGGTCAGGTCGCGGGCCTCGCTTTCCTCCCAGCTGTCTTGCTGGATCCCGGCGGTCGAGAGCCACATGATCACGATGAAGAGGGCGGCGGTCACGGCCCAGGTCCAGTAGGGCTCGCCCTTGCGGGAGTGCATGGTGTTGAAGAAGTGGCGGATGGTGACGCCCATCAGGAAGACCAGCGCCGCGATGATCCAGTTATACTCGGTGGCGAAGGCCAGCGGGTAGTGGTTGGACAGCATCAGGAAGATGACCGGCAACGTCAGGTAGTTGTTATGGGTCGAACGCAGCTTGGCGATCTTGCCGTATTTCGCGTCGGGCGTGCGGCCCTCCTGCAAATCCTTCACCACGATGCGCTGGTTTGGCATGATGATGAAGAACACGTTGGCGGTCATGATCGTGGCGGTGAAGGCCCCCAGATGCAGCAGCATGGCGCGGCCGGTGAAGATCTGGTCATAGCCCCAGCCCATGATCACCAGCAGGACGAACAGCAGCAGCATCAGGGTGGTCGGGCTTTCGCCCAGTTTCGACTTGCACAGGAAGTCATAGACCAGCCAGCCGATGGTCAGCGACGCGGCGGAGATCACGATGCCCTGCCAGGTGGCGAGATCGGCCTTGTTGGGGTCGATCAGGTAAAGCTCCGCCCCCGCCCAGTAGACGATCATGAGCAGCACCGCACCCGAGAGCCACGTCATGTAGCTTTCCCATTTGAACCAGGTCAGATGCTCGGGCATCTCGGACGGGGCCACCAGGTATTTGCGGATATGGTAGAAGCCGCCGCCATGGACCTGCCATTCCTCGCCATGCGCGCCTTCCGGCATGTCGGGGGCCTTTTGCAGCCCCAGGTCGAGCGCCACGAAGTAGAAGCTGGAGCCGATCCAGGCGATCGCGGTGATGACATGCAGCCAGCGCACGGCGAAGCCCAGCCAATCCCAGATGATCAGAAAATCTTGCATCGCGCGGGTCCCCTCGGAATCGTGAAAATCGCTGTGGCATTTCTATCTGAAAGGCGCTTTTGTCGGTATTGCAAGAAATTGCCCAGCTGTTTCAAAAATCCGCTAAGAATGCCCCATGGCCTATCTCGACAACATCAGAACGTTCGTGCGCGTGTATGAGCTTGGCTCGATGTCGGCGGCGGCGCGGGATCAGCGGATTTCGGCGGCGGTCGCGTCCTCACGCATCTCGCAGCTTGAGGAGCATCTGAGCGTGCGCCTCTTTCAACGCACGACGCGCCAGTTGAACCCGACCGAGCAGGGCCAGATCTTCTATCGCGGGGCCTGCAAGATATTGGAGGCGGTGGAAGAGGCCGAGGGCGAGATCAGCAATGTCACGGACACGCCGCGCGGCACGCTCTATATCGCGGCGCCCCTAGGCGTGGGCCGCAGGCTGATCGCCCCGGCGGTGCCCGATTTCAAGCGCAAATACCCGCTGATCGACATTCGCCTGCGCCTGTCCGATCGCCGTCTGGACATGGCCGCCGAGGGGCTGGATGTCTCGTTCTTCCTGGGCGTGCCCGAGGACAGCACGCTGCGCATCCGCAAGATCGCCGATTGCCCGCGGGTGATCTGCGCCGCGCCGGATTACCTGGCGCAGAAGGGCACGCCGCAAACGGGACGTGACCTGACCGGGGGCAAGCATGATTGCCTGAACCTGCGCTATCCCGGCGCGCCCGAGTTTCAATGGCCGCTGCAGATGCCCGAAGGGGTCACCCGCATCGCGGTCAAGGGGCCGTTTGAATCGGATGATGGCGACGTGCTGACGGCCTGGGCGCTGGCCGGGCACGGGCTGATCCTGAAGCCCGAATTCGAGGTCGCGGATCACCTGGCCTCGGGGGCGCTGGTGCGGGTGCTGGAGCACGAGCCGCCGGTGCCGATCCAGATGGCCTGCCTCTACATGCACCGGCGCAGGCAAGACCCGAAGGCCCGCCTGCTGATCGACTTCATGGCCGAGCATATCCGCCGGGAATTGCCGTGACCCCGCGAAAACTCTTGGTCAAAAGTTTTCCGGGCTAAAAAACTTGGCCAAGATTTTTCGGTCTCAACTGCCGCGATAGGTGCTGAAGCTGTAGGGCGACAGGAGCAGCGGCACATGGTAATGCGCCTCGGAATCCGCCATGCCGAAACGGATCGGGATCTGGTCGAGGAACAGCGGCTCCTCGCCCGCATTCCCCGTGCGGCGCAGGTAGTCGCCCGCTTGAAAGACCAGCTCATATTGCCCGGTCTCGAAGCTGTCTTGCGGCAAGATCGGGCCGTCGGTGCGGCCATCGGGATTGGTTTCCATCTCGACGATCTTGTCACGCGCCTCGCCCGTGAGGCGGTAGAGCACGATGCGCAACCCAGAGGCGGGCAGCCCGGTCGCGGTGTCCAGAACATGCGTGGTCAGATATCCGGCCATAATTCCCTCACTTGCTGTTGTTCCTGCCCTTTATACGGGCAAATCGGGCCGCCGCACGTCCTTCCCCGCTACAGCAGTTTCAAAAAACTCCGATAAGTCAAAAAGATTTTATTGCCCTAAGGTGGCCGCCAAGGAGAGGAGCGTTCACAGTGACAAGATACATCCGAGACATGCGCGGGTATGGACCCACGCCCCCCAATGCGAATTGGCCGAACGGGGCCAGGATCGCCGTGCAGATCGTGCTGAACTACGAGGAAGGCGGCGAGAACTGCGTCCTTCATGGCGATGCCGCCTCGGAGGCGTTCCTGTCGGAGATCGTGGGGGCCGCGGCCTGGCCGGGGCAGCGTCACTGGAACATGGAATCGATCTATGAATACGGCGCAAGGGCCGGGTTCTGGCGGCTGCATCGGCTGTTCACCGAGCACAAGATCCCGCTGACCGTCTACGGGGTCGCCAGCGCGCTGGCGCGCAGCCCCGAACAGACCCGCGCCATGCAGGATGCCGGGTGGGAGATCGCCAGCCACGGGCTGAAATGGATCGAGTACAAGGATGCCGACCCCAAGGCCGAGGCCGCCGACATGGCCGAAGCCATCCGTCTGCACACAGAGGTCACGGGAGAACGCCCGCGCGGCTGGTATACCGGGCGTTGCTCGGACAACACGGTGCGGCTGGCCGCCGAAGAAGGCGGGTTCGACTACGTCGCCGACACCTATGCCGACGACCTGCCCTACTGGACGAGCTTCGGCAGCAAGGACCAGCTGATTGTTCCTTACACGCTGGATTGCAACGACATGCGCTTTGCGACGCCGCAGGGTTTCAACTCGGGCGATCAGTTTTTTGCCTATCTCAAGGACAGCTTCGATGCGCTCTATGCCGAGGGCGCGGCAGGCGCGCCCAAGATGCTGTCGATCGGCCTGCACTGCCGCCTCATTGGCCGTCCGGGCCGGGTCATGGCGCTGAAGCGGTTTCTGGACTACGCGCAGTCGCACACGGATGTCTGGTTCGCCCGCCGCATCGACATTGCCGAGCACTGGATCCTGAACCACCCGCCGCAGCATGTCGAGCGTCCGTCAGAGATGGATCTTGAGACCTTCGTGGCCCGATACGGTTCGATCTTCGAGCATAGCCCCTGGATCGCCGAGCGCGCCCATGATCTGGAGCTTGGGCCCGCCCATGACAGCGCCATAGGGCTGCACAATGCGCTGACGCGGATGTTCCGCAGCGCCAGCCGCGAGGAACGGCTCGGCGTGTTGACGGCGCATCCCGACCTGGCGGGGAAACTGGCCGCCGCTGGCAAGCTGACGGCGGAATCTACCGCGGAACAGGCGGGCGCTGGCCTCGACATGCTGACCGACGCGGAGCGTGAGACGCTGACCCGTCAGAACGAGGACTACGTCGCCAAGCACGGCTTTCCCTTCATCATCGCGGTGCGCGACCATGACAAGGCGTCGATCATGGCCGCCTTCACCCGGCGCATCGACAACGACACCGAGACCGAGTTCGCGGAGGCCTGCCGCCAGGTCGAGCGCATCGCGGAGTTCCGGCTGAAGGATCTTCTGCCGTGAGCGCGCCCCTGATCCCCGTGCCGCTGAATGCCGAGGATTTCGCGCCGTTCGGCGAGGTGATCGAGATCGGCGGCGCACCCGACAAGCTGATCAATCAGGGCATGTGCGGGCGGCACCACGATCTGGCGCGGCTCGATTTCTCGGACGGGCGCGCGGGCATAAGCCTTTTCGACGCCAAGGCGCGGTCCCTGCCCTGCCAGGTCGAGATGATGGAGCGCCATCCCAAGGGAAGCCAGGCCTTCATCCCGATCAGCGGCACGCCGTTCCTGGTGCTGGTGGCCGAGGACGCGGGCGGCACACCCATCAACCCGCGCGCCTTCGTCACCCGGTCGGGCCAATCCATCAACCTGCATCGCAATGTCTGGCACGGGGTGCTCTGGCCCCTCGATGCGCCGGGCCAATACGCCGTCATCGACCGGATCGGCGACGGCCCCAACCTCGAAGAACACTGGTTCGACCAGCCGCTATCGGTCGGCCAGTTGGATTAGCGAACCCGCCGCAAAAGAGCGGGGATCGACACTACACTCAAATCCAAACGAAGGAAGACAACAACCAATGGCTGATCATTCGATTGGGACCGCAGAACAGCTGCGCGATCCGAATTTCACTCCGCCACTGCACAAGGCGATCCCGCTCGGGATTCAGCACGTGCTGGCAATGTTCGTATCCAACGTCACGCCCGCGATCATCGTGGCCGGCGCGGCGGGCTTCGGCTTCGGGTCAAACTCGCCCGATTTCCCCGAGCTTCTTTACCTGATCCAGATGTCGATGCTGTTTGCCGGCGTTGCGACGCTGTTGCAGACCATCACGATCGGCCCTGTCGGGGCGGCACTGCCCATCGTGCAGGGCACCAGTTTCGCTTTCCTGCCGATCATGATCCCGCTGGTTGCGGGCCAAGGCGTCGATGCGCTGGCGGCCCTCTTTGGCGGCGTCATCATCGGCGGTCTCTTCCACGCCTGCATCGGTCTGTTCATCGGCAAGATCCGCTTTGCCCTGCCGCCGCTGGTCACGGGCCTTGTGGTCACGATGATCGGTCTGGCGCTGGTCAAGGTCGGCATCCAGTATGCCGCGGGCGGTGTTCCGGCCATCGGGACCGAGGAATATGGCAGCCTGCTGAACTGGTCGGCGGCCCTGGTCGTGATCGTGGTCACGCTCGGCCTCAAGTTCTTCACGCGCGGAATGCTGTCGATCTCGGCGGTCCTGATCGGCCTCATCGTGGGCTATTTCTACGCCATCGGCGTTGGCATGCTGTCCTTCGAATCCATCGCGGGTTCCTGGAACAACTCCGCCGCATTCGCGCTGCCAGATCCGTTCCGCTATGGCTTCACCTTCTCGGCCGCCGCGGTCATCGGCTTCTGCCTGATGGCCTTCATCTCGGCGATTGAAACGGTGGGCGACGTGTCCGGTATCACCAAGGGCGGCGCGGGCCGTGAAGCGACCGAGGAAGAGATCCAGGGCGCGACCTATGCCGACGGTCTCGGCACCGCGCTGGCCGGTGTCTTCGGCGGCTTCCCCAACACCTCGTTCAGCCAGAACGTGGGCCTGATCGCGATGACCGGCGTGATGAGCCGCCACGTCGTGACCTGCGGCGCGATCTTCCTGATCATCTGCGGCCTGATCCCCAAGGTGGGCGGCATCATCCGCACGGTGCCCATCGAGGTGCTCGGCGGCGGCGTCATCGTGATGTTCGGCATGGTCGTGGCCGCCGGTATCTCGATGCTGTCGGACGTGGACTGGAACCGCCGCAACATGGTGATCTTCGCGATTTCGCTGTCGATCGGCCTGGGCCTGCAACTGGAGCCCGGCGCATTGCAGCACCTGCCGCAGACGGCCAGTGTCCTGCTGACCTCGGGCCTGCTGCCCGCGGCGCTGATCGCCATCGTTCTGAACCTGATCCTGCCCGAAGACCTCGCCGCGGAGGCGACCGAGGAAGTCTCGGGCGGCCATGCTGGTCATGGTGTCGGGAGGTTGCACCCGGACTGAAGACACCGATGGCCCGCCGGAACGCGGGCCGACAGCAAAGACCCTGGCCCCGCCCGCGACAAGCCGGCGGGGCTTTTCTTGACAGACATGGCGAACCGGACAACCCCCCGTCGCGGCAATCGGACACGGCCCGAAACATGTGCTAGGGTCCGACGTCTGCACCCCCTGCAGCGGGATGGGATCATGCAAGACAAATGGACCGATGGCGATGCCTACGAGATGTATGTCGGGCGTTGGAGCAGGCAGACCGGAAAAAGCTTCCTGTCCTGGATAGACGCGCCTCATCGGTTCAGGTGGCTTGACCTCGGCTGCGGGACCGGGGCGCTCACGTCGCGGATATTGCAGGATTGCGATCCGGTTTCCGTGGTGGGAGTCGAGCCGTCCGAAGGGTTCCTGGCCCTGGCGCGGCGCGCGATCACCGACGATGATCGCGCCAGTTTCGTGCAAGGCACGGGTGAGAGCATCCCGGTGGCGGATGGCTCGGTCGATGTGGCGGTGTCGGGGCTGGTCCTGAACTTCATTCCCGAAAAGCTGGCAGCCATCGCCGAGCTCAAACGCGCGGTTCGGGATGGCGGAACCGTTGCGGCCTATGTCTGGGACTATTCCGGCCATGTCCAGTTCATGCGCTATTTCTGGGATGCGGCCACAGCGCTTGATCCTTCCGCCTCTGACAATGACGAGGGGCCCCGGTTCCCGGTCTGCCGCCCGGACCCGCTGGCGGCCCTGTTCTCGGAGGCGGGGCTGACCGAGGTCTCGACCGCACCCATCGACATCGTGACTCCGTTTGCGGATTTCGATGACTATTGGTCGCCGTTCCTGTCCGGTGTTGGACCTGCCCCGGGGTATTGTGCGTCTTTGGACGACACCGCGCGCCAGGCCCTGAAAGACCGGTTGATCGAGACATTGCCGACTGATCCCGACGGTATGATCCTGCTGGCCGCGCGCGCTTGGGCTGTTCGCGGAAGGGCCTAGACCCGCAGTACGACAACGCCCGACGCCATCACTGGCACCGGGCGTCACGGTTTCGGATCGGACCGGGCGTCAGAGAAACGGCATATGCCGGTTCACGTCCTTGTAGAGCAGATAGCGGAACGGCCCCGGACCGCCCGCGTAACAGGCTTGCGGGCAGAAGGCGCGCAGCCACATGAAATCGCCCGCCTCGACCTCGACCCAGTCCTGGTTGAGGTGATAGACCGCCTTGCCTTCCAGCACGAATAGCCCGTGTTCCATCACATGGGTTTCAGCGAAGGGAATGACTGCGCCGGGTTGCAGCGTGACGATGGTGATGTGCATGTCGTGGCGCAAATCGTCGTGATCCATGAAGCGCGTCGTGGCCCAGGCCCCGTCGGTATCGACCATCTCGTTCGGCGCAATATCGGCATCGTTGGCCACGAAAGGCTCGGGCGTGCCGAGCCCCTCGACCGGCTGGTATTTCTTGCGGATCCAGTTGAACTGCGCTGTCGTGTCGCCTTTGTTGCGCAGGCTCCAGGACATGCCGGCGGGGATATAGGCAAAGCCGCCGGGGCCGACCTCATGCGCGGTGCCGTCGATGGTGATGCTGAGCGTGCCGGACATCACCAGGATACCGGACTGCGCCGATGCGTCGGTTTCGGGCCGGTCGCTGCCACCGCCCGGTTCCACCTCGCCCACATATTGCGAGAAAGTCTCGGCAAAGCCGGTCATGGGCCGCGCGATGACCCAGAAGCGGGCCTTGTCCCAGAAGGGCAGCAGCGAGGTGACGATATCCGACATCGTGCCGCGCGGGATGACGGCATAGGCGTCGGTAAAGACCGCACGGTCCGTCAGCAATTGCGTTTGGGGCGGCAACCCACCCGGCGGACCGACATATCTACGCCCTGACATCGGCAGACTCCTACGATTGCACCTGGCCGCCATCAGACCCTGCAACCGTCTGCTTTCCAATAGCAAACCGGGCCTGAAAACCATGAAGGATTGCCTTGGCATTCCTGATAATGAAAATGTGGGGCCGGACCGCTCCGGGTCAAGCATTGCAACCCGCGCGCGATTGCGGAACTGTCCGGGCAAATGACGCGGGAGAACGCATGGCCATCACACCGATTCCTCCAGGCGACAGTGCCGTCGCGGTCGTGAACCCGGACGGCGGAGGGCCGCTGGTGCTGGTCTGCGAACATGCCTCGAACCATATTCCCGCGCGCTATGGCGGCCTGGGGCTGGCGGAGGCTGATCGCGACAGCCACGCCGCCTGGGATCCGGGCGCCTTGGGCGTGGCGCGGGCCCTGTCGGCGCGTCACGATGCGCCACTGGTGGCGGGGGCGGTCTCGCGGCTGGTCTATGATTGCAACCGCCCGCCCGATGCGGCCAGCGCCATGCCCGCACGGTCGGAGCGCATCGAGGTGCCGGGCAACCGCGACCTCACGCCCGACGCGCGCGCGGAACGCGAGCTCTCGGTCTACCGCCCGTTCTGTGCCGCGGTGGCCCGCATACTGGATGCGCGCCGCGCGGCACGGGTCGGCACCGTTCTGGTCACGATCCACAGCTTCACGCCCGTATTCAACGGCCAGCCCCGCGCGGTCGAGATCGGCCTGCTGCACGATCAGGACACGCGGTTGGCCGACCTGATGCTGCAGAACGCCCCTGCCCTGCCGCATCGCCAGATCGCCCGCAACGCGCCCTACGGACCGCAGGATGGCGTCACCCACAGCCTGCGCCTGCATGGGCTCGCCCGCGCCCTGCCCCACGTGATGATCGAGATTCGCAATGACCTGCTGACAAGCGCGGCCGATCAGGCCAGATTGGCGGGCGAGATCGACACATTGCTGACGCCCGCCCTGATCGCCCTCGGGCTGTCCCCGGTGGCGCACGCCCTCTGACCCGGAAAGACATTGCCCATGACCGCTGCCCTCACCTTCGACGACCTGAAAGAGCAGACCGCCGCCGGCGCGGTCGATACGGTCCTGGTCTGCATGGTCGACATGCAGGGCCGCCTGATGGGCAAACGCTTTCATGCCGCGCATTTCGTGGCCTCGGCCTGGCGCGAGACGCATTGCTGCAACTACCTCTTGGCCACGGATCTGGAGATGGCGACGCCCGAGGGCTATGCCTCGACCAGTTGGCAGGCGGGCTATGGCGATTACACGATGCGCCCCGATCTGGCCACGCTGCGCCCGGTGCCCTGGCTGGAGGGCACGGTGATGGTGCTCTGCGATGTGCTGGATCATCACGGGCGAACCGAGATTGCCCATTCCCCCCGCGCGGTTCTGAAACGCCAGATCGCGCGGCTGGCCGAGATGAGATACGAGGCGCGCATGGCGACCGAGCTGGAGTTCTTCCTCTTCGAGGAGAGCTTCGAGACCCTCCGCAAGCAGGGCTACCGCGAATTGCACCCGTTGAGCGGCTATAACGAGGATTACAACATCTTCCAGACCACCAAGGAAGAACATGTGATGCGGCCGCTGCGCAATCACCTCTTCGCGGCGGGCATCCCGGTCGAGAACACCAAGGGCGAGGCCGAGGCCGGTCAATCCGAGTTGAACATCACCTATGCCGCCGCGATGGATTGCGCCGATCACCACACGATCGCCAAGCAGGCGGTCAAGGAGATCGCCCATGCGAAGGGCCACGCCGCCAGCTTCCTGCCGAAATGGCACCGCGACCGGGTCGGCAGTTCGGCACATGTGCATCAGTCGCTCTGGAAGGACGGGATCAGCGCCTTCGTCGACGAAGGCGACGCGCTCGGCATGTCGGAGGTGATGAAATCCTACATGGCCGGGCTGATCCGATACGCCTCGGATTACACCTATTTCCTGGCGCCCTACATCAACAGCTACAAGCGGTTCCAGAAGGGCACCTTCGCCCCCACCCGCGCGGTCTGGTCGGTGGACAACCGCACGGCGGGCTTCCGGCTGGTGGGTGATGGCAGCAAGGCGGTGCGCGTCGAATGCCGGATCGGCGGGTCGGACCTGAACCCCTACCTGGCGATGGCCGCCCAGATCGCGGCGGGGATTGCCGGGATCGAGGAGGGGCTGGCGCTGGCCCCGCCTTTCAAGGGGGATGCCTATGATGGCGACGTGGCCGAGATCCCCGGCACCCTGCGCGACGCGCGCGAGACACTCAAGGGCTCGACCATGCTGCGCGCGGCGATGGGCGACGAGGTGGTCGATCACTACGTTCGCGCCGCCGAGGTGGAGATCGAGGATTTCGACCGCGTGGTGACGGATTACGAGATCGCACGGGGGTTCGAAAGGGCCTGACCCTTCGGCGCCCCTGGCAAGGCTCGGATGCCTGCGGCGCAGGTATTTGGGCGACGACGATGATGGCATGAGCGCGAGAAATTCGAGGCTCTGCGCGACGAAAGGAAAGTGACGACATGACCCTGACCGCCAACTGGTCCTACCCCACCGCGATCAAGTTCGGCGCGGGCCGCATCGCCGAATTGCCGCAGGCCTGCGCGCAGGCGGGGATCACCAATCCGCTTCTTGTCACCGACCGGGGCCTGGCCGAGATGGCGATCACCCGTGACACGCTGGACCTGATGCAGGCCGCGGGGCTTGGCCGGGCGGTCTTTGCCGAGGTCGATGCGAATCCGACCGAGGCGAACCTTGCGGCGGGCGTAGAGACCTACCGCGCGGGCGGGCATGACGGGGTGGTCGCCTTCGGCGGCGGCTCGGGGCTGGACCTGGGCAAGATGGTGGCCTTCATGGCGGGCCAGACGCGCCCGCTCTGGGATTTCGAGGATGTCGGCGATTGGTGGATGCGCGCCGACAGCGCCGCCATCGCGCCCATCGTGGCGGTGCCGACCACGGCAGGGACCGGGTCCGAGGTCGGGCGCGCCAGCGTCATCACCAACTCTGAGACCCATGTGAAGAAGATCATCTTTCACCCGCGCGTGCTGCCCAGCGTGGTGATCTGCGACCCTGAGCTGACAGTGGGGATGCCGCAGCCGATCACCGTGGGCACCGGGCTCGATGCCTTCGCCCATTGCGTCGAGGCCTATGCCAGCCCGCATTTCCACCCCATGTCCCAGGGCATCGCGCTGGAGGGGATGCGGCTGGTCAAGGACTATCTGCCGCGCGCCCATGAAGATGGCACCGATCTCGAGGCGCGCGCCCAGATGATGGCCGCCGCCCTGATGGGGGCGACCGCGTTCCAGAAGGGGCTCGGTGCGATCCATGCGATCAGCCATCCCATCGGGGCGGTCTACAACACCCACCACGGCACGACGAACGCGGTCTGCATGCCTGCGGTGCTGGAGATGAACGCGTCGGCGATCGCGGAGAAGTTCGCGGGCGTCGCGGCCTATCTGGGGATCGAGGGCGGCTTCGACGGGTTCCGGCATTTCGTACAGGAATTCAACGACCGTCTCGGCGTGCCGCGGCGGCTGGCCGATATGGGCGTCGGCGATGACCGGATCGACGAGCTGACCGCGATGGCGCTCCAAGACCCCTCCTGCGGCGGCAACCCGGTGGAGTTGACCGAGGAAAACGTGGCGGCATTGTTGCGCGCCTGCATTTGATCCTGGTGGGGCTGCGTCGACGCGGGCGTGGAACTCAGGTCACGCGGGAGCGCCTGTTATACTCCGCGTCGCGCCAGATTTCCTTGACCATCACCTCCTCGATGATCTCGGCGGCGCGGATCACGTCGCCCTCGTCCAGGTAGAGCGGCGTGAAGCCGAAGCGCATGATATCGGGCGCGCGGAAATCGCCGATCACGCCACGCGCGATGAGGGCCTGCATCACCGGGTAACCGTTCTCGAAGGCGAACGAGACCTGGCTGCCACGCGCCTCGGGGTCGCGGGGGCTGGCCAGCGTCAATTGCGGGCAACGCGCCTCGACCTCCCTGATGAACCTCTCGCACAGCGCCACCGAGGCGGCGCGCAGATCGGCCATATCGACCCCGTCCCAGGCCTCCAGCGCCTGTTGCAGCACCGCCAGTTGCAGGATCGGCGGGGTACCGACGCGCAGACGTTCGGTGGCCATGGCCGGACGATAGGCCAGTTCCATGTCGAACGGGCTGGCATGGCCGAGCCACCCGGCCAGCGCCGGTTGCAGGCCCTCGACGATGTCCGGCCTGGCATAGATGAAGGCCGGCGCGCCGGGGCCGCCATTGAGGTACTTATAAGTGCAGCCGACGGCGAATTCCGCGTTGCTGGCGGTGATGTCCACCGGCACCGCGCCCGCGCTATGGGCGAGATCCCAGATCATCATCGCGCCCGCCTCATGCGCCTGCCGCGTGATCGCGCCCATGTCATGCCTTCGCCCGCTGCGGAAATCGACCTCGGTCAGCAGGACGGCGGCGACATCCTCGCCGATCGCGTCGGCCACATCCTCGGGGGCCACCAGCCGCAACTCGTGATCCTTGCCGATCGTGTCGATCAGGCCCTGCGCCATGTAGAGATCGGAAGGGAAATTGCCGGTATCGGACAGCACCACCTTGCGCGCGGGCCGCATCTGAAGCGCCGCCGCCAGCGCCTGGTAGACCTTGATCGACAGGGTGTCACCGGTGGCCACGGACCCTTCCGGCGCGCCGATCAACTGCCCGATCCGGTCGCCCACGACGCGCGGCAGGTCCATCCAGCCCGCCGTGTTCCAGGCCTTGATCAGGTCCGCGCCCCATTCGTCGCGCATCACGTGGGCCACACGCTCGGCGGCCCCTTTCGGCAGCGGCCCGAGCGAATTCCCGTCGAGATAGAGAACCCCCTCGGGCAGGTCGAACAGCTCTTTTCGCGGCAGGGTCATAGGCGGGCCTTTCTATCGGGGCCTGTGTGCGGCTAGGGTTGCCGCCATGAAAGGCAAAGAGGCGCGGAATATGCAAGATGCCGAGACCGGAATAGACTGGGAGGATGCGTTCCAGAACGGCGATTACATCCCCGGTGGCTCGGAGTATCCGGCGCGATGGGCCGAGCGGGCGGAGACGTTTCGCGCGGGCGGCACCGATATGCGGCTGGACGTGGCCTACGGCCATGGCGCGCGCGAGCGGCTGGACCTGTTCCTGCCCGAGGGCAGCCCGCAGGGTCTCGTGATCTTTGTGCATGGCGGCTACTGGAAGGCGATGGACAAATCTCTCTGGTCCGACCTGGCGATGGGGCCCTTGGCGCGGGGATGGGCGGTGGCGATGCCCGGCTACACGCTGGCCCCCGAGGCGCGGATTTCGCAGATCACGCATCAGATCGCCTCGGCGCTGGAATCGGCGGCGGGGCGCGTGGCGGGACCGATCCGGCTGGCGGGACATTCGGCGGGCGGACATCTGGTGACACGCATGGCGTGCCGGGACAGCCCGCTGAGCCCAAGTGTGGCCAGCCGGATCGACCGCGTGATCTCGATCTCGGGCGTCCATGACCTGCGGCCCCTGCGGCTGCACTCGATGAACGCCGATCTGCGGCTGGACCGGGCCGAGGCGCGGACCGAAAGCCCGGTGCTGCTGGATCCGGTGCCGGGGATCGCGGTGACCTGCTGGACCGGCGCGCTGGAGCGGCCCGAGTTCCTGCGACAAGCCGCGATATTGGCCGAGGCCTGGGCGGGCAAGACCGACATGCGGCCGCCGGTCTTCGCGCCGGGTAGGCACCATTTCGACGTGATCGACGGGCTGCGCGAGGCCAATGATCCGCTGACACGGGCGCTGTTGGATTGAAAGGCGGATCATGGATATTCTGAAGAACCCCCATCGCGGCGCGGGGCTGGACTGCCCCGAACTGGACGACATGCCATGGCCGAGTATTGACGCGGAGAAACCCACCGCGCTGGTTGCCCGCTGCCCGCGCGCAGGCGCCACGCCGTTGGTGGAGAGTGCCGATCTGGCGCGCCAAGCCGGGATCGGGGCGCTGCTGATCAAGGATGAACGCGACCGGATGGGACTGGGCAGTTTCAAGGCGCTCGGCGCGGCCTATGTCATCGCCTGCGATGCCGAGGCGGGCCGCGCCAGGGGGCAAAGCTACGTCACCGCCAGCGCGGGCAATCATGGCCTCTCCGTCGCCGCCGGCGCCGCCGCCTTTGGCGCGCGCGCCATCATCTACCTGGCCGAGACGGTGCCCGAGGCTTTTGCCGACCGGCTGCGCCGCGAGGGGGCCGAGGTGGTGCGCGCGGGCGCGACTTACGAGGCCAGCATGGAGGCCGCGCAACAGGCGGCGGAGGAAAACTGCTGGCAGCTTCTCTCGGACAGTTCCTGGGCCGGATACACCACCCGCCCGCACCGCCTGATGGAGGGCTACCTTGTCCTGATGCAGGAAGTGACCCGCGCGATGGACGCCCCCACCCATATCTTCCTGCAAGCGGGCGTCGGCGGGCTGGCGGTGGCCTGCGCCGCCCTTGCCCGCGCCGCTTGGGGGGACGCGCCGCAGATCGTGGTGGTGGAGCCCGAGGCCGCCCCCGCCCTCATCGCCTCGATCCACGCAGGCCGCCCGGTCGAGACGCAAGGCCCGGTTTCCGCCATGGGGCGGCTCGACTGCAAGACGCCGTCGCTGATTGCGCTGAAGGGCCTCGCGCGCGATGCCGATTGGTTCATGACGATCAGCGAGGCCGAGGGCGAGGCCGGGAACGCGGCTTGCGCGGCGGCGGGGTTGGAAACGACACCTTCGGGCGCGGCGGGGCTGTCCGGTTTGCTGGCGGCAAGCTCCGCCTTCGGGTTGGACGCCACCTCCCGCGCGCTGGTCATCCTCAGCGAAGGGCCGGAGGGATGAGCGCGCCCCTGCCCGACCTGCCCTACCGGTTGACCGAAACCCGCGCGCCGCAGGTCGGGCTGATCATCCTGCAAAGCGATGAAAGCATCGAACGCGATTTTCGCCGGATGCTGCCGCACGGTCTGGAACTGATGATCTCGCGCGTTGCCTCGGGCCTTGAGGTGCGGCCCGACACGCTGGAGGCGATGGCGGGGCATCTGACCGGCTCGGCGGCCCTGTTCCCCGATGGCGCACGGATGGCGGCTGTTGGTTATGGCTGCACCTCGGGCGCGGCGCAGATCGGGCCGGGCCGGGTGGCGGAGTTGATCCGCGCGGGCATCGCGACGCCGGAAGTGACCGAGCCGGTCAGCGCGCTGATCGCGGCTTGCGCGCATCTGGGGATCGGGCGGCTGGCGATCCTGAGCCCCTACATCGCCGATGTCTCGGCCCGGTTGCGCACCGTCCTGGCCGGGGCGGGCGTGGCCACCACTGGTTTCGGCAGTTTCAACGTGGCCGAGGAGGCGCGGGTCGTGCGCATCGCGCCCAAGTCGATCGTTGAGGCGGGCTGCGCGGTGGCCGGGATGGCAGATTGCGACGGTCTGTTCCTGTCCTGCACCAACCTGCGCACGCTCGATGTGATCGAGGAGATGGAGGCGCGCCTTGGCATGCCCGTGCTGTCCAGCAACCAGGTGCTGGCCTGGCACCTGTTCCGCCTGGCGGGTTCCGGCGCGGGCGATTTCGCGCCCGGACGGCTGTGGCGGGCATGATTTTGGTGGTTTGACAGGGGCTTGGCAAGCTGCATGGCATCACTGGAAAATGAGAACAAAATATGAACATATGGGAAGGTGTATGCGCCTCGATTCGTCATATGGGCAGGTGAAACGCCTTTCCCGACGCGCCCCGCCCCCCGCCAACCGGGAGGCTCCGGGGGCGGAGGCGGCTGTGCTGCGCGATGCGTTGAGCGCGGGCGCGCTGGATATCTCGGCCACCGGCTTCGTGCTGGCGCGGCTTGCGGGCGCGGATCGGCCCATCCTGTGGGTGCAGGACCGGCTGTCGCGGCAGGAAAACGGCGGGCTTTACGGCATCGGGCTGGCGCAACTGGGGCTGAAGACACCTGTGTTACAGGTCACTGTAAACCACCCGCGCGATGCGCTCTGGGCGATGGAACAGGGCGCGGGCTGTGCCGGCCTCTCGGCGGTGGTGGGCGAGATCCATGGCGCGCCGGCGGTGCTGGATTTTACCGCGACCAAGCGGCTGGCCCTGCGCGCGGAACGCGCGAACGTGCCGATCTGGCTGATCCGCGGCGGCGATCCCGGCACGCTCAGCGCCGCGCGCGAACGCTGGCGCATCGGGGCGCTGCCCTCGGGGGCCAATCCGCACGACGCCCGCGCGCCGGGGCCGCCCCGCTGGACGGCGGAGCTTTTCCGCGCGCGCGGACGGCCACCGGGCGCATGGGTGGCCGAGTATGACCCGCGCGCGGCCCGATCAACGGATCGTCTCGGTCTGGTTCCCGCATCTGGCGATGCAGCGCTGGCGCAGGACGGCCAGCCGCGAGCGGACGCTGCCGGGGGATGACGTGCCCGTGGTGCTGGCCCGCGACGGCACCCATGGCCCGGTGATCCACGCGCTGAGCCAGGCCGCCATGGCGCGTGGGCTGTCCGAGGGCCTGCGCGTGGTCGATGCCCAAGCGATCCATCCCGACCTGCATGTGGAGCCTGCCGATGTCGCGGGCGATGCCGCGATGCTGGACCGGCTGGTGCATTGGGCGCGGCGCTGGTGCCCCTGGACGGTGGTTGACCGCGCGGGCGGGCTGATCCTGGACACCACCGGCTCGGCGCATCTGTTCGGCGGCGAGGCGGCGCTGATGCGCGATATCGAGACCCGGTTCGCCATCCAGGGGCTGACCGCGCGGCTGGCCATGGCGCCGACCCGCATCGCGGCGCAGGCGCTGGCCTGTCACGGGGAAAATCGGGCGATCTGTGGCGCGGAGGATGTCGCGGATCACCTCGCCCCCCTGCCCCTTGCCGCGTTGCGGATCGGGGCCGAGACACAGCGCCTGCTGCACCGGTTGGGCCTCAAGACCATCGGCGCGCTGGCCGAGATGCCGCGCAGCGCCCTGATGCGCCGCTTTGCCAATATGGAGGCGGGCCACAACCCGCTGATCCTGCTCGACCGCGCGATGGGGCGGCAGGCCGATCCGCTCAGCCCGCCGCCCGATCCCGTGAACTGGCTGATGCGGGTGCGGCTGGCCGAACCCGTGATGGACCCCGAGCCGCATATGCCGGGGCTGGCGCGTCAGCTCTGCGCGGCGCTGGCCGAGGCCGAACAGGGCGCGCGGCGGCTGAGGCTGACCATCTACCGCATCGACGGCGAACGCCGCGCGGTCACGCTTGGCACCGCGCAGGCCACCCGCGACCCGGCCCATATCCTGCGGCTCTTCGATGGCAAATTCGCCAATGTCGATCCCGGTTTCGGCTTTGACCTGCTGACGCTGGAGGCGCTGGATGTCGAGCCCGTGTCACTGACGCAGGAACGGCTGGACGGCGCGCGCGACACCGACAAGGACCTGGCCGCCCTCATGGACCGGCTCAGCGCGCGGCTGGGGCCCGACCGGATCACCTGGACCGGCTGGCGCGAGAGCCACGTGCCGGAACGCGCCGAGGCCCGCATCCCCGCGCTGACCGCCACGCCCGCCGCGCCGCCCGTCATTACCCGCGACCGCCCCTTGCGCATCTTCGACCCGGCCGAGGAATTGCGCGTGCTCTATGCCGTGCCGGAAGGCGCACCGGCGCAGTTCCGCTGGCGGCGCGTGACCTTCCGTACCGCGCGCTATGAAGGCCCCGAACGGATCGCACCGGAATGGTGGCAGGACCGTCCCGGCACGCGGCTGCGCGATTACTACAAGGTCGAGGTCACGGATGGCCGCCGCTTCTGGCTCTACCGTCAGGGCGTGATGGGCGACGGGCGCGGGGCCGATCCGCGCTGGTTCCTGCATGGGCTCTTTGCCTGATGCCGCAGCAGGAGGGGCATAAGCGGCGCAGCCATGAGGAAGACGGCTTCACCCCGAATCCGCGCGCGGGTTACGTGGAACTGGGGCTGGCCAGTTGCTTCTCGTTCCTGCGCGCGGCCTCGGACGCGGTGGACCTGACGGCGACGGCGAACCGGCTTGGCTATGACCGCATCGGGATCGCCGATCACAATTCCCTGGCCGGTGTGGTGCGGATGTATAGCGAGGCCAAGGCCGCCTGCATCCATCCCCTGATCGGCGCGCGGCTGGAACTGCTCTGCGGGGCGGAGTTTCTGGCCTATCCAAGGGACCGCGCCGCCTATGCGGGGCTGTCGACGCTGCTGTCGAAGGGCAAGATGACGGATGCCGAGGGCGAGTGGCAGGAGAAGGGGGAAACCCACCTGACGCTGGAGATGCTGGCGGATCACGCGACGGACAGCCTGCACCTCATCGCCCTGCCCGGCCCCGATCTGGAGCGCTTTGCCGCCGGTCTGCCGCGTCTTCTCCGCGCCCTGCCGGGGATGCGTCATATCGCGGCGAGCCACCTCTATCGCGGCGATGACCGGGCGCGGATCAACCGGCTGGACGGGATGGCGCGGGCGCACGGCCTGTCGATCCTCGCCACCAATGACGTGCTTTACGCCACCCCCGACCGCCGCCCGCTGCAGGACGTGATGACCTGCATCCGGCAGGGAGTGACCATCGCCCGCGCCGGGCGGCTCTTGGAGGCCAATGCCGAACGCCACCTCAAATCGCCCGATCAGATGCGCCGCCTCTTCGCAGACTGGCCCCATGCGATTGCCGCGACGCGGGCCCTGGCCGATAGCATCACATTCACGCTGGATGACCTGAAATACGAATACCCCCATGAGATCGTCCCCGAAGGCCGCACCGCGCAGGAGGAGCTGGAGCGCCTGACATGGGAAGGTGCTACGGGGCGCTATCCGCAAGGCGTGCCGGAGGCGATCCGCAAGACCATCGAGAAGGAATTTTCCCTGATCCGGTCCAAGAAGATCGCGCGTTATTTCCTGACCATCCACGACATCGTGCGCTTCGCCCGCGAGGAGGCCACCCCGCCGATCCTGTGCCAGGGGCGCGGCTCGGCGGCGAATTCGGCGGTCTGTTTCTGCCTCGGCATCACCTCGGTCGATCCGGCGGAGCATGACCTCCTGTTCGAGCGGTTCCTCAGCGAGGAGCGCGACGAGCCGCCCGATATCGACGTCGATTTTGAGCATGAGCGGCGCGAGGAGGTGATCCAGTACATGTATGGCAAATATGGCCGCCATCGCGCGGGCCTCTGCGCCACCGTGATCCATTACCGCCCGCGATCCGCGATCCGCGAGGTGGGCAAGGTGATGGGGCTCAGCGAGGATGTGACCTCGAAACTGGCGGGCACGGTCTGGGGCAGTTTCGACGCAGAGGTGCAGGACGACCGCGTGCGCGAGGCCGGGCTGGACCTGAGCGACCCCTACCTGCGCATGGTGCTGACACTGGCCCGCCAGATGACGGGCATGCCGCGCCACCTGAGCCAGCATGTCGGCGGCTTCATCCTGACGGAAGCGCCCCTGACCGAGATTGTGCCCATCGGCAACGGCGCCATGCCCGAGCGCAGCTTCATCGAATGGGACAAGGACGATATTGACGCGCTCGGCATCTTCAAGGTCGATATCCTGGCGCTTGGAATGCTGACCTGTATCGCCAAATGCTTCGACCTGATGCGCGCGCATTACGGGCAGGATCACGAGCTGGCCAGCATTCCGGCGGATGACACCGCCACCTATGACATGCTGTGCGCGGGCGACAGCCTCGGCGTCTTCCAGGTCGAAAGCCGGGCGCAAATGGCGATGCTGCCGAAACTGCGCCCGCGCCGGTTCTACGACCTGGTGATCGAGGTCGCTATCGTGCGCCCCGGTCCCATTCAGGGGGACATGGTCCACCCCTATCTGCGTCGGCGTCAACGGCAGGAGCCGGTGAATTACCCCGCACCGGGGCCGGAGCATCCGCAGGATGAGTTGCTCAACATCCTCGGGCGCACCCTGGGCGTGCCGATCTTCCAGGAACAGGCCATGAAGATCGCCATGGTCGCCGCCGAGTTCAGCCCCGCCGAGGCCAACCAGCTGCGCAAGGCGATGGCGACCTTCCGCTCGCGCGGGCTGGTCTCCAGCCACAAGGAGAAGATGGTCAGCCGCATGGTCGGGCGCGGCTACGACCCCGATTTCGCCGCCCGCTGTTTCAGCCAGATCGAGGGCTTCGGCGAATACGGCTTTCCCGAAAGCCACGCCGCCAGCTTCGCCAAGCTGGTCTACGTGTCGAGCTGGATGAAATGCCACTACCCCGCCGCCTTCGCCTGCGCGCTGCTCAATTCGCAGCCGATGGGGTTCTACGCCCCCGCCCAGATCGTGCGCGATGCCCGCGATCACGACGTGGCGGTGCGGCCCGTCGATGTGAACCTGTCGGATTGGAACTGCACGCTGGAACCGGGTGGCGCGGGCTTCGCGCTGCGCCTGGGGCTACGTCAGGTGGGGGGGATGCGCGAGGAGGCGGCGCTCAGGATCATGGCCGCGCGGGACATGCCTTACGAGGATGTGGCGGCGCTGAAATCACGCGCGCGGCTGGATGCGGGCACCATCCGCCGCCTCGCCGCCGCCGACGCGATGCGCAGCATGGGCGCCGACCGGCGGCAGGCCCTGTGGCAGGCGCAGGCCCTGCGTGACGCGCCCGCCCTGCCGATCTTCGACCATGCCGAGGCGGCAGGCGAAGGCCCGGAGCCCGAGGTGCATCTGCCGACCATGCCCAAGGCCGAACATGTGGTCGCCGATTACCAGACCCTGCGGCTGTCGCTGAAGGCGCATCCGATCTCGTTCTACCGCGCCAGCCTGCGCGCGCAGGGCTATCGCTGCGCCGCCGATCTGACCGGGCTTGGCCATGGCGCGCGGGTCTCGCTGGCGGGCCTCGTGCTGGTGCGCCAGAAACCGGGCAGCGCCAAGGGCGTCTGCTTCATCACGCTGGAAGATGAGACGGGGGTGGCGAACCTGGTGATCTGGCCCAAGCTCTTCAAGCATTTCCGCTCCGTGATCATGGCGGCGCGGCTTCTGGTGGTGCATGGCCAGGTCCAGACCGATGGCCGCGTGATCCATATCGTCGCCGATCGGCTGGAGGATCGCAGCGACCGGCTGGACGGCCTCTCGGATGTCAGCCTGCCCCCGATCACCACACGCGGCGACCACCCGACCCATCCGCTGCCGAACCAGGTCGGCATGCGCGGCCACCCCCGCAACGCCCGCATCATCCCGAAGTCGCGGGATTTCCATTGAGCCGAAAGACCCGCCCAGGCATCAATGTTCAGAAAAGGGGAAAGTGGCGGACTGGGGATCCGCCACTAGAAATCCGAATTACTTGCAAGATATTGTTTTTAATTATTATTTACCAAAGCCGTCCAGCGAATTGTAGCGTATATTGTATAGCATTGATTTGCCACAACGGCCCGCATGAACGAGACGCCCACCGATCCAATCTTCAGACTAACTATCGACTGGCAACAATCTGTAAAGCCATGAATTCAGAGCACTGTTACGTCGCCCGGCACTCATCGTCAGCCGCAATAAGAACCTCAAATGTCAGGCAGCTTAGAGTTCGGCCTGCAGGGAGCACGGCCTTTCCGTCATTCGCTGTTGCGGGCAATCGCTTCTGACACGGCACCAATGATGGCATCATCGTCGAAAATGCTACGAAGTCGAGCCATGCGTTCGGCGATCTCGGCGCTTCCGACCGACGCAGGTGCCGGCACGCCAGCCGTTTCCAGTTGCGCGAGGTAGTCCGGATCGCTGTAAGCATCGAGAATGGCCCCTTCCCAGACCGGAATCATCTCTTCGGGCGTATTGGGCGGGAGAACAAAGACATTTTGGATCGACATAGCAATGTGGATCGCCTCCCACGCCTGATATTGCGGCGTATCGAGGGTCTCGGGGGAATGGTCGCGCCACATCTGATCAAATACGGGAATATCTTCGAGCCCTTCCTGGGCAACGATCTGACCGCCGACATACTCGCCCATCTGGCCGAAGGGTTCGAGGACGCCATCGCCGGTAATCGCATCGCGATTGGCCCCGAAGAAGGAGTCGTTGGTCTGCGCCATTTCGGTTTCACCGGCGCGCACCGCGGCGACCATGTTGCCCTGCCCCGCATAGCCGGTGATCAGATTGAAATCGGTAACTCCCATCGCTTCGGCGAGGAAGCGGGCCCGGATCGCAACGTGGTTGTCGGCACTGTTGATCGCAAAAAACAACGGGTCATCGTAGTTTTGGAAGGTCTCGGGTGTCAGGCCGATATCGGTTCTGACTTGGAAGATCTGATTTACGCTGCGCGCCGCCACATAGGGCAGGTCGCCGGTGCCCTGCGGCACCTGTTGCAGGCCTAGGGCCCACCGAATCGGGGTGCCAGAGAAATAACCGATATGCAGCCCGTCGGGCGGCAAGGAATCAATCAGATAATCGACAGCGGCGGTGCCGCCTGCTCCGGCACGGTTGGTCACGATGACGGACGGCGTTCCCGGCAGGTGCCGCGCGATAAAGGGCGCGACAAGCCGGGCTGCGGTGTCGGTTCCGCCACCAGCCGCGAAATTGACCATGATCTCGATGGTCTCGCCTTCAAAATTGACATCCTGCGCGGCAGCGATCCCGGCAAAGCCCATCCCGAGGGCAAACACGCCGCCCATCAAGGCCGCGCGACGACGGATTGTGACTTCCTTCAGCATTCGTCTTTCTCCCCATTATCAACCGGATCATCGTGAAGCCCGGTCATGAAGGCGAATTGTAGGATGGAATTGCCGGGGCCATTGTTTACCCGACGACAATTGGCCGATTGTAGAGGTCCGGTGCAACCCGACCTTCCGCGCCCTCATTTCAGAAAAAACTGAACACCTCGTCCTTGCTGCTCGGGAAAAGCGCCTGCAGGTCGGGAATGATGATCTCGCCATAGCCAAGCCGGATCAGCCCCTGCGCCTCCAGGTCTTTCAGCAGACGGTTTACCGTGGGGCGGGAGCATTGCACAAAACTACCCAATGTTTCCTGGGTGATCCTGATGCTCGGGGTATCGGTCGGCGCAAAGCGTGTCCGGTCCCCAACCAGCATCACCAGGGTCCGTCGCAGGCGCACATCAATTGTATCGAGGATCAGGTTGGACATATGACCATAAGCCCGGTGCAGCCTCGCGCTCAATGCATGTGCGACCATGGCGACAAGTTCGGCGCGGTCCTGCATCAACGCCCTGAAATCCCTGACCTGAAAGCACGCCATCTCCGTCGGCCCCTGGGCAAGAATATCCCATGGGCTTGGCGATGGGCTGAGCAACCCGATCCAGCCATAGAAGGCACCACGTCGCTGAACCGACATCGACAATTCATGCCCGTCCGCACCGGTCAGCGAATTGCGCAACCCGCCCCGCAGGATTACCCCGGCGAACCGGATCTCGTCGCCGCGCATAAACAGGCATTCATTCGCCGCGAACCGGGTCAGGCGGGTGTGTTCCGCAAGGGCGACAAGCGTCCCGTTCGAGAGTCTCGCAAGCAAGGGATTCATTCGCAACTGGTCGGCCAGCAGCGCGATGGTATGTCTTGATTTCCGCACAAAGCCCCCCTGCAATGAACGGACCTGCCCGGATCGAGGGGCCATCAAATCCTGACCCGAGTTTAGGTCATCTGCACGGATATCGCAACGAATTGAAGTCATTGGAGGCCATAGTCGGAAAGTCGAGACTGCCGGTTGAACTGCAGGCCCGGTCCAATGGATGTGCAGGACTGCGGGTTCGAACCGACGCTAGCAGCCTGCGCCCCGCAAACTGTCGGGCAGACAACACTTTGGTTGCCGCGCTCCGCATAGCGTGAGCAAATCTGCTGGTCGGGCTGGTGTCACCCATCGGATGTCCGGGTGTCGGCAAACTAGGTTGGCCCGGCATGTCACAGTTTCAGGAAGAGGAAACGCACGCGATGCTGGAAGTCCTGAATGCAAGCGCCGACGGGTTTGCGATGCTGTTCCACTGGCGAACGTTCCTGTTCATGATGTTTGGCATTTCATTGGGCATGATCTTCGGCTTGATTCCTGGACTGAGCGGACTGACCGGCATGAGCCTCCTACTGCCCATCGCCATTACCCAGCCGCCCGAGATCGCCATTGCATTCCTGCTTGGAATGTATGCCGTGACCACCCAGACGGACGCGATCCCGGCGGTTCTGATCGGAGTGCCGGGAACATCCGCTGCGCAGGCCACCTATCTCGATGGCTACCCGATGGCCAAGCGGGGCGAGGCCGGTCGCGCGCTCAGCGCATCATATTTCGCCAGCGTCTGGGGCACCCTGGTCTCTGTCGTCGTGATCATCCTGTTCCTGCCGGTCCTGCGCTTCGTGATCGACAGTTTCGCCTCGCCAGAGTTTTTCATGACATCGCTCTTCGGTCTCATGCTGGCGGCGTCGCTGGTCGGAACGTCGGTCACACGCGGGTTGATCGTGGCGTTCCTGGGTCTGCTCCTGTCGACCATCGGCTACGCCGAGTTCGCCAGTCAGGATCGCTACACGATGGACATCCCCTACCTGGAGGCCGGCATCCCGATCGTGCCTATCGCGCTTGGCATTTTCGCCCTGCCGGAGGTGATCGACTTGTTGCTTTCGCGCCGCTCGATTGCCGACAATCCTGAGGGGCTCAACCCCGGCTCCGGTGCGTTTGAGGGGTTCAAGGACACTGTCCGAAACAAGTGGCTCGTATTCCGGTCTGGCATCATCGGATGTGTTGCCGGGATGATCCCCGGCCTTGGCGGCACGGTAGCTGAATGGCTGAGCTATGGACACGCGGTGCAATCGGCGAAGGACAACACGCAGTTCGGACGCGGTGATGTGCGCGGCGTTATCGCCCCCGAGGCCGGCACGGCGGCGCAGAAACCCGGGGCAATCGTGCCGACCGTGGCGCTTGGCATTCCCGGCAACGCGTCCATGGCCGTGATGATGGGCGCGCTGTTGATCGTGGGCGTGCGACCGGGCCCCCCGATGCTATTCGAAAATCTCGACATCACCTTCCAGATGACCTGGACCGTCGTGGTCGCGAACCTGATCGTCGCCTTCCTGTGCCTCTGGCTGCAGCGATATCTTGTGCTGATCTGTTTCGTCCGAGCAGAGATCATCGCACCGGCGATCTTCTGTTTCATGCTGGTCGGGGCCGCAATGGCGTCGAGCAGCATGGGTGATATCCTGCTTTTCGGCATATTCGGGCTCGTGGGCTATGTGTTCAAGCACGCCGACTGGCCCCGGGTGCCGCTGATCATCGGGTTCGTATTGGGCGGACTTCTGGAGAACAACCTCTGGATTACGACTCGGCGCTATGACCTAGCCTTTATGTGGGAGCGGCCCATCGTGCTGATCATGGAAGTCATGATCGTGGCCATCATCGCCAGTGTCGTGATCTCGCGGATCCGCAACCAGCGGACCATCGTGCGACCGGCGGACAGTATCGAGGATTGAGGGAGAGGAGGTTCGACATGGCACTTGTTAGGCAAAAAGCCCTGCGCTCCGCAACCTGGTGGATCGGGGTCGCGATCCTGGCCATCGCCGTATTCGCCTATCTTCTCTCGCGCGATTACGGTCGGGCGGGAACCATGCCGGGCGTCATCGCTCTGGCGATTGTCGGATTGGCTGCGGTCCATACGGTCTACGGGCTGGTGTTCGGGGTGGTGGCCAATGACAATGACTGGCACGATGCAGCCGAGACCGCATCTTTCGCCCGCCGACGCACCATCTACGCCGCACTGGCGATGGTCGTGGTGGCCGGGATTTGGTTGGTCGGCTTCCACGCGACGTTGCCGGTCTTCCTGTTCTGTTTCATTGCCATTGCGACAGGCCGCTGGGTGATCGGGTTGCTCCTCGCCCTCGGCATCTGGGCCTTCACCTATATCGTGCTCTTCCAGACACTCAACATCGCATTCCCGTCAACCGTGCTGCAGCGTTGGATGATCGCCAACGGCTGGTATTGACCCACTGTCCCAAATCGAGGTGCCGATTATGACCCGCAAACCGAACATCCTGTTCATCATGCCCGACCAGCAGCGCGCCGACATGCTCGGCTCCTACGGCGATCAGGCGGCACGCAGCACGGCGACCGATTGGCTGGCCAGCGAGGGGGTCCAGTTCCAGAACTGTTTTTGCCAGGCCCCGCTCTGCATGCCCTCGCGCGCATCGCTGCTGACCGAACGCTATGTCCGCGACCATGGCGTGTTCCAGAACGTGACCCGCGTGAACGATACGGTGCCAACCTGCCCGCAATCGTTGCAGGCCGCCGGGTATCATACTGCGCAGATTGGCAAGACCCATCTCTATACCCATCTGCCTTGGCCAGGCGGCCATATGAACGGCCAGGCCGGGATCCTGCACCACTACGGGTTTACCGAGACTCATGAGACCGCTGGCAAGGAGGCCAGCCTGAGGGTTGACTCACTATATACAGACTACCTCCAGAAACATGGGCTTCTGGAGGAGTATCGCACCTACCTAGCCAGCCGGAACAAGCATGTGCTGGAAGACAATCCCGAAATGGAGGCCGCTAAGGCATGGAATGCCGATCCGTTGCCGCTACCTCCACACGCGCATCAGGATGTCTGGGTCGGGGATTATGCCGCCGACTGGGTCCGCAGCTATGAGCGCGAAGCGCCCTTCTTCCTCCAGGTCTGTTTTGCCGGTCCACATGATCCATGGGACGCCCCCGAGGAGGCCCTGGCCGAATATGGCGACCCCGACATGACGATGCCCGGTTCGTTCGAACCGCCGGAGATCCCCGAGAGCGGCCCGCTGTCGGTGTTTCTGAATGTCCTGACCGAGTATTGCGACACCGACACGATGACACCCGAGGCGGTCGCCAAGGCGCGGCGCGCCTATCAGGCGAATACGATGATGATTGACCAGGGCATCGGCAAGATCATCGACGCTCTGCGCGAGACGGGACAGCTCGACAACACCTGGATCATCTTCACCTCGGACCACGGCGAGATGATGGGCGAGCATCGCATGATGAAGAAGATGGTGTTCTACGATGCTTCGGTCCGCGTGCCACTGATCGTCAGGCCGCCCGGAGGCATGGACCCCCGAACGGTCGACGGAATCGTGGAGTTGACCGATATCGCCGCAACCTTCCGAGATATCGCGGGCGCCGACCTGCCGACATCGCAATTCCAGTCGCTTCTGCCTGCCATTGACGGCCAAGACGTGGGTAAGGAGGTTGCAATCAGCGAAGCCTATGGCGTCGCCATGTTCCGCACCGCGACCCGCAAGCTGGTCGTCTATGAGGACACGCAGGAACCGATGCAGTTTTTCAACCTTGAGAATGACCCGCTGGAAGATCGTAACCTGGTGCTGTCCGGTGGGGCCGAGGAGGAGATCGAGGCCATGATGGCGCGCTATGCCCGCCCGTTCCTGGCAATCCGTCCCATTCGGCCTGCCCGAAGCCTGATCGAACGTGGTTCAATGGCAAAGAACTCCTTTTACCTGCCCGATGAGGTGTTCGTGCGATGACGCAGATTGTGCCGCGCTCAACACTCCTCCGAACCGGGAACCGCTAGCGTCGGAAAAATCGGATGCGTTGCCGCTTGCGAGCGGCGCGTTCGGAAAACCGCAAGGGGATGCGCCATGCTACTGTCCGAAGACTACCTGAAACGCGGCCACCTGGCCCTTGATTGGGCCAGCACTCTGGTCGACCGGCAGACCGGTTTTGACGGGGCTGGCAACTTGATCAACGGCTATTACAAATCCATCGTCGCCATGACAACCGGAGCCCGCATTCGCGAGGCGCGGCTTCTGGCAAAGTTCATCGACCGGACCTTCTTTCGTGGTGGCGACATCAACACACTGCCGGATGACCCTACCGCGCAGGGCCTTGCGAATTACCGGACCGCATGGTGTGGCCGCGGCCTGCATGTGCTTGGGCGCTACGACATGTCCAGTGCGATCGGGCGCTTTATCGAGGGCCAGATGCATCCGGTGACCGGCGGCTTGTCGACCCTGGCAGGCCAGCCCCCCGGTGAAAGGGTCTATTGCCTCGGCAGCACTGGATCCGCCGTCCTGGCCTTGCTTGCCATGGGCCGGGTCGAGGCGGCGCGGCGCGGTGGGGCCTTCATCGAAGGGCTGATTGAGGACCAACCCGTCACCTCCGGCAAGTTCTACCTTCTGCGCAATGCGGCAGGCGAGATCATCCGCGAAGATCGGCAGCAGGGTCTGGCCATGGTCTCGAGTATCGATATCGGAACACCAGGCCAGGTCTACTGGTATATCGGCATGGCGATGAATGCCTGCGCCAGCCTCTACCTTGCGACTGGTGAGACGCGGTGGCGCGATACGGGATACAAGGCCTTTGCGCTGTTCGAGAATTGCGCCGACGACATTTATGAGATCATCAGCAACGGCAAAGTGGCCTGGGGCCTTGGCTGGATGCACGCCGCCACCGGCGATCCGAATTTCGCCAAGGCGGCGCAGGACGTCTGGGCCTGGCATTGCGACATCCAGTCCGACGATGGCCGCTGGCTGCGCGTGGGGCAGTTTGACAGCCTAGAAGAGCAGCCGCTGCACATCACGATCGACACCACGATGGAGCGTGCGTTCTACATGTTCGAGCTATCGCGCACGCTCGATATCTGAGGAAAGGGACACATGATGCAACCGAATATCCTGATCATCCAAGTCGATGAACTGGCGCCGCAGGCGATGCCCACCTATGGCAACAAGACAGCAATCACGCCGGTTCTGAACGATTTGGGCGCGCGCAGCATGGTGTTCGATGCGGCCTATTGCAACTATCCGCTGTGTTCCCCCTCGCGCGCGTCGATGCATGCGGGCCGACACGCCTTTGCCATGCGGCAATGGGATAACGGGGCCGAGTTCCACTCCGAGTTTCCGACCTTCGCGCATCACCTGAAACGCGCCGGATACTCCACCACGCTCTGCGGCAAGATGCATTTCATCGGAGCAGATCAGTATCACGGCTACGAGGAGCGATTGACCACCGATATCTACCCCTCGGATTTCTCTTGGACGACCGATTGGTCGAATCCGATCCGAAAAGGTGGCGGAGTCCGGATGCGCAATGTCGTCGATGCCGGACCCTCGATCCGCAACCTACAACAGGATTTCGACGAAGAGGTCGGGTTTCAGGGGGTCCGCAAGATCTACGATCTTGCGCGCGATCCCGATGATCGGCCCTTCCTGCTGACCGTTAGCTTTACGCAACCGCACCCGCCCTTCGTGGCCGACCAGGCGCATTGGGACCTGTATGAAGGCGTCGAGATCGACATGCCGCGCGTGCCGCCCATCCCCTATGACGACCTCGGGCCCTTCGACCGGGCCAAGCACATCGCGCAAGGGTCGCATTTGTTCGATCTCAATGAGACCCGCACACGGGATTCACGCCGCGCCTACTATGCGATGATGTCCTATATTGACGACAGGGTGGGCGAATTGCTCAATGCACTGTCCGAAACCGGACTGGAGCAGAATACGGTCATCATCTTCACCTCCGACCACGGCGAAATGCTCGGCGAACGCGGTATGTGGATGAAGGACTGCTTCTACGAATGGTCCGCGCGCGTGCCGCTCTTCATCTCCGCGCCGGGCGTGGCACCGGGGCGATCCAGCGCGGTCGTGTCGCTAGTGGATCTGATGCCGACCCTGCTGGAGTTCGCGGGCGTCGATCTGCCCGTGGCCACAGGCCAGGATGGCGACAGCCTGGTGCCGCTCCTGCATGGGCAAACCGACGGTTGGAAGGATGAGGCCATCGTCGATTACGCCGGCAGCGGCTATCCCTCGCCCTCGCGCATGGTGCGTCAGGGACGCTACAAATATTGGCTGACATGGGGGCTCGGTCCCGTGCTCTTCGATGTCGTGGCCGATCCCGATGAGCTTCAGAATCTGGCCGGAAACCCCGAATATTCCGAACTGGAGGCACGGCTTCATGACCGCCTCATGCAGGACTGGAATCCCGAAGCAGTCAAGACCGCCTGCATGGAGAGCCAGGCCCGCAGGCTGCTTTTGCGCGACGTCACCGAAACAGCGCCCCTATACGACACCTGGGCGCTGGAGATTCGGGCAGGCGACAAGGACCGATATGTGCGTGGCAGGCAGGCCGCGTTCCACCGCAAGGCGTTACAGCGCTATCCGATGGTCGATCAGTTGCCCTTCGATTTCGATCCCGAGGATGAATCCCTCAAACCCTGAAACAGAACTGTCTGGGACGGAACATTCGGGGCCGGACACGGCGGCTACGCTTGCCGGGAACGCAACGGAAACCGGGGCTAGGCACGCGAATGGAAGAGAGTTTCGACTATGTGATCGTGGGCTCCGGGTCTGGTGGGGCCACCTTGGCGGACGCGCTTGTCGCGAACGGGCAGCACACCGTGCTGATGCTCGAATCCGGGGTTGACGATCGCTGGATCTGGACCCGGATTCCGGCGGGCGTGTTCTATCTTCTCCGCTCCGGGCGCACCATTTCACGCTTTGCTACCGAGCCCGAGCCGCGGATGAACAACCGCCGTATCTTTTGGCCGCGCGGTCACATTGTCGGCGGCTCAACGACAGTCAACGGCATGATCTGGGTGCATGGCGACCCGGCCGAGTTCGACCATTGGCGCGATGCCTACGGGTTGCCTGGTTGGGGGTTCGACGACCTCGCTCCCCTGTTTCACCAACTGGAAACCTACGCGCCCGGGCGCGCGGGGACCCGCGGCACGAAAGGCCCCGTCACTATCACCGAGTTTGCCCCTCATACGCCGCTGATGGAGGCTTTTCTGACGGCCTGCGTGCAATCCGGCATTCCTGCCACCGCCGATTACAATGACGGCAGCTATCACGGCGCGGGGTATCTGCAATTCAACACGAGACGTGGGTGGCGGCAGGGCACGCGCGAGACGGTCCTCAAACGCGCCCTCGCGTCGCCCCGATTGGAAATGCGCACAGGTGCCCGCGCCCACCGGGTGACCTTCGAGGGTCGCCGCGCCACTGGTCTGACTTATAATCATGGCGGCGAGTTGTGCACCGTCCGCGCGAACCGTGAAGTGATCCTTTGTGCCGGCGCGATCGAGACACCCCAGATCCTGGAGCTTTCCGGCATCGGTCAGGCCGAGCGGCTTAAGGGGCATGGCATTGAGGTCCTGCATGACCTGCCGGGCGTGGGCGAGAACGCCCATGATCACCTGCACACCCGTCTGAGCTATCGCTGCCGCGATGCGGTGACATTGAACCAGATCATGCGCGACCCACTTCGCAAGGGCCTGATGGCCGCACAATTCGCGCTGGCGGGGAACGGTCTAATGTCCTGCTCAGGTCAGATCGCACATGCCTTGTGCCGGAGCAGCCCCGAGGTCGCGCAGGCCGATATCAAGATCCAGCTACACTGGCTGTCCAGCCCCGATGCCCGTGACCCCAACCAGCTTGTGCTCGATGATCATCCCGGCGTGTCCATCGGCACCTTTCCACTGCGCCCGAAATCGCGTGGGGCCGTGCATATCCGCTCTGCCGATCCTGAAGAAAGCCCTGCAATGTCGGCCAACTACTTGGGTCACCCGGATGATGTCGCGGTGACCCTGAGGGCGATCCGCTTGGCGCGCGAAATCGCGGCTCAGCCCGCACTTCAGGAATTCGGGGTTGAGGAGATTCGGCCCGGCCCGGCCCACATCAGCGATGAGGAGTTGCTGGCTTTTGTCCGTGATAGCGCACAGACTTCCTATCACCCGGTCGGGACCTGCCGCATGGGCACGGATGCCGATGCCGTGGTGGACGCTGATCTGCGCGTGCACGGGGTGGAGAACTTGCGCATTGCCGACGCGTCGGTTTTTCCGACGATGTGCTCGGCCAATACCAACGCCCCGGCGATGGTCGTAGGCCTCAAGGCTGCGGCGGCCTTGCTTGGGCCCTGAAAGCGGCCTCCCGGATCAGGAGGTGAGCAGCGCGCGCATTGCCCGGCCCTCGTCCCCCATGCGGGTGAACTGCGCCTCGGGCAGGTCTGGCTGCGGCGCATCACGAGTCCAGAGCGCATCGCGTTCAGGCGTGACGACCAACTCGACGAAACTCGGGCCATCGGCGGCAAGCAACGCAGGGAGCGCATCGCTCCAGCCCGACAAGGTGTCAAAGCAATGTGCCGAGGCGAACCCCGTGGCAGTCGCCAGACCGGCGTAATCGGTGTGCCCGGTGCCCGGGACCGACAGGTTGACGAGGTTCTCGAACCAGACCCCGTTGTTGAACACAATATGCGTGAAGTTTCGCGGCGCGGCCCCCGCGATGGTCACAAGGCTACCAAGCTGCATCAGAAGCGATCCGTCGCCATCCAGCACCACGACCTGGCGCTCAGGTTGCGCCAGGGCAAGCCCCAGTCCCAATGCCGACGCGCCGCCCATCAGCGGCACGCAGGAGATATTCAGCGGTCCCGGCGAAAGCTCGTTGATCCATCTGATCGAGGTCATGGTCGCAACGACAATGGCCGCCTCCTCCCCCGTCCCGCGATGCGTGGCGAAAGCAGAGATGGCATCCCTGCACAGAAAATCGGTCATGTCCGGTCCTTTCAGGCGATGAGCGGCAGGTTCTGCCCGAAGATCACTGCAGCGGGCCACATCCGGTCGTAAGCCGTCTCGAATGCGGCATCTATCGCCCCGACCTCATCCTCCGCGTCGATGCGCCAATGCGGGACGTCGATCGCATCCAGAACCGGCTCCAGGATGCGGACGACCCGGCGCGACGAGTGCATTGGATCGGGCGTGAAACCCGCTATCTCGCGTCCGAACTGACCGATGAACAGAACCAGCGGCATCCCCGCATCCAGGCCGATGGCCCGCAGCGCATTGAGCCCGGCATAGAGACCCTGGTTCTGGATCACCACGACAGCGCGCTTGCCGCCGATATGCAGACCGACACCGGCAGTAATGGCCTCGTCCTCGGTGCAGAACGGGACCACTGCGATCTCACTATCTGACACAACGGCCTGATGAAGCCCGATCTGAATCCAGTCCGGAACCGTGACCACGTGAGTCACCTGGTTCTGTTTCATTCTTGATAGGATTGCCTCGCCCGTGGGCATCATCATGTCAGCCCTCCCTGTCCGAAAAAGATGGTGTCGTGATCGACGGTTGGCACAGACTATCGCATATGTCGGAAAGGCATTGTCACCTGGCCGACAATAGGGCGTTCGGTCCTGGGCCCGAGAACTCGCAGACTTCACCCAAACCACGCATTGTCCGAAAGATCGTCACACGACTGAGGAAGTTCGACAGAGCCAGTTTGGGCTCTAGGGCTCAAGGGATGTCACTTGAGAGCAATGGACCAGCTTCCTCGCTTCGCTCGTCGCTGGACGCTGGTTTCTTCCATCATCAGCAAGGCAGAATCTGTATACTGAAATACACGAGCATCACGCAGCCGGATCGGCCCGTGCAGAGTTTCTTTAGCTAGGTGGATGTTGGCTAGACCGAGCGTCGCTGCGGCCCTCCAATCGGCTACCTATATTGACTGAAATTCACGGCTGAGGACAAATTGCCCGTAGCGCCCATGTTGCTGAAATTCCTTCGTAATATACCACGGCCACGGGCCCGAATCAAGGGCTTTACACTCGGCAGTTCCACTTGGAACTAGGTCAATCCAGATCCTCTCTACTGTTGCAGTAAGGTGTGCGTAGGCACTCGCTCTGCGGCCAGTGCCCACATCCCGGTCAACGGAAACCAGCATGTGCCAATGTGGATTGACATGCAGCTTTTCTGGAAAGGCAATCCACACCAAGCGTTCGTCAGGCCTCTTCGTCCATAGGGGACCATTCAACTCACGGTTCACTCGAGCATCCCATTCCTTCAACTTCTGGCGCATTACTTCATACGACCATGTCTTATGGTTTGTTCCAAGAGTCACGGCATGGGAAAAAGGGAACTCAGATAGCCGATCAACCCACGCCCTGCGCATTCTGGATATCTCGGTCACTTGTGTTTCCATCATCAATCTCGACATTCTTCGCATACGCGACCCAATCTCTGGAGGAGCCTGTGTTTAAAAGTGCGCGCAGGCTTCGGTTTTCCTAAGCCCGCGTGGAGAGAGTCATCACTCAAGATTGCTTATAGCGCGTCCTGAGCGTAATGCAGAAAATCCCACTCGACACCGCGCGTTCCCATGGCCAGTCCGAGATTAACCGGCAGCTTCTTGTCAGTGGGGACAGGCAGAATTGACCCGGAAAACATGGTGGGACCTGAATGCACCCCCATCGAGCAAGCGCGGTTTTCCTAGGACTTCCGTGGGATCCGGGGTCCCGTCGGTTCATAGATCGACGGGGACGTCGCCATTCCTCGACTGGTTTTCCTCGCGCTGCGCTTGGTGGACCAGAAGTTCGACGGAGCCACTTCGGACGGAACGCGCGCGTCCACATGGTATCCGCTGGACTCTTGTTCACCTGTCGGAGGGCACGCGGAACCGTGATGCCGCTTCGGCCATCAGGACACCCGCCTCGATGCAGTCGATGACCGGAATGCGGTGGCGGTCCGCCAGAATTCGCGCCTTTCCCGTCAGGCCGCCGGAGCCGAGAATGATGGCGCCGGCACCGTCTGCGTCACGCGCTTGCCGGATCGTCTGGTCGAGCAACCAGTCACTGTCCGCGTCGTCGGACGCGGCGGCAGCGACGCTGATGCCGGCAGCGCGCACGGTGCATTGCTTTGCGGCTCCCAGGGTCTCCAGCAGGCCGCATATCCCCGGCACCATGGTGTCGACCGTGGTGACGATCGCAAATCGTTTTGCAAGCATGCGCGCAAAGCTGACCGAGGCTTCGACCGTGTTTACGATCGGCGCCGTCAGAATGCGCCTTCCCTCCTTGATGGCAATGTCGTCGAAGCAGGCCATCACATAGGCGTCGAAGCCCGGGCTCTGGGAAAGAAGCTTGATCGCCTCGGGCTCAGCATTCCTGCGATCCTCGGGCGTTTCGATGGATCGCGGACTGTCCGCAGGGTTCACGGCCACGGCAATGCAGCCGTTGCCGATCACGCCGTTGGCGGATCTCTGGACCCGCGCCGTAACATCTGGGTTACCGTTCGGATTAACAACCAAGATGCGGCGCGGCGCGGGCCCGCGAGTTATTGCCTCAATGTTCATGTGTCAGCGGCCTGCGGCCATGTCGGGCAACAACATCGCGATGCCGGGCACTAGGATAAGAAGTGCCGCGAAGATGATCATGATCACGACAAACGGCACTGATCCCCAGATGACATCGTTGAAGCTGCCGCCTCCCTTTCGGACGCCCTGCACAACGAACAGGTTCATGCCGACCGGCGGAGTGATTAGGCCGATTTCGCACATCACCACGACGAAGACGCCGAACCAGATCGGGTCCACGCCGAGGGCCGTGACCATCGGGACTGCGATCGGCACTGTAAGAACCAGCATCGACATGGCATCCATGAACATACCGAGGATGACGTAGAACAGCACAAACAAGAGGAGCAGCGCCGTCTGACTAAGGCCAAGGCCGGTCACCCAGCGCGTCACGGCCTGGGTGCCGCCGGTCATCGACAGGGTGACGTTGAGCAGGAGCGCGCAGACGATAACCAAAATGACCATGCCCGAGGTGCGCGCCGACTGAATGAAGCAGGTTTCCAGCAGTTTCCAGTTTAGACGCTTGTTGCGCCAGACGAAGAAGAAAGCGGCCATGACGCCCAGGGCGGCGCTTTCCGTGGGGGTTGCCAGACCGCCATAGATGGACCCCATGACGATGCCAAAAATGATTGCGGGCGGAACCAGATGACGCAGCAATCGGCGCTTTTCGACCGGCGACACGTCGACCCCTGAGCTTTCCCGTCCGGCGTTAGGGTATGCCACCGCGACATAGGCCATAAACAGCAAGGTGAGAATCACGCCCGGCAATACGCCGGCAATGAAGAGTTGTCCGACCGATACATTGGCGAGTGAGCCGTAGACCAGCAGGTTCACGGAAGGCGGAATGAGAATACCTAGGGTGCCGCCCGCCGCGAGAGTGCCGAGTGAGGGGCGCACAGGGTAGTTACGTTCGCCCAGGGCGGGTAAGGCGATAGTGCCCACCGTCGCTGCGGTCGCTACGGAAGACCCTGAGGTTGCCGAGAACAATGCGCAGGTGCCGATGTTGGTGTGCAGCAGGCCGCCGGGCAGGCGACCGAGCCAGACGGCAAGGGCATCGAACATCTTGTCAGCGATTCCGCCACGCAGGAGTAGCTCACCCAGCAGCATGAACAACGGAATTGCAGTCATGACCGGGTTGTTGAGGGTGCCCCAGACGACGCCGCCCATGGATTCGATCAGGGGCATGCCGAAGGCGAGGTAACCGCCGATGCCGCCAACAGATAGGATCGCCACGGCGACCGGCATCGACAGGAACATCAGGACGAGCATGGCGGCAAAGCCCATGCCGATGACGGTGATACTCATGCTCTTTCCTCCAGGTCGCTCAGTTCCGCCGCCAGTTCATCCTCGACCGTGTCCGGGCCGAATTCGCGGAGCAGTCCGTCGACGTCGCGCCGCAGGGCAAGCCAAATCGCGCGTCCGGCCAAGACCAGCGTCGAGAAGGTGAAGACGATCATGGCGATCATCCAGATGGATTGTGGCCAGATCAGTGGTGTCATCCATGGCGTCTGCGCGGTCGAGCCGAACATCTGCGTGTCCTGAACCGTGCGGATGGTGAAGACGACGAGGTAGAGGGATAACGCTGCCAGCGATACCGCCGCGATGAAGTTCAGCACGGCCTTGGCCAGCGGCGGCATCTGCATGTGCAGCAGGTTGATCCGGATATGGCTCTGTTCGACCGCCGCGATGGCAAAGCACAAGGGTGCCCCGATCGCGATGGCATATCCGGAAAGCTCGTCCACCCCGGCGAGTGAATGGTTCAAAACCTTGCGCATGATGGTCTCGACCGAGATGACGACGCAGAGCGCCGTCATCATCAAGCCGAACACGATCGCGCAAACTCGCGAATAGGTTTGCATCGTTGTTCCCTCCCTTCGCGGCCTTTACAGCCCGAGCGCGGCGCCGACCGTGCCCATCCAGTCCGCTTCGCATGTGGCATTGACCGCATTGCATTGCGCGGCCCAGGCAGGAAGCGAGCTACCGACCAGTGCATCTGCGACAGCCGCGAGGTCTTCCTCGGATACGGGGGCGGCGGTCAGATTGTAGGGTGTGCCGTGTTCACAGGGTTCCTGGCCGGTGTTGCAATTCAGGGCGTCCTGGTAGAGTTCCTCGGAATATTCCCAGATGTTGGCGGTCAGGACATCCATGGCTGCCTGCAACTGTTCCTGCTGGCCTGTATCGAGGCCGTTCCAGGTGTCGAGGTTGATAACGTAGCCGTTCATTGCCAGCTGAAGCGCGATCGGCAACACGGTTGTGGTCACTTCGGGCCAGCCGGCGGAATTGGCCGAAGCCGGGCCGGTGATCGCGCAATCGACAACGCCGCGCGCGATTGACTGTTGCACTTCGCCGAAGGGCATTGGAATGCCAACGGCCCCGAACTGCGCCACGAACGCAGCGGCGGACTGATCGCCGACACGGACCTTGAGACCCTCGAGGTCTTGCAGGCCAGTGATCTCAGGCGCGCAAAAGATCACCTGGGGCCCGGCGGGCCAGACGCCCAGGATGCGCGCGTTGAAACGGTCTTCGACCGCAGCATTGACGGTCGGCAAGAAAGCCTCGACATGGGTCCGGCCGCTCTCGTAATCGGGGTTTAGACCGACCAGATCAAGGCCGAGCATCGTGGGTTCGTCACGGCTGACCTGCGGACCACGGAAGGATACGATATCGAACAGCCCGGTGCGCACGACGCGCATGCCGTCGTTGTCAGGGATACCGGCAACATCGACCGGTAAGTAGTCAATGGACACGTCCATCCCCGAATTTTCGGAGAAAGAGTCGAAGAATGGCTGTTCCATTTCCTGCTGTATCAACCCGGATCCGACGGGCTGACCAAGAACCCGCAGCGAATTGGTGTCAGCATAAGCTGCCCCTGCGATGCAGAGTGCGGCTGTTGTGGCGAATATTGTGCGCATGGTCTGATGCTCCTCCTGGTGGGTCTGGATGACGGATCTGTTGGCACGGATCGACACCTAGACATGAAAATATGTTTTCACAGATACACAATATTCAAGTTACTGAGAAAATCAATTTTATTATTTGGCCAGAATTTCGTTGATGTCTGAAACAGGCTTTTCGCGATATTGCCACAGGTTAGCGGAGTCAGAGCTCACCCAGAAGATCGTTGGCCGCCTCGATGGAGGCAAGCCGATCACGGCCTCGATCTTCCGCCGCGTCAATCGTCCGATTCGCGATCAGGTTCATAAGCGCCATCACTCCGACGTGGCTGAACAGCGGACCCGAAGAGGCGGTGATGCAGCGAAAATGCCAGTCCGCACTAGGCTGCAAGGGCTCGCTCTCGTCGGTGATGTAGGCAAGCTTGCACTTCGCGCGTTCTACACCAGCGAGGATGCTGCTCATCTGCGCCACACGGCGGCGAATACCAAACAGAATCACGACATCGTCTGGCTGCAGTCCGGCAAGGTGTTCGCCCATCGTTTGGCCTGGCCCGGGCAGGGCCACGCACTCTTCGATCACCTGCAGGAGCTGCCATTGCAGATATTGAGCCAGCGATGCCCCAACTCGAAAGCCAAACATCCAGACCTTGCGTGCCGACAGAAGCTCTGCCACCAGCCGGTCGATTTCCTCTGAGGTGACGCTCGCCAAGGTGTTCTCGACATTGCGCATGTCGGTTTCCGCGTAGATGCGCGGGTCGTGTGGCGCTGCGACCTTGGCATCGCCCAGGTAAAGCCGGGAGCCGGTGGCCCTTTCCTCCCGTGCGTGACGCCGTGCCTCTTCGTAATTGTCATAGCCGAGGCGGCGCACGAACCGGCTCACGGTCGCGTTCGACACTCCTGCGAGGTCGGCAAGCTCGGACGCCGAATAGCTCGCAAGCTCACCGGGGAAATCACATACGAGCCGTCCGAGTTTCTGTTCGGCGGGGTGCAGGTCCGGCAGAATGCGGCGGACACGGGATAGAAAAGGTCGGTCGGGCATGGCGCCACTCCGCGAAACTAAATTTTCACAGACAGACGTGCCATGAAAACCGCCGCGCCTCAAGACCAGCCATTTCGGGACGTCGCCGGTTTGCCGTCGCGCAAGCCGATATGTGAGCACATAGTGCAGACATTTGAGAGTGCCGGAGCAGTTGTCTTCATGGCGCTTTTCGACGGAGAGCCAATCTGCAGGGTCTCACCGTCGGGCCAAATGGATGATCATGGGTTCTCGGAATTCCCGCCACCACGGGCATGCAGCTGGCGGATTGGCTCCACCGGCATAAACCCTGGTTCAGATTGGTGCAGCAAGGGTGACAGACCGATCCCCCGTCGGTTCAAATCGAGACGATTGAACCTGAGGTGAATGGCGCGCGCCGGTCCCCTCCCGCATATCAGGCCCATCAAATGCGGGGACGCCTTCACAGCGTCCTCGCCGAACCCCAGATCTGCACGAAAGGGATCCAGACATGACACGTATCACAAGACGTCAACGACCGACCTTCGCCTTGACCACGACCTCCTGCGCTGCTGCGGTGGCAATGGTGCTATCGGTCGCAACACCCGGCTTTGCGCAATCCTCCAGCAGCGCCCCGCAATCTGCCCCCGCAAACGCACAACCCGCGCCGAACACGGCGCAGGCGTCCACGTCGTCCTCGGCGAACGCCCAGGCCATGAGCCAGATCGAGATGGTTCAGGTTCGCGGGGAACTGGCTGTCATCGCCGAGCTTGAGGCGCGCGGATACACTATCGTGTCCCGGTCACGCACCCTGCTTGGCCGGGTGCGTCTGGAGGCCGAAGCCGCGACGCATTTGCGGGAGATCGTATTGCACCAGTCGACCGGCGAAATTCTCAGCGATGCCGTGATCCGGGTCTTCGCGGATACCTCCGGCGCTACAAATGCCGGAACCGCTGGTCCAGCCGGGACCGGTTCGATCGGCGGCAATGCCAGCCTGGGCGTTGACGTGGATGTCGATCCTGTCGGTGACGGCATCGGGGCCGACATCGGCGTTGACGGTGGTCTCGGGATCGGGAACTAAGCTCAGATATCAATGTTGATCGGGGCGGGCCCTCTTGCCCGCCCCGGTCACACCGGAGGACGCGCAAACATGCCCCGAAACATCAATGGCTCACTGGTGCTACTGCTCACCATCGCAGTGCAGGTGACCTTTGCAGTCCTCTTCCTCGGGTTCATCGCCTTCGACGTCTCGACCATCTTGACGCAACCGGTAGGCTACAGCGTCCGGGAACTCTTCGAACTGTTCGCCGTCCTGGCTCTGATCCTGAGCATCGCCATCAACATCGTGATGATCCGTCGGCTTCTCAAAAGAGCTGCAGTGGCAGAGCAAGCCCTGATGATCGCGCGCGGTGCATTTCAGACTCTGGCCGAGGCCGAATTCGACCGATGGGAGTTGAGCCGCGCCGAACGGGAAGTTGCCCTGCTTGCCATCAAGGGGTTCTCGAATGCCGAAATTGCCGAAATGACAGGCAAGAGCGAGGGCACCGTCAAATCGCAAAGCGCTGCCGTCTTTCGCAAGGCGGACGTCCAGGGCAGAATTGGCTTGGTGACCCACTTCATGGAGGAGATCGTCGGCGATACACTGGTTCCCGGTCAGGATTGAATGATCCATCCAAAAAGACAGAACTGTTGACGTTCGCCAGCTGATCAAGCGCAACGACACTTCCGGCGGCGCGCATGATGCGGCCGCCGCGACCGTCCTTGGATTGATTGCCGGGTGGTTCGAAAACTACAATGAAAACCACCCGCACTCGGAGCTGAAGATACGCTCACCTCGCGAGTTCATAGCAGCCCATACCGCAACCGCCTGAGTGTCGGGTAAAACGCGGGCAAGGTCACTCCAAGGGATCCGGCGACCTGTCCGTTCCTAGTTCAATGAACGCTTTGCCATTCCTCACATGATGCTTCTCGTGCTTCTCTACGGTAATGGAACGTCGGTTGGACAGAAGCCGTCTCAAGGCATGTGACACTTCGGGGATTCTGATCAAATCCTGAATTACAACGCAAGACGGAGGCGTCGTCCGGCGAGGGTCAAAATAGCATAGCACAGCTGCAGTCGGCACACTGCAAGTGCTGGGAGGCAAGCACTCCAACTCCCGCGCATCCTCCTGCGACCAGAATGATGGCTTCTGCACATCTGCACGCCGGTAACATCGCTGCTGCTCCACGCTTGCTACTGCTGCCTTACATCCAGCAGAGACTCGCCGCTTCGCGGAAACGGTTCATCACCTGTGCAATCCTGAGCGACTTCGGCACGATCCACGATTGGTGGACCGAACCGCATCCATGGCCCGGGTTGACATGATCAACCGGGTGAAAGATGGTGCCGGCACATAACCGGGGGTGCTCCGACAGGAGCTGAGATGCGCGATGAGCGTGAACCCTTCACAGCTGATCTGGATAATGCCAGCGGAGCGAGGTGCTACCATGTTCATAGGCGCGCAAGTGTCGTTGTATCCGATGACGTCCGATTTCGTGGATGTCATTTCTGCAGGGCTCGACGCCCTCTCCCCCTACCATGACGACCTGAGGATCGAGACCGACGATATGTCGACGCTCATGGTCGGCGCGCCGGAGCCGTTGTTCGACGCGATCCGCGATCTGTTCGCGGCTGCCGCCAAGGGCCCTGAGCATGTGACCATGCACGTGACCCTGTCGCGCGGTTGTCCGGGCGAGCCGGACGATCCCAACTGCCGGTGCGACGCGCTGGACCGGGCCCAGGACCAATCCCTGGCGGAACGGCAGCAGCTGGCAGCCCGAGCCGTGAAGGATGCGCCCGATCTGGGGGTCGGCATCGACGTGCAGTTCTCGCTCTACGTGATGGGCACGGGGGGCCATATGGACGAAATCTATGGCTGCATCGGTTTTCTGAAGACCAGCGGCACATTCCTGAAATCGAAGAATTTTTGCACGCGCTTGCGCGGTGACGCAGGGGCGGTGTTCGAGACGCTGCGCCAAACGTTTCTGCGCTTCGGCCCTGCAGAAGGTCACGTCACCATCGACCTGACGGCGTCGGCCAACAGCCCGAGCCTCGGCTGAGATTGCGGCAAGCGGGGGCGCTGCCTGTCCGCGATCCGGTGCGTCATGGTGTATTTGCGATATATATCTCCGGCCTTCGTGCTGATCTCCGTCTTTCTCGGCGGGTGGGAAGGCTACGTGTCCCTGACGGATGCCTCTTCCCTGGTGCTTCCCGCGCCGAGCGACGTCATGAACGGCCTGTGGGTCGAGCGATCCGAGATCGGGCGGCACGCACTGGCGACGCTCGGCGTCGCAGGCGTGGGGTTCAGCCTGTCGGTGATCTTCGCCTTCGCGGTGTCCATCCTGCTTCACTTTTCCGGATGGCTTCGCCGGGGCATGTTGCCGCTTCTCGTCGCCAGCCAGACCGTGCCCATCGTGGCGCTGGCCCCCCTCATGGTGCTCTGGTTCGGTTTCGGGCTGTTGCCGAAGGTGCTGCTGGTGATTCTCGTCACCTTCTTTCCGATGGTTGTCAGCCTGATGTCCGGCTATGCGAGCCTGGCGGGTGCCATTCGTGATCAGCTTGTCTCGATGGGCGCCACACGGTGGGTTGTCTTTCACCGTGCCACGCTGCCTTCGGCCCGGGCGAATTTCTTCGCCGGTCTGCGGATATCGGCGACCTACGCGATTGTGGCAACGATCCTTGCCGAATATGCGGGCGCGCGGCAGGGTCTTGGCATCTACATCCTGTCGGCAAAGAACAACTTTCGGGCGGACTTGGTTCTGTCGGCGGTGGTCGTGTCGGCCTGTCTCACGCTCGCGCTGCTGGCGGTGATCCAGGGCGTCGAGCGCGCGACGAGCCGTCGGTATCGGAGGGTCACCGATGCTTGAGGTGCGAGGCCTCACGATCCGGGCCGGGACCGAGCCGCTGGTCGAGGATCTCGCGCTCGATCTGACCACCGGCGGCCTGACATGTCTGATCGGACCATCGGGGTGCGGCAAGAGCTCGGTCGTCAAATGGCTCGCCGGTGTTCTGGCGCAGGAGTTGGAGGCCCACGGCACGGCGACGGTTGGCGGCAGGATCGCGGCCTTGCCACATCGCGACAGAGGTGGCTTGGTTTGTCTGAACAGTTTCGAGCCGTTTCGTAAGTGGATTTCCCGCTCGGTTATGCCGCGACCGGGATTTGTCGCGGCGTGATGTGATATGCCTGATCGGGTGTCTTCCCGTCCAGCGATGAATGCG